>CAYZPM010000009.1:0-84270 GCA_964480365.1 uncultured Gallionellaceae bacterium
ACAGCTACATAACCAAGCCGGTGGAGTTCGACGACTTTGCCAAGACGGTGTCCGAACTGGGCCTTTACTGGCTGCTGGTGAACCGCCCCCCTTCGATCTCGAAGTAATTATGGAGCAGATGGCCATGAATCGGGAGCTGCGTGTCTTGATGCTGGAAGATACGCTCAGCGACGCTGAATTGGCGGAGCATGAACTGCGCAAGGCCGGTATTGCTTTCACTTCGAAACGTGTGGAAACGCGGGATGCATTCATCAGGGCACTCGAAGAATTCCGCCCTGACATCGTCCTTTCAGACTACAAACTGCCCACCTTCAACGGGATGGACGCTCTGGAAATAGTGCAGCGCAACCATTCTGATGTGCCGGTGGTAATGGTCACCGGCGCGCTTACCGACATTGAGGCAGTTGATCTGATCCATGCAGGAGCCAGGGATTACGTGCTGAAAGACCGGCTTGCACGGCTTGCTTCGGCCGTTCAGCGAGCGTTGTATGCGGAGCAGGGAGCACGCGCACGCAAAGCGGCAGAGATGGCGCTGCAGGAAAGCGAAGCACGCTACAGGCGCATCACTGAGGGACTTACGGATTATCAATATACGGTGCGCATCGAGAACGGACATGCCGCGGAAACCACGCAAAGCCAGGGTAGCGTTGTGGTGACTGGGTACAAACCTGAAGAATTTGTCGCCAATCCCAACCTGTGGATACAGATGGTTGCTCAGGAGGATCGTGAATTGGTCACGAAGCAAGTGGGACAGATTCTAACGGGGAAGGATGTTCCACCGATGGAATATCGCATCATCCGGAAGGATGGAGAGACCCGCTGGGTGAGCGACACGACCATTCTGTTCAAAGACGCTTCCGGTAAGTTGCTGTCTTATGACGGTGTAATCAAGGACATCACCGAGCGCAAGGAGTTGGAAACTCAACTGAAGCAATCCGTTGCCTACACCCGTAGTTTGATCGAAGCGAGTTTGGATCCGCTGGTGACTATCAGCACGGAAGGAAAAATAACCGACGTCAATCAAGCTACCGAGGCAGTCACCGGCAAGAACCGTTCCGAACTGATAGGGACGGACTTCTCCGATTACTTCACCATGCCGGAAAGGGCGCGCGAGGGTTATCAACAAGTATTCCTGAATGGTGCCATTACTGATTACTCGCTGGCTTTGCGCCACCGCGACGGCCATGTTACCGACGTGCTGTATAACGCCACTGTCTATCGCAATGAGGCGGGTGAGGTGCTGGGCGTGTTTGCTGCCGCGCGTGATGTAACCGAAAGAAACAAGGCAGAGACAGCACTGCGGGAGAGCGAAGCTTTATTGCAGGCGACCATGAAAATCTTGCCTGTGGGACTCTGGGTTATTGACGGAGAAGGAAGAATTGTCTTCAGCAACGATGAAGCAAAGCAAATCTGGGCTGGAGTACGTTATGTTGGTATAGAGCATCTCGGCGAATACAAAGGCTGGAGGCTCGACAACGGGAAACCGATAGGGTCCCATGAATGGGCGGGTGCTCGGGCTATCGAGAAGGGAGAAACATCCATTGAAGAGGAAATTGAGATTGAGTGTTTCGATGGCACGCGCAAGATAATCCTCGATTCTGCCGTGCCGCTTCACAAGAGTGACGGGAGCATTCGCGGCGCAGTCACCATCAACCATGACATCACCGACCGCAAGCACGCGGAAATCGCGCTCAACCATGCCAACCGTGCCCTTGCCACCGTGAGCGCGGTAAACCGCCAATTGGTCTATGCCGCTGACGAGAACGAACTGTTGCAGTCGATCTGTCAGGCGATCGTCGAGCAGCGCGGTTACCAGATGGCTTGGGTGGGCTATGCGCAACAGGATGCGGACAAAACAATCAAGATGATTGCACATGCCGGCTATGACGAAGGCTATCTGGATGACGTCCGTCTAACTTGGGCAGACAGCGAACGCGGCATGGGGCCAAGCGGGCGCGCCATCCGCATCGGAACGACGCAGTTGTGTCAGGATATCGCCAATGATCCGCTCCTTCTGCCATGGCGCGATGCGTCACTGCAACGTGGTTATGCAGCAAACATTGCGTTGCCGCTCGCTGAAGGTGACGGCAAGGTGTTTGGTATCCTTGCAGTGTATGCAGATGAAGTGAATGCGTTCAGCCAAGACGAAGTCGATCTGCTGGAAGAAATGGCTGGCGATCTGGCGTTTGGCGTGCGCACCCTGCATACTCGCCACGAACGCGATCTGGCTCTGGAGCAAAGCCAGCATTATCTGGCGCAACTGCAAGACAGCCTTGAAGATACGGTGCGTGCGATTGCCGGCATCGTTGAGCTGCGTGACCCTTATACCGCCGGCCACCAAATTAGAGTGGCCGACCTGGCTACAGCGATTGCGAGACAAATTGGCTTACCCGATGAACAAGTCCATGCCATCCATCTCGCGGGCATCGTACATGATTTAGGGAAAATCAAAATTCCGGCGGAGATACTGAGTAAACCTGGGCTACTTAGTGACATAGAGTTTCAGTTCATCAAAACCCATGCACAAGCTGGATATGACATTTTGAAAGACATCAATTTCATCTGGCCAATCGCACAGATCGTGTTGCAGCACCATGAGCGCCTCGATGGCTCGGGCTATCCCCAAGGACTCAAAGGTGATGCTATTATGTTTGAAGTACGCATTCTCAGTGTGGCGGACGTGGTCGAGGCGATGTCCTCGCATCGACCCTATCGACCCGCCATGGGTATTGAGGCAGCATTGGAAGAGATCGCCAGGCAACGCGGAATTCGTTTTGACCCGAAAGTAGTGGACGTCTGTCTGAGCCTTTTCAGGGATAAGGGATTTGCTTTCAAAGCATGACTTTTTCAGACCATGATCGACACGGATCGCGTTTTGTCACAGGCGAAAGCGCCAACAATGCATTCAAAAACAAAATAGAGAAGCCATTCTGGCACACTCGGCACAGCAAATTGCAAGGTTTGGCTTATATAGAAGGTAAAAAAACCGCCAAGTGGCGGTTTTTTAGTTACTTATTTGGTGCCGCTTGACGGACTCGAACTGTCGACCTACCGCTTACAAGGGCATAACAAGGGCATAAATTAAAAACCCGCATCGCTGCAACCCTTGATTTTACTGGAAATTGGCTTATCTGATGACACTCCGCACGTAAGGCAGTATGCCATACTTTATTTCCCGTTATCTATCACGATACCATTTTTGCTATTACAACACCACTCTCTTGCTGTTCGATTTTCGTTGCGGACTGTGACGGTTTCCTGAAATGGCTGTCGGATCAGCTTACTTGGGTGTCCGCTTTACTGCCCCCGCACATCGCCAGCGATGTTGAATGCCTGATGCTGCTAGGCGCTTGTCAGTATTGAATAATTCAGACTTAACGTGCTAGGATGCCATTATGAAAAGAGCACTTGCCAATGCGGTTAAGGATAAGGCGAAGCCTGTGAAGACAGGCGCGCGTGGTTCTGCACATCTTGCAAAAGTAGTAGCGGCAAAACCCTCTTACAGCAAAGCGGCCCGGCAAGCTGCTTTCAAGCAAGAAGTAGCAATTCGCCTTTCCCCTGTCGAGGCTGTTGATCGCGCAAGACTGATCCCCGCAGTCGATGTAAAGGCTTTCCGTATCATCCGCATGCTAGGTTAATAATGTTTGTCAGAATCGAATCCCGACAATCTCACCATCTTCATTAAGGGCATTATTGCTTGGACATTCTTGGAATGTGCCTTTGTGCCAGATAAATTCGGGTGGCCAGAACGAGCACTCACGCACCATCTTCACGACCTCTTCAATATTCTCAGGAACTTTGGAATCCGTGTGCCGGAAGAAGACATAATTCATGAGCTCGTCTTGCATCCATTCGTTCCGATCCTTCTCGTAATGTGGATCGTCAACATTGGGGTCATAATCTTCGTCTGCTTCTCGGATGTAGGCATAGATGTCATCTGCGCAAAGGGTAAAGGCGAACGGGTCTTCAACGAATCTTCCTGACGTGTCGCGGAAATCCATAGCGTCTTTCACATCCATCGCAATGATCACACCGAAATAGTACGCTTGTTCGGTCGGTTTGAAGGTCTTCGCTGATTCAGAAACGTGGTGCCAGTGGTTGAAACCAGATGCTTGCGCGACCTGATCCAAAGCTTCATGGTGTGGTGTCCCGCTGTCCTTCTTGAGCTTGCGGGCTTTTTGTTTGAGCTTCTCGACGTTTGCCGAAGAAATGATGATTTGTGTATGCATTATCCAACTCCTATCCATTTCGCGGAAAATCGGTGCCCACTGCCGAGACCCGCTGGTTAGGAATCTCAATTGCAAATCTGTGATGATCGTCCCGTCCGGGTGCGCCTAAGTGGGCAGCAGGCTTCGATCCAGCCAGTTGGCAGAATAACAGATCATTTCATTGTTGTGAATCATGAGTGGAAGTATGATGGCGGGCTACGAGCGGTGGAATTGAATCAAAGAACCGTGAAGTTCAATCAACCGCGCTGGCACTGAATTTAAAAGTTTTGATCGATTGACAGGGGAACCAAGACGATGGCTGTGGAGGGGCTGCGCGAAGAAGTGATGACTGAGGCGGACACCTGCCGTGAATTCGTCACACCCCGACTTGTTGACGCAGGCTGGTCCAACGCGCCATACGCCATTGGCGAGCAGCGTACTTTCACCAATGGTCGCATCATTGTGGCAGGGGGGCGAGTCCGCAGAGGCAAGCAGAAGCGTGCGGACTATCTGTTGTACTACCGGCGGGACTTTCCCCTTGCTGTCGTCGAAGCGAAGGAAGCTGGTTCAGCCGCCGAAACTGGCGTTCAGCAAGCGCGCGAATATGCCGAGATACTTGGCCTAAAGTTTGCCTACGCAACCAACGGTCACCGCATTATTGAGATCGACTACACGACGGGTACCGAGCGCGAGGTGGATCGTTTTCCTACGCCTGCTGAGCTGTGGCAGCGCCTGACGGCTGCAGCACACGTTTCCGAGTCTGCCACTGCGCACATGCTGGAACCATTCAATCTAGTTTCCGGCAAGGTGCCCCGCTATTATCAGGGAATTGCAATCACCCGAGTGATTGAAGCCATTCTGCTCGGCGACAAGCGCATCCTCGCCACATTGGCTACCGGCACCGGAAAAACCTGCGTGGCCTTTCAGATTTGCTGGAAACTTTGGAACAGTCGCTGGAATCGTACCGGCGAATACCGCCGACCGAAGATTCTGTTCCTGGCAGATCGCAACCTCCTGGTTGACGACCCGATGGCCAAGATGTTCGCGCCCTTCGGTGATGCTCGCCACAAGATTGCGGGCGGCGATGTCAGCCAAAGCCGCGACATGTATTTCGGCATTTATCAGGCGCTGAGCACGGCCAGCGAAGACGTGTTTCGGCAGTATCGGCCCGATTTCTTCGATCTGATTATCATCGACGAGTGCCATCGCGGTTCCAGTCGCAATGACAGCAGTTGGCGAGCCGTACTCGACTACTTCGAACCCGCAGTGCAGTTTGGCTTGACCGCTACCCCGCTACGCGAAGAATCTCGGGATACCTACAATTACTTCGGCAATCCGGTCTACACCTACAGCCTGCGTCAGGGCATTGAGGACGGTTTTCTTGCTCCCTATCGCGTCCACCGCGTTATCACCACGGTAGATGCTGTGGGTTGGAGGCCATCAAAGGACGAGCTTGACCGCTTTGGGCGTGCAGTACCTGACGACGAATACCAGACCAAGGACTTCGAGCGCATAATTGCGCTACGTTCACGCACCCGAGCCATCGCGAAACACCTCAGCGATTTCCTGAAGGGGACTGATCGCTTCGCCAAGACTATCGTTTTTTGTGTGGATCAGGAACATGCAGCCGAGTTACGGCAAGAGTTGGTGAATCTCAATACCGATTTGGTCAAGCAGTACCCCGATTACGTCTGCCGCGTAACTGCTGACGAAGGAGCAATCGGCCTGACGCACCTGGCACATTTTCAGGATGTCGACAAACCCACGCCGGTTATCCTGACCACATCACAACTGCTCACCACGGGCGTGGATGCCGAGATGGTAAAAAATGTGGTGTTGGCCCGCGTAGTCGGCTCGCGTTCCGAGTTCAAGCAAATCATCGGGCGCGGCACCCGCCTGAAGGTGGACTACGGGAAAGAGTATTTCAACATCATTGATTTCACCGGCACGGCGACCCGCCATTTTGCTGATCCGGATTTCGATGGCGAACCCGCGCGGATTGAAGAAGTGACCGTCGATGAAAACGGCGAGACCGTGGCGTCCGTGGTTGAAACGCCGCCAGGCATTGCCGAACCTGATGCCGAATACCTCGTTGATCTCGCTGAAAGCGAAAATGGGTTGGGTGAAATTATCACCGAACCACCTGACGAACCGCGCAAGTTTTATATTGACGGCGGAGAAGTCGAGGTGATCGGCCATCTTGTGTATGACCTCGATACCGATGGCAAGAAGCTGCAAGTCGTGCGTTACACCGAATATTCCGGTCGCGCCGTGCGCTCGATGTATCCCAATAGTACCGATCTGCGGAGCGCATGGGCGAACCCCGACACTCGCGTCGAAGTGTTACGTGAGCTGACCGAGCGTGGCATCAGCTTTGAAGAATTGGCGGCTGGTGCCGACCTGCCTGATGCCGACCCCTTCGACCTGCTGTGCCACCTTGCATGGAACGCACCGCTGTTCACTCGCCGCGAACGCGCTGAACGAGCCCGCA
This sequence comes from uncultured Gallionellaceae bacterium, assembly GCA_964480365.1. GTDB lineage: Bacteria > Pseudomonadota > Gammaproteobacteria > Burkholderiales > Gallionellaceae > CAIQPV01. The sequence goes on from CAYZPM010000009.1 coordinate 6,700, forward strand.
AGGCCACACTGGACTTGTTCGGACAATACAGCGACACGGCTCGCGAGGTACTCACGCTGATGCTCGAAAAGTACATCGAGCGCGGCATCATCCAATTTAATGCGCTGTCCGACCTGATGAAGGTTCAGCCCTTCGACCGATTCGGCACGCCGTCCGAGATTGCCACCCGCCACTTTGGCGGTGTGAAGGGTCTCAAAGATGCCGTGTCGCGTCTGCAGACAGCCATCTACCAATAAGAGTGTTCTGAATGCCTCCAAAAAACCGCGACACAAAAACCAAACCCATACGCAAAGTCAAAGCGCCACTCACTACCCGCGAAAACCTGTCGTCGCTGATTGGCACCGCCCGCAAAATTCTGCGCAAAGATAAGGGACTCAACGGTGACGTGGATCGCCTGCCGCTGCTCACATGGGTAATGTTCCTCAAGTTTCTGGATGATCTGGAAGCCGTTCACGAAGAAGAAGCTGAACTTGATGGCAAACGCTATCAGTCCATTATCGAAGCTCCCTATCGTTGGCGCGACTGGGCCACGCGTGAAGACGGCATCACGGGTGACGAGTTGCTCGCTTTTATCGGGCAGGAAGTTACCACCCGTACCGATGGCAGCACCGGCAAAGGCTTGTTTGCCTATCTGCGCAGCTTGGCTGGTGAAGGTGAAAAGGGCAGCCAGCGCGAGGTGGTTGCCAACGTTTTCAAGGGCGTGCAGAACCGGATGGTCAGCGGCTACCTGCTGCGCGACATCATCAACAAGATTAATGGCATTCACTTCAGCAGTAGCGAAGAAATTCACACTTTGTCACACCTGTACGAATCGATGCTGCGTGAAATGCGCGATGCAGCCGGTGACTCCGGTGAGTTTTACACCCCTCGTCCTGTGGTGCGTTTCATGGTGCAGGTCAGCGACCCCAAGCTTGGGGAAACAGTGCTCGATCCCGCCTGCGGCACCGGCGGCTTTCTGGTAGAGGCTTACGATCACATCGTCCAGCAGGTCAACACCACCGATGACCGCACCAAGCTCCAGCGCGAAACCTTGTTCGGTCAGGAGGCCAAGCCGCTGCCCTACATGCTGGTACAAATGAACTTGCTGCTGCACGGGTTGGAAGCACCGCAGATTGCCTATGGCAACACGCTGGAACGGCGCATCTCTGAAATCGGCCATAGCGAACGGTTTGACGTTATTCTCACCAATCCACCTTTCGGCGGCGAGGAGGAGGCCGGCATCAAGGCCAATTTCCCTGCCAATATGCAGACGGCAGAAACCGCGTTGTTGTTCATGCAGTTCATCATGCGCAAGTTGCGTGTAGCCGGTTTCGGTGCCGAACGTGGCGGTCGTGCTGCCGTGGTGGTGCCCAACGGCACTTTGTTTGGTGACGGCGTATGTGCGGTTATCAAGAAGGAGATGCTCAAGGATTTCAATCTCCACACCATAGTCCGCCTGCAACAAGGCGTGTTCGCACCCTACACCGACATTCCCGCCAACCTGCTGTTCTTTGAACGCGGCGGCCCTACCGAGACGATCTGGTACTACGAATTGCCACTGCCCGCAGGCCGCAAAAAATACTCCAAAACGGCTCCAATGCAGTTCGAAGAATTCGCCCCTGCAATGGCATGGTGGAATCAGCGCGAAGAAGGCCCGCAGGCATGGAAGGTGGACTTCGCTGGCAAGCGTGCAGCAGCGCTTGCCGCCGCCGAGCCGCACTGGCAGCAAGCCGAAGCGGATCGAACAGTCGCGCTGGCACTGGGCAAGCCCATCCGCGAACTGGAGCAGCAAGTCTCTGCCTCCAACAACGGCGACAAGGGCGCACTGCAAAGCAAACTGCGTGAGTTAAAGGCCAAGCAGCAAGCGCATGAGGCTGCCGCCAAGACCGCGCAGGCCAAAGGCGATGCGCTATACTGGCCTATCTACAACCTCGACCTCAAAAATCCGCATGCCAAGGCGGGCCTTGAGCACGCCGCCCCGAAGGATCTGATCGCCAATATGCGCAGTCACGAAACCGAAGTCATGCGTCTGCTTGGAGAAATCGAAGCACTGGTCGGTGAGGTTGCGCAATGACCACGCCTGTCAGCGCGTCCACGGATTACGGCGACATACATATCGGCATCGTCGAGCTGCTGGAGTCCGCTCGCCGTGCCGCCGCACGCAATGTCAATGCACTGATGACCGCAAGCTATTGGGAAATTGGCAGGCGCATAGTTGAGTTCGAACAGGCGGGGGCGGAGCGTGCCGAATATGGCGAGGCGTTGATTCAACGTCTGGCGCAAGACCTGAGCAATCAGTTCGGAAGGGGCTTCAGCCGCCAGAACCTCCAGCAAATGCGGGCGTTTTACTTGGCATGTCCGATGGCCGCAATATGCCAGACACCGTCTGGCATATCTTTGTTCTCCCCAATTTCGCAGACACTGCCTTCGAAATCTTTGCCGCCCCAGATTCTCCAGACAGTGTCTGGACAATCATCCTCCACGACGATTTTGCAGACGGTGTCTGCAAAATTACCGGATATTGCCGCACTCGCCCAATGCTTCCCGTTGCCTTGGTCGGCATATGTGCGCCTGCTGTCGGTCAAGAACCAAGATGCCCGCAGCTTCTACGAAACCGAGGCGCTACGTTGCGGCTGGTCTGTACGCCAGCTCGACCGTCAGGTTAATAGCCAGTTCTACGAGCGCATCGCACTGTCAAAAAACAAGGTGGCGATGCTGGAGCAGGCCGAACACGCCGAGCCCGGCGACATCATCCTGCCCGAGGAAGCCATCAAGGACCCGTTCGTCCTCGAATTCCTCAACCTCAAGGATCAGTATTCCGAATCCGATCTGGAAGATGCGCTGATTCAGCACTTGGGCGACTTCCTGCTGGAGCTTGGCGATGATTTTGCTTTTGTCGGTCGCCAGCGCCGTCTGCGCTTGGACGACAACTGGTTCCGCATCGACCTGCTGTTTTTCCACCGCCGCCTGAAATGTCTGGTCGTCATCGACCTCAAGGTCGGTAAGTTCAGCTACGCCGATGCCGGACAGATGCACCTGTACCTGAATTACGCCCGCGAGCATTGGATGAAGCCCGGAGAAAATCCTCCGGTGGGCCTGATCCTCTGCGCCGCCAAGGGTGCGGCAGAAGCACACTATGCGCTGGAAGGACTCTCCAACAAAGTGCTGGCCGCCGAATATCAAACCGTGTTGCCGAATGAAAAACTGCTGGCCGATGAACTGGAACGCTCGCGGCAGGAGCTGGAGGCGCGGCGGCAGCCTAGGCCGACAACTGAGGGCGAGGCATGAGCCGCTGGCCCAAAGTTGCACTCGGCGATGTGCTCAGACGTTCAGACGAGATGGCGGTACTCGATCTCGATGCCGAGTATCACGAGGTTACTATCAGGCTGTGGGGCAAAGGTGTGATCAGTCGAGGCAAAGTACGAGGCAGCGATGTTGGCACGGTACGACATGTCGTTCGCGCCAACCAATTGATACTGTCCAAAATCGACGCTAGGAACGGTGCCATTGGTCTTGTACCTCCAGAACTGGACGGAGCAATCGTCAGCAACGACTTCCCATCTTTTTCATTTCACGATCTCGACAAATGTGATCCTGCTTTTATGGGGTGGCTCGTCCGTTCTGCACCATTCGTTGAGCTATGCAAAGCAGCAAGTGAGGGCACCACGAATCGGGTACGGATCAAGGAAGATCGTTTTCTTAAGCAGCAAATTGTGCTTCCGCCACTTGCTGAACAACAGGCCCTTGTCGCCAGTATTGACGCGCTGGCTGACAAGGTGCGGCAGGTCAACGAACATCTTGACGCCATCGAAACCGATGCCGAACACCTTCTGGCGGTGCGCTTCCACGAGGCCATAGCTGACGCGCCATTGAAGGCAATGGCTGAAGTCGCGCCGTCAATTCGTCGTTCTGTGGAAATTGATATCACGACACGCTATCGCGAGGTTGGTGCACGATCTTTCGGTAAGGGTTTATTCGTCAAACCTGATTTCGATGGAGCAGACGCAACATGGCAAAAGCCTGTCTGGGTTAAGGAGGGTGATTTGGTGCTGAGCAATATCAAGGCATGGGAAGGTGCCATTGCCGTTGCCAAGCCAGAACACACTGGCTGCATTGCTTCGCACCGTTATATTACCTGCGTTCCTAACCGACAAGTCGCCACAGTTGGTTTTCTGACCTACTTTCTCCTGAGCCAGAAGGGGTTGGAGCAAGTCAGTTTTGCATCACCCGGTACTGCGGATCGCAATAGGACACTGAGCCTGACGAACTTGGGAAAAATAGAAGTGCCCATTCCTTCACTCAAATCCCAGCAAACCTTCGACACCCTGCAAGCCAAGATTGTAGAACTCAAAGTCAAGCACGCCGCCATCCGCGAAGCCAATCAGGCACTGCTACCAGCGACTCTGGAACGAGCATTCAACTGATCATCCGGGAAGAGAATGCCATGGCTATATTCAGCAGTTCCAACGACGAAAAGCCTAAACCATAAGGAGAGTAATATGTCTGCGGCTACAATTTTATTCGCTGACATAGTCAGCTTCTCTAAGAAACCAACCTCTGAGCAACGGCGGCTTGTTGAATCGCTTACATCCGAAGTTTTATACGAAGTAAGGCCATTATTAATTCCACCTCTGGACAAGCCAAGTCTCATCGCTTTGCCAACAGGCGACGGCCTAGCATTAGCATTTTTGCATCGACCTGACAGATTATGGAATCGAAGCACACTTTTGCAGTTGATTTTGAGTATTCATCAATGGGCATATAAACAGTCATCATCTGACAGCGCAGTAAGTGTCCGGATAGGAATCCATGTTGGACCTGTCGAACTTGTTACTGACATCAACGGCAAAGTTAATGTGTGCGGAGATACAATTAACTACGCGCAACGTGTAATGGATGCAGCCAATGCACGCCAAACGCTTTTTTCAGAGGCAGCCTTTAGAGAATATATTGGAACCGAAACTGCATACATCTCTACGCCTCCGTTCACTGAAGACCTGAAAGCTAAATTCTTGGGGCCTATAGAAGTTTATGCAAAACATGGCCTTCAAATATTAGTATATAAACTGGAGCTCGAACCGCTCCAGCCATACTGGTCGAATGACGATCCAATTGCTAAGCATTTAATGCTGGTTACTTTGACTACTTTACCCAAGGAGGTAGTTGGGTCGTTCAGTGATCAAATTGCACAAGCAACCGATATTGCATTTATTCAACGCACAGGTGAACGATTTTTGGAAAGCTACAAAAGTGGCGAAATTAGTTTCTCTAAACAACTCAAAAGATTTTGGGTATTTATGCCTGACCCTGAGATATATTCGACTATGCATTTAACTAGGCAGCAAGCGTCATTACAATTGTTAAAAGATTGCATTTGTAATTGGCAAATACTGTTTGGAGAGTTGAAGGTGCAGTTTCCGAGTGCAGAATTCAAACTCGGATTATTTAAAGATCCACCATATTTTGGAGCTTCATTTATTGACTGGGAACGCCCTGGCGGAAAAATACATGTCAGCCCCTACGTGTGGAATGTGGCTACCCCAGACTGTCCTGGATATGACCTATCTTGGATTGGGAAAACCCCGTCCTCGATCTATGAGACATATGTTGATGGCCTTCAATATTTAGATCGTAGCAACGTGAATGCCCATTATGGGCAAATGTGAATCTCCCCTGAGATTGGAGTAATAGTCATGCTGACCGCGCCCAGTCTATGGGGCGACTCAAGAACCCCTGTGCTTCGAGAGAGGAAAACCACTCAACAAATTGTTCCTCCATTCCTGCTGGGAAATGCCTTTTATAACCGCGAACAATACAGATGTCGTAGCCCTGATAGTTTCGAAGGTTATTGGGTATCTGTGGCCCTGATCCTCCCCAGTATGCAAACTCTGTCGCGACCAGAACCCGATCAGTCTGTGTGTCATTCCGAATGTTTCTTTCGTTTGGTGTTCCGTCGGCCCAGCTATGGTGCGAATCAATCTGAGACCAGTTGCCTTGATCGCAATGGTAGATGTTATCGCCAAACGCTAGTTTTTTGCTCGATCGAAGATCAGGTTTCTTGTGCTGGAACCGTGGGTCTTCCCAGTAGTCATTAAAGGTCATCACTTCCGCCACCTTCATGGCATAGACAAGATATCCTTGGTGGTTTTGACTCGCACTGCCGGTTCCAATAACCCAGTCTCCAACTTGGGCAAAGCGCCGAATTTCCGGTTTGCATGTTGCGAGGGTGCAATACCCACCAAACGGATTAGGAGCAAACCCGTAATCTCGCGCTACAACATAAGAGAACATTGTCATATCGATGCTTAACAACTATAGCGCTTAATATCACGCGGTGCGCAAGAACTCCCATCCGGCAGTTCGCAGTTATTGTTTCCATTGATTGCGTCAATAATGCTGTTACCGTGCCAACCTACGATTGCATCAGCGAAATCGGCTAATGCCTCCGGTACCTCACAGTCCAACTCCCCGCGTGCCCAAACACCAACGATGCGCTTGCCTTCCTTCTGTGCGTACTCAATCTCCCAATTGACATAATGGCTAAGTTTTGTATCAGGAGAAATATAAACAATCATCGTTCCACAATCTTGAATTCGTGGGGCCAAAATCTGCGTTTTTATATATTCTTCCGAGTGCGCATTATTGGGATTGTCGGAATTGATGGAGTAGTCGCGGATCGCCATACCGTTCTGTCCAAGTAATGACTTTAATTCACCGAGTCCGGCATCATCCTCGTGGATATGGCTGATGAAGACATTCTTGATTTGATCCGGCATATTCACTCCCTATCAATTCATAATGGATATTGCAGCAGGCGTCATTCGTGCAATAGATGATCAAGGAACTCATTCCAAGCAGCACGTAAGACCTCATTTATTGCCAAGCTTTTGTGCGGCAGTATACTCCCAACGATTTGAATCGTTTTGGGTTATGGATTTTCAGTATTTAACAATTCTGTGGCTACTAGAAAAAAGTAGGAAGTAGAGATAGTCGGTTGACAACTCAAATTTGAGTGGTAAGATATTCTTACTTCTTGGTAAGAAAGGGGCTGACGTGAACATTCATGAAGCTAAAAAGCTAGTAATCGAGGTGCTAACTGAGATTCAGACGATTAGCGGGCGACCACCATTATCAATTGATGATGCCTGTGTTCCACTCTGCGGGTTGCAGGACTTCGACAGTTTTAATGCACTTGAAGCAACATGTGAACTCGCCGTAAGGCTTGGGAAGAACATACCTTTTGATGAAAATGTCTGCTGGGACGATGTTAAGGGTAAGGCTCGCAGTGTGCTGGAAATCGCCCAAACCCTTTGTGATTACCCAGATAGCACAGGATAAATGAACATGAATGAAAATAATCAAATTCCAGCTAGACTGAGAGAGGCTAGAGTAGCCGCCGGTCTTAGCCAAGGGCAAGTTGCTAAAAAGATGGCGCTACATAGGCCTACGATAACGGAAATCGAAGCAGGGCGTAGGCGCGTTACCGCAGATGAACTTAGTAAGTTTGCAGATATTTATGGTGTTGGCGTTGATTGGATAGTCAACGGTCCCGCCACTGGAAATGATGGTTCAAGTGAACGCATCCTTTTAGCAGCACGTGAGTTAAGCAAGATGAGCGATGAGGATTTAGAAAGGATGATGAAACTCCTCAAGATGCTTAAGAAAGGCGAAGGCTCACGGTGAACGCTCAAAGAAAAGCTTTAGCATCGCAAGCCGCATCACGGGCGCTTCGATTGCGCATGGCGAATGGGTATCGTCAATGGCAGCCTCTTTCTGTCTTAGACTTAGCGCAAAAGATTGGTGTTGATGTCAGATTTATTGATATTCCGTCAATGGAAGGGATTTACTGCCAAGGCAAAGTGCCGACGATTATAATTTCTTCTTTAAGACCAATTGGCCGTCAGAATTTTACGTGTGCGCACGAGCTGGGCCATCACAATATGGAACATGGTGAGCAATATGACGAATTGGTCGAGCAGCGGAATAGCGATAGAAATCGATTCCCACCGCAAGAAATAGAAGCCGATAGCTTTGCCTCTGCGTTGCTTATGCCAAAAATAGCAGTAGAGCGGGCTTTTTTCGTTCGAGGTATCGAACCGAAAAAATGTACTCCCGAGTCAGTTTTTTCTATTTCGAGTTGGCTAGGCGTTGGATATCAAACCTTGATCAATCATATGCGAATAGGGTTGGGCTTGCTGGACAATCAACATGCACTTCATCTTGAGCGACACAAACCTCATGCGATCAGAAAGAAAATGCTTGGTCAAGAATGTCGTGAAAACCTTCACGTTGTTGATATGCATTGGCTAGACCGTGCAGTTGATGCATGGGTGTCTGACTTGATTCTTCTGCCGCCAAATGTCGTAGTCGAAGGCGCTTGCATTCAGCTTATTGAGACAGGTCCACATCGATCAATAGCACAAACAGTTTCACCAGGTATTGGGCGAATTTCTATGGCCGACTCAACATGGGCTACCTTCGTGCGCGTTTCGAAAAAGGAATACATAGGGCGAGCAATCTATCGCTATGAAGAGGATGTGGATGATGAATAAGGAACTCTTTGTTCCCAATAGCCGTAATCTTTCATTGGCGTGGGCGGAAACTTTTTTGCATTTAATGGAACCAGGCATCAGTGAACTTACGCCGAAAATCATTTCAGTGACCGATTTTGACGATCAAGAGGCAATTGAAAACACCGAATTGCGTCAGTATCTGGACAGCAAATTAATAGCAAGCAAACATCATACGGTCGAAGAAGTGGCAGGAACCATTTTCCCTTCTTCATTATGGAATCCTGCGCAACCCAATAATGCCCAGTTGTTATATGAAAGATACGATAAAATTTGGCCAAGAATTCAAAAACGAGATAGCGAAAACAGACTGGGCGTTTATTTCAGACGTATGACTGCGTATCATCCTAAAAATAGTACGGATAAACCAATTAATCAGTTACAGCATATTATCGATATTTATAAATCAGGTACTCGTCGGCGAAGCGCGTTACAGGCTGCCATATTTGACCCAACGCGTGATCATTCCGCAAGCCCTCTCCAAGGCTTCCCTTGCCTTCAGCAGGTTGCGTTTGCAAAAGTGGGGGAGAATGGACTTGCGGTTACGGGATTTTACCCTATGCAATATGTATTTGAACGCGCTTATGGGAACTACTTGGGTTTATGCCGCCTAGGTAAATTTATGGCTGCACAAATGGGGCTGCATATGGTTCAAATGACTTGTATTGCTGGCGTAGCAAAGCTCGGCGAAAAGAAAATGGATTTAAGACAGGTATCTTCGGATGTTCAAGCGATAATTAACTCTGGCAAAAAATAACTCATGAAGTCAAAAGGCTGTCTTTACGTTTTTGAAGGGCCGGATTCTGTCGGCAAAACGGAACTTTCAGGTAAGTTGGCCGAAACATTACTTGCTGCAGGAATTGATTGTGAGCTTTTATCTTTTCCAGGCAAGGAAGTTGGCACCCTCGGTCATCTTGTGTACAACCTCCACCATCAACAGCAGCAGTTTGGCATTGACGTGCTAACCCCGGCGAGCCTTCAAATGCTGCATGTCGCGGCGCATGTCGATGCGATTGAATCAAAGATTCTTCCTGCCCTACGAGCCGGGAAAACGATTATTCTGGATCGATTCTGGTGGTCAACAAAAATCTACGGACAGGCTAGCAATCTGAGCAAAAAAATACTGGAATTGATCATTGCGCCTGAATTGGATGTATGGAATGGAACTATACCCACCGCCATATTCCTGCTTGAACGTGAACAACCCCTAGAATTTGAAGTGACAGAGCCTTGGCGAAATTATGTCAAGATGTATTCTTCTCTTGCTAGAGAGCAAAAAAAGACAAGTTGTGTTTGTCGGATTTCAAACGAAGGCACTATCGATGCCACGCTGAAAATCATCCTAAAAACTATCGAGAAGAATACCGGAAAAATATTCGCTCCAAGAAGCCTGAAAGAACGCAATCAGCTCTCGCTTGAACTGGATGACAAGACCGTAACACAAGCTAACACGGGGCCAACGGTATTTAGTTCAATTAAACCAGCGATAGCGACCAAGGTTTTTGACACTTACTGGAAATTTGCAGTAGAACGCCAAGCTATTTTCTTTAGGCGTCTTCAAGGTGGGATGCCGCCATGGTCAAATGACCCAATTTTTCAAAGGCACAAGTTTACCAATGCATATCGCGCATCCGACAGGGTAAGTCAGTACCTGATAAGGAATGTTATTTACGAAGGCGATCAATCACCAAACGAAGTTTTTTTCCGAACCATATTGTTTAAGCTGTTTAATAAAATTGAGACATGGGAACTCCTGTTGGAAAAACTCGGAGGGACTATTAATTATGAGGATTATTCATACAAACGATATGACAAGGTTTTCGGACAGGCTCTCAATAACGGACTAAGAATTTATTCAGCCGCATACATAATGCCATCTGGGTCGCGCGCTTTTGTCTCGGAACGAAAACATCAATTCCATTTGCAATTACTTGAGCGGATGATGGAAGATGAACTTCCATATCGGATTGCTGATGCCAAAAACATGCAACAAGTTTTTTCATATTTGCTGTCCTACCCATCAATTGGGGAGTTTTTAGCATATCAGTATGCAATGGATATTAACTATGGCCCCTTAACAAACTTTAGCGAAATGGAATTTGTTATGCCCGGCCCTGGTGCAAAAAATGGCATCAGAAAGTGTTTCAGCTCACTAGGTGGATTAAACGAAATTGATCTAATCAAGGTCGTTACTGAAAGGCAGGATATCGAATTCGAGAGATTGGAATTGGAATTCCAGACCCTCTGGGGGAGAAAGTTACAACTTATTGACTGTCAGAATCTATTTTGCGAAGTGGATAAATATTCACGGGTAAAACATCCTGAAGTTATGGGCGTCACACAGCGAACAAAAATAAAACAATTATTCCAACCGAAGGTAGAGCCTGTCAGCTACTGGTACCCACCAAAATGGAATTTGAACGATTTAATTGCAGATGGCGTAAGTTATAAAAAGGGGCGGTAGCTAATGTTTAATCCTGACTCTTCCATTTTCTTGCATATCTCTGACTCGCATTTTACAGTTGCTGGGACAAAAGCTAGTGGCCAAGATATTAAAAATCCACTTGTTGGAATCGTAGCTCGTACCAATGAGGATTTGTTCGAGTCCACATTGGCGGCACTGGGAAAAAAGCTTGGCGGTAAAAAAATATCAGCAATCCTTCTAACTGGGGACTACGACAATCGTGGGCAAACTGGAGGCATGAAACGCTTGCGGGATATGTTGAAGAAGTATCTAGGCAACAAAGGGATGCCGCCCATCGTAGTTGTACCAGGAAATCATGATGTGCAACGTAATTCAGCACCCGGCTCAAATGGGAGATACGCGGAATTCACCAATTGCTGGCGAGTTGCTAGTTCAGTTAATGTAACGCCTTTTCTAGACAAAATAGACTTGCTTAAAGATGTTGGTAAAAATTGGGAAAAGCATTGTTTTGTTGATCCGGATAAAAAATATTTTGTCGTTCCAATTAATTCCTGCAATTGGGCGCAATCTAAATTAGAACATCGAAAGGAATTTGATAAGAGGTTTTGGGATGATTTGCCAATATTAGCTGGCAACGGGGATGTGAACAAAACTACCGAGATTAAAGAGAAATTACAATTACAATTAGACCATTTGTTAGCTGTCGATGCAGCCTTAATTTCAGATATTCAATTCAAGGCACTAAATAAAATTGTCTTCTTGGCAGAGAAAAAAACAAGTAAAAGCGCCATTAAAATTGCATTGATACATCACCATCTATTGCCTGTTGATAGCAAAGAGGAACATAAGATTTATGAAAACATCATCAATCTTGGTATGTTTCGGCAATTTCTGAGGCAACATAATTTCAATATCCTACTCCATGGGCATAAGCACACTAATTCAGTCTACGTCGATCATATATACGATGAAGACAAAGTGGATTCTGAGGCTCATGAAGTTCTTGTGATTTCAGGTGGGGCAGTGGGTGATGGTGATGCTTGTCGATCATTAGAGCTTCTGAGCTTGCCATACGCACCTATCTGCAATATAGGTTCTGTTCCATTGCTAAAAGCGATGAGCAATGATGAGTCGCTCAAAATCGAGAGAGTGACAAGTAAAAAACTTTGGAAGCAGGACATGTCAAAAGGCCCGATAGTCATTGCTGGGAAGGGGATTGACGAGGTATACGAAAGAGCATGCCAATTATTTACTAATGAGAATAAGAAACTGGATAGACCTGTTATTTGCCATATCGAATTTGAATCAAAATCAGGCAAAGGAGAAATAGTCAGTCCCCCAAATAGTTATCCTACTGACATCCATGGTGTTAATCATAATCTAGCAGAATGGTTTAATGACACCGTTGCTTGGTGGCAATTACCAATCTCGAAAATAGAGGCGCGCATACCATACATACATGGCACACGACTTTATCGATTTGGGGGAACTAAAAATCAAATACAGCGAATCGCGAAGCTACTAGACAAAAAACCTGATACAAGCAAAGCAATCGCTGTCATGTTGGATCCAATCCGAGATTTCAATGATGAGCCAGCAAAAAATACAGAGCGTTTTGCTTCTTTTTGTTTAGTTCATTTTAAGATACGTAACGGTTTGCTTGATTGCATTGCATATTATCGTGCTCAGGAATTTAGAAAATGGTGGCCTGTAAATGTTGCGGAACTTCGCAAGCTCCAGCTTGAAATCGCTGGAGAGTTAAGTAATGTAAGTAGGGCGGGCTGCATTACAACCGTGGCTGCGGATGCGCGAATTGAAGACAATGTATCACCTACACAGGTAGCTGTCCCGCTAATTGATCAGTGGCTAGATAGTTGTCCTGAAAGAATTGCGGCCATAGCTCACGCAGTTCTGTGGCCTCAGCAAGAAGGATCGAAAAAACCAAGTTATCAGGTTGAATGGCAAAGGTGCTTTAAAGATATTCTGTCCGCCACGAAAGAGCACTCAAATGAAGGCGTACCAGTTGCAATTGAAGGGCTAAAATACTTAAAACAACTCTTGAATGAGTTCAAGGATGAGAGTAATCAGAAACATACCAAGTTAGTCGATGGAATAAAAAAACTATCTTTAGCGAATGAACGATTTAATAACAACGCCGAAAAAAATAAAAAAACTTTTGACGCTTGGTCAGAAGAAGTAAATGACCTTGTTGGTGAAATCTTAAAATTATCGAAAGCATCATCAGTTCAAACTTCGAAACCTAAGGCGCGGAGGAAAAATGCCCCTAAGCTTTGAAGGCAACTGCGCTGACGATGTATGGCGCAAAGCAGCAGCCGCGCTTTTGAATTTTGACATGCCCGCCCAGCAAGATAGTCGGTTTGGGAACATACACGAAATTCTGCATGCATCTTTGCATATCCATAACCCCAAAAACAGATGGGTTCATTCCAGGCACCCCGGAATTAATCCTGCATTCGCCATAGCCGAAGTATTCTGGATTCTGTCCGGCAGTAACGAATCATCATGCATAAATTTCTGGAACCCCGCACTTCCTCGCTATGCTGGAGTGGGTGAGCGCTACCATGGTGCATACGGTTTTAGACTACGAAGCCAATTTGGTTTTGATCAGATTGTTAAAGCCTATGAGGCTCTTCGCGATACGCCTAATTCGCGCCAAGTCGTACTGCAAATCTGGGATGCCACGGCGGATTTTCCAATTGACGGTGGGAATCCTGTTGCACCTGACATCCCATGCAATATCTGCAGCATGTTGAAATTACGTGCCGGTAAGTTGGATTGGGCACAGATAATGAGAAGCAACGATATTTATCGTGGCACACCCTATAACATAGTGCAATTTACTATGCTGCAAGAGATCATGTCGGGGTGGCTTGAATGCGATGTCGGAGACTATGTCCAATTTTGCGACAGCATGCATATCTACGAGAAAGATATGCAAGAATTTTCAATCGGTCCCGCAACTCAAAATATTTTAAGCACGGATAACTTGGCATTCCCAAAGAAAGAATCCGATGAGATTATTTCTGAAATGATTCGTCTTCTTGGGGAACTTACGCATGATTCGCTTAGTGAGCCAGAACTAAGTAACTTGCTGGATTCCAATGGATTACCTGAAGGCTACAAAAACATGCTGTTAATCGCTGGTGCGGACAGTGCAAGACGCCGTGGGTGGAGTCACGCTGCTTCTGCTATTGCAAAGAATTGTAACAATCCCGCTCTAACAACATCTTGGGAAAAGTGGGAAACTCACAGGGCTATGGTTTCTCCGTGCTGAAAAAATTTACGCAAGATTGCCGAATATTCCAATTGTCTGGTTATCTTGATGTTTCGCTATCCTGAAATATTGCCTTTATCGTGCATCCTCAGTCGAGGGGTGACTTGTTAGTTTGCGCAGCATACATGCATCAACTTGATGCAGAAAGGATTTTAAGGATGGCTCTTTCACCTTACCCCATGAATGGACTCCTTGGATCAGCGGTACGCCATAATGTATTCATCAGCTACTATCACAACGCGGACCAAGCATATCGGGACGCGTTTGAGACGGCATATGGCCACCTGTTCATATCTAAATCGGTTAATCCTGGCGACATCACGACTGATCTAAATACTGATTACATCAAGCGATTGATCCAAGAGGACTACATTTCTGACGCATCCGTTGTAATTGTGCTCGTAGGTGCAAAAACCTATTGCCGTAAGCACGTTGACTGGGAAATCTCGGCTGGGCTGAATAAGAAAGTCGGTGGCTATTCAGGCATGATCGGGATTTTATTGCCAGACATACCCTTAAACGAGGCCAGTGAATACCAATACGATGCCATTCCCGCTCGACTGGCAGACAACGCTAAATCCGGTTTTGCGGCTATCTACACATGGAACTGGATTACAGCTTCGCAGGATAGAGTAAAAACAGCCATTGGGGACGCCTTTAATGCCCGCATCAACAAGGCTGACAAGATCGATAACAGCAGGGTTCAGCTTGGCAAGAATCTCTGCGACTGATAAGTCATTTTTCTTTTTGTGACTACTGATGTCGGCATTCATATCGACATCAGCTTTGGATATTGATTGGATTTAGTGTCTGGTTTAGTAGGCGATTCAGTCATGTTTACGAATCTTCTCGGTCCCTTTTGCCCATTTATCGAAACTAGCGTAGACCATTTTCGATTTATTTATCCAGAGCCTAGTCTCCGAGCTACCCTTCACAAGTTCCTCGTCGACGTACGGGTAGAGATTGAGATATTCCTCGCCCTTGAACGTCTCCTCTTGGTCGAGCGTTACTGGGATGACGCCGACAGCACCCTTGAGACCGTCAAAGAATCCTAGTTCCCACGGCATCCACCGCGACTTCTTTGAGTGCTGACTGTACACGTAGAGCAGAGTATTCGAATGACGCATTCGGTTACGCAGGATATCCGCCGTATCGAGCGTCACTTTATCTGGCGAGAGTTGAGGGTCGCAATACTTGTCGACGTACACCTTCAGGCCGCGATCTTCGAGAATCATTTTAATTCCTCTGAGAATTTTCTCAGACTCTGCGGACGAGTGGCTGAGAAATACGTCAAAGGTATCATCGGCTGCGGCGGCGATGGACTCGAGCACTAAGCTCGCAGTTTTTTGCATGCGATCCGTCACGCGCGATGCGCGCTCCAGAACTTGAGTCTCAGTAAGATAGGCCATATAACAAAGATATCATGGTTAAGATGCGGTGGCTACGTTGAGACGCAGCAGGCCCCTCAAAATGAGTGTGACCGCTTGATCGACATGGGGTGTGCGGGCGAGTGTGGCATTTTCTTCGGCAGTAAGTCCATTGTTCAGATCGGATGCCGTGAATGCTTCAAATTCACGTCGCCCAGGCCAAGGTGGACGCGAAGCTGCCCACCGTGGAACGAGCCCAAGCGTTTCGGCTATGTCGCGCGCGCATCCGCCGAAGCCGCCCAATAGGAAAAGCGGCTGCCGTATCTGAAGTGACAAAAGCGCTTCTTCAGCGATGCCGGGCATGACCCCCTTGTATTGATCCACTCGGCCCCCGAGCACGATGCGCGCATGTGTTTCACTCCGCATGATGTGGCGCATCGAAGTCAGGCCCGTTGCCCACTCACTGTCGGTCGGCTGGATTTGCGCGAGCCCCTGCCGTTCATCCAAGGTCAGTCGCGTTCCATTCAGCGCTAAACAGATGAGCTCGGACGAACCCGCGAGATCGGCAGAAAACTGCTCCAGATCGGTCATTGTCATGCGGATATGGACGGGCCATGCCAAGTAGTTGACAACGCCCGTCCGATTGTCGTCCTCGTCGGCGTCACGACAGTGGCGGGCGACCAACTCGAACAGTAACTTGCTGAAGCCATTAGCACGCAGGTCGCCGCCGTAGACGAGGCGAGCGCCAAGCGCGAGCAGATGCCGCGCAATTTCCGTCATGGCATCGCGCAGATGTTCGTCGCTCAACCCTAGCGCAGGCATATCTGGGCTCTCTGACGTCGAGATCGCGACTGCGCGCCGGTTTAGAGCTTCCCGATAGCTCATCAATCCACTCCCGCCAGCCACTCAGTCATGCTCCTCAGCCGCACGCGCGGTGCCACTTCCTCGAACAATCGCTCTTCCTCTGCGCTCAACGGAGGATCAGGATATACAATCATCGGCTCTGGCACGTCTGTAGCGGTCGGCAGGCTGGCGAGAGAGATCAGCTCTGGCGGTCGCGGCACGAACATTACCGCTGGATTGGCAAGCCCACGCGTCAATTCGACCCGGCAGCGCCATAGGAAATCTTTGAGTACCTCGTCAAGCAGGCGACCAACCACGACGTCAATCCGGTCGACACTGTGCGGATCCATGCGTATGACAGGTACATTACCCATATAAGGGAAACCGCGCTCGTCCATATTAGTGATGCAGTTAGCAATGACTAATGGCACGTTCCATCGTTTTGCCTCAATGATCTCCCGACGACACCACTCCCGCGACGAATATGAATCGGTGTGGATGGCGACCATCGCGCTTACCCTAACCTGCTTGAGCAAAACTTTATTGAAGCGAAGACCTGCAGGAATATCATGCACGTCAAAAAAGCTTGATAAACCGTGACCGGAATTCAGACGGTCGCGAATCGCATGAGCGACCCGTTCTCCGTCGTCATCGTGTTTGGAGTGACTGAGGAATATCTGCACCTTCTTCAAATAAGATTCCAGCGCAGCGTCCTCTTCAGTTGGTCGCTTCAGGTGCTCAAGATAATGCCGCAGCATCCTGCAGAACTCATAGGTAAGTTCGTTTATGAGGCGTTGTCGAAGCTCTGTTGATGTTCCAGACCACTGATCCCAGCGTAGCGCCTGCTCTGCAATACCTATCGCCAACGCGGATTGTTCTAAGGCGACAGGGAATAAACGGGAACTAAGCCCCGCAGATTCTGTGCGTTCGACAAGTTCGTGCAGGTAGAGTATCCAGTCCTTGTCTCCGGCGAGCGCTGACTCAGTCAAGACGACAACGGCTGTTACCTCCGCTTCGTCCAAATTAATCGGTAGTGGCGTGGTTGCGCCAAGTGCAAGAGCAGACCGGAAAATCACACTTAGGCCGGTGCCTCCAGCAACGTTTTCATAGAGCTTGCGGCGGAAATTCTCCCGCAGTGCCTCGGCGATTTCAGAGCCACCGACGAAACCGGGATGCCAGATGATATATAGAACAAGGAACGGGCGGGTCGGATCAGGCATTGGTTTGTCCTGGATTGCGAAGTGGCTTGTCAGCGAGAGGAGATCGGTGGTTTGGTTTCATTTGGCTTACCAGTACACTTGCCTGCTGCAAAGTCAACCCGCGCCCTCAACTCCTTCCCTGCTTTGAAAGATGGTCGTAGCTTCGCAGGAACTGCAACGGACTCGCCAGTCTTCGGATTCCGTCCATTCCGAGGTGGACGCAGTGAATTTTGAAACGAACCAAATCCTCTAATTTCAACACGATTGCCTTTGCATAGGGCGTTTGAAACTGTGTCGAGAATTGTTCTGACGCAGATGGCCACATCCTGATGTTTCAGGTGTGGATTCTGGGCTGCAAGAGCGCCGATTAAATCTGAGAGGGTCATGCCCCGTAGTCTACTTCAAGTTGAGCTGGGGATGGTGGGGTGGTTATGTGATCTTCGCCAATTAATGATCGACTTAAGAATTATGTTTTATCTGCTGTTTTTGAAAATGAACTTAAGCGAACAACCACTTCAACCCTACGATTAGGGGCATTGCACTGGCGCTGATCTTCCACAGAGTGTTCTACTGGACAAACCACTACCGGTTTTATAGGCCCCACCCCATGTGCAATAACTTGCATTTCGGTTAGTAGCTTATGTTCAATCAACCATTTCTTAATGGTATTGGCTCTAAGCTCCGACAAAACATAATTATCTGGAACCGTTGCCGGCATGGGATCGGAATATCCTGTAACAACAACAGACTCAATTTTTCCAAGGTTGCCTAATTCTTGCTCAAATGCCTCCATTACTGGCTCAGCCCCAGATTTCAAGTTCCACTTGTGAGAGTCAAATAAGGTATCTGTTTTTAATTCAAAACAAGGAGTAAATTTCTGATTTGTTGCAATAGGAGACACGCCACTATCTTTCAACTCAAACTCTGCGTAAGACTTTTCTTTTTTATGTTCTGAGTTTTTGCGATCTTCTATATGGACATATGCTGACTCTCCAATTCCATGCCAAAGCACATCAAGCCCATAAACAATACGTTCGTTATTTTGTGCACGGCAATCGAGAATTGGAATTCCCAATCGATCTGCAATGGCTGTAAGCTTCGTGAAATTTTCTTCGCTGACTTGTACTGGCGCATTTTCGGAACGCAAGCCGATCATATGCATCGACATCTCCATCATTAGGCCAGGCGCGCCAATTAGGATAGGTAGCACCAGTACAGATAGTGGAAGTAGCATCTTATACTTCCATGAACTTCCAGACTGCTCTAATGCTCCATTCTTAAGCTCCTCAATTGGCACTGGTGCAAATTCAAAAACCAACCCCAAAGCAACGAACATGCCGCCGCTCAAGAATCCAGATAAAAGCCCAAAGATTTGTCGGCTATGTTCGTTATCAGTGATAAATGCGCTGTGCAATATCTCGAAATAGACAAGTGACAAAAGAAAAGAAACAGCAAGAAATATCCCCGATATAAAGTGCTTGAGCCTAACTTCTCTGTATGGTCGCCATTTAATAACTCTGCTTAGCCACAAACATATACTCTTAGATTCTTTATTGGGTAACGTTACCTGCACTTTATCTTCTGCTAGCTCTGATGAGAATTTATGCTTTGCATCAAACCCCAAGAATTTCGGTATTTTAGCAAGCAGCGCCATAAGCCAAAGTATTGATACAGCGCTATAGGCCAACCCGATAACATCGATTGCCGCAAATGCAAAAAGCGCAAAGAAAAATAGCAATGCATCACCTATCGACATTCCTTTCGGATGAAAGCCGATATGGATGCAATAGCTAAGGACAATAAAGGCCCCCCCAAGCATAGCAAGCTTGTAGAGCAGGCCAAGCACTGAGCTTAGCGTATCAACAAATTCTTTTATGTGGTCAGATGGATTATCAGACATGTATTGGATAGTACCCTTGCGCTCAGTTAAATGACAATGAGCTCCTCATTATTGTTGCGAGTTTTTGATCTGTCCGGTTTTGTAGCACGCAATCTGTCCGGTTGTCATATTGCCCAAGGAGGGCGATATGAGACCGACAAAAGTGCTACAGGAGAACCACAATACCAGCAGTCAATGGTCGTGCCACTCAGCCAGCTCACTGACAACACGATGAAGTTGGTCAGTGCCGCACTCCAAGGATTGAAGGCAATTTTCCGCAGCGGATTCCATTATAAGAAGAGTGGCGTCCTGCTGATGGGGTTGCAACCCAAGGAAGCAATCCAGGCCACTTTGTTCGATGATCCAGTCGAGCAAGAAAAATCGGCAAGCATGATGCGCACTATAGATGCGATCAATAAAAAAATGGGATCAGGGAGTTTGACGCTTGCCGCGTCCGGTATCCAACGTCGCTGGGCAATGCGCAGGGACAGGAAATCGCCGAATTACACCACCGACTGGAATGAACTGCCGATGGTATTCTAGGGCGACCACTCTGATAAAGTGCCGAAAAAATGGAATGAATATTTTGCTATGAATGATAAATATCTTGCCAAAGATTGGCGCAGTCTCGAAATGCATCGACTTGTTGCTGACCGTCTCAAGAACGACCCAAGCCTTATCCACAAGGCTATCGAGAATATCGAACGATGGAAAAAGCAAAACACTTCCACTCCAGCCGAGGAATGGCTTCCCCATATTCATCAAGGGCGGGATCATTTAATTTCGTTGTTGCTTTCCGAAACAGATGAAGGGCAGCGATTAAGGAGTTTAAGCCCCTTCGTTGGCGACTCATTCATCACACAAGAAGAACGAGCTGAAATCTTCGAACGATTTAAAATGATGTGAATGGCATCGGCTCCCCCCAATTTGGGTATCTTCGCCGCCGATTCGGAGAACAACGCATTGCGTTCTGCGGCGGGAAGGCGGGCCACCTTGTCCATCAGCCCCGCTCCCCGCACACCTGCTTGATGATCTGGTAAATCCAGCCGGTCGCGGCGCGGGTATCCTTGAGCATGCGCTCGCAACCCTTTGCATCCAGCCGCTGCCGGATCGTCTCGATCACGGCTTGATCCACACGCTCCTTGCCCAGCGCTTTCAGCGCCTGCACCACCAATCCGCTTTCCCGATTTTTGAATCCCGCATCCTTCAACGCCGATTTGCGAAATGCCAGCGTGTGCGCGCCGATTGCGTACTCACGGGTCGGCCCGTCGGAAAGATAGACCCACTTCCCCGGCATCTGAGTGGAAAGCCCCAGCAAATTCAACGCCGCATCGCCGGAAGGCTGAATGCGCCAATTGAACTTGCGCGCCAGCGCCTGCGCCACCTGGTCGATGTCCGGGCTCAACGTCTGCCCCAGCAATTCGCTATAACGGGGATAGTCGTACACGCCCCGGCAGACACGGCGTATCGTCCCCGCCTTGGTCAGCGTGGAAAGCGCCTGATGAATATTCACCTCGCCGAACTGAACGATAAAATCAGTCTTGGTGAACGCCCAACCCCTGCCGCGCCCATATATCCTTGAAAGTATCGATTGTTCAATCGGTTGCATCGCTAGTTTCAGTCTGTTTTTTCAGAAAAACGACCACGTTTTGCTGAAATTAACACACTCCGGTTGCGAACGCCACATAGGCTGTGCCCTGCTCATAACCGTTGTTCATGAAAGGGGATCTATCAGGTTGCCCCATGGCACCGGTTTACCGGCACGAAAAAGACCCCTATGCATTTTGGAGGCCATTTTAGCTGCTGCTTTTGCTTTTGCTCTAGCCTCTTCCTCACCTGATGCCTTAATAGATTCCCTAATATCCTCTAGGCTACGGTAAGTGCCTGCCTTCTTTTTTTTCTTTTTGGGCATCCTAAGCTCTCCCGCAAGAAGCAAGGCAACATCATAGATGCTTACTGCGACTCTCCCCCCAATTTGGGTAGTGGGCAATGGAAAACGATCTCTGTATCGGAGGGCGACAAGAGCACCTTCTGATTTTCCGAGAAGCGGACCCAGCTCTTTGAGCGTAAGTATTTTTTGCTCCCCGAATTGTTTCGTTAGATCAGCCAGCGCCATTTCCAGTTTTATACTCGCCATCACTCCTCCTCTCCACATAAAACCACACTAGAAACCACCCCAAAAAATGGAGGCGGTTGCTCCTCCATTCCGCCCCCATTCCATCCTCATTCCATCCTGAAAGCTGACTTTGGGTGGCTTTTAGTGTCCCTTTTTGGCCTAAATGAAAACCAGCCCCCAATGAAAAAACCCTCTAATTCATTGAATTAGAGGGTTTAAATTGGTGCCGCTTGTCGGATTCGAACTGACGACCTACCGCTTACAAGGCGGTTGCTCTACCAACTGAGCTAAAGCGGCGATAAAAGCTAACACGGTGTTTTAAGGCTTGGAACCCATCAAACGACACGGCTTGCAACTGTGGCGGCGTACCAGTTTGAACTGGCGACCAACGGACTAGAACTGCTCCGTTTCACACAAGCCGCGCATTCTAACAATGCATTGCATCATCCGCAATGCTTTTAGGTAGCTTTTAGGTCGAAATAGGAAGCGCATGGATATGGAAGGACATTCTTAACATGGTTATGTTTTGACTACGATGGAGAAAGTATGCAAATTGCAATTGATGAGGGTGTCTCGCAACAGGTTCAGAGCTTGACCCATAGCAAATTGAAATGGCGGGATTACGATTTTTTGCTGATTGGCTGTCGGCGTGGATACAGTCATCTGCCCTTAAAAATTGTGGTCTTAACTCCGGATCACAACCAAAATTTTTATTCACTGGCGCTTCTTTGTAACACATCCTGATAAAATTTATAAGTGTTCTTCCCGCTTTGCTTTGCCAGATACATTGCATCATCGGCTTGCTTGATAAGCGTTTCAGGGTCTTTTGAACCATCCGGGTACATGGAAATGCCAATGCTGCCTCCCACATGGCATCGTTGTCCATTTAGTTCGAATTGTTCTGACAAAGCGACGATTATTTTATTTGCCGCCATTGCGGCGCTTTTCTCTGATTTAATTCCATTTAACACCAAGATGAATTCGTCTCCTCCCACTCGTGCAACTGTATCTGATGTTCTAATGGTTTCTTTCAGCCTTTTGGAAACTCCCTGTAATAACTGGTCACCTGCATCGTGCCCCAGAGTGTCGTTGATCTTCTTGAACCCATCAAGATCGAGGAACAACACGGCCACTTCGTAATTGTTACGCTTGGACAATGAAATGGAATGTTCAAGGATTTCCAAAAACAATGCCCGGTTCGGGAGGTCTGTTAAATAATCGTAGTGGGCCAAATGCGCTATTCTTTTTTCGACTTGTTTGCGTTCTGTAATATCCCGGACAATGCCGATGAAGTAACGTAGCCCACCCAATATCATTTCCGATGCCGACAATTCCAGAGGGAACTTCTCACCATTTTTTCGGACGGCTACCACCTCACGTCCGCATATGCCAAGGATATTTGCCTCGCCAGTATGAGCATACCGATTAATGTAGGAAGCATGCTCACTTCGGAAAGGCTCGGGCATCAGTAAGCTCAAGTTCATACCCAATGCCTCCTGCTGTGAATAACCAAAGATTTTTTCGGCAGCGGGGTTGAATCCATGAATCTCTCCCGCCTCATTGATCGTGATGATGCCGTCCATCGCGTTATAGATGATGGCTTGCAACTGACTCTGGCTTTTTTCAAGCTCCACCTTGGCCTGTTTCAGGTTGGTTACCATCTGCCAGAACAGATTGACTTCAAGGCCGCTTGCCACCCTTTTATTCTTGCCAAAAACCTTGCCCACCTCTGCGGTGATTGCTTCATCGTGAGTCAAGTTATAAATGATGCAGTCTGGATAGCACTTGCAGGCCTGGAGTGCTTCACCGGCATCGGTATAGGTTGGAATTCCATGACTTTTTGCCAGTATTATTCCAGGCGAAGCAGGGTTTGGATCTGCGATAGCGACAACCTCAACCAGTCTGTCTTCGATAAACATCTCAAGCAGTGCAGAGCCTCCGCGTCCGGCCCCGATAATCAGGACTGGATATCCTTTGATTCTATGTTTTGCCATGTTTACTCCTTCGTACGTGTGGCGGCGAGAGATTCCTCAGCAATGATTTGGCAAACTTACGATTCCAATTGGATATTGGCGCGCCTATGAGTGGCCTAACCGATATTCGCTGGGCATTGCCTGATGCAGGAAATCCAAGGCATGACCATACTATGTAAGTTGATACTGGGCAATGATTTTAATCGCTCGCCGCGAGACAGGCTGGGAATGAAATCACCTTGCTCAAAGAGCGTTACTGGAAGTAAACCGACCCATTTTCGATATGCTGAATTGTTTGATTAATTTAGGCGTTGTTTTTGTCCGCATGGATTAAGTCTAACAAGGATTCATTTTTTCTTCTGTATCAAATGTTACATACCGCATTAGTGGACTACGTATGCACGCAATAGATGAACAACGTATCTTTTGATACAGATGGATCGAATTGTCGCCGCTAAACTTCTTGTTGCTACACCTTCGTAGTGACTAACAGGAGATCAACATGCAACCGATGCGCTTTTTTCTTGATACACATGACCGGACACGCAAGACTTTTCCGGAGAAACTTTCCCCGGAAGAATTTGAAATTTTTTTTGCGCTTTATGAAAAGGCTTGCTACGAAGAATCCGTTGTACCTATCCGCACCCATGTGAGCTTTGAAGAGGGGCGCGCATTCTGCTTAAACATGGCGACAGACGCCGAAGCAGTGAAGCGCGCCCATGAAAAAGTAGGATTGCCGTACGACTCGATCATCGAAGTGACGACTGCCACACCGGGCGACATGTTTTTCAAACGCAAGGCTGCGTAATCACTAATATCGCGCCCTCTTTCTGTGATACACATTGAGGGCGCACAAAAGTGTTAAGTAAACTGTATCTGCCGTATTCATAAACATTAAGTGACTCAGGCGATCAGTTTGTTCAATTCGAACCGGGCGCCATTTTAGGTGGGGGCATTAGCCAGTCCATTCAACGCAAGATGCCGGTAACTTTCCCGTACCAGATCATCAATTAGTCCATTATCGATTTCAGGTTTGAGGTCTTTGATGGTGCCGCGCCGACCAGAAAGAGTGATGAACATATGTTCTCCCTCGCGCTTGACTACGGCTTCCCCGCCACATTGGCGACAGTAAACATAGGCACCGTCGAGATGGTGTCGGCTGACGATGACGGTCGGGCCACACGACGGGCAGTGCTGCAATGAAACTTTTGGCTCGCTGTGACCAACAATCTGATTCAATTTACCCGCTTTACCAAGCCTGATGAAACGCTCACCCCATGCAGCATGAAACTGACCTCCGAGATTAGCTTGGATGATTTCCAGCGCGTCTTCGGTAGGCATGCCTTTGCGATACGGGCGTGTGCTGGTCATGGCATCGAAGCCATCGCAGATGCCGACAATGCTCGCGTCCACGCTGATTTGATCGCCGGACAAACCCTGCGGGTAGCCGCGTCCATTTGGCATTTCGTGATGAGACAGCACAGCAGAGCGAGCCAGTTCTGCCAGCGGATGATCGGAAAGAAAACTGTTCCCTATTTCCGCGTGAGTCTTGCTGATTTCGTATTCTTCATAGGTGAGTTTGTCCGGTTTGTTCAGCACGGCATCAGGAACAGCTACTTTCCCTAAATCGTGAAGAAATCCACCTAACGCGATGCGTGCCACATCGGTGGATGGCAAACCGCCATCTTCGGCCAGGATACGGCTGAATTGCGAAACTCGCCACAAGTGGCCCCCCGTGTAGGGATCGCGCGCTTCAACTATTGAAGCCATGACAAAGAGATTTTTCAGCAGATGTTCTACATGATTCATGGCGATGCTCCTTTTCATTAGAATTTTTTACTTGTTCGCTTCCAGCATTACTCAACAAACTATGTGGTTACATCAGGTTTTCCTGTCAGGCATCCTACCTGCCACTCACCCTTGAGTCTGTATCAATTGATACTTAAGCCCTCCCTGTAACGGCAAGTATTCCGTAGTAATCAATTCCTCTACCCAGTAATATTTAACGGACAAAATTGCTATTTTTCAGAAAAGCCTGCGGATGATCTAGATTTTAAATTGGCCTATGTATCAAATGGTACAGACCGCACACGATGCCCATAGTTAATATTCTTCTCGCTACATATTGCGTAGCCTTACAAAAGGAGAATACAAGTGAATATTAAAAATATTGCATCGTTTCTGAAACCATATCTTCTGGTCATAACTTTGTTGTTGCCTCAGCTTGGTCATGCGGCAGATAACGCGCAGCAGTCCGCCTCGTTGTATTCAAGATTGGGGGGATACGATGCGGTGAATGCGGTAGTGGGTGACTTATTGCCACGCCTTATTTCAGACCCACAGTTGGGTCGATTTTGGGCAAATCGTGGATCTGATGGCATGCTCCGAGAAAAGCAACTTGTAGTGAATTTTATTTCTAGCGCAGCCGGTGGGCCGCTTCTTTATACTGGTCGTGACATGGTGGTCAGCCACAAAGGTATGAGAATTAGTGAAAGCGATTGGAAGTTATTTATGGGGCATTTACATGCCACACTGGATAAATTCAAGTTGCCTCAAAGAGAATATTCCGATGTTATAGGCTTCATTGAAAGCCAAAAACCGTTAATGGTGGAGTAATTAAAGGACAGACCCAATGCTGACACATAGCTGTTTTATTGAGCAAAATTACGCTCACTCTGAGTTCTTCTAGTTCGCTCAGGAAACGCTTGCTGACTGGCTCTGGGTGAGTAGCTTGTGGCTCGCAAAACTCACCACGAACGGTTAAGTGAACAGCATTGGGGGTGGCGTGTTAGCTAAACGCCCTTCTCGACCAAGAACTTAGATCTCGGTCGCCTTGAATTTGCTGGATTCGATGATTTTGCAAAAGATGCGCATAAGTTCGGGGTCGTGTTTCTTCCCGGTTTCATTATGCAAGATAGCCATGATTTCACGGTGCGTTCTCGCATGATGGTATGACCTCGCCACGGCCATTGCGTCGTAGCTGTCGGCGATGGAGATAATGCGAGAGCAAATTGGAATTTTTTCTCGTGAAAGGCGGTCTGGATAGCCCAGGCCGTTGTAATGTTCGTGGTGGTGACGTATTACCAAGGAGGCTTGTTGCGCACCTTCGAGTTCTGTCGCTATCATGATTTCTTCACCGATTTCAGAGTGCTGTTTAATTTTCTTCCACTCGGCTTCGTCAAGTTTCGAAGTCTTCAGAAGAATAAGGTCAGGTATTCCAATTTTGCCAATGTCGTGGAACGAAGCGGCAATTTTAAGAATACCCAATTCCTTTTTAGACAGGCCACAACCCAGCCCAATTTCTTCGGATAGACCATGCACCCGATCAGAATGAAGTCGTGTTAAAAGATCACGGTAACCCAGTGCAACCGACAAAGCCTTGGTGTACTTGTACAGAGTAATAAAAATGTGATCTTCCAGTTCCATGTTAAGAGTCCAGGAGAATATCTAACGATGCAGTATAAAAAATATATTCATACCATACTCGCGTTCGGATAAAGAATCTTTAGCAGAAAAACTTCTTGTTTTCATCATAGTCAGCAAGTCGTATCTTCACCTCCTTTGTGCATTCTGACAAGCCATTCACTTTTTGCGGAAACCGCCATTTGCGATTGCGCTGTGCCGCCTACATTCTGCCCGACAATTTTTCGAATTCATCAATCGGTACGGATTTGCTGAACAGGAATCCTTGGAATACCATGCAGAATGCTTGAGAAAGGTCAGTTGCGCCTCGGTTTCCACACCTTCGGCGATCACACTCATGCGGAAGATAGTCGTGCGGTAAAAAACGAAAAGCCACAAAAGAACATCAGTCCCTTTGTGGCTTCAGGAAAGGCTTGGCTTAAACGTTTTCCTTACGGCTAACCATGAAACCCATCAGTCCAAGACCAGCCAACAGCATGGCGTAGGTTTCAGGTTCTGGAACTGCGGCGACTCGATTGAATGTCAGCGTAGATACCTGTGTAAACCCGTCAGTCCCAGAGAACTCCAGAGAAGCTATTTTTCCGGAAAATGAATCTGTTCCGAGCACATCACTTGTGGTGGCTGTGACGGTCAAACTCCCCAGTAAATTATCCGAAGTGCCAAATGCTTCATATGTCCCCGTATGCCCTTGTATGACCCAATATTGAAATGTGATACCGTTGGACGCTGGCGCGATGGTGATGGTCGCTGGCGCATTATTGTTGTTTACGGACAGGCCCATACCGTCGAAAGTGTCGCGGGAATCCTGATACCAGTAGGCATTACTTACAGTTATCCCGTAGGAACTCCACTCATTGCCAACGACAGCTTGCCCGTCTACACAAGAAGGACATTCAGTATTATTGAAATAAACCGTCGTCGCGTTTGCGATACTCGAAAGATTTGCGACAACTATAAACAGAAATGCTAGTATCTTTTTCATAATAACCTCCCATTTAAACAATGTAATACCTCCAAAAACCCTGCACCAACAAGGAGCCGGTGGTGTTGTAACAATCTAATTAAAACTGAAAGTTTGGACAATAGTCTATTCGGGCTAAGTAGGGCTACGTAGGCATTCTGGAAAATAGCAAATACCGTTCGCCTTATGTCTCGACGGGTTTTCATTTTGTGGTGGCGTGGTGAGTGTCGCTGAATTGAACGGATTTTCTTACATCAGCTTTACACAGGGTAAAGACACCACAAACAAAAAAGCTTGCATCTCTGCAAGCCATTGTTTTGTTGGTAGGTCGTGCCAGATTCGAACTGGCGACCAACGGATTAAAAGTCCGCTGCTCTACCGGCTGAGCTAACGACCCACATCCCTGAAGGAAGCGCGCATTATACGGATTGACGGCTTACTGTCAACGCGATACAGCGTGATTTATATGCTGCGATAGCGCGTCGGATCAGGCATTCCAGCCGTTTCGAAGCCCGCACGGCGCAAACGACAGGAGTCGCATACGCCGCACGCGTGCCCATCCTCGTCGGCTTGGTAACAAGATACCGTCTGGCTGTAGTCCACTCCAAGTTGCGCACCGCGTTGAACGATGTCAGCTTTGGACAAATTCAGCAGGGGCGCGTGCAAGGTCAGGTGTTTGCCCTCAACCGCCGCCTTGGTGGCAAGGTTGGCCATGTGTTCGAATGCAGCAATGTATTCCGGACGACAATCAGGATAGCCGGAATAGTCTACCGCATTCACTCCGATGAAGATGTCCTGCGCCTGCAAAACTTCCGCCCAAGCCAATGCCAGCGACAGCATGATGGTGTTTCGCGCCGGGACGTAGGTTAGCGGGATGCCCGCTGAAGGTTGCACTGGCACGGCGATGTTTGCGTCAGTCAGGGCGGAGCCACCGAATGCGGTAAGGTCTACATGTATGACGCGGTGCTGCGCTGCTCCTAAGGTCTGTGCTACACGCTGCGCCGCTGCCAACTCGGCATGATGGCGCTGGCCATAGTCCACACTTAACGCGTGGCAAGCATAGCCTTGCTGCCGCGCCATCGCCAACACGGTGGCCGAATCCAGTCCGCCTGATAGCAACACTACTGCGTTTTGCTCAGCGCCCATGTTCATTGCCCCACAGCAACTTATGCAACTGCACTTGCATGCGCACTGGCAAATGGTCGCGCAATATCCACTCTGCCAATTCCGTGGGAGGCAGTTTGTCTTGCACGGGCGCAAACAGCACAGCGCACTTGCTGGCTAAATCATGTTCGTGCATCACTTGCCTTGCCCAGTCGTAATCGCCTTTATTGCACAGCACAAACTTGATTTCGTCATGTGCATTTAGCGCGGCGAGATTGCTCCACAGGTTTTTTTCCATTTCGCCAGATGCAGGCGTTTTGATGTCCAGCACCTTCATCACGCGCGTATCTACTTCACCCACATCGAGCGCGCCGCCGGTTTCCAGCGATACCTCGTAACCCGCATCACACAAGGCGCGCAGCAGGAGCAGGCAATTTTTCTGCGCCAGCGGTTCGCCACCGGTAACAGTCACGTAGCGTGCTTGATGATGTGCAACTTGTTCGAGGATTTGCGCAATGCTGATGTTTTGCCCGCCGCTGAACGCATAGCTTGTATCGCAATAAGTGCAACGTAACGGACAGCCGGTCAGACGTACGAACACCGTGGGCAGGCCCACGCGGCTGGTTTCGCCTTGCAAGGAATAGAAAATTTCACTGATGCGCAATTCCAATTCATTGGCGGCACTGCGTTGACTGCTTTGTTTCGCCTTCGAATTGAAATGAAATAACTGTGCGCTGGCAGAATGAGCGTGCATGAAAAACGCGGCTGCCCTACTTGACCGTTGCTAAGCGTTTTTTGGCTTCGCTGGCAGCTTCGCTGCCGGGGTATTTGGCGATGAGTTGCTTGAGAACCTTCTTGGCGGCGGCGGCATTTTTGAGTTCTTGCTGACAGTCTGCAATGCCTAACATGGCTTCAGGCGCCTTCGGGCTGAAGGCATACTTACTCGTCA
Organism: uncultured Gallionellaceae bacterium; assembly: GCA_964480365.1. GTDB lineage: Bacteria > Pseudomonadota > Gammaproteobacteria > Burkholderiales > Gallionellaceae > CAIQPV01. The sequence continues at coordinate 36,783 of CAYZPM010000009.1, forward strand.
GCACTTGATAACTGCCCAGTGCATTCTGGTAATCGTTCAGCGCAAAATAAGCGGCGCCCAACTCATAATGGGCATTGGGCACATACACCGACTCAGGAAAATTTTTCAGGAACTCCTGAAACGCACCGACGGCATCCTGATGCTTGCCCGCCGTGAACAAACCGTGCGCCGTTTCGTAAGCGCGATTTGCTGCCGAGGGATTATCCGCTACGGGGACATTGCTACTATCGACAGGAGGTTCAAAACGGCGCACTCGTGTATCCAGATCAATGTAAAAATCTTTCTGGCGCTTGTCCGCATCCTGCAAGTTGTGCATCAACTCTTCATTCAGCCCACGCAAGCTGCGCAATTCCGTGTTCAGGTTTTCGATCTGCGATTGCAGGTCGAGCATGGTGCGGGTTTGCTGGCTGTTGGTCTCTGCCTGTTTCTTGCCAGCGTCTTCCAGGCTGGAAACGCGTGCGCCAACTTGCTGTATCTGCTGCCGCGCCTCGTCGTCGTTGAACAGGCCCGCATGGGCCTGTCCTCCAACCAAACACAATCCGGCCAGCAGCAAGAAGCGCAACTTCATGTTAGTGTGCGTTGTAGTTCAGATCGGTACGGCGGTTTTCTTTCCAGCACTTCTCTTCATGGCAAGCTAACTTGGGCTTCTCTTCGCCATAACTGATGGTTTCGATCTGGCTTTCCTTGGCTCCGCCCACCAGCAACAATTGCTTCACGCCATCGGCACGGCGCTGTCCCAAGGCGAGGTTGTATTCGTCACTGCCGCGCTCATCGCAATTACCTTCCAGACGCACCTTGCGGTTAGCATGTTCGCTCAGGTATTTGGAATGCGCCTCCACGATGGGCTTGTCGGCATCCTGCACTACAGACACATCGAACGGATAATATACGCTACGTTTGGCCAAAATGCTGTTTGGGTCATTCAAGGGGTCAACTGCCACCGGAGCAGGGGCAGCAACCGGTGCTGGCGCAGCCTTGGGCGCTTCGGCAACCGGAGCGGGCTTGGCTTCAGCCACAGGCTCCTTCGGTTTCTCGCTGGCGCAAGCAGACAACAAACTAACCAACAAAATACTGATCGCTAATTTTTTCATGATGTACCCTTTGCTTAAAATAATTGTTTGAGGAAAGGCCCCCACATCGGGTCGCGAATATCACCAGCCTGTGGGGACATCTTTTGTTTTACTCTACCATCGCTAGACACAGTTGCCAATATACCACGACCCTGTACCTCTGTGGCAAACAGGATCAACTTGCCATTCGGGGCAAAGCTAGGCTTTTTCTCCCACCCCCCATCTGTCAATACCTGTAACTGCTTAGTTTGAAAATCTTCGGTGGCGATGTAGAACCGGCCATTGTTCCAGTTCGAAAACACAAAGCTCTTTCCGTCCGGGCTATGACGCGGCGAGAAATTATTACCTCCTTCAAAGGTCAGGCGCTCGGCTTCCCCTCCATCTGTCGGCATCCGGTATATCTGTACACTGCCACCCCGATCCGAAGCGAATATCAGGCTTTGTCCATCCGGTGAAAAATTCGGCTCGGTATCAATTACGCCGTTGAACGTGATTTGGTGCAAGCCGGTTCCATCCGGTCGCACCAGATAGATATGCGCCCCCCCATCACGGGTTAGCACAATGGCAAGTTGGCGTCCGTCCGGCGACCATGCCGGAGCACTGTTGCTGCCGCGAAAATTTGCCACTGCCACGCGTTGATTGGTAAGCAAAGATTGCACATACACCACCGCATGCTCTTGTTCGAAAGTCACATAGGCGAGATGGCTGCCATCGGGTGACCACGCCGGCGACATGATGGGCGCATTGGCCGACAGAACGGTTTGTTCGCCGTAACCATCGCTATCCGCCACCACCAGCCGGTTGTTTTTTCCTTGACGGTTGACATAGACGATACGCGTGCTGAATACGCCTGCATCGCCGGTAAGTTTTTCGAAGATCATGTCCGCTATCCGATGGGCGATAGCACGTATCTGGTCGCTCTTGGCGGAGACCGCCTGTCCGGTCAATTCGGTCTGTCTAACAGCATCCAGCAGGCGGAACTTTACCGCGATGTGGCCATTAGGCTGATCCTCCACGCTGCCGATAGACAAAGCATCTGTTCCTGCCCAGTCAGCGTACACCACCTCGCTCGGTTCGTGCGGCGTCTTGCCTGCAGGGTCAACCAGACGGAACAACCCGCTACGCAGCAAATCCGACGACACAATGTTGCTAATGCTCTGAGGCAGTTTCTCTTCGCCCGCAAATGGCACGATAGAGATGGGAATCTGATGCTCACCCGCTCCGGTAATTTCGATGTCCAGATCAGCACGCGCAGGCAATGCGGCGCAAAGCAAAATCAGCCAGCAAAAATTACGTAGCAAATTAATTCCTCTCATTAACTATTCCTTTTCCTTTGGGGTAAAATCGAGATGCAGTACACGAAATCGGTTAAACAGCGATACATCTGGCGGCAACGGTAAGGGCTGCGCTTTTGAGATAGCACGCTCCACCGCATCGTCATAAGCGATACTTCCGCTCGGCTTGATCAATTTGACACTCAGCACCGTGCCGCCGGGTATCAATATCACATCAAATTTCGCCTGCGCATCGTCCGGTACATCCGGCGGCATCACGATATTGCGGCGTATCTTGGCCGTGATCAATCCTATATATTTCCCAACCTCGTTAGTGATGGCCGCTGCCGCCGCTGCGGCCTGCGTCGCGCGCGCTTCATCTTGTGCGGCTTGCGCCGCCTGCGCCTTCCTATCCATCCGAACCGACTCAGCTTGTTTCGGCTGAACCGGCTTGTTTTCTACAGGCTTCGCAGGTTTGGGCGGTTTAATTTTCGGTTTTTTCTTGTCAACCAACTCAATGTCGGCTTTCGGCGGCACCACAGGTTCGTCCAATTTTTGCTGCTCCACCGGCGGAGGCGCCACTTTAACCGGTTCAACCTGCGGCGCGGGCAAACTATCCCAAATATCCACCACCATACCCTGCGGCTGCTCGTTGTGCCAATTAACGCCAAAATACAGCAACGCAAAAAATGCTCCGTGCACCAACAGCGCCAACACTCCCGCAGGCAGTTTATAAGGCTCCGAATACGAATAGGTGAGTGTGCTCATTTGCCCTTGGTTTGCACCAGCAACCCAACTTTCTTGATTTGCTGCTTCTGCAATACATCCATCACCTTGATCACTTCTTCATAGCGCACATTCTTGTCGGCGGAAATCACCACCGACTGCTCCGCATTCTGCTCCTGCTTCTGCTTCAGCAATGCGACCAGCTCTGTGCTCGATACCTCCTGCTCCTGGCCGCTATTGCTGAGGTCGCGTAGCGCCAGCGTGGTGTCCTTCTTGATAACCACCACCAGCGGCGCGACAGGTGGGGCGAGCGACTTGCCCACGCTGGGCAAATCGATCTGCCCTGGATTCATCAGCGGCGCAGTTATCATGAATATCACCAGCAGCACCAGCATCACGTCGATGTAAGGCACAACGTTGATCTGGCTCATCGGTTTGAGAGCGGAGCGGCGGGCGTAGCTCATGGCTGGCGTTGCAACACGTTGGAAAACTCTTCCATAAAACTCTCGAAACGCGAGGACAACCGAGTGATGTCATACGCATAACGATTGTATGCCACCACCGCCGGAATCGCGGCGAACAGACCCATAGCGGTAGCGACTAACGCCTCGGCAATGCCGGGCGCAACGTGGGCTAGCGTGGCCTGTCCGACATTGGCCAAGCCACGGAACGCATTCATGATGCCCCACACTGTGCCGAACAAGCCGACGTATGGACTCACCGAACCGACCGTGGCAAGGAACGACAAATGCGATTCGAGATTATCCATCTCGCGTTGGTAAGTGGCCCGCATGGCGCGGCGCACACCATCCATCACCGCGCTGATATCCATCCCCGATTTCTTTTTCAGCTTTACGAATTCGGCAAACCCGGCGGCAAAAATTCGTGACATGCTGCCTGCTTCATCGCTCGATACTCCGGAATTCTGGTACAGCCGATTGAGGTCGGACTGGCTCCAGAACAACTCCTCGAACTCCTCGCTCTGCTTAACCGCCAACCTGACGGAAAACATCTTGAGAAAGATGTACCACCACGACATCAGCGAAACCAGCAGCAGCAACCCCATCACCAGTTGCACCAGCACGCTGGCGTTCTGAATCATATGCACAAACGACAAATCCTGTACCAAGTCCATATTCACACTTTCCATTGCTCACGCAATACTTCCGGCACACTTACCGGCTTGAAATTATCCATCGCCACGCACACCAGATGAATTTCCGCTTCCACCAACATCTCCTTGCCTCGCATTACATTTTGCAGCAAGACCACGCGGCTGCGACCCGTTTCCTTGATCTGCGCGGTGACGCTTAGCAAATCATCCAGCAGTGCAGGCTTGAGATAATCCAGTTTGAGCGAACGAACTACAAACGCCACACCGAATTCCTTCATCAACCCGCCATTGCTGTAGCCGTAACGCTCGCGTAACCATTCAGTCCGCGCCCGCTCCAAAAAGTTCACATAACTGGCGTGATATACCACCCCACCTGCGTCAGTGTCCTGAAAATATACACGAATCGGCAAACTGTAAATATGCGGATGCTTACTCATCCCATAATTCCTTGTTATGCGCATTGCGCGGCTGTACCAGACCGAAGTGTTGGTATGCATTCGCGGTGGCGACCCTTCCGCGCGATGTGCGCTGCAAATAGCCCTGCTGAATCAAATAAGGTTCCAGCACATCTTCGATGGTGTCGCGCTCCTCGCCTATTGCTGCCGCGAGGTTATCCACGCCGACCGGGCCACCGGCGAATTTCTCGATCACTGTTTGCAATAGTTTCCTGTCCATCACGTCCAGACCCTGCGCATCCACGTCCAACATAGTCAACGCGGCATCGGCGACTTCTCGTGTAGCTTCGCCATTCGCTCTCACTTCGGCAAAGTCACGCACGCGGCGCAGCAAACGGTTGGCGATGCGCGGGGTACCACGCGAACGCTTGGCAATTTCCAGCGCACCTTCTGGCGAGATCGGCAACTCCAGCAAACCGGAGGAGCGGGTGACAATCCGCTGCAATTCGGTGACAGTGTAAAACTCCAGCCTCGCCACAATGCCGAAACGGTCGCGCAACGGGTTGGTCAACATCCCGGCGCGGGTGGTCGCGCCCACCAGCGTAAACGGCGGCAAGTCCAGCTTCACCGAACGCGCCGCCGGGCCTTCGCCGATCATGATGTCGATCTGGTAATCCTCCAGCGCGGGGTAGAGGATTTCTTCCACCACGGGTGAGAGACGGTGTATCTCGTCGATGAATAACACGTCATTTGGTTCGAGGTTGGTCAGCAGGGCTGCAAGGTCGCCCGCACGCTCCAGCACCGGGCCGGAAGTGTGGCGCAGGTTGACGCCCATCTCGCGCGCAATAATGTGCGCCAGCGTGGTCTTGCCCAGCCCCGGCGGGCCGAACAGCAGCACATGGTCGAGCGGTTCTTTTCTTTTGCGCGCGGCCTCGATAAAGATGGAAAGCTGTCCGCGTATCTTTTCCTGCCCGACATATTCGTCCAGATGCTTGGGGCGTAGCGCGCGCTCCAGCGCCTCCTCCTGATGAGAGACTGGGGTGGCCGCAATGAGGCGCGGTTCTGCGGTAAGGTTATCGCCGTGGATCATGCTTTGGATAATAACTTAAGCGCTTGGCGAATGCCGTCCGAAACGCTGGCATCTTTGGGCAACTGTTTGAAAGCCCAATCCGCTTCCTTCTCGTTGTAGCCCAGTGCCTGTAGAGCGTTCACGATGTCGTTGCTTGATGAAGAAACAGCCGCACTCTGAGTAACATTCGCGCCAGTCACTACAAACTTGCCTTGCAATTCCAGCAGAAGCCGCTCGGCGGTTTTTTTCCCCACACCGGGAATCTTGGTCAGTCGTCCGACTTCCTTGTTCGCCACAGCAGAGGCAAGATCGTTCAGGCTCAAACCTGATAGTACGGAAAGAGCAAGCTTAGGCCCAACACCGCTAATTTTGAGTAACTGACGAAAGGCCAATCGCTCGTCATTACTCAAGAAACCGTACAACAAATGCGCATCTTCGCGCACGATAAGCTGGGTGTGTAGCACCACTATTTCATTCAATGCGGGCAGGTTATAAAACGTACTCATCGGCACGTCCAGTTCATAGCCCACTCCCTGCACGTCCAGCAAAATTTGAGGAGGATTTTTTTCCAGCAGGATGCCGGACAATCGACCAATCATTTCAAGTCCCTCATATAAATTTGCTGTGCGACCCAATAAGTATTCATTTGATGTTCAGTATTTCACGAATTTTGTTATCAAGTTCATTTCCAGCAGGTAGATTTGGCCCCGAGATAAATCTGGCAGCTAATTCATTTAGCTTGAATCGCACGACCCTGTTCCTGACAAGTTTTCTAATATGCCCATGCGGAACAGGGTCACCCAAGTCGTAGGTAAATACCGAAATTACATCTTTTCCAGAAACATCCTCAGTGGGTATGTCGGAACCAATGATTTCTTCAAAACGCTGGTAAACAGGCTCAGGCACGATAAAGAACAAGCCGTTTTTCACAAGTAACGATTTCGAGTACACAAGACTTTTGCGGATAATTTGCGGCATCAGCCGCTTGTGAACATTGGCCCAATTCAATCCATGAGCGGACGGAGGAATGACCGGTTTTTTGTCCCGTGCGGCATACCATGCATCACGGTAGTTTCCGGTAATGTCTATACTCTGGACCTCAATGCCAACGTATTCCATCAATTTGCCATTTTTGATATGGGCAAGCACCCAATCCATGCTCATTTTGCTCAGCTTAACTTCCCTGCCGGAGTTCTGGCCCAATGCCACAACGCAATTAAGTGAATTGCTTTCCTTTTTGAGATATTCATCGAACAGCATGAACGGAAGCTTGCCAAATACATCCTCTGACACATGCCTTATTGTTTCGTAATTGTTGGCGTACAAACGATTGGGGCAGATGATTACATCTTGCCCCGCATTGGACACCGAACAAGTTCCATAACAAATCGTGTTCGTGTGATCGAACTTGGTACAAGCGCGTCCCAAAAATGGGCAAGCACTCAAGCCCCAGAATTTTCTGGCTTTCGACGTGATGTCATTAGGCGCATGGCCGAACACCTCAATCAAACTACGGGGATTGTTTTTGCCCATTTTTATGAAATAAGTTGTTTGATCTTTTCGCCAATAGCTTTCGCCATCAGCGGTGGAACAGCATTCCCTACCTGCTCAAACTGTTGGGTAAGATTACCGGTAAAAATATATCTATCCGGAAAAGATTGAATTCTCGCCGCTTCACGAACTGAAATTGCTCGATCCTGTGTTGGATGAAAAAAACTACCCCAATGAGGATCGCATTTTGTCAGGATAGTCGAACAAAGCGCGTCTGGATGCAGCCTGCCATAACGCTTTGTATGGTCGCTTCTTCGCGCACGCTGCAAACCTTTCGGTAACATTTCATGCGGAATATCCCTCCAACTGCCGCCCTGAGGTATGTACTTCAATCTATCAAGGTTTGCCTTCCCTAACTTGGCGCAGGCATGGTTATAAATTCTTTCCGAGCCATCCCGAAGTATCTCTTGCAATTCTGATTGAGAATTACCCGAATATTCCGCGCCGTGTATCGCTTGTCCCGGAACAAGTTCGGGCAAATCTGAAATGGCATCCCACACAGTTGTCTGATCCAGCAAATGCTGTGAAAAAAGAGGGTGAGTTTTTAAGCATAGTTCTTTTGCCCCGGCAAAATTAGCCACTGCTTGCGCATCATGGGTAGGTTCGGGAAACTCAATTTTCCCGCCATCGCGAAGAGCAATAAAGATAGTCCTGAAGCGCATTTGGGGAATTCCATAATGGCCCGCGAACAAAATTCTGTGGGCGACTTTGTATCCCATTCCCTCCAGATGCTTATAAATTGCATCAACTACCGTTCCATTGCCCAAAGAAACAAGCCCCGGAACATTCTCAATCAAAATCGCTTTTGGATGAAGAATATCGGCGATCCGTAGATACTCCTTGAACAAGTGATTTCGCTGGTCGTCCAGCGTTCTAATGGGCGCATTGATTGAAAATCCCTGACACGGCGGCCCACCTGAGATCAGGTCTAATTCACCCGGTTTTAAGCCCGTCAATTCAAGAATATCGTACTCGGACAATTCGCGAATATCGTCAGTAATTACATGCGTCTTGGGGTTGTTTTTCGCAAATGTTTCTGCATAAACAGGATGAATGTCAGAACCCAGAATTGATTCAAACCCTGCCATTTGCAGACCACAAGTCAAGCCACCTGCGCCAGAGAAAAAATCCACTGATTTCATTGGTGCGCACTTTTCCAAGAAACGACTATTGCATTGGCGTCTAGCATCATTCCATCCTTAACCTAACCTACCGTTACGCATACGCAAACCCTTGGTAGCCAGCGCCCCCAACCCCATGCCCGCATGCGCATGGCAAATAGCGCAAGCCAGCGCATCCGCAGCATCCGGGCTGGGCGTGCCGGATAATTTCAGCAAGCGTTGCACCATGTCCTGCACTTGTTCTTTTTTCGCGTGACCGTTGCCCACCACAGCCTGCTTCACCTGCAACGCTGTGTATTCCGCTACCGGCAATTCCGCCAGCACCGCAGCACAAATGGCTGCGCCGCGCGCCTGTCCGAGCAACAGGGTGGATTGCGGATTGACGTTGACGAATACTTTTTCCACCGCCACTTGCTGCGGCTGATGCTGCGCAATCACTTCACTTAATGAATTCAGGATGGATTTCAAACGTTCTGGTAATTCGCCGTCCGGTGTCTTGATGCAACCGCTGGCAACATAGCACAATTGTTGGCCAATTTTATCGAGCACACCGAATCCGGTAATGCGCAGGCCGGGGTCAATTCCTAGAATGCGTATTGGAGAAGGGGTAAGGGAGAAGGGAGAAGGGGAGTTCATCGGAGCGCCAAGGGTTTTACCCTTCCCTCTTCTTCCTTTACCCTTCTCTTGTCTTTCATTCTTCAATCACCGCCGTGGTATAAACTTCCTGTACGTCGTCCAGGTCTTCCAGCGCGTCGAGCAACTTCTGCATGCGCACTGCATCGTCGCCGGTGAACACCACTTCGGTATCCGCCTTCATGGTAACTTCCGCCATTTCCGGTTTAAATCCCGCCGCTTCCAGGCGCTGCTTCACGTCGACGAAATCATTCGGCGCGGTGATAACTTCAAGGCTGCCATCCTCGTTGTTGATAATGTCTTCCGCACCCGAGTCCAGCGCCACTTCCATTAGTGCATTCTCGTCAGTGCCGGGCGCGAAAATCATCTGCCCGCAATGTTTGAACAGGAATGACACTGAACCGTCGGTGCCGAGGTTGCCGCCGTACTTGGTAAAGGCATGGCGCACATCTGCCACGGTGCGTGTCTTGTTGTCGGTCATACAATCCACCATCACCGCTGCGCCATTGATGCCGTAGCCTTCGTAGCGTAGTTCCATATATTCCACGCCCTCCAGTTCGCCGCTGCCGCGTTTGATGGCGCGCTCCACGTTGTCCTTCGGCATGTTGTTCTCATACGCCTTTTCCATCGCCAGACGCAGGCGCGGATTGCCGGCTGGATCGCTATCGCCCAGCCTGGCCGCTACGGTGATTTCCTTGATCAGGCGCGTGAAAATCTTGCCGCGCTTGGCATCCTGCTTGCCTTTGCGATGCTGAATGTTTGCCCATTTGCTATGACCAGCCATGTCTTTTCCCCGGTGGTTGCATCCCGCAGCCTAGACGCCGCGAGGATTCGCATTCAAAAAGTCGCGCAATGTTATCATTTTTGGGTGCTTTACCCCAAGACATAGCCTCTTCCAATATGAAATGAGTCTGAAGGATTTGCGTATTTCCAACATGAAATGAGTCTGAAATTGATTTGCCGGGTCGGTCATTATGCGAGTCATGGTGATCAACATGGAAGAAGCGAAGCTACGTACCTTGGAGCAGATCAAGGCATTTTTGGACGGGACATCGGAGGTGGTATTTCGGGTTCCAAAGGGAGAGCGCAACCAGTTTGTCGAGCGGGTGCTCAAGCGGTTTGGCTACGCCCCGCACGGGCGCGCGGACAAGGGCGTGCTGCTGCGCTACATCGGGCGCATGACCGGGCTGTCGCGCCAGCAAGTAACCCGCTTGGTACGGCAATACCGCAAGGACGGAAAGCTGTCGAAACAGCCCTGCACGCCCAAGCGGGGTTTCACATATCGCTATACTGCGGCGGACGTGATCTTGCTGGCCGAGATGGATGTGCTGCACAGCACACTGTCCGGGCCAGCCACCAAGAAACTCATGGAGCGCGCCTACGAGGTGTTCGGCGACCCGCGTTACGAGCGCCTGGCGGGTATCTCGGTTTCTCACCTGTACAACCTGCGCGGTAGCAAGCCGTACCAGGACAAACGGCGGCACTGGACCAAGACTAACCCCACCGGCATTCCCATCGGCAAACGTCGCGCACCGCAGCCGGACGGGATGCCGGGCTACATCCGCATAGACAGTGTTCATCAGGGCGACCAGGACGGCATGAAAGGCGTGTATCACATCAACGCGGTGGACTGCGTGACGCAGATGCAATTCGTCGCCACATGCGAGAAGATTAGCGAGGCGTACATGCTCCCGGTCATCCGGCAGTTGCTGGCCGGGTTCCCGTTTGTCATTCTCGGGTTTCACTCGGACAACGGCTCGGAATACGTCAACTACAAGGTGGCGAAAATGCTGAAAAAGTTGCTGGTCGAGTTCACCAAATCACGGCCACGTCATTCCAATGACAACGCCTTGGCGGAATCCAAGAACGGCGCAGTGGTGCGCAAGCATCTGGGCTACGCGCATATCCCGCAACACTGCGCCAGCCTGGTCAATGCCTTCTGTGCCGACTATCTCAACCCTTACGTCAATTTCCACCGGCCATGCTTCTTCCCGGAAACGATCACGGATGCCAAGGGAAAAGAGCGCAAGATATACCGCTACGAGGACATGATGACGCCTTATGAAAAATTCAAATCAATACCCGAGGCCAGCCAGTATCTCAATGATGGCGTAACCCTCGAACAACTGAATGCGCAGGCAGCAGAAATGAGCGACAATGAGGCCGCCTCGGCAATGAACAACGCAAGAAAAAAACTGTTCAAAGACATCTCTGCGGCAATGAAAAAACGGGCTTGAGAAACGGAATCAGCAAGGCAAATCGAAGAAGCACCTATCAAACAGACCGAACCAGAACAAAGTTAATTTACTCAGACTCAAAACCCTTCGTTCAGACTCATTTCTGAATTGGAAAATACTGACATCCAATAGGCATTGAAATGCCTACCCAATAATGGTCAAGGCCTGATGCCCCGCACTTACAACGTCTCGACCCGCAATTAATTTTGCCCGGTGGCAGCTTCGGCGCGCAGAAAAATGCAGGGGAGAGGTATAAATTATCAAAGAGCTCTCCCATGCGCGCCCTTAGATGTGTGAAAATGGCGACTGCAAATCTTGCATTCAAGACACATACCCAACAAATAAAGGCGACAAATTGGCACAACCTAATTTTCAATTCGAAAAGCGTCAAAAAGAATTAGCCAGGAAAAAGAAGCAAGAAGAAAAAAAGCAGCGCAAGCTGGATGAGCGCAATCCCCAACCCAATGACAATTCTGAGCCACCTCCAGATGAAGGGGCTGCTACGTAAAACGGTGGCGATTGGGTCGTAGAATACGCGATGATCGTCTCGCCGCGCTCTTTGTTTCAGGGAGGTAGTTTTTTATCTTGCGATTAGCGCGGAGCTACGTTTTAACCAATCCGTCTAATCATGATGAGATTTGCCATCTCCCCCGCCCTCTGATGGAACTACTAGCCACTCGACTAAGCCCTGCAATAAACGCTGGGCAAGTCGCTGGTTATCGCTATGCAAGTTTCACTTTTATGGCGTTGGCAAATAAAGCCGGTTTCCATATCTGGTAAAAGAAACATAATACCTGCGTCAAAAAGGGCTCATTAGGATGCCAAGTGAACTTTTTTACGAGTACAGATTTACGATCTTTGGGGAAATAGTCATAACAATCTTTACTTCAGGATGACCACTTGGTGGTCAGTAGCTGTCGTTCCAACAATTGGAATGGAACCTTGCGTTGCCTTCGCCGCACGGATCTGACGTACTACTCCAAAGTACACAGGTGAAGGTGGAGGTAGGTTGCTATTTAGAGCATTTTGAACTCTAAGTTTATTCCCCAGATTATTACCGAATTCTATCTGATCGGCAGTTTGCTTTGGGGTTTTAACCTTTGCGGTGTCGGCATCGGTAGGCGTATCGCCATAGTAGGTTTGTCCGGTTGCATCTACCCACTTATGAACTTGTGCGAAAGCAGGGGATATAAAAAGCGTAGCAAAGAAGCAAAGCAACGTTGTTTTTATCATGGTGAAGACTCCTTTATCGAAACCGTTTCGATTCAGTAAGTAACCATTCACAATTTAACTACAGCCTCTTGCTTGTAAAGCCCTTGCATCCTGATACAGGCCAGCTTGGTTAGCTTGGTTGATCAATCGTTGCCAGTTTTGGCACCTTGCTTGTCTATCTTTTGCTTCATTTTGTGCTGCAATCCGCTGCTTATTGGCTTCTTGACTGGCTTTGATTGCGGCCTCTGTCAGCATTCTTCGGGTGTCAGCCTCCTCTCGTTGGATATCTAATGCCCTTTGAGCAACTTCCGCAGACCTGTCAATTGCCTTGTTGCTATTTTGCACAAAACCATTGGATAGAACAGCAGTGCTTTCGGCGACTGCGTGAGAGACCTCGTTGTTTCCAACAACAACTTCTTTAGAGACGCCAATTTTCCCGGTTTCTTCAGAATGCCTTGTATTCAAACCATAGGCGGCAAGAGCTAAAACTCCAAACATTACCGCAATCAATTTAGTGCTGGTAAACCACTTATCATCAGGCTGATCGTAATGACCATATTGCATAATTGATGGCGAAGGAATATTGGCAAGTTTCGTGTCGTAAAATTTCCTCAAATTAGAGTCGGATAGGGTTTCAAAAGCATGTTCGATAAAACGCGATTCATTGATTGAATCTGAATCAACCACATCCTTATATTTAGATTTTAATCGTTGATAAGAAGCTGTTATTGCGTCTAAATCAGCGTCCTCACTTACCTGCAGGATGTTGTAGAACGTCCTCTTGTTTGCTGTAAGCGGCGAAGTTGCCATTGTTAAGCCCTCTATTTGTGATGAGCTAACAATTCCGCTCAATAATTCTTGCATTTGAATTTCCGCATTCAAGCAACGGGCTACAGATGCATATATTTCAGTTTGACTGAAAAAACCATAGTTTGCAAGTGGGAATAATGGCTGTCTATATTCATTATATTTACTGGGCCGTTCGGTGTGCATGTTTGTTTCTGTCTCAATGTCATATAGGCCTGAGCGTCCACTTTGTAGAACCTTGAATGACGACTAAGTGCGAAATCTGACGTTCTCGTTTCCCTAATATGTTGGATAGTGCCAAAGGGGGTCTCCTTACAGTCTATTGTCAGAAGCATTTATTCGTTTGATGATTCCCCGATGACTTGCGATAATGCGCCACGCAACTTCGCTCGGCATACCCCCATAACATGACTATTCCAACCGAAATTACCCTACACCAGCAATCCAGACAACTGGAAATCGCCTTCGACGACGGCGTGCGTTTCCGCTTGCCGTTTGAGTATCTGCGCGTGTACTCGCCCTCCGCCGAGGTGCGCGGTCATGGGCTGGGACAGGAGGTGTTACAGGTCGGAAAACAAAACGTTAATTTGGTCGAGATAGCGCCGGTAGGCAGTTACGCGCTCAAGCTGACTTTCGATGATGGACACGATAGCGGCCTGTACACTTGGGACTACCTGTATGAGTTGGGTAGACATCACGATGCAAGGTGGAGCGACTATTTGCGACAGATGGAAGCAGCGGGCGAAAGCCGCGAGCCTCATCACTAATTGAACCTGAAACACCCGGTTTAGATAACGACCTCATCACCTTCACGCGCCAGCCGTATGTCCAGTACGTTTTCCACACCGGGGTAACGCGCCAGTGCTTCGGCGAATACCTTTTCCAGGTCGTCGTCGCTACGGGTGGGTTCGTGGTGGGTGCAGTAAAGAATTTTTGCGCCTGCCGCTATCGCCAGTTCGATGCTGGAGTTAAACGTGCCGTGGCCCCAACCTTTTTTCGCTGGATATTCTTCAATAGTGTAGGCAGAATCGGCGATGAGTACGTCTACGCCCTGAATGGCCTCCACAATCGAACGGCGTTGTTCATCGATCAATGATTGATATTCGGCGAAACCGTCATCACCGGGGTCATAAATGTTGGTATGAGGCTCGTGGTCGCCTGTGAAAAAAACGGATTTTCCATTACAGTCGATGCGGTAGCCGAGGTTAATCACCGGATGGTTGAGCAGGACGGGAGTGACGGTGGCTGAACCCACGATTACAGGCTCATTGGGCATGACCGTCAGGTACTCAAAGCGGGATTTCATCTCGGCCTCGCGTACCGGGAAATAACTGTACTGCATCTGAACCGCCATGATACGCTCCGGCCCTTCGCCGGAAATCGGGTCGAAGGAACCGTGCAGTCTAATCTGGTTTCCAGGTATGAAAATGGGGATGAAAAATGGCAGTCCCTGAATGTGATCCCAATGGCTGTGGGTGTTGAAAATATTGGCCGTGACGGGAAGTTCCTTGAGCAGCGTTTGCGACAACGGAAAAATGCCGGTGCCGCCGTCTAGAATGATGAGTTCGTTGTTGTCGGTGCGAACTTCAATGCAAGTGGTATTGCCGCCGTAGCGAACAGTTTTCGGGCCGGGTGATGGAATCGACCCGCGCACGCCCCACAATTTCACTTTCATCTAAATCCCCTTGGTAAAAGACTCGGCTTCTTCCACAACCTTCGAGAGGTCGCCCAAACTTGCAATTATGCCATCCATATCGTCGCCGAAGCTTTCAACCAAGGCTGGCGACAGCTCTTCCACCAGAAGGTTACCGCTGTTGCCTAGGGACAATTTCTTGCTGATCTGGTCAGCCACAAAGAGGCAACTCTGCACGGTGTTTTCGGGTGAAATTTCGCTATGGTGATGGCGTATGGCATCGGCAAGCAATTTTGGAAACTGCCATTTTCCAACCAGCATGGCCCCTACCAAAGAATGGTCGGCGCCGATAACTGTTTGCTCGGCAGCATGCAGGGAAATGGCTTGTTCGCTGCTCAAGGCAAGAGCTTCCTTGAATTCGGTCGGCATGAACTGGGCAAATACTACCTTGCCGAAATCATGCAGCAGGCCCGCGATATAGCAATCGGTAGGATCAATGTCGTCCTCGCCGAATTTTTGGCACAGCATACGGGCCAGACTGGCGGTGGTGAGCGAGTGCAAGAGGTAACGTTGAATATCGAATCCGGCTGCGTTCCTCTGTGGCAGCACCCCCATGGCGGCAAACGAGATCGCCATGTTTTTGATAGTATTAAGCCCCAGATAAACCACTGACTGGTTCACCGAGGTGATTTGCTTGGGGAAGTTGTAGTAGGCTGAATTGAGAATGCGCAACAATTTCATGGTCATTACAGGATCCTTCTCGATGACCATGACCAATTCTTTAGGCTGACAATTAATGTCGCGGGTGAGTTCTAGAATGCGCTGCACGCTTTTTGGAAAAGCGGGCATCTTCTCCACCGCTGCAGAGAGTTTCTTAGTAAGTTCAGCCGAAGTTTCAGTCATTAAAATTTTTGCGCAATCAGTGGTGTTTGTTTCACCGGGCAAGCCAAGCCAGTTGTCAGTCTAAAACAGCTTGTTGCAATTGCCGTCATTCTATCCCGTGACGCCATTTTACAACCTGCCATAATATTTATTCGAAACAAATTAGGTTCAATATACGATATTCTTGAAAAAATCAAAGGCTCCTCACCAATACCCTATGAGTAACGTTGACAAACAAACTGGAAAAGAAAAGACTGCACGCAATCCGATCAAAATCATCCCCTTGCAGCAACGCCTGCGCAAGCCGGAATGGATACGGGTAAAGTCCGGCAGCGGGCAGGGTTACCACGATGTAAAACGACTGTTGCGCGAACACAAGTTGCACACCGTTTGCGAAGAAGCTTCCTGCCCCAATATCGGCGAATGCTTCGGTAAGGGTACGGCGACATTCATGATTCTGGGGGACATGTGCACGCGGCGCTGCCCGTTCTGCGATGTAGCCCACGGCAAACCGCTGCCGCCAGATGTCAACGAACCGGCGCACTTGGCAGAATCCATCGCGCTGCTCAAGCTCAAGTACGTGGTTATTACAAGTGTGGACAGGGACGACCTGCGCGATGGCGGCGCACAGCATTTCGCCGATTGCCTCAGCGCCATCCGCGCCAGTTCGCCACATACCAAGCTGGAAACGCTGGTGCCGGATTTTCGCGGACGTATGGAGTTGGCTTTGGACGCGCTTTCCAGAAACTTGCCGGACGTGCTCAACCACAATCTGGAAACGGTGCCGCGTTTGTACTCACTAGCCCGCCCAGGCGCGGACTACGCACACTCGCTCAAGTTGCTCAAGGAATTCAAGGCGCGTTTCCCTCAGGTGATGACTAAATCTGGCCTGATGCTGGGGTTGGGCGAAACGGACGAAGAAGTGCTGCAAGTGATGCGTGACTTGCGTACGCACAATGTTGAAATGCTTACCTTGGGGCAGTACCTGCAACCTTCCGACAACCACCTGCCAGTGCTGCGCTATGTCACGCCGGAAACGTTCAGGATATTCGAGCAAGCTGCGCGGGAGATGGGATTTTCACATGCCGCTTGCGGGCCTATGGTCAGGTCGAGTTATTTTGCGGATGAGCAAGCACATCAGGCGGGTGTGAAATAAAACGTCCGTTCAATAATCCACGAGTCTTCCGGTGTTGGCCCTGCATACGCTGGACACAACCAGATTTGAGTGCTGTTTCATCACTTTTTCCGTGGCGTCCAGAGGTGACTCGGCAAAGATGTCCAAGTTGAAGTCAGAATATCTTCCACCTTCGGATATGAATCCCCATACAGTAAAAGTAATCATGATCCACCCCACTCAAATTCGTTAACCTATGGATCAATTATCGGCATTCCATGGAAAACTTGAGGCCCGATTCCGTTAAATCTGGAAACGGCGGACATCTCCATTATAATGGCTGCCATGTTCAGCCCTCAGGGTTCCATGTTCGGTTCGACAGCGAGATAATTTACACTGTGTGCTTATACAGTTAAGCTCAACATCCGGGAATATAGTAAAGGGTGCCTAAAAAGCTATGACGACCGCAAAGAAACTTCGTGCCCTGTTGGTTGAGGCATCCTCCGAGGATACTCTGCGCACGCTCGCAAAGCTGAAACAGGGTGGTTACGCAGTTGAGCATCAACGGGTGGAAGAAGCGGACACCATGCAAAGAGCCCTGGCGGAAGGGGGATGGGATGTCGTGCTTTGCAGCTACGATCCATCCGGCTTCTGCGGTTTGGATGCACTCAAGCTGATGCAGGCGGCAGGCATCGATTTGCCTTTTTTGTTCCTGTCGCATGATCAGCGCGAAGAAACCATCATCCAGGCCATTCAGGCCGGGGCGGGTGGTTACATTTTCAAGGATAACTTGAAATTCCTCGCGCCTGCCATTGAGCACAGCTTGCGCGAGGTACGGATTCGTCGCGAACACAGCGAGACACAACTTGCCTTGCAGAATTATCAGGCTCGTCTGCACTCCTTTATCTCCAACCTGCCGGGCATGGCTTTCCAGTTGCTGCTCGATAGCAATGGCGTTTTGTCTTTTCCTTATGTTAGCGAAGGCGGTCGCTCCTTGCTCGGCTTTGAACCGCTGGACTTGAAGCAGAATTCCAGCTTATTCCAGAATATTCTGTATCCCAATGACCGCGCTTCTTTCCACCAATCCATGCGCACTTCGGCTGATAAGCTCATTCTCTGGAATTGGGAGGGACGTATCGTGATGGCGCAAAGCGGCAAAATCAAATGGGTGAACATGCGTTGCACACCGCGCAAGCTGGACAACGGCGATGTGCTGTGGGAAGGCTTTATGACCAACATCAGCCAGAGCAAATTTGCGGGCATCGGGCTGAAGCAATCACAGGATCAGTTGCGTGAATTATCGTCGCATATTCAGGACGCGCGCGAGCAGGAACGCCTCCATATCGCACGCGATATTCATGACGACATGGGAGGCACGCTTACCGCCATAAAAATCGATACCGCTTGGCTGATCGAACGCCTGGACGCAACAAAAAGCCCTGAGCTGCTGGCCAAGGCAAAGGGGATCGAAGCATTGGTAGACCGCTGCATGAAATCCGCCAACAATATTTTGCGTACCCTGCGCCCCAGTGTCCTGGATTCCTTCGGCATCATTGCAGCCATCGAAATGGAAGTTGAAGAATTTGAAAAACGCACCGGTATTTCATGTCCGATCAACCAAGTGGACGAAGGCGTGGAAATCAGCCCGGACGCCTCAATTGCGCTGTTTCGGATTCTTCAGGAAACGCTGACCAACATCATGAAACACGCCAAAGCCAGCCAAGTAACCGTGGATATCGCCAACCGCAAGGAGGGGGTGGATCTGGTAATCAGCGATGATGGTTGTGGACTCAAGGAGGTTGATCGCCTGAAACCGCGCTCTTTTGGCTTGCGCGGCATTCAGGAGCGCGTTGCTCATTTTAATGGCAAGGTGCTGATTAGCAGCAAGCCTGGCAAAGGCACCACCGTTGAGGTGCATATTCCCCACTCATCGACGCAATCGGCAAACAATAACGCGCTGCCGCAACAAACGCTGTTCTGAAATGTGCACGGATAAACTGCAATGACGATGATAATAAATGTGCTGGTAGTGGACGATCACGCCCTGATCCGCAAGGGGCTGAAGCAAATCCTGGATGACACCAGCGACATACGGGTGACCGGCGAAGCCGAAACCGGCATGGAAGCGATCAGGATGGTGCGCGATAACAAGTACGACATGGCGCTGCTCGACATCACCCTGCCCGACAAATATGGCATAGACGTGCTCAAACAAATGAAACTGCAATGCCCCACCCTGCCCATTCTGATTCTCAGCATGCACCCGGACGAGCAGTATGCAATGCGTTCCATCAAGGCCGGGGCATCGGGTTACATGAACAAGCAAAGTGCACCGTCACAACTGGTTACCGCCATACGCAAGGTCGCCAGCGGCAAGAAATACATCAGCAGCGAACTCGCGGAACAACTGGCCAACGACTTGACGAGTGATAAGCCACAGGATGTGTCACACAAAATTTTGTCTAACCGCGAATATCAGACGTTATGCCTGATGGCAGCAGGTAAGAGTTTAAGCGAAATGGCCGACATTATGTCACTCAGCGCCAAGACGGTCAGCGTGTACCGCTCACGCATGCTGGAAAAAATGCAACTGAAGAACAATGCCGAGGCTGTCCGTTACGCGATAAATAATCACTTGATCGAATAGGTAAAACGATGGGTTACGCGGAGTTTTGTAGGATGGGTGGAGCGAAGCGATACCCATCGCCATATTCCGATAATTGATGGGTATCGCTTCGCTCCACCCATCCTACATATAGAAATTGAATAAAAAGGTTTGTTATGACAACACCCTTAACTCCCCCCGAAATCGCGCGGGAAACCCTGAAAACCTTGGCAGCGCGCAAGCTTGCCGCGACACCGGAGAACTATGCGCGCGTGTACCATGAGATCGGCGGCACACCCAGTGGGTCGACTGAAGCCAGATCATCGGCCAATGACCAGCCGAAACCAGCACTGGCATGGCCGAAACTGATCCGCGACCTGCTCAAGCAAATGGACACGCCGCACAAGGGAATTACCGTCACACGCAAGAAAGACGGGATAGAAACCGTACTGAACAAATTCTCATCCAACAGTGATGCGCTATTTGAAAAATTACAGGGATTGTTGCATTCCTGGTCTGATGCGCCAACCTCATCCAATCTGGGGGAATTGGTCTCGTCAGCACCAGAGCCGGTAGCGGCTGGCGCAACGCCACCCGCAGCGGTCACGCCAGTCGCCCCAGGGGCGAAAGTCCATGCCGAAATGGTCTCACAGCTGCGCGAACTGCTTGCGAAAACATTGGAAAGTTCGCTCACCAGCCAACCCGACTTGGCAAATGAAATCCAGGTCTTGGCACAACAGGCGCGCACCACCAACGATTTTGATCAGACTAACCAACTCTCCAAACAACTGCGCCAATATTGGATCAAACTGGAATTGCGCGACAGCGACAAAGCCAAAATACAGGAAGGAGTGGTTCGCCTGCTGCGCTTGCTGGTGGATAACGTGGGCGAATTGGCTTCCGACGACAAATGGCTACACGGGCAAATTGCCGTCTTGCAGGAAATCATCGCGCGCCCCATGGACAAGCGCACCATTGCCGATGCGGAACGCAACCTGCGCAATGCCATCATCAAGCAAGGCTTCCTTAAGCAAAGTCTGGTCGATGCCAAGACCACTCTGAAGAGCTTGATGACTACCTTTATCGACCGTCTAGGCGAAGTAACCGAACAAACCGGCGAGTATCACTCCAGAATTGCAGAATATAGCAAAAAAATCGGGGGAACCGACAACCTCACTGAACTGAGTCACCTTCTGGATGACATCATGCGCGACACGCGCGCCATCCAGTCCAGCGCGCAGCGCTCACATGAAGAACTGGTCAATACCCGCAAGCAAGCACACGATGCCGAAGAGCGCGTCAAACAACTGGAAGAGGAACTGGAGGAAGTCAGCGAGAAGATGCACGAAGACCAGCTCACCGGTGCGCTTAACCGGCGCGGCATGGATGAAGCCATGGATCGAGAGATAAAGCGAGCTGACCGCCAGCAGACCCCGGTCAGTCTGGCGCTACTCGACATCGACAATTTCAAGCAACTCAACGACACTCTGGGCCATCAGGCTGGCGACCAAGCGCTGGTGCACCTGACCACGGTCATTAAGGAAACCCTGCGTCCGACCGATGAGGTGGCGCGCTACGGTGGAGAGGAATTCATCATCATCATGTCCGAAACCGCGCTGGAAGAAGCCATGGCGACCATCACACGTTTGCAACGCGAGCTCACCAAGAAATTCTTCCTGCATAATAATGAACGCAAGTTGATTACTTTCAGTGCCGGCGTGGCGCTACGTATCATCAATGAAGCAGCGGAAGACGTGATTGCGCGTGCCGACAAGGCCATGTACCAAGCCAAAAAAGCCGGCAAGAACCGCGTGGTTGCGGCGGATTGAAGATGGGTTGTGACCGGAGCCACGCAACCCGGTAGATGGGGGCCAACAAAGTCAGGGAAAATTCTGATGAACTAACTAGCCATTCGACTAGGCTGTCAAAAGACGCCAACCAAGTCGCTGGTTATATCGAGCAAATTCGATGCAGAATTGACGCAACTTAGTTTAAACCTATCCCCCTGTTGCCCCGCCAAAGAACATTCCTGCAAAAATTTCAATTGCGCGCTAAAGTTTCCAGAACTGCACCCGATAACCTAAACAACGGCGGTTGATTGCGCTTGCAACACTAGGCAAACCGAAGTGAATGGCAACTAAGCCGGTAAGTAAACTTAATTTTTAAGGAGAGCTAAAATGGCACAATATATCAACACCAACGTTGCAGCCCTGTTCGCTGGAGCAGCCCTGAACACATCGCAACTTGCTCTGTCTAGTGCTCAGCAACAACTATCTTCCGGTCTGCGCATCAATAGCGCGAAGGACGATCCTACCGGCTTGGGAATAGCGATGGGCATTCAGTCTCAGGTTAACGGCACGAACCAAGCCGTTTTGAACGCCAATAACGGCATTTCGACGGCGCAAACCAATGACGGATATCTGGCTCAAATCGGTACAAATTTGCAACGCCTGTATACAATTGCCGTAGAAACAGGCGGAGCGTCAACAACTGAAGCGACTCAGCTTATCGCAGAAAACGCACGCCTTAACGCGTTGGTTGTGGCACAAGGTAATGTGGTGGTAGGCGATACTGGAGCTACGTACACGACTATCGGCGCTTCTGGTGCTGCAGTCACCAATACTTCGATTGCCGGCATCAGTACAGATATCACTACGGTCGCCGGCGAGCGCCAAAAATATGGTGCCGACATGTCGGTTTTAGGATCGGCCGTTGCTAGTTTGCAGACCGCGGGCGTGAACTTGTCTGCTTCGTTAAGCCGCATCATGGATACCGACTATGCTACGGCAACCACACAAATGACCACCAACAACATCCTGCAACAAGCCGGGATGGCGGTGTTGGCGCAAGCGAACCAGACACCGAACCAAGTGCTGACTTTGTTGCGTTAAGCCGCTAATGTAGTAACATAGCTCAATGCCTAACCGGGAAACCGGTTGGGCATTAGAGTCAAGGAGAATCCAAAATGATTATCCAAAACATAAATTCGAGTTCGGGTGCGCCGCCGTCACCTGTTGGGTACGTCAGCAATGGCGTGCCTAGCGGCGTTTCCAGTACCGCAAATGCCGCCCCTGCGTCTCAGCAGCCTTCCCCTCAACAGTTGCAGAGCGCGGTGAACGGCATCAATCAGGCAATGCAACAGTCGAACAATAGTCTGCAATTCAGCGTGGATCCCGGAACTAAAGAGCCGATAGTCTCGATGGTGGACACAGCAACAGGCCAGGTGATTAGTCAATATCCCTCGAAAGAGGCGATTGCAATTGCGCAAGAGATTGGACAATTTCAGCAACGGCAGGGTCTATTGTTGAACCAGAAGGCTTAGTTCAGGGTCTATATGTTGAACCAGAAGGCTTAGGTAAGGAGGTTTATCATGTCAACCACTGCAACAACGTCGGCTTCGGGCGGACTTGATGTTCCTGTCCTTGTTTCGCAATTAATGACGGTCGCGAATCAACCCATCGTCACGCTCCAAAATCAGGTATCTAACGATCAGGCCGAGATTTCAGCATGGGGAATAGTTAGTGGATTGGTCTCCAGTTTTCAGACCGCAGCACAAAGTTTGAATTCCAGTGTGCAATCAAATAGTGCTACGCCGTCGGATGCCAGCGTTTTTTCGGCCTCTGCTACCAGCACGGCGGTACCAGGCAATTATTCTTTGAGTGTGTCCCAGCTTGCTCAAGCGCAAACCCTGGTTGCCGCTGGACAAACCAGCACTTCCGCCGCCATCGGTACGGTGGGGGACACGCTCACTATTAATGTCGGCAGCGTCAACGGCGCTACTTTTACTTCCAGCAGCAGCACGAGCATTACCCTTAATAGCGGCAATAATTCGCTGCAAGGTATAAGCGACGCGATCAATGCCGCCAATATGGGTGTGACAGCAACCATCGTTAACGATGGCAGCAGCACACCTTATCGCCTCGTCCTGACGTCGAATAACTCCGGCGCAAGCAACAGCCTGCAAGTCACCACCACCGGTTCGTCCGCCTTAAACACTTTGCTGGCGTATGATCCTACTACCGGTGGCACGGAAAATATGACCCAGACCGTTGCCGCCCAAGATGCCAACCTCACGGTGAATGGCATTGCGATTACCAGTGCTTCGAACACTATCGCCAATGCCGTCCAAGGTGTTACCCTTACGCTTAACAGTAAAACGACCACACCGGTCACCCTGACGGTAGCACACGACACGGCAGCAATCAGCACAGCGGTAACTAACTTTGTCAGCGCATATAATGCGTTGTCCGTCCAGCTTGCTTCTTACTTCACCTATGGTAATCCCGTCACAGGATTGGCAGGAGGCGCTTTGGCGGGTGACGGTACGGTAAGCGTTATGCAACAACAATTGCAAAGTATTTTTGATACGCCTGCAACGGGCGGCACCTTGCAGTACCTCGCTCAAATCGGTGTTGGTTTCCAGTCAAATGGCACACTCGCAGTGGATAGCGCCACACTAAACAACGCATTGACGAATAATTTCAGCGATGTCACCAATTTGCTTTCTTCTTCAACGGGTTTCGCCACCACGCTGGGTGCATGGGCCACCTCCGCTCTTTCTCCAGGTAATGGCATGCTCGCTACGGCTACCCAAAGTCTTAAATCAACCATTTCAAACTTAAACACCAGTATTAGCCGCCTACAAGTTCAGAATGCACAATTGCAAGCAACATATACCACCGAATATTCTGATCTTAATATGTTGTTGAGCAGCTTGAATAGCACCAGTTCTTACCTGACGTCACAATTGGCCAACTTGTCGAAATGACGCAACAAATGTCCAACTTGCCAAACGCATAATAATCGTGGAGTATCATGAATACCACCGCAAGCAATGCTTATGCAAAAGTCGGAATGGAAAGTGGAGTGATGGGATCCGATCCGCACAAACTTATTTTGATGCTGTATCAGGGCGCCCTGCTGGCGATAAGCGCAGCCAAAAACCAGATATTGCGCAAGGAAATCGCCGCCAAGGGGAAATCCATTTCCCATGCCATCTTGATTATCGACACTGGACTGAAATGCAGCCTCGACAAAAATGTCGGCGGCGAGCTGGCGCAGAACCTTTCCGCCCTCTATGACTACATGTGCCAGCGCTTGGTGATCGCCAATCTGAAGAATGATACCGCCGCGCTGGACGAAGTAAGCCGCCTGCTTACCGAACTCAAGGGGGCTTGGGAGGAAATACGTCCGCAGGTTTTGTCTGTGCGTCAGAATGCCGCTATCAAGCCACAAACAGCGCCCGTAAAACCAGCCGCGCTGACTTATGGAAGGAGGTAAGCGATGAATCCAGTTATCGAAAATTACGAGTTTCTTTCCACGCTTACCGGACAAATGTGTGCGGCTGCCGCGCAAGGCGAATGGGATCATCTGGTGAAGCTGGAAGGCCAATGCAGCCAGCGCGTGGCATCCATGAAAGCTCAGGATGCGGCGACCCCGATTGACGAGAGCACACGGCTACGCAAAGTGGCATTGATCCGCAAAATTCTCGCTGACGACAAAGATATTCGCAATTACACCGAGCCGCAATTGGCGCGATTGCAGCATCTCATACAAGGCACCAGGCAGGAACGTCGTCTGCTGGAAACCTATTTCAAACATTGATTAACATGAAGCTCGCGCAGTGAGTTCTAGTCCCCTCGCGCGTTTGTGGGGAAACCAGCGCCTTGGCTATCTTTTTTGATGGACTAAATGGCTGGATGTATCATCAGAGGGGCAGTTCTTTGTAGAATGGGCGGGTTGCTTCGGTTTCGCCCGGGGTAAATTCCCCATCACAACGCCATAAGGTCTGGACCAGACATGCTGCCTGTCAATCTCCTAAATGCGCTCAAGGAATATTCACTCGCTCAAAGTACGCTGACGGCAGCAACGACGGATGCCGTTGCAAAAACCGGGCAGCCTTTTGAGCTTGGACAGCAGCTCCAAGGCAGCGTACAAGCACAGGTCGCCCCCAATGTTTTTAAGGTAAACGTGTCCGGGCAGCTAGTCCAGATGCAACTTCCACCACCTATCCGTAGCGGCGACACAGTGGCTTTGCAGGTTATCGCCCTCCAGCCGCGCCTGACCTTCAGCATGGTTAACTCGGCAATTCCCCTTTCCACCCCTGAACAATTGGACGCTGCGGCACGGCTGCCGGTGGCGGATGCCGTTGCAAAAGCCGGGCAGCAGTTCGAGTTGGGGCAAAAGCTCCAAGGCAGCGTCCAAACACAGGTCGGCCCCAATTTATTCAAGGTGAGCGTGTCCGGACAGCTTGTCCAGATGGAGCTGCCGCCATCCACCCGTCCCGGCGATACAGTGGCAGTGCAGGTCAGCGCCCTCCAACCGCGCCTGGCATTCAGCATGGTCAACTCGGCAAATCCCCTTGCCACCCCCGAAGAGTTGGGCGCTACGGCACGGATGCTGTCTTCCATGTCACAGCAAGCACCGGAAAAGGCTTTCGTTCGGGCGGCTCAAAGCGCGCCATTATGGGCGACGCCGCAACCCCCTGAAAGCAAACAGCTGGCGGGGTTGCTGCAAGAGGCTTTGAGTAGCAGTGGTCTTTTTTATGAATCGCACCAAGCACAATGGCTGGGAGGTGCGCGCAGCACAGCCCAATTAATGATTGAACCGCAAAATCTGGCGCCGGAACAGGCCAAAGCAGTGACGGCAAATAACACCGCTAACAAGGCAGTGATGGCGAACGATAATACCAACCCTGCGGTGATTACTCGTAATGCTGCCGACACAAATGTGTCGAAGCAACTGAACACATCCTCTCTGCCTGAAGGAGAAGCATTGGGAATCCCCGATCATTTGCAACCTTTGGTGCAACAGCAGCTCAATGCTTTAGAAACCAGGCAGATGATGTGGCAGGGTAATGTATGGCCGGGACAGGACATGCAATGGGAAGTCCATGAACAGGCTGCGCAAACCCCATCCATGAAAGGGCAGCGGCAATGGGTCACCCAGATTCAACTGGATTTGCCTAATCTGGGCGCGGTCACGGCCACGTTGCGACTCAACAGCGCTGGGTTAAGCCTCAAACTGAACGCTGGCACGAGCCAAACGCGCGCCGTGCTGGGTAGTGCCAGCACGCAACTGGTTTCCGCTCTGTCGGATGCCGGCATCCCCGTGCTCAGCACCCAAGTCACCAACGAGCAGCCATGACAACGCCTAATAAGCGCCAAATGGCGGTTGCGCTGGCTTATCGCAGCCACGATGCTGCCCCCAGAGTGGTGGCGCAGGGGCGCGGAATGATCGCGCAGGCCATCATCGAACGCGCAAGGGCGCACGGTGTATATGTGCATGAGTCGGAGGAACTGGTAGGGCTTCTGATGCAGGTTGAGTTGGATCAACACATTCCGCCACAGCTTTATATGGCCGTGGCGGAACTGCTTGCTTGGCTATACCGTCTGGAGCATGGTGAATCTCCTGTTAATTCGAATATGGTGCGAGAAAAATATCGGTAGAATAGAAACTATCAATTTAAACTTGGCCCCGAGTACGGCATGTCCCATAAACAAGTAGCATTGAGAATAGAGCGTTTTTATGACGACGAAGATCTTGAATTTCGTGTCAAGTCAAAAAGGGAAATGCTGTTTATTCTGCAAAGTATTGCGGATCAAGGTACACGTGTCGCCCTGTTTTACGGCAGGGGGCAGTCTTACATCCCGACCACTCTGATGGGCGCCAACGAACATGGCATGTGGCTGGATGTCGGTCCATTTCCCCCGGAAAACAAACAGCTTTTGCTTAGCGACAAAATTACTTTTGTCAGTATGCATCAGCATGTAAAGATTCAATTCGTGGCACACGATATCGAGAACGACTTGTTTGAGAACAACGAGGCGTTTTTTATGGAGTTGCCCGATTACCTGTTGCGCATACAGCGGCGAGAGTTTTATCGCTCAACCATCCCGGCTTCCGCTCTCGTCAGGTGCATTATTCCTATTCAGCCGGAAAACCCGGACGATCCGGTAGTCATGCGTGCGGTGCCTCTCGTGGATATAAGCGGCGGCGGTATTGGTCTGATGTGCGGGGAGTATGAGACTACATTGCTGCCGGAAAAAATCTTCCCAAATTGCCAGATTTCGATACCGGATGTCGGCATCCTGACGGTCACTATCGAGGTGCGAAACGGTATTAACTTCACCACGCCCAACGAGGTCGTTCGTAAGCGCGTGGGCTGCCGTTTCATCCACCTTGATAACCAGATGAACATACTGCTGCAACAGTACATTACCCGCCTGCAAAGTGAAAGCCTGGTTAGACCGTAGCAACTCTACTGTTTATGGTAAGGGAAATTCCCGCTAACCTGCCTGCGTGTGTTGTTGGGGCTGTGTCAATCCCGTCCAGCCTTTGGCTGGTTACGGATTGCCTGACTTTGTTATTAGCCCCTTACAACCACGGCGTACCCCTTGTGGGTGTGCTTAGCTGGTGTCGTTTGCCAGCTTAGCCGATTGGCTATGCAAAGCTAATTCCGGCATCCCTAAACGAAAACGTCTGTAAAATAAGGGACGTTAACCAGCGGTTTATGCCACCGAATTTTGCGAGTTGGGCATAAAGCGCCCAAACCTGCGAATCCTATTTGGTGACTTAGCCGAATGGCTATGCAATGCTGATTCGGATTAAGAGCGACATGATTAAAAGCAGAGAAGTCCCGTTAAAAATCGAATTGTTCTCTGACGGGGAAGATAACGAATTCAGGGTTCGCACGGACAGAGAAATTCGATCTATTCTGAATGGCATCGCGCAAGATGGCGCACGCGCGGCTTTGTACTATGGCGAGGGAAATAATTTTCTCCTGACCACGGTGCTCAAAGTTAACGAGCAAGGTATATGGCTGGATGTCGGTTCAATAGAGACGGATAACCAGCGCGTCCTGCGCAGCAATAAAATCATCTTCATCAGTTCGCGCCATCAGGTGAAGATACAGTTTGTGGCGAACCGCATCGAAAATGTGTTGTTGGAAAACCGCGCGGCGTTTTTCTTGCACTTGCCCGATAGCCTGTTGCGCATTCAACGACGCGAATATTTTCGCTTGACTGCGCCGGTCAGCAACCCGCTCAAGTGTATCATTCCAGTTTTTCCACCCATCACCTTGGTCGAGCCGGACACACATATTGCCAGGCGCGAAGTAACTATCATGGATATCAGTGGAGGAGGCATAGCGCTGGTGTGCGAAGCGCATGACACGGAATTGCAACCCGGAGCAATCTATGAGGATTGCAGAATCTCCCTGCCGGATATTGGCACCATAAGTGTCACCGTGAAAGTAAAAAACTCTTTTGAAGTCACCCTGCGTAATGGGCAGATCAGCAAACGTGCGGGCTGTGAATTTGTGCATCTGGGCGGCGAGGCCTCCACCTTATTGCAACGCTATGTTGTTCAACTGCAAAGTGAAACCTTGGTAAAAACTTAAGCCCAGACTAGCGTAGCGTTCATGTTTCTCTCCAGCGACCGTAGCGACCCGCCCGCAAAATAGCGGAAAGTCACTTTAAGCACGTCACCCGCTCTGGCTTCCATAGGAGCACTCAAAGGCAGCACAAGATAGTCGATAAACCAATCTATGGTGGTGGCTTGCTCATGCATCACCGCCAGAATGTTCTTGGTGATGAAGCGCAGGGCATTCACGACACCATCCGACTCCAGAACGAAGGCGCCCTCCCACTGAATTTCAAGTGCCGTAGGTTGAGACAAATCCAGAGTAGTGTAGACCGCTGGTGCAGCGAGTTCTGTTGTTCCGGCTTGGGGCACATGCGCCCGCTGGAACTGAATGATAGGCGCATGAAAACCGAAAAAGTCGTAAACCTGCTGTAGCGGTTGAACCGCCATGATAATGGCGGCAGGAATAAAGACCGGCTGTTTGCCGCCGAAGTGGCGCTGGTAGCGCTCCTTGAATGCCTCAATTACTTCTACCTGTTTTTCTCTGAGCATTGCGCTGTGGATCATTTCACAGATCACTACATCCACAGGCTCGGGTGGCAAATATTCGAAAGCGTCCGCATGAATCACTTCTACTTTATATCCATCAGGATTGAGAGCCAACAAGCGGCGCGACTCTGCCACCAAATCAGGATTGAACTCGACGCACCAAACTTTGCTCGCTTTCGATGCTGCAAGGCATGAGAGTACCCCCGTTCCTCCGCCCAGTTCCAACACCTTGGCTCCATCGAAAACGGTATAGTCAATAGCAGCCTTGAAGGCGCCCATGCGATTTCCGTCCATCAACATGTTGTGATGGTAGTGCAACGGAATGAATTGGCCTAAATAGTGATCTTCAGTTCTATCTTCCCCCAGCGGAGCATGGATATCTTCTGTCGGGGGAACAATTGTCTCGGAGAATTGATTTGCCATTCCGGTCATATCAAGCGACCTCTCGCTTTATTAGTCATCGGCATACGGAATCATGGAAAGCGCTCCGAGCGCATATTCGGTAGCAATAATCCAAAAAACATGGCTATGCCACTGCTTGTCACGCAGAAATGAGATCACTTAACCCGAATCCGCCGCCGTCTTGAACTACATCGGCAATTTCAGCAAGTTCTTTAAAATCCGGGCAATTTGTCTGTCTATCCGTCCATTTGGTTGCTATTTTTTGGGATAAACTGTCAGCATGACAAGCGCCGACTCACAGCAGCAAACTGCCAAAATGACCACTGATCAATCTCTCCTTCAAGCCCTAGCTCACCATCAGGCTGGCCAGCTACAAGAAGCTGGTGAGATATATCGTATCATCCTGCAAACTCAGCCGAATCATCCTGAGGTGAACCACAATATGGGGGTTTTAGCGGTGCAGATGAAACAACCCGCTGCCAGTTTGCCCTATTTTGTGGCAGCACTAAATGCCGACCCCGCACGCAGGCAATACTGGTTGAATTATATCGATGCACTGTTGCAGGTCGGGCAATTGGAAGATGCACGGCAGGTGTTGGTACTTGCCCGGCAACATGGTTTGGAGGGGGATGAGGTAGATGCTTTAGCGGTGCGTTTGGAAGGGAATGCGCAGGTCGCGGCGCAACTAAATGCAGAATCTCAGCAAGACATCAAGAAATCGCCATTCGTCCCGCAAAACAGCAAGAATAATCCCAGCACTAAAGAGATCAATGCATTGGTGGCGTTATTCACCGATAAGCGGCTTGCAGAAGCAGTTGCCCTCGCTCAAGCGATGACGGTGCGCTTCCCTCAACACGAGTTTGGCTGGATGGCGTTGGGCGGGGCGTTCAAGCAGATGGGACGGAGTGCGGATGCTCTGGCACCTATGCAAAAAGCAGCAGCGCTGCTGCCGGGTGACGTCGAGGCGCATTTCAATCTGGGCGTCACCTTTCAAGAGTTGGGGTGCCTGGACGAGGCCGAGGCCAGTTATCGACGGGCGCTACAGATCAGCCCGGATTACGTTGCTGCGCACTGCAACCTGGGCAACATTCTCAAGGATATGAACCGGTTGGACGAAGCCGAGGCCAGCTACCGGAGGGCGTTACAGATCAAGCCGGATCTCGCCGAGGCGTTCAGCAATCTGGGGCTTACCCTCAGGGATATGGGGCGCATGGACGAGGCCGAGGAGAGCTTTCGCCGGGCGCTACAGATCAACCCGAATATCGCTGAGACGCACAGCAACCTAGGCATCACCCTCAGGGAAATGGGGCGTCTGGATGAAGCTGAAAAGAGCTTACGCCGGGCGCTGGAGATCAAGCCAGATTTTGCTGAATTACATTACAACCTGGGATTTACCTTGTTACTGTCGGGAAGGTTTTCTGAAGGTTGGCATGAATATGAATACCGCTGGGAAGGGAGCACGCCGAAGCATCTGCGCCCCGCCACTCCCCTATCCCAATGGACAGGTCAAATCGCTTTGCCCGGTGACCGCCTGTTGATTTTTACAGAACAAGGAATGGGTGACAAGCTCCAGTTTTCGCGCTACCTGTCACTGGTAGAGAATCACTTTGTGGCTGGTGTAAGCATCGTTGTTGATCGCCCGCTGCTGGCATTGTTCCGCCGCTCGTTTCCCAAGGTCGAAGTCCTGGATGCCGTCCCCGCCGATCAGTCTGCCTGGCGGTGGCAGTGTCCATTGCTTTCTCTGCCGCTGGCGTTTGGCACTACGCTAGAAACCATACCAAAACATGTTCCTTATCTTGTTCCCAATCCCACGCGAGTCAGTTACTGGCGATCCAAAATCGCCGCACTTGATTTGCCAGCCTCTACGCGCAAGATCGGCGTGGTATGGAAAGCCGGAAAGATCATGAAAATTGCTCACCTTAAAGGACTTCCTCTGGAGCATCTGGCACCTTTGCTGGATATGCCCGATTGCACTTGGTTCAGCCTGCAAAAAGAGCCGGATCCGGACAGGATGCCGTGGGTATCCTCGGGCAAACTTATAGACTGGGCTGATGAATTCAGCGATTTCGACGAAACTGCCGCGCTGCTGATGAATCTGGATCTGATTGTTTCAGTGGATACGTCCGTGGCACACCTGGCTGGCGGATTGGGACGACAGACATGGCTTCTCAACCGCCATGCCAGCGACTGGCGCTGGATGCAAGACCGTGAAGACAGCCCGTGGTATCCCACGATACGCATATTCACACAAAAAATAGCTGGGGACTGGGATGAGGTAGTGAGACGAGTGTCTTCTGCAATTTTTGAATGGAAATAATTGTTAATGTCTTCTAACCCCCTCCCACAGCAGCCCGTATCGCAAACGATAGAGCAATCGCTCCATCAAGCCATCGCTCACCACCAGGCAGGCCGACTACAAGAAGCTGGAGATATCTACCGAGCCATCCTGCAATCCCATCCGAATCATCCGGAGGCAAACCACAATATGGGGGTTTTGGCTGTGCAGATGAAACTACCCACTGCCGGTCTACCCTATTTCATTGCCGCTCTGAATGCCGACCCGGCACGCAGGCAATACTGGTTGAATTACATCGACGCACTGTTGCAGGTCGGCCAGTTGGAAGATGCACGGCAGGTACTAACACTTGCCCGGCAACATGGCTTGGAGGGGGATGAGGTAGAAGCAATGGCGGCGCGTTTGGAAAGAGTTAAGGTCGTAACGGAATCAAATGAAGAATCTCAGCAGACTTCCAAGGAGTCGCTACCCGTCTCGCAAAACAGCAAGAAAACTCCCAAGACCAAACCCTCCAAGCCGGGAAATCCTGTTGCGCACCGAGGAAAAAATCCCACCCCTCAAGAGTCTAATAAGTTAATGGCCTTATTCAACGAGGGTCGCTACACAGAAGCCGCCACTCTAGCCCAAGCGATGACGTTGCGCTTCCCGTTGCACGGGTTTGGCTGGAAGGTGATGGGTGCGGTATTCAAGCAGATGGGGCGGAGTGCAGACGCGCTGGCACACATGCAGAAAGCGGCAGCGCTGTCGCCGGATGATGCCGATGCGCATAGCAGTCTGGGCAACATCCTTAGTGATCTGGGTCGGCTGGATGAGGCCGAAACAAGCTACCGAAGGGCGCTGGAGATCAACACTAATTTTGCTGAGGCGCACAGCAACTTGGGCGCCACCCTCCAAGAACTGGGGCGATTGGACGAGGCCGAAGCCAGCCTTCGACGGTCGCTGGACATCAAGCCGGATTTGGCTGATACGCATTACATTCTGGGCAATACCCTCAAGACTATGGGTCGTCTGAGCGATGCCGAAGCCAGTTACCGACGGGCACTACAGATCAACCCGGATCACGCCAACACGTACAACAATCTGGGCCTCACCCTTCATGACTTGAATCGGCTGGATGAGGCCGAAGCCAGTTACCGACAGGCGCTACAGATCAACCCGAATTATGCTGAGGTACATAACAACTTGGGTAACACACTCAAGGATATGGACCGAATGGAAGAGGCCGCAACAAGTTATCAACGGGCGCTACAGATCAAGCCGAATTATGCCCAGGTGTACAACAATTTGGGTGGCGCCCTGCAAAAGTGCGGACAACTTGATGAGGCTGTGGCGGCCTTTCGCCGGGCGCTGGAGATCAAGCCCAATTACGCCGTAGCGCACAGCAACCTTATCTTTACTCTAGATATGATGACTGGCGCAGACACCGCCTCTGTGCATAAGGAACGCAAACGATGGGATGCCGTACACGCAGCCCATTTGCATCAACAGCGAACGTACTCCAATATTCCAGATCCCGAACGGCGGCTGCGCATCGGTTATGTCTCCGCCGACTTCAGGGATCATTCCGCGCTTAAAGTCTTTGGCGGCATGCTGACCCGATATGATCGCTCGCAATTTGATGTCTTTGCCTACTCCAACTTCAAGGGCAAGAACGACAAACTGACTGATCTGCTCATGCAAAATGTGACGGCTTGGCGAAGCATCGTCGGCTTATCGGATGAGGCGGCTGCAGAAATGATCCGGGAAGACCGGATTGATATTCTGGTGGATTTGTCCGGGCATTCGGCGGGCAACCGTCTGTTGGTGTTTGCCAGAAAACCCGCCCCTGTTCAGATCACCGCCTGGGGCTACGCGACGGGCACGGGGATGCGTGCAATGGATGTGTTCTTTACCGATCCGGTGATGGTGCCACAGCAAGAGAAACAGTATTTCACCGAAGAAGTCCGATACCTGCCGAGTGTGGTGGGATCATTTTTTAATGAACCCTTTCCTGACGTGAATGAACTGCCCGCTTTGTCGGACGGGATCATCACCTTCGGCTCCTTTAATCGCTTGACGAAAATATCGGCAGAAGCCTACCGCGTGTGGGCCGAGGTATTGCTGGCAGCTCCCCGGAGCAGACTGATTCTGAAGACGGGAGAACTGGATGATGCAGCAGCCAGAGAACGGGCTGTCGAACATTTTACAAAAGCAGGAGTGGCGGCAGATCGGATCATTATGCAGGGCAAGTCGTCATGGTATGAGCACATGCAAGCCTACAATCAGATCGACATTGCACTTGATCCGTTCCCTCATGGGGGTGGGGTGACGGCGCTGGAAGGGTTGATGATGGGGGTGCCGGTGATTACCTTGCGCTGGCCTACAGTGGTCGGAAGGTTATCGGCATCAATCATGACAACTCTGGGGTTGACCGACTGGATCGCAGAAACTCAGGAACAATACGTCGAGCTTGCCATCCAAAAGGCAAGCGACTTGCAGTCCTTAGCTGAGCTTCGTCAGCAACTGCGGGGTATTTTTACTTCATCGATAATAGGCGATCAGGTCGCTTATGCACGAGCCGTGGAACAGGAGTACCGGAAACTGTGGCGGGAGTGGTGTGCAAGGCAAGCCTACGCTACCTAAAAAGTTAGAGATTTATCATTTACTGGCGGCTTACTTTGAAACCGATTAGAGGAAATTCGAAAATGCATAATCTAAGGAGTCCAATAAAAAAGGTAATGCTGATTAACCCTCAAGGCAAAATTACCCTTACCGAGCATGGCTCAAGAGAAAGAAAATTAGCTGTTCCACCGTTGGGACTGGCTTACCTTGCGGCACAACTTCGCAAATTTGATTTTGAGGTAGATATTCTGGATACCCTGATTGAAGGGTATGAACATGAAGAGACCTTTGAAAACACTATTTTGTACGGACTGCCTGAAGAAAAAATCAGGGATAGAATTCGTGTCTTTAACCCAGACATGATCGGAGTTAGCTGCCTGTTCTCGAACCGGGGGAGAGAAGCGTTAAGGTTGTGTCAAATTGCAAAAGAAGAAATACCCGATGCCCATGTAATACTGGGTGGGCAGCATCCATCAGGCTATCTTTCTTTGGTTTCAAACCCGTTTGTTGATTATTTAATGTACGGAGAGGCAGACGATTCCCTGATTGAATTAATTGAGGCCATCAATACTAAGAGCGATCTGAAAAAAGTTAGCCAACTTGTTTTTGCAGATAGAGGGTTGGTTTGGCGCTCGCCCAAAATGCGTTTGCCGGATGTTCATGCCTTACCACTTCCGGCATGGGATCTTATTAAACTTGAAAAATACTGGGCGGTTGGTTTAGCTGACTACGAAGTCAAAGAAGAAAACGAAAAAAAATTTATGGTTATGATTTCCTCCCGCGGATGCCCTCATGATTGTTTCTTTTGCACCGCTCCAATGATGACAGATCGTCGCTATAGGCAAAGGACAATACCGGAAATCATCAACGAAGTATCTGGCTACGTGGATAAGTATGGCACTCGCGAAATTCATTTTTGGGATGATAATTTTTTTATTAACAAGAAGCGAGTAAAAGAACTCTTGAGGGAGTTAATAACGAAATTCCCAAAACTAAGTTTTCAAGTGCCAAGTGGCTCAGAAATCAATGCTGTTGATGAAGAAGTTATCGACTTAATGGCACAGGCCGGGTTTAAGAAACTTTTCATGGCAGTTGAAAGCCCCAATGAAGAAACCCAGGAGGACTATGTCGATAAAAAAGTTGATTTGTCGCGAATCAAGCAACTGGTGACGAAATTAAAGCAAGTTGGAATAATCTCTGAAGGCTCTTTCATGGTTGGATTTCCCCATGAAACAAAAAAACAGGTTGATGCCACTTTCAAAAAAGCGCAGGAATTTGGATTCGACAGAATCTCAATAAGCATAGTTAATCCTCTTCCTGGAACGCCTCTTTTTGATATGTGTGTTAAAGAGAATTTGTTATATCCGGATTTTGACCCACAAAACATACGGTGGTCGGCGGAAAATATAAAACTTGAAGAGGTGGAGCGGGGCTATATAGGAAAAAGGAGAAGGGAAGTTTGGGTTGAGTACATGAAAAATAGGATAGATATTGAGAAATATGAAAAATAGTGCAATAAATAATTCAATAGCCCGCATCCCTCAGCGGACTCTTCAATGTGGAGCACGGGCAGATAAGTGCAGCGACACAGATATCTCTGGATGATGAGATACAATACGTGCAGTCAGAAACCAATTTCGACAATCGCAATCAAATCCTTAAAGAGGATGGATGTATGATTTTGCCGCAACTCCAATTGCCTGATACATTGAAC
This sequence comes from uncultured Gallionellaceae bacterium, assembly GCA_964480365.1. Classification (GTDB taxonomy): domain Bacteria; phylum Pseudomonadota; class Gammaproteobacteria; order Burkholderiales; family Gallionellaceae; genus CAIQPV01. The sequence continues at coordinate 73,151 of CAYZPM010000009.1, forward strand.
TATGTCGGTGTGTTCCTCACTCTCGAATGTAACTTGGGTTGTAGTTATTGCATCAACGATCCTCAGCAAGCCGGACAGCGAGAAATCCTGTTCCCGATTCAGGTTAAGTCTCTGCGCAAATCCCTGACCCCCACAGAATGGGCACAAGCCTTGAATCGGATTCCCTTCCGTCAGGATTTGCCGATAACCCTGCAAGGCGGTGAGCCGACGCTCTATTGGGGAAGCAAGGGGGTGGGCATGATTTTGTCCGAAACCCCCCATTACTTCGATCTGCTCACAAATTTTGCCTTGAAACCAGAAGTGTTTGCCAACAATCTGAATGGGCAGCAATGTAAGCTTCAGCGGGATGCGCCTTACCCTTCGATACGCGTCAGTTATCACGCCGATGAAATGAACCGTGTTTGGCGCGGAAACGGTTTTGCCGAACTGGTGAATCGTTGCGAAGCATTGCGCGATTACGGTTTTCGCGTGTCCCCGGTCAAAGCTGAAAGTGATGTTGGCATCTACATGGTAGCTCATCCTCAAAACCAAGTGACTGCTGAGATGGAATCGACTTATGCCGGGCGTGTACCTTTTGAAATCAAAGAGTTTCTTGGGGTCCACGAGGGCAAGCTTTACGGCCATTACCTGTATCCGTTTTCGACCGATCTGATCGCCAACGGTATTCATCCCAACACCTTAAGTTGCGAATGTCGAACGACTGAACTATTGCTCGATCCTTTAGGCTTTGTCTGGGGTTGCCACTTCTATCTTTACCAAAGCTGGGTTGCCGGTGGGCCGACAAGGGAATTCGAAGCGTTGGAAGCACAGGGCTTCCGATATTCGGAATTCGGCGCAAAAATTTTTGCGAACCAAAGTCTGGCACCCATAGGACATCTGTTAGATCCCGATTTTACTATGGCCGACCTGGAGGTTTTTCGACCATGCCACCATTACGGTCGTTGTATAGGTTGCGACACCAAAATCAAGAATGATCGCTTTCAGAGCTATTACGACCAAGGTATCGCGCATACCTCGGTCAAGATTCGCAATATCCAGATGCCAGCCACTCTCTATGACAAGATCGAAAACCTGGAGCAGGCGCGCCAATACTTTAATCCTCCTAAGATCAGCTAAAAATCATGCACACGACTAACCTTGATGCGACGCACAACCGCAAACGTGTTTTAATTATCAAGCCTGGCTACAGCGAAACGTTGGATCCGGATAGCAGCGGTGTGGTCAGTCTTGGTGACATCCTGCGAACCACCGTGATCCTGCATTTGTTTCCCTCTGATCATTATCACGTCACTTGGCTAGTGGATCAAAAGGGCGTTCCGTTGCTGAAGGGAAACTCCCATATTCATAGACTGCTGACAGTAAACGCCTTTACTCCGCATCTGCTGCTTTCCGAATGGTTTGATATCGTCGTTAATTTCGAGAAGGAGCCTGGAATTTGCGCAGTGTCTGACCGTATCCCGGCGTGGAGGCGCTATGGGTTCAGGCTGGATCCACAATCGCATTCTGCGGTTGCCTATGACTACTCGGATGAGGCCCTGAGCTTTACCACCGATTCAACTGCCAAACGCAAAAAGGCAAAATCCTGGTCTGACATTCTCTACGAGATGTTGGGACATAAATATATGGGCCAACCGTATTTACTTGGCTATCATCCCCAGTCCGAGATCCGCTACGACGTAGGCTTGAATCACCTGATAGGCAAAAAGTTTCCGCTCAAACGTTGGCCCGAAGCGCAATGGAAAAGTCTTCATGACAAGCTAGCGCCGCAATATTCGGTCTGCTGGCAGCAAGGTGATAACGACATCGACGAGTATATCGAATGGATCGCCAGCTGCCGCGTTATCGTCACCAATGACTCGCTCGGCCTTCACATTGCCCTTGCTCTAGGCAAGCCCGTGGTGGCTCTTTTCGGGCCCACCATCGCAACCGAGGTTGAGGGTGAACATTTAATTAAAATGATGCCGCCGCTCGATTGGGATTGTATACCTTGCATGGAGTCGTTCTGCCCGAAAACAGAACCCTGCATAGCACACATTTCGGTGGAAAGCGTCCAGAAGTCCATCCTCGATCTGCTGGATACGCCGACCATTGTCGCCACGCAGGCATTGCCATGAAACCCCTTATCATCAATCCCATCGAATCGCTTTATCGCGCCGTGTTGCGCATCCGTCGCGTGGAAGAAGCCATCGCCGATCGCTATGCGGCACAGGAAATGCGCTGCCCGGTGCACCTGTCTATTGGCCAGGAGGCGGTAGCCGCAGGAGTGTGTGCGGCACTGACGCGACAGGATGGGGTTTTTAGCAACCATCGGGCCCATGCACACTACCTCGCCAAGGGCGGCTCCCTGACGGCTATGCTGGCAGAAATTTACGGCAAAGCTGAGGGCTGTTGCAAGGGCATCGGCGGATCGATGCACATGATAGATCTGGCCGCCGGATTTCTGGGGGCTGTGCCTATCGTCGGTGCCACTGTGCCCTTGGCAGTCGGTGCCGCTTGGGCCGCAAGGCTGCGTGGCGAAGATAAAGTCATTGCCGTGTTTTTTGGCGACGGCACGTTCGAGGAAGGTGCGGTGTACGAATCCATCAATTTTGCCGTGCTGCATCGGTTGCCCGTGTTGTTCGTATGCGAGAACAACCTTTACGCTTGTTACACGAGATTGTCCACGCGCCAACCGGATCGCCCTATCCACGCTGTGGCTGCTGCGTGCGGATGCAAGTCCATGACTGTCGACGGCAACGATGCGCTGGCTGTATTTGATGCCGCCAGTAGCGCAGTTGCTGACTTGCGTAGCGGAAGTCATCCGGTTTTTCTTGAGTGTTCGACCTATCGCTGGAGAGAGCATTGTGGCCCGAATATAGACGATGATCTTGACTATCGTCCGCAAGCAGAGGTGGATGAATGGAAAGGCGCCTGCCCGGTGAACCGGCTCACAACGATATTGGGAACCATGCTTGAAGGCCAAAATTTTATGGCTAATGCTGAACGCGAAATTGCCGAAGAAATCAATGCTGCCTTTGCTGTGGCACTGGCTGGGGATATTCCACAGCAAGCAGATTTGCCGGGGTATTTATATGCCTGAAGCGACCCGTAAAATCACGCAGGCCGCAGCGATTCGTGAAGCGCTGGAGCAGGCTATGGCCGAAGATGATCGCGTAATCCTCATCGGCGAGGGCGTTCCTGATCCTAAGGGTATCTTTGGTACTACTTCTGGATTGCAAGAACGATTCGGCACGGAACGCGTGTTCGACATGCCGCTTGCCGAAAATGGCATGACGGGCATTTGTATCGGTGCAGCCATCTCCGGCTTGCGTCCGGTGATGGTGCATCAGCGTATCGACTTTGCTTTGTTGTGCATGGATCAACTCGTAAACAATGCAGCCAAGTGGCACTATATGTTTGCCGGTCAAGTCAGCGTACCGTTGGTGGTTCGAGTCATCGTTGGGCGGGGTTGGGGGCAGGGGCCTCAGCACGCACAAAGCCTGCAGGCTTTGTTCGCCCATGTGCCGGGACTCAAAGTGGTGATGCCGTCGAGCGGGTATGACGCGAAGGGAATGCTGCTGGCAGCCATCCGCGACGACAGCCCGGTGATTTTTATTGAACACCGCTGGCTGCATGGCATTGTTGATGAGGTGCCAACTTTGCCCTACACCGTGCCTCTTGATAAGGCTGCGATTCGTCGCACCGGCAAGGATGCCACGGTGGTGGCGTTTTCCTTCATGGTGGTCGAAGCCCTGCTGGCCGCCAAAGCACTGGCTGACTTGGGAATTGATCTTGAAGTGATCGATGCTCGGGCGGTGCGGCCTCTCGATATGGCGACCATCATTGAATCCGTCAAGCGCACGGGAACCCTTATAGTCGCTGACACTTCATGGAAGACTGGCAGCGTTGCAGGCGAAGTCGTCGCGGGCGTTGCCGAGGCCGCTTTTAGTGACTTGCACCGACCTCCATTACGTGTGGCGCTGCCGGATATCCCGGCGCCTACCTCGCACCACCTGACCAAAGATTACTATCCGGACGCCCTTCATCTCGCCCGCGCCATAGTAGCCCATCTTGATGTCGCTGTGCCTGATGCTGAACTCATCAACCGACTGCTACGATCCACGCCTCACGATGTTCCCCAGCGGGAATTCTGTGGCCCCTTTTAAGGACAATTCCATGTCTGACCGCTACGCCATTGATAGTCACAAGCTCATCTACCACCCCCAGCGGGTGACCCAATATCTTGATGCCGGCGATGATTGGGAAAAGATGAAAAAAATCTATCCACTTTATGTGGAGATATCACCGGTAGGCGCCTGCAATCACCGCTGTACCTTTTGTGCCGTCGACTACATTGGCTACAAACCCACCCGCCTGTCGTTGGAAGCGATGGAGCGCACTCTGGCAGAAATGGGACGGCAAGGCGTGAAAAGCGTCATGTTTGCCGGGGAAGGCGAACCCATGCTGCACAAAGAAATTGATAAAATGGTGATGGCCGCAGCCGCAGCCGGAATCGATACGGCCATGACCACTAATGCTTCCATTTTGTCCGATGCATTTGTAGAGCACGCGCTTCCGTTGATGTCCTGGATCAAGGCATCGGTCAATGCAGGCACGCCAGAAACCTACACCCGCATCCACCAAACGAAAGCGGGGGAATTTGAAAAAGTTCTTGCCAACCTCAAGCGCATGGTGGAAGCTCGACACAGCGGGGGTTATTCCTGTGTGCTTGGAGCCCAGATTTTGTTGCTGCCGGAAAATGCCGCCGAGGTAGAGACGCTTGCCCGTATTTGTCGCGATGAAATTGGCTTGGATTATCTGGTGGTCAAACCCTACTCGCAGCACGCTTTCAGCGTGACCCACCTTTACCAGAACGTCGACTACCACGGCTATGCCGATCTGCATTCCCGGTTGGTAGCACTGAACACAGACCGCTTCAACGTAGTCTACCGCGAAAATACCATGAAGAAACATGACGAGGGTGATGTTCATCGCTACACCCAATGTCACGCCACCCCCGCCTTCTGGGCCTATATCATGTCAACCGGGGCGGTGTATGGATGCAGTGCCTATCTGCTGGATCCTCGTTTCGACTACGGCAATATTAATGAATCGTCCTTCAGCGATATTTGGGAAGGCGAATCTCGCCGCAAAAATTTTCGCTATATACACGAGGAACTCGATATTCACGAATGCCGCCTCAACTGTCGCATGGACGAAGTTAACCGTTACCTCGACAGACTAATTAAACAGGATGTCCAACACATTAATTTCATCTAAGAACCGTCAATCCTAATGTCCACTAGCATTCCCTCACTGCAACACTCGACGCTGACGGCAAAGCAATCTGATGGGACTGCTGATGAGTCTACTAGCCATTCGACTGCCCGACAACATGGCTTGGAAGGGAATGCGCAGGTCGCAGCGCAACCCAATGCAGAATCTCAACCTGCTTCCAAGGGAAACAGTCCTGGTTCCCAAGAGATCAATGCACTGGTGGCAATATTTAGCCAAGGGCGCTACACAGAAGCGGTCTCCCTCGCCCAAACGATGACAGAGCGCTTCCCGCTGCACGAGTTTGGCTGGAAGGCGCTGGGGGCGGTGTTCAAGCAGATGGGGAGGAGCGCGGATGCGCTGGAACCCATGCAGAAAGCGGCGGCACTGTCGCCGGGCGACGTCGAGGCGCATTACAATTTGGGCGTCACCCTTCAAGAGTTTGGACGCCTGGACGAGGCCGAGGCCAGCTACCGGCGGGCGCTACAGATCAACCCGAATTACACGGATGCGCATAGCAATCTGGGCGTCACCCTTCAAGAATTGGGCCGCCTGGACGAGGCCGAAGCCAGTTACCGGCGTGCGCTACAAATCAACCCGGATTACGCAGCGGCGCACAGCAACCTGGGCAATCTGCTCAAGGGGCAGGGCCGACTAAACGAGGCCGAAGACAGCTACCGGCGTGCGCTGGAGATTAAGCCGGATAACGCTGACGCGTATTACAGCCTGGGTAACATCCTCAAAGATATGGGCCGCTTGGACGAAGTTGAAGCCAGCTACCGACGAGCGCTACAGATCAACCCGGATTACACTGAAGCGCATAATAATCTGGGCATCACCCTCAAGGAACTCGGTCGTCTGGACGAGGCTGAAGCCAGTCTTCGGCGGGCGCTGGAGATCAAACCGGATTACGCCGAGGCGCACAGCAATCTGGGCATCACCCTCAAGAGTATGGGTCGGCTGGACGAGGCTGTGGCGGCCTTCCGCCGGGCGCTGGAGATCAAACCGGATTACGCTGACGCGTATTACAACCTGGGTAACGCCCTCAAGGATCTGGGATGCTTGGACGAAGCTGAAGCCGCCTACCGGCGGGCGCTGGAGATCAAATCGGATATCTTTGAGGCGCACAACAATCTGGGCCTCACTCTTCAGGGCTTGGGCCGCCTGAACGAGGCCGAAACCAACTTTCGACTGGCGCTACAGGTCAAGCCGGATTACGCCGAGGCGCACAGCAACCTAGGCATCACCCTCAAGGATATGGGTCGAACGGACGAGGCCGAAGCAAGTCTTCGGCGGGCACTGGAGATCAAGCCGGATTATGCCGAGGCACATAGCAACTTGGGCAACACCCTCAAGGATATGGGTCGCCTGGACGAAGCCGAAGCCTGTTACCGACTGGCGCTACAGATCAACCCGGACCTCGCCGAGGCGCACAACAATCTGGGCCTCACCCTTCAGGACTTTGGTCGACTGAGCGAGGCCGAAGCCAGCTACCGACGGGCGCTACAGATCAAGCCAGATTACGCCGAGGCGCATAACAACCTGAGTAACACCCTCATGGGTCTGGGCAGACTGGACGAGGCCGAAGCCGGTCTTCGACGGGCGCTACAGATCAAACCGGATTACGAGGATACCTTCGGTAACCTGCTATTTCACTTGAACTACCACCCGGATAAAAGTGGCGAGGAAATATTTGAGGGTTACCGGGAATATGATGCCAAGTTTGGCCTACCTTGCCAGAGTGAATGGCGACCACATGGCAACAGCCGTGAAATGAAGCGGCGTTTGAAGGTGGGTTATGTTTCACCGGATTTCAAGAATCACTCGGCACGCCATTTTCTGGAACCGCTGCTGGCTCATCACGACAAACAGGCTGTTGAAGTGTATGCGTATGCCGAGCTGACTCGGGAGGATGCGGTGACGGCCCGTTACAAGAATTATGCAGACCGCTGGGTCCCCACCCGTGGCCTGTCCGATAAAGAACTCGCCGAGCGCATCCGCGCGGACGGGATAGACATACTGGTGGAGCTGGCTGGACATACAGCCGGAAATCGATTGGGCGTGTTTGCCCGCAAACCGGCACCAGTATCTTTATCATGGTTGGGGTATGGTTATAGTACGGGGCTGACGGCCATTGACTATTTTCTTACCGATGAAGCGGCTGTCCCGGCGGGCAGCGAAGGACTGTTCGCAGAAAAGCCTTGGCGACTGGCAATGCCAGCGTTTGCCTATCGGCCCGCAGAAGGCATGGGGGAAGTCAACCCGCAGCCCGCGATGAGTGCGGGCTACGTCACCTTCGGCAGCTTGACCCGAGGGATAAGAATCAATCACCGCGTTATCCGGGCCTGGTCGGAGATATTAAAACGTGTGGAAGGCGCGAGGCTGGTGGTTGATAGTGCAGACTTCCGCGAGGCCTACGCGCAGGACAAGCTGGCAGAAAAATTTGCGGCTCATGGAATTAGCCGTGAACGGTTGCAAATTGGTTGCCACAGCCCGCCATGGGACGTGTTGCGGGGAATGGATATTGGGCTGGACTGTTTCCCCCACAACTCCGGGACGACGCTGTTTGAAACTCTATATATGGGAGTTCCTTTTGTGACTCTGTCGGGCCGCCCAAGCGTTGGGCGGCTGGGGAGTTCGATATTGGAAGGCGTTGGACACCCGGAATGGATAGGCAAAACTGAAGACGAATATGTAGAAAAGGCAGTCACTCTGGCTGGAGACTTGTCGAAATTAGTCGCGCTACGAGCGGGCTTGAGGCAAGAAATGCAAGCGGGGCCGCTGATGGATGAGATCGGCTTTGCCCGTGCGGTGGAGGCGGCCTATCGAGAAATGTTTGAAAAATGGGCCAGAGGATGAAAGCGGAAAGGAGTCAGGAAACGGATGCGAGCATGAGTGCCGGGACGCTTACTGTAGAGCAATCTGATGGGACTGCTAGCCAATCCACTGATGCATTAACTAACGATTCGACTCAGCTCGCAAGCGAGCAAGTCGCTGATTATCTCCAGCAAGGCATGACGTGCCAGCAGGCAGGCCAGTTACAGGAAGCGGAGGAAATCTATCGCACCGTCCTGCAAACCCATCCCGATCATCCGGAGGCGAACCACAATATGGGGGTATTAGCGGTGCAGACAAAACGAGCTGCTGCCGGTTTGCCCTATTTTGTGGCGGCACTGAATGCCGACCCGGCATGCAGGCAATACTGGTTGAGTTACATTGACGGGCTGTTGCGGGCCGAGCAGTTGGAAAATGCGCGGCAGGTGTTGGCACTTGCCCGGCAGCATGGCTTGGAAGGGGATGAGGTGGAAGCAATGGTGGCGCGTTTGGAAGGGAATGCGCAGGTCGCAGCGCAACCCAATGCAGAACCTCAACCTGCTTCCAAGGAATCGCCACCCGTTTCGTCGGTAGTCACACAAAACAGCAAGAAAACCCGGAAGACCAAACCCGCTAAGCAGGGTAAATCCGCCAGAAATTCTGCCACCTACCACGGGAACATTCCCAGTACCCAAGAGATCAACACACTGGTGGCCCTGTTCAACAAGGGGGGGCTCACAGAAGCCGCAGCTCTCGCCCAAACGATGACGGTACGTTTTCCTCAGCACGGGTTTGGCTGGAAGGTCTTGGGTGCAGTGTTCAAGCAGACGGGGCGTAATGCGGACGCGCTGGCACCCATGCAAAGAGCGGCAGCACTGTCGCCGAGCGATGCTCAGGCACACAGCAACCTTGGCGCCACCTTACAGGATTTGGGTCGTCTGGACGAGGCTGAAGCGAGCCTTCGACGGGCGCTACAGATCAAACCGGATTACGCTGAGGCGCACAGCAATCTGGGCATCGCCCTCATGGGTCTAGGCCGACTAAACGAGGCCGAAACCAGCCTTCGACGTGCGCTACAAATCAAGCCGGATTTGGCGGAGGCGCACAGCAACTTGGGCAACACCCTCAAGGATCAGGGTCGCCTGGACGAAGCCGAGGCCAGCTACCGACAGGCGCTACAGATCAAGCCGGATTACGCTGACGCACATTTCAATCTGGGCATTACCCTCAAGGAGTTGGGTCGGCTGGACGAAGCCGAAGCCAGCTACCGACGGGCGCTACAGATTAAGCCGGATATTGCTGTGGCGCACAGCAATTTGGGCGACACCCTCAGGGGGCTGGGCCACTTGAATGAGGCCGAAGCCAGTTGCCGACGGGCGCTACAGGTCAAACCGGATTACGCCGAGGCACATAGCAACTTGGGCAACACCCTCAAGGATATGGGTCGCTTGGACGAAGCCGAAGCCTGTTACCGACAGGCGCTACAGATCAAGCCGGATTACGCCGAGGCACATAGCAACCTGGGCAATACCCTCAAGGATCTGGGCCGAATGGACGAGGCCGAAGCCAGCTACCGACGGGCGCTACAGGTCAACCCGGATCTCGCCGAGGCGCATAACAATCTGGGTATAACCCTCAAGGATATGGGCCGAATGGACGAGGCCGAATCCAACCTTCGACGGGCGTTACAGATCAAACCGGAATATGAGGATGCCTTCGGCAACTTGCTATTCACCCTGAACTACCATCCGGATAAAAGTGGCGAGGAAATATTTGAGTCCTACCGGGAATATGAAGCCAAGTTTGGCCTACCTTGCCAAAGTGAATGGCGACCACATGGCAACAGCCGTGAAACGAAGCGGCGCTTGAAGGTGGGTTATGTTTCACCGGATTTCAAGAATCACTCGGCACGCCATTTTCTGGAACCGCTGCTGGCTCATCACGACAAACAGGCTGTTGAAGTGTATGCGTATGCCGAGCTGACTCGGGAGGATGCGGTGACGGCCCGTTACAAGAATTATGCAGACCGCTGGGTCCCCACCCGTGGCCTGTCCGATAAAGAACTCGCCGAGCGCATCCGCGCGGACGGGATAGACATACTGGTGGAGCTGGCTGGACATACAGCCGGAAATCGATTGGGCGTGTTTGCCCGCAAACCGGCACCAGTATCTTTATCATGGTTGGGGTATGGTTATAGTACGGGGCTGACGGCCATTGACTATTTTCTTACCGATGAAGCGGCTGTCCCGGCGGGCAGCGAAGGACTGTTCGCAGAAAAGCCTTGGCGACTGGCAATGCCAGCGTTTGCCTATCGGCCCGCAGAAGGCATGGGGGAAGTCAACCCGCAGCCCGCGATGAGTGCGGGCTACGTCACCTTCGGCAGCTTGACCCGAGGGATAAGAATCAATCACCGCGTTATCCGGGCCTGGTCGGAGATATTAAAACGTGTGGAAGGCGCGAGGCTGGTGGTTGATAGTGCAGACTTCCGCGAGGCCTACGCGCAGGACAAGCTGGCAGAAAAATTTGCGGCTCATGGAATTAGCCGTGAACGGTTGCAAATTGGTTGCCACAGCCCGCCATGGGACGTGTTGCGGGGAATGGATATTGGGCTGGACTGTTTCCCCCACAACTCCGGGACGACGCTGTTTGAAACTCTATATATGGGAGTTCCTTTTGTGACTCTGTCGGGCCGCCCAAGCGTTGGGCGGCTGGGGAGTTCGATATTGGAAGGCGTTGGACACCCGGAATGGATAGGCAAAACTGAAGACGAATATGTAGAAAAGGCAGTCACTCTGGCTGGAGACTTGTCGAAATTAGTCGCGCTACGAGCGGGCTTGAGGCAAGAAATGCAAGCGGGGTCGCTGATGGATGAGATCGGCTTTGCCCGTGCGGTGGAGGCGGCCTATCGGGAAATGTTTGAAAAATGGGCGCAAGGGTGAACGCGGAAATGAATCAGGAAACGGATACGGGCATGAGTGCAGAGATGCTGATGGTAAAGCAACCTGCTTCCAAGGGAAACAGTCCTGGTTCCCAAGAGATCAATGCACTGGTGG
>CAYZPM010000010.1:0-83577 GCA_964480365.1 uncultured Gallionellaceae bacterium
CCTTCCCATCCCGAACAGGACAGTGAAACGACTTTGCGCCGATGATAGTGTACATGCGTATGTGAAAGTAGGTCATCGTCAGACTCACCGCGATGCGGACAACAATTCATCTGTGAAATTAATTCACGCCACCATAACATCCTGCACAGGAAGCATTTCAGCAAGCAAGGTTTCAGGTGCAATGTCTTGTTCGTTCGGCCAGGTAACCGCACCAAACAAAATATCTACTTGGTTGAAATAATTTACATCCTTCAACTCACGAAAAACTCCGCGATCCAGATAAGGCTTCATATCGAAAACACCCTTGCGCCCGTCCTCGACTTCGACATAGATTCGGTAATCAGAAAGTGGTTTGACGACTTTAGTATCCCAGTACATGGCAGCCTCACAAGGGAGCAATTTTGTAGGGATTTTCGCCACTGACAGCCAACTCCCAATCTGCCATCAGTTCATCGTAGTAATACCCAGCACTATTTGTAAGAAATTGACGAGTCAACTTTTATTGACATGATTATTTTTTGGAAAATCGGCATATATTTTAAAAAATCATTTGAAACTGATACACCAGTTACTTGGATAACGCCATATTCAGTAGGAATCATTCCAATTATTTCTGAAATTGAACTACCATTGGGAATCGAATTTTTTGTAAATATCCATATGATATTTGCAGCCTCATCGTACATAGGTCGACCAAATGTTACATCATTAAGTGCGCCGGAAACATTTGTGTTTATTTTCTCGGTTGTCTTCTTTATATCGATTGCCTCCATAGATTTGAATTCTTTTTGCGAGTATTTCCGTAAGTTCTTAACTTCAATAAGAACGTAAGGGTATGTCAACCAATCATATCCAAGTTGAAATCCATAATCAGGTTTTATGTATTTTGCTTTTGGCGCTTTTTTCTTAACCTCCTCAGCTGATTTACTCAACACATCTTGAGGAATTTCATTCCAATTAATTGGGATTTCAACAGCAAATGCAGGTTTTTGAATTTCCCCGGCTATCGCGGAAGTGCAACAAAGATATAAAACAACAAAAATGAATTTTTTCATCTTTTACTTTGGCAGAATATAAATTGCTAAAAAATAAAACAAAGACGTGATCACGTTTCAAGTTTCTTAAATAAATCCAAACCGCTTTTCCATTTCATTTTTTCTGCCAATTCAAGTGGAGTAAGTCCGTCGTTCCGTGTGGACGATAAATCGGCTTTGTTTGCTATAAGTAGGTGAACCATTTCAAATGCTTTTTCTTTAACCGCGACATGCAACGGTGATTCGCCAGCTATATTTTTGGCATCAATTAGCTCAGGAAATTCCTTCACGATTCGTATTGCGCTCTTTATATCTCTTGCCTCGACTGTCTGAATGAGAATAGTCGAATCAGGATTAGAAATAATTGCTTTCTTTTTTCTACTCAGAACGATCGAGAGAATAGCGCCAGTTATACCGCCAACTATTATCTTTGCAATGAAATCGTCTGAAAGAAAATCCATTTTTTATTATCCTTAATCTATGTTGGTTGTTAATTTTAGCGCGAACCTAACCATCGCACCATAAATCGTTGATTTTTTGAACTTCGAGTTGGTCATTCTCGAAGCACAAAAGCATACTGCGAGAGCAAATAAAGATGGAGTGAAAGCATGGTGGTTCGAAAAAGTGGGCAATGCGGCGCAAACACTCTACAGCAGCCTCCTGAATTTCTTGCGGGTCATGGATTGGCACACGCCACTCATCCTGAATGAGGAGCCACATAGTTTTGTGAGGCGAGTAGTTGCCAGCGCGCAGTTTTTCAGTTTTTTGCGCAATGAAATATACCATTGCGGTGATCCATTGTTGCTTTGGCATGTCACCTACCCAAGGATAGCCGAGTTTTTTTCCGCTAGCGATGTCGAGTTTTTCACGTCTCTCGAAGACTTGCTCTCCAGGACGAAAAGTCTGGCCGAAGTACATGGATTCAGGAAAAAGGCGTTCTTGAAGCGCTGCGATTTCATACCAATCTTCTGGAACGGCTTCGACGCATTCAACCCCGACTTCTAATCCGGCAAGATTGAGGACGAAATCAGGTTTGTCACCATGCATCAAAGTAAGTGGGAAGGCGATTTTCCCGGCGCTTGCTGCGGTGGCGAGGAAGCGGGCCATCACGTACTGCTCACGGTGCTGCGACGTTCGACCTTCAGTGATGTGAGGTACAGTGATGTCGGTTGCTTGCAATTGAGCGAGTAGCACATTCGCGGATGCAGCATTGAAACTTAGATTAGGTTTGCTCATGATGCATAACATGGGAATCGCGAGTTCAAGTCTTGTATTATCACATCCGTCAAACCTTCAAGTCTGCCGTCTGGCGAAGCGGGATCGCTGCAATGCTGAACCCAGGGTCATGGCAGGGTCAGGTCTTTCATTGCCACATTCCCGAAGAAACATGAAAAATGTGGCAATGTCATCATTTCGCTAAACGCCCTGACCAATAGGCAGGCTGGCGGCGTTGGTGTGCGACAGCAAGCACGATAATTTGATTTAGCTCGGCGCGATAAATAACGAAAAATGGAAAACGTTTCAATCCGGCTTTATGGATGTCGGGTGCGCCAATAGTCGGATAAAAATTGGGCGCAGTGCAAATATGCGCCATGACCGTTTCGAACTCTTTCAGATAGTCCGTTCCCAAACCGGGCAGTCTGTCTTCGTAAAAGTTGACGTTATCGTAGTGTTCGGCAGTTGCGGCGCGGTGAAACCGGTATTTCATCGCAACAGCGCACGGGCAGCGGCACTGACTTCCTCGGCAGAAACGGTATCGGCCACTCCGCTGTCAATTTCCGCAGAGCGGCGCAGTGCTTCGACACGCCATGCTTCTGCAATTTCATCCTCATTTTGGGCTTCAAGGCTGAGTAACAATTTGTGCGCAAGCTCGGCACGTTGTTTCAAGGGGAGATGCAGTGCGGTGTCTTCAAGTGTTTCTGTATTCATGGGGTTCCTTTCAACTCGCGTAAGGCGTATTGTAGGGTGCCATTAAGCGAAGCGCAATGCACGGGAGTTTGAGTGTAACACCTGTCCAATGCTGGAAGGTTAAGTGATGGGGCACATCCGCAATGTCTTCGCCGAAAGCGAGTTGGCACCGGAATCAGTAGTAAAGAATTTCTTTACTACTGCCGCTGAATGTTTACGGGTAATATTCAAAAGTGTAATAAACTGTCATGCTCAAATGGCAGTATTATAGCCGTTAAAGGAGATTGGTAATGTCCACCTTGGTGATCGAACATTTCAAAGCCAGTGAATTACCCCAGCAATGGGCGCAACGCTTAAAGGTACGGTCTGAGCAAAACGTTACTGTTCGTATTGAAACAGAGGCCACTCAGACTGCCCACACACCAGAAACGTTTGTGACTGATGATCCCGCTTTTGGTATTTGGCGTGATCGAGAAGGTATGGCAGATGTGCCCGCTTTCGTGCGGCAACTGCGCGCTGCACGATATTCTCCTGATGGTTTACGTGGCAAGCAGTTATGATTTCCGGTGAACAGATACAACAGGCCGTCGAGCGGCTGGTCGCGGCGTCCAATCCGAGCAAGGTGATCTTGTTCGGTTCCTACGCGCGCGGCGATGCGACCGAAGATTCCGATCTGGATTTGATGGTGATCGAACATGAGGTAGCCAACAAGTTTGACGAAATGGTGCGCTTGCGGAATGTGATGGGGGATATGGGCGTGGGCGTGGACTTGCTGGTGTATTTCGACGGCGAGGCTTCCCGCCGCAGCCAGGTGCCGGGAACGGTTTTGTACCGGGCATTCCAAGAAGGCAGGGTAATGTATGTCGCCCGTCATTGAAGAAGCACGCCGTTATTTGCAACTGGCGGATGACGATGCGGCGGCGTTTCGCGGTTAGCTGAAATTGCCCGAAGTGAAGTTTCGTCTGGCCTGTTTTCATGCCCAGCAGTCGGTTGAAAAATTGATGAAAGCCGTGCTGATTTTTCATGGCATTGACTATCAACGAACCCATGATTTGCATACGCTCGCGTCGTTATTGTTGAAACATGGTGTTACGCCCCCTTGTTCTCCAGAAGAATTGACGCAGCTCAACCCGTTTGCGGTGACGTTCCGTTATGACGATACCGATATTCCGCTTATCCAGGATGCGGTGGTGGAAAAAATGGTGGACACCATGCGCCGCTGGGCGGGCGAAGTGGTGAAATGAAGCCACAAGCTCTTGATCGAAGCCCCAGTAAACGGTGGTCGCAACTATAATGGTGCAAAGGTAGCGAAATCCCTTGCCGGGTAAGTGCGGGCGCCTCTAAAAATCCAATTTTGCGAACATCTGCTTTGCGGATTGCTGGGAGGCTTTGAAGCGGTGTCGCCAGACATCGTGGAGCCAACCTTGAAATACCACCCTGATGTGTTTGAGGTTCTAAGCTAATTGGCTGGCTCATTGCTCAACAGAAAGAAAAGCTGGTAGCATGCATCCCCTCTCGGCAGACGAAATGCCGGGGGAACCTCAAAAACAATTTCCCTTGTTGTTCATTTTGCTTAGCCGCGTGCCAAAAA
Organism: uncultured Gallionellaceae bacterium; assembly: GCA_964480365.1. Classification (GTDB taxonomy): domain Bacteria; phylum Pseudomonadota; class Gammaproteobacteria; order Burkholderiales; family Gallionellaceae; genus CAIQPV01. The sequence goes on from CAYZPM010000010.1 coordinate 4,534, forward strand.
AATTCTATATTAAAACCTTCGGTTGCCAGATGAACGAATACGACTCGGACAAGATGGCGGACGTGTTGCGTGCCTGCGAGGGCATGGAGCAGACCGAGACGCCGGAAGATGCCGATGTCATCTTGTTTAACACCTGCTCGGTGCGCGAGAAGGCGCAGGAGAAGGTGTTCTCCGACTTGGGGCGGATGCGCCCACTAAAGGAGGCGCGGCCCGATCTCATCATCGGCGTGGGAGGTTGCGTCGCCAGCCAGGAAGGTGACGCCATTGTGAAACGCGCGCCGTATGTAGACGTGGTGTTCGGACCCCAGACGCTGCACCGCCTGCCGCAATTAATCGCGGCGCGACGCGCGAGTGGGCACTCACAAGTGGACATCAGTTTCCCCGAGATAGAAAAGTTCGACCATCTGCCCGCTGCACAAACCACAGCCGGTTCGGCTTTTGTTTCCATCATGGAAGGGTGCAGCAAGTTCTGTACTTATTGCGTGGTGCCCTATACGCGCGGCGACGAAGTGTCGCGCCCGTTCGCCGATGTGATGCGCGAGGTGGAAGCGCTGGTGGCGCAAGGCGTGGGCGAAATTACTGTGCTGGGGCAGAATGTAAATGCTTACTGCGGCGTCATGGACGATGGCGATACTGTCGATCTCGCCTTCTTGTTGCAGGAGATCGCGGCACTGGAGGGGGTGCAGCGGCTGCGCTACACCACTTCGCATCCCAGAGAAATGAGCCAGCGCTTGATCGATCTGTATGCTGCTCAGCCCAAGCTGGCGAGCCATTTGCACCTGCCGGTGCAGTCCGGCTCGGATCGTATTCTTGCAGCGATGAAGCGCGGTTACACTGCGCTGGAATACAAGTCCATCGTTCGCAAGCTGCGTGCGGCGCGCCCGGATATTGTGCTGACTTCCGATTTCATCGTCGGCTTTCCCGGCGAGACCGAACGCGATTTCGAGGCGACCATCAAGCTGATCGAAGACGTGGGCTTTGATGCCAGCTTCAGTTTTTTGTATAGCCCGCGCCCCGGCACGCCCGCCGCCGAAATGCCGGACGAAGTGCCGCACGAAGTCAAGGCCGCGCGCCTGAAGCGCTTGCAGGATTTGGTGACAATGCAGGCCGAGGCACTGTCAACCCGCTTGCCGGGTAGCGTACAGCGCGTGTTAGTGGAAAGTGTGTCGCGCAAAAATTCGCAGGAATTGGCGGGGCGTATGGATAATAACCGCATTGTAAATTTTGCCGGATCGCCCGGCATGCTGGGGCGATTCGTGGATGTAAAAGTTACTACCGTATGGGCCTACACGCTGCGCGGCGAGGTAGTGTCGAAACCATGAGAGCAAGTATTAGGTACGATTAATCAGCTGCTGAGCCGCCCTGGCTTGTCTTTCGCGCTACCCCGGCACGCGAATGTTTAAACCGGATCAAGCTGGCACGCTCTTAACCCGCGTGATGCGCACCACCTCGGGTATGCCGCGCAGGCCGCGCATTACCTTGGCCAAGTGCTGGCGATTGCCGACTTGCAGGGTGAAGTACAGCGCTGTGTAATCGCCTTCGTTGCTGAAATGTACGTTCTCGATATTGGATTCGGCCTCGGCGATGGCTGCTGCGACTTTTGCCAGCACGCCGCGCTGGTTGGCGACGATGAGTTTGATGCTCACTTCGAAGGGGCGGCTGATATTTTTGTCCCAAGTCACGTCCAGCCATTTGTCCATTCCGCTACGCCCCTTGCGCAGCGAGGGGCAGTCGTGGGTATGCACAATCAAGCCCTGTCCGCTCTTGATGACGCCGACGATAGGGTCGCCCGGAATGGGGCGGCAGCATTTGGCGAATTGTACCGCCATGCCTTCCGTGCCGAGGATTGTGACTACGCCGCTGGAAGAGGTGTGCTCCGGGGAACCGGCTTCGCCGATCCGTGCAAGCTGGCGCGCGATAACCATGTTGAGGCGGCGGCCCAGGCCGATGTCGGCAAGGACTTCCTCGCGCGATTTTGCATCGCTGTCCTTGAGCAGCTTTTGCCAGTGGGGATTATCGTCAATATCCTGCGGCTTCAATCCGAGCGAAGTCAGCGCTTGATGCAGCAGGCGTTCGCCCAGCGCGGCAGATTCCTGGAAATGCATGGTCTTGAGGAAATGGCGGATGTGGCTGCGCGCCTTGCTGGTCACTACATAGCCTAACCAGGCAGGATTGGGCTTGGCATGGGGCGCGGTGATGATTTCTACGCGGTCGCCGTTCTTCAGTTCGGCACGTAACGGAACCAGCTCGAAATTCACCTTGACGGCCACGCAACGATTGCCGATGTCGGTGTGCACACTGTAGGCGAAATCCACCGCTGTCGCGCCGCGCGGCAAAGCGAGGATCTTGCCTTTCGGTGTGAACACATACACCTCGTCCGGGAACAGGTCTACCTTCAGATGTTCCAGAAATTCGACCGAGTCGCCGCTTTCGGCGAGGCTTTCCAGCAGGCTTTGCAGCCACTGGTGAGTCTTCTGGTGCAGATCGTTGATCGGCGCATGTACGCTCTTGTACAGCCAGTGTGAGGCAACGCCCGCCTCGGCAATCTTGTGCATCTCCACGGTGCGGATCTGCACTTCAATGGGCGTGCCGAACGGGCCGAACAAGGTGGTGTGCAGCGACTGGTAACCGTTAGCCTTGGGGATGGCGATGTAGTCCTTGAATTTGCCGGGGATCGGCTTGTACAGGGCGTGCAGCACTCCGAGTGCCAGGTAGCAGGATGGCACGTCGTCAACCTGTACGCGGAATCCGTAGATATCCAGCACCTGCGAGAATGCCAGCGCCTTCGCCTGCATCTTCTGGTAGATTCCGTACAAATGTTTCTCGCGTCCCTGCACCTGAGCGTTGATGTGTTGCTCTTTCAGGCGCTGGCGGATCGCTTCCAGAATCTTGCCGACTACCTCGCGGCGATTACCGCGCGCGACTTTGAGCGCTTTGGATAGTACCGAGTAGCGGTTGGGGTGCAGATGCTTGAAACTGAGGTCTTCCAGTTCCTGATAGATAGAATTGAGGCCCAGACGGTTGGCGATGGGGGCATATATTTCCATGGTTTCGCGCGCGATGCGCTCGATTTTCTCGCGCGACATCGCCCCCAGCGTGCGCATATTGTGCAGCCGATCCGCCAGCTTGATGAGAATCACACGCACGTCGCGGGCCATCGCCAACAGCATCTTGCGGAAATTTTCCGCCTGCGCGTCTTCCTTGGTTTCAAACTCGATGCGGTCGAGTTTGCTCAGCCCGTCAACCAGATCGGCTACCGGTTTGCCGAATTTTTTGGCGATGTCTTCGTTGCGGATGTCGGTGTCTTCCACCACGTCATGCAACAACGCCGCCATGATTGCCTGTGCGTCGAGATGCAGCGGGGTGAGGATACGTGCGACGGAGATTGGATGCGAGATGTACGACTCGCCGGATTGGCGGAACTGGCCGTGGTGGGCGGTGTCGCTAAATTCGAGCGCCTGCCGGATGTGCTCGACATCCTTCGGTTTCAGGTAGGTAGAAACCTCCTGTAGAAGTGTTTCGGCATCTGACATTTGTCATGGCTGCAGTTGAAATCCAATGGCGTTCACTTAACCGTTCGTGGTGAGCTTGTCGAACCACTATCCACTCACTCCGAACTCTTCGACAAGGCCTTTAATCCTGAGCCTGGTCGAAGGGGCGGGGCGAACGCGAAATTTTCTTAAACGAACAGCCTTGGGGTTAAATCAGGCCATCCCGCGATTGAGAATTTCCAGTCCTACCTTGCCTTCGCTGATTTCGCGCAGGGCGATTACGGTGGGCTTGTCCTTGCTTTCATCCACCAAGTAGCTGGCGCCGTTGGCCAACTGGCGAGCGCGGTAGGCAGCGGCCAAGGTAAGTTCAAAGCGGTTGGGGATGCGTGCCAGACAGTCGTCAATGGTAATACGGGCCATGGTGAACCTTTCTTTCTAATTTTGCAGTTGATGAATTAAAGTTTGCTGGCGCGCGAGTTGCCTGTCGCGGCGGAGTCCTGCGGCAACGACGACGGCATTCAATTGTTGCAAAGCCTCGTCCAGCTTGTCGTTGATGATAACATAGTCGAACTCCGCAACATGCGCGACATCTTCTTTTGCGGAAGCGATGCGCCGTGCGATCACCTCGGCGCTGTCCTGTTTGCGACCATTAAGGCGGTCTTCCAACGCTTTTAGCGTGGGCGGCAGGATGAAAATGCTGATGCACCCAGGGAATTTGCTGCGCACCTGCGCCGCGCCTTGCCAGTCGATTTCCAGCAGGATGTCGCGCCCGCCGTCGGTTTTTGACTTGATCCAGGATTGCGAAGTGCCGTACAGGTTGCCGTACACCTCGGCACTTTCCAGAAAATCGCCGTGTTTGGCCATGTCCAGAAAAGTCTCGCGGCTGACAAAATGGTAATCCTTGCCGTCGGTTTCGCCGGGACGCGGCGCCCGCGAGGTGTAGGAGACGGACAGTTCTATCTCCTTGTTGCTGGCCAGCAGGGCGCTCACCAAGCTGGTTTTACCTGCACCGGAAGGCGCGCTGACAATAAAAAGGTTTCCGCTCATGTTTTCCTGAATCTGAATCTATAAATTGGCTATCCGACCATATTAATGTGCCTTTTGACTTTGCACACGCCTTGGTACATGGTTTTAAGGGGATATCGTGCCGCGCCCAAGTGCTGAATTATACTAAACCTGACTCGTAAATTTCCTGTTGTTCACGCAACAGATCAGACATTTTCGCTCGGTATTGCCCTGTGTCCGCCATTGTATCTATTACGTGTTGATCTTGCCGTGGCTTCGGTGTGCGTGGACAGGCTCATTTACTACATATTCGCCACAATTCCAGCAACACTTGCCCACAATCACATTTATGGACAAGATAGGCTGCTACCGGAATTTGCACCAACTTTTTCACAAGCCTGTTTCCGGCTTACCATCTCTTGCTGGATAGGAGCAGGGTATCCTTGAGGTAACAAACTGGATTTCGGGCATGGATTACTACTGTAAGTAACAAGATTGTTAGCTGTTGTGCATTGGTAGACATCTTTACCATCTGATGCAGAAGATGCGGGTGCATCAGTTCTTGGAGCACTATTCTTGTGAGTCCTACTCTGGGGGAATTGGGTTATCGGAGTAGCAGGTGTTACTGTCACAGTATTTTTAATAGGGCCGGCATCCTTTAGGCCCAGTTTTTCGCAAGGCTTGTCCGTATAGGTTATTTGGTTCCCATCCGTACATTTGTTCATGATTGAATCTGCGTAGGATATTTGATAGCAAAAAAATAATGCGATGGACAAACCAAAGTGAGTTGGTCTAAACATTTTAATATCCTTTCTACAATTTTTCGGGTGACGCTTGCTGTTCTGAGCGCATGATCGGTTCGCTAAACTTTCTGAAACTATTGCCATGCGTTGCTGCTAAAGCTAATGCATTCGTAGCCATGATACCCCCAAATTGTGAAAAGTATCCTACCCTTAACCTGATGTGACAGTAGCCAAACTGATATTTCGATTGGGTAAAGAAACATTGGTTCCTTCATGTGGCGGATCAAGCCTATGAAAGATTGACAGAGTGACTCAGGGCAAGAGGGCGGCATTCGACTTGCTTCGAAGCGCTCGTTCGCATTCGCTCCGAACAGTAAAAGCAATCAAAATTGCTTGGTAACACCTTGAACTACTCAGTCGTTATCGGCTTGCCAGTTTGTCAGTTCATCTGCTGGCATCGGGCGGGCGAAGTAATAGCCTTGCCCAACTTCGCAGCCCATGTCGAGCAACGCTCGATAATGTTCCACAATCTCGATGCCTTCGGCCACCGTCTTGAGTTCGAATGCCCGCGCCAAGGCAATGATGCCCTGGACGATGGTCATGTCGCCCTTGTCTTCCAGCATGCCGCGCACGAAGGACTGGTCTATCTTGAGCACGTCAACTGGCAAGATGCTCAGGTAGGACAACGAGGAATAGCCGGTGCCGAAATCGTCGAGAGCAAATCCCACGCCTAACTTGCGGCATGCCTCAATGATTTCGCGCACAATGACGATGTCATTTAGCGCAGCCGTTTCCAGCACCTCGATCTGGAACTTGCTTGGCGGTATGTTGGGATAGCGTGCTAGTTGAAGCCGCAGCTTTTCCACGAAGAGGGGTGATTCCAGATGATAGGCCGAGATGTTGATGCTGATCTCGATGTCCAGTCCGGTTTGGCGCCAATGATCCATTTGGGCGAGTGCTGTAGCGGTCACCCATTCGCCGACCTCGATGTCCAGTTCGGTGTTCTCGATGGGGCGCAGGAATTCAGCAGGTGAAAGCAGGCCACGTTGCGGATGCCGCCAACGGATCAGGGCTTCGGCGCCGACCAACAGTTTGGTGCGCAAGTCGATCTTGGGCTGGTAGTACAGTTCGAACTGGTCGTGCTCCAGTCCATAGCGGATGCTTTCCAGAAGTTTGTGGCGGTCGCGGGTGCGCATTTCTAGCGCAGTGTCATAAATATAGAAACGGTTCTTGCCCGATTGCTTAGCCACGTACATGGCTTGATCGGCATGGCGCAACAGGGTGTCCGGATCTTCATCATCCAGCGGGTAAATGCTGACTCCGATGCTGGCGCTCAGCGTACAGTAAGTGTCCTTAACGGTGACCGGTTGAGCTATCGCAACAAGCAGGCGTTCGAGCGTCGCTACACACTTCTCATCCTTATCCTTCCACAGCAGAAGCACCACGAATTCGTCCCCGCCCAGACGGGCAACGGTGTCTCCGCCGCGTATGGTGTTCTCGATGCGCTTGGCCACCTCGACCAATACCTGATCGCCCGCTTCGTGTCCCATAGAGTCGTTGATGAGCTTGAAGCCGTCGAGATCGAGATAACAGACCACCATCATGCTCTGTTCGCGCGCCGTCTGGGCGATGGCTTGCCTCATGCGATCAGCCAGCAAGACGCGGTTGGGTATGCCCGTCAACGCATCGTAATGGGCAACGCGGTCCAAATCGGCCTCATGGGCCTTTAGATGGCTGATGTCCGAGAATACCCCGACATAGCGCAGCACCTTGCCGTCGTCGTCGCAAATGGCTGCGATAGAGAGTAGTTCCGCATAAATCTCGCCGGACTTGCGCCTGTTCCACACCTCGCCGCGCCATGTCTTTTTTTGTTTCAGGGATTCCCACATCGCGGTATAAAAGGCTTTGTCCTGGCGGCCTGAACTCAGTAGTTTTGGGTTTTTGCCGATCACCTCTTCGCGGGTGTAGCCGGTGATCTGAGTGAAAGCCGGATTGACATCCAATAAAATGTTGTTGGCATCGGTGATCACGATGCCTTCCTGACTGTTGCCAAACACGCTGGCGGTGATGCGCAGATTTTCTTCTGCCCGTTTAAGTTTGGTGACATCGCGTCCGACGATGATCAGCCCTTCTCGCCCACCTTCCTTACGGAACAGCGGCTTCTTGAGGACGTCAAAAATCAGGTCGTTCCCATCCGCTAACGGAATGATCTCTTCTACGCGCGAGATGCCATCCGTCTCCCAGACTTTTTCATCTGTCTCATGGCATCGTTGCAACGCGATTTTATAGCGAGGGTCGGCGATCTCGGAAAGTTCATTGTCGGTCTTGCCCTGGCAATCCTGAGCCTCCAGACCGAACGCTGCACGTGCGGCGAAATTGGACTCCAGCCAGCGACCTTCGCCGTCCTTGAATTGGATGGAGTCCGGGATCGCCTCGATCAGCGTGCGCAGCTTCTCTTCGCTCTGGCGCAACTTGGCGGATTTCTCCTCCACCAGGCGCTCAAGCTCTTCTTTGCTGCGCAGCTTCTCGGTGATGTCCACCAGCGTGCCGATAATGGCGGGACGTCCCTGATATTCGATCAGTTGTCCGTATACTTCGGCGATTATCGCGGTGCCGTCGCGTTTGTATGCGGTGAAGCTGTAAGGGTCTTCCACATTACCCTTAAGCCGGTGCAGAATTTTTTCCTCGACCAATGGCCTGTCCTCGGCCTTGACGAACTGATATATAGAAATCACATTGACAACTTCTTCTGCCGAGTCGTAGCCGAACATTTTGAGCAGGCCGGGATTGACGTAACGGAAATAGCCATCCTGAATAATATAATTACCCACCAGCGACTGTTCGACCAGTGCGCGGAACTTGGTGGACTCTTCGGCCACCTGCCCTTCCAGTCGCTTTCGATAATCGTCCAGTTGCTGTTCCACGCGCTTGCTCTCGGTAATCTCGCGAAAATACCATACGCGTCCGAAGTATTTGCCGTCTGCGCCAGTAATCGGGGCGGAATACCGGTCGATTATCCTTCCATTTTTTAGCCGCACTTCCTCGCGGCTCTTGTCTTCGCGGTGCTCGTACAAATATTGAACTCGGGCGAGAAATGCTTCTGAATTTTCGACTTGGGCAACAACTGATTGGAGCACAGGCGCATCCAGACCCGCGCTAACCATCTGTGGGGGGAGCCGCCACAGATCAATGAACTGCTGATTGTAGGAGATAATCCGCGCGTTCTCATCAATCACCAGAATGGCATCGAGGGTAGTTTCCTGCAAAGTCTGGAGGATTGTGTTCTTGAATATTATTTCTTCCTGCGCCCGCTTGCGCTCGGTAATGTCGGAAAAGGCAGCAACATAATTCGTGACAGTACCGTTCAAGTCTCTTACCGAGGTGATGGAAAGATACCCTGGATAGATTTCGCCATTCTTGCGCTTGTTCCAGATTTCGCCTTCCCATGTGCCAGTGCTAATAAGGCTCTTCCACATGGCAGCATAAAAGGTTGCATCCTGGCGGTCAGAACTGAGAATGCGTGGGTTTTTGCCGATTACATCTTCAGCCTGGTAGCCTGTAATGGCAGTAAATGCCTGGTTAACCTGAAGGGTTACGTTGTTGGCATCGGTGATCAGCATGCCTTCCTGAGATTCGAAAGCGGTGGCAGCAATATGAAGTTCATCTTGAGCGCGGTAACTCTCAATGATGAGTTGAACCAGATTGGCATAGCGTTCGATCAGTGCAAGTTCGCTTGCCGAAGGTGTTGCAGGCTGTTTGTGATAGGAGGCGAATGTTCCAAGCACCTTCCCGTCCTTGTTTTTAACTGGCTGAGACCAACAGGATTGCACACCCGCTTGACGTGCCAGATCACGGTGCGATGCCCAATAGGGATGTTTCTGCAAATCTTCAACAATGACCAGCGCGCCACGAAATGCGGCAGTTCCGCATGAACCTACACCATCGCCGATTTGTAAACCATCAATCGCCTGATTGTAAAAGTCTGGCAAACTTGGGGCGGCCCCGTGGCGCATGGTCTTGCCGTCCTTATCAAGCAGCAAAATCGAGCAGATCAAACCCGGATGCAAACCTTCAATATGGCGCACCAGGTCATCCAGTAAAACAGGCAAAGGAATGTGCTGATTAATCTGAAATAGAATATGGTTATGCAGTTCCAGTTCTTCAGTGCGTCTGCGCACTTGATCTTCCAGCAGGACGGTAGTACGAAACAGGTTGAAATCCGATCCCTGCAAGCTTTCGCCACGCTCGGCGTGGTTCATCAACGCCTGATTGATCTTGTTCAGGCGCGCGATTTCTGCTTGCAAATCGTGCTCAGACATTGCTGCCATCCTTTGCTTCGCCAATCGCCACACCCGTCAGTGTCTGATTCACATGCACGCCGAGATACTGTTCGCCATAGCTGCTAAAACCCAACGTGTGGTTGCGCTGAAATATTTCGCTTACGCGATCTTTTAGGCCATCTTGCACAAGCTCCAAATTTCGCAGAACGCAATCGCACCCCAGAACGAATTGCGGCGTGCCGATTTTTTGGTGGATGTCATCGAAAGTCTGCTCTAGGTTCTTCACTATATCGACGCCATTTGCGAGACGCAGTACCAATCCTTCCTCGATCGCGCTCAAAAAAGTCAGACTTCCATCCTTGTTCGCCTTCACGATCGAACGAACAAAATCGGTACCGCCAATCTTCACCACCACGGGTGATGATGCGAAAATCATGGGATTAAGATTGGCGGCATCGACACCAACCAGCCGTGCATATTCCTCGGCAGCCGGTAATCCGTTGAACTCACTCACGATGCGCCGTTCCGCGTCGGCTTCCGTCACCACCAGTCGCACATCGGTTGAAACAAAATGCTGCGTCTTGAAAATGTGGAACGGCAACGAGGTCGAAATCAAAACCATCAGCGCGCTATCGGCGTGAAAGGTACCATCGTGGTATACGCGGGTCTGTTTGAAAGCTAAGTCGTCTCCGGCTGAACCGCCGAACAAGGGTATCCTGCCCAAAGCATGTTGCAAGGCATGCGCTACCGATTCTTCACGCACGGACAAACCATCGATCAGCATCAAGCCAAAGCTGTTGTCCGCATCCGCACCGGAGACTTTGCTTTCGAGATTCTGCAACAGGGATTGGGCAAAATTAATACCGATAGATATATTGAACTGCTGTAAGTGATTCAGCAATCCCGAAACTGCCGAACAACATCCTGCCGGAAAACTCGCCCCCGACAGGCTATGCGCACAATAACCGGCTGGCCCAATTTCTCCTGCCGTGGTACAGCCCACCACTTGAACCCCTGCAAACAAACGGCGCATTTCCGCTGCCAGCACGTCAAGATCGTATTTGCTTGAGCTGAAGAAGACCACCAGTTCCATGTCCGGTTGCGCCACCGCTGCATGAAATTCCTGCACCGCTTGAAGTGCATCAGTTGCGCACGATTGCGCCATGCGAATACGCTGATCACTCATATTACCTACCTCTGTTTGGATACCGATGCGGTGTCCGGTTAATCAATAATTTGCTGCCCCCAGACGCTATCATAATACGCTATATACGCTTCTTATTTTCGAATCTTGTCCATTCAAAATTGAATACGGGGAAGAGTTTTCAAAGTTTAACTTTAGACATCTGGAATTGGCCGTTAGTTGTTTGTAAGCGCTGCGCTGTACTAAAATATCATGTGTATTATGCACACATATTAATGTATAGTAGCCGCAGATTTGATCTGCCCCCGCACTTGCAAAAGTGAGGGGCATTTGAAACTGTAGAAATATGTTGTCAAGTGGCTCGGTTCCGTAACGAAAGTCCGACGGACAAGCATGCGAGCTTTGTGATCTGGTTTAAAACGATAATTTGAGAAGGTTACATATTTAGAGCGTGGGTAAAATTCGTGGCAAGCAAGTATCACGTCATCGTCTGGAAACTGATAACTTTCGGTAGCATCTTTGCCGCCAGATAGTCATCACATCCACGCCATGAAAAAAATACTGCTCAGCGAAATTCTGACCCCATCCGCCAAAACAGCCCTGCTGCATACACCCATCTCCGAGGTGCTGGAGGAAATGGCATCGCTGAGCATCAGTTGCGTAGTCGCCGTGGATGCCGAACATCGCCCGCAGGGTATTTTTACAGAACGCGATGCCGTGCATCTGTTGGCCGAACGACGCGATCTGGGCTCGCTGACAATGGCCGATGCAATGAGTAGCCCGCCATTCACTTCCTCATGGGACGTAGATTTTCGCGAGGCATACCGCATGCTTCAGGAGCGCGGTTTCCGCCATTTAATCGTGGTGGACAGACAAGGTTGCATGCTTGGAATAGTCACCGAAGGCGACTTCCTGCACCACCTTGATGTCGGCGACCTTTCCGAGTTCAAGAGCGCCGAAAAAATCATGTCGCGGAGCATCGCCGCTGTCGATGTCGGCGACACCCTTGCGGACGCGATCAGGCTGATGAGCAAGAACTGCTACAGTTGCGTGGTAGTCACGCGCGAACAGGTTCCATACGGCATACTCACCGAACGCGATGTGGTGCGACTGGCCCCGAGCGTGGCTGATATCGCCGACACGCCGGTCGGCGGCATGGTGCGTACGCCGCTGATCACCATCCCCCCAAACACGGCGCTGCCGGATGCAATCAGTCTCATGAAACGGCACAAGATCCGCCACCTCGTGGTTACCGAAAACGACCAGTTGCTCGGCTTGTTGACGCGCCACGACTTGGTCAAAACATTGCAAGGCAGCTACGTCAATTTCCTGCACGAAACCATCCAGGTGCAACGCAAGGAACTGTTCAAGCTCGGACAGCAGCGCAGCTTGTTCCATTTGCATGAGGCCGCGCTGGCGGCAACAGATAACGCCATCGCCATCACCGACAATCAGGCTGTAATCCAATGGGCCAATCCGGCCTATTCCAGGCTGACGGGCTACGCGCTTGAAGAAATGGTGGGTAGCCGCATACGCGAGCTGGTCGAGACAGGCGAACAAAGCAGGGCATTTTTCGGGGCCTTGTGGCAAACCATACTCGATGGAAAGGTGTGGCGCGGCGAACTCGTCAATAAGCACAAGAATGGGACGCGCTATCACGAAGATGTAACGATCACGCCGATACGCACCAAGAGCGACGAAATCACCCACTTCATCGCCATCAAACAGGACATCACCGAACGCAAGCAGACGGAAGAGCATTTGCGCGAAGCGGCTGCCGTGATGCGCAACACCCACGAAGGTGTGCTGATCACCGACACTACCCCAAGGATCATCGCGGTCAACGATGCCTACACGACTATCACTGGCTACAGTGCGGATGAAATTATCGGTAAGAACCCCAGCATTCTAAGCGCAGGACGCAGGGATAAAGCGTTCTACCAAGCGATGTGGAAGGAGATTGTCGAACGGGGTTATTGGCAGGGCGAGGTATGGAACCGCCGCAAGAACGGCGAGAGCTACCCGCAGTTGCTCACCATCAGCACCGTATTCGACGATAAACAGATTCCCGTGCGCTACATCGGCGTGTTTTCCGACATCACCCAAATGAAGGAGGATCAGGCGCAATTCGAATTCATGGCACATCATGATCCGCTGACCCAACTGCCAAACCGCGCGTTGATAGAAACACTGCTTCAGCAGAAACTGGAACAGGCACATCGGCACAACCATCTGATCGGCGTTCTGTTCATCGATCTGGACCATTTCAAACCGGTTAACGACAGCTTCGGCCATCTGGTTGGAGACGAGTTGCTGTGCGCTGTGGCCAAGCGTCTTGGGAAACGTCTGCGCGAAGGCGACTCACTGGGCAGGCTGGGCGGCGACGAATTCATCCTGTTGCTTTCCATGCTGAACGGCCCGCAGGATGCCGCTGTGGTGGCGCGTGATTTTATTGCTACGCTGAATGAGCCATTCCAACTTTCCGGCGGTCGTGAAGTGTTTATCGGCGGCAGCATCGGCATCAGCCTGTTCCCGCAGGACGGCGAGACCGTTGCCGGACTGACGATGAATGCGGATGCGGCGATGTACCTCGCCAAGGAAAATGGACGCAACCAGTTCTCTTTCTATACACGGGAAATGAACGCCGATGCGCGCAACAAGCTGACGCTGGAGAACGATTTGCATCACGCCATCCAGCAGAACGAACTAACCTTGCACTACCAGCCCAAGATAGAGCTGCGCAGTGGCCGCATCATCGGTGCCGAAGCGCTGTGCCGTTGGCAACTGGCGGACGGAAGCTGGGTTCCGCCCGCCCAATTCATCCCGATTGCCGAAAAGTCCAGCCTGATTCTGGAGCTGGGTAACTGGGTTATCGAGCAATGTTGCAAACAAATTCGTTCATGGCTAGACGAAGGCCTGCGCGACATCTGCATCTCCATCAACATCGCCGCACGCCAGTTCCGCAACGGCAACCTTGACACTCAGTTATCGCAGGCGTTCGACCGACACGGCATAGCGGCACATCATCTGGAGATCGAACTGACCGAAAGCGTGTTGATGCAGGACCCCAAGCGCGCCATCGAGATCATGCACAAGCTCAAGTTGCTGGGCGTGAATATCTCGCTCGACGATTTTGGCACCGGCTACTCCAGTTTCGGCTGTCTGAGCCGTTTTCCGATCAGCACGTTGAAGATAGGCGAGTCGTTCGTGCGCGGAGTAGTCACCGTGCCGGACGATGCAGTGATTGCCTCGACTATCATCGGCCTGGCGCACCGCCTGAAGCTGCAAGTAGTAGCCGAAGGCATCGAAACCGCAGAGCAGTTGGCATTTATGCGCACAAACGACTGCAACGCGCTGCAAGGTTTTTATTTCAGCAAAGCGCTCGCCGCAAATGACTTCGCCGCGATGGTGAAAAGCGGCAAGACACTGGCCCCCGAAACGATGGTGTCCTGAATTCGTGTAAATTGAATTCGTAAATGCTGAGGCATCCGTTACTCAAATCAGAGCGATTAACCCTAGGTTCATTAGGCTGGATATGTGATTGCAAGACCTGACCCCGCGCCCAACCCCAACGCCTGACCCCGCGCCCAACGCGCCCAAAGCATGAGTCTACCGAAAGGTAGCCGCTACATAAAAGGAGATTGCAATCCGCTGTAGTGTCCAATTGGGGCTGTGTGGAAACGCACAGCCCTTTGCTTTTAAGGTTCACAATTAAACAATAAATCGTGAACACCATTCAAATCAAATTTCAAACTGAACCACTACCCTACCGAGTATCGATTATCATTCTATAATTGATCAGATTCCAGCTTTGCCCTATCTGAGGGGTGGCATAACGGACTTTTAATTTCATTAAAGAAATGATTCTCGCAGAACGCCTCTCGCTCTATTTTCAACTCATGCGACTGAACCGACCCATCGGCATTCTGCTGTTGCTGTGGCCGACATTGTGGGGCGTGTGGATCGCGGGCAACGGCCATCCTGCATGGCACATCGTCGTCATCTTTGTGCTCGGCACGGTGCTGATGCGCTCGGCGGGTTGCGTCATTAACGATTACGCCGACCGCGATTTTGACAAGCATGTGAAGCGTACCCAAGAGCGCCCCATCACCAGCGGAAGACTCGCGCCGACTGAGGCATTGTGGCTGGCGGCAGCGCTCGCCATCGTCTCGCTGCTACTGATCCTGCCGCTCAATGCGCTTACTATATGTCTATCCGTTCCCGCCGCGTTTCTCGCGGCCAGCTATCCGTTCACCAAACGTTTCCTCGCCATTCCGCAGGCCTATCTTGGCATTGCCTTCGGCTTTGGCATCCCGATGGCCTTCGCCGCACAATTAAATACAGTGCCTGCCGTGACATGGTGGCTGCTGTTGGCGAACATCTTTTGGTGTATAGCCTACGACACCGAATACGCGATGGTGGACCGCGACGACGATATCCACCTCGGCATCCATTCTTCCGCGCTGCTTTTCGGCCAATACGACGTGGCTGCGGTGATGGCCTGCTACGCCGCCGCCCTCGCCATTCTCGCCTCAACCGGCAACACGTTGCATCTAGGGGTGCTCTATTACCTCGGCTTGCTGGCGGCGGCGGGCATCGCCGCTTACCACTACACGCTGATCCGTAACCGCCAGCGCGAGGCGTGCTTCAAGGCGTTCCTGCACAACAACTGGTTCGGTGCAGCGGTGTTCGCGGGGATCGTGCTAGATTCCTTGTAACTCAAAACAACATCCTAGAAAAAGCAGTTGTCCACGAAAATCACGAAAGACACGAAATATAATCAAAAACGGGTTCGTATTTAAGTCACTCCCTGCTGCGTGGTAATCGATAGTTTTGCATCAGGTTGAACTTTTCGTGCCTTTCGTGATTTTCGTGGACAAATTGCCGTTTTGAGGTTTAACGCAACGAAAATCTGGCCAGCACCCGATAGTTCGCGCCTTCCTCATCAGACACCGATTGCACCAGTGCAAAATTTCTCGCCTGCCATACCACCAGCCGCATCTCAGGCAACGGCTCATCGCTCCACTGCGCATGGCGCAACAAGGTGATGTGCGGCTTGTATGGATGCTCATCAAAACGGAAATGATGTTTGCTCAGGTGCTGCTCCAGATCATGCACCAGTTGAACCAATTGCGGAGGCACGGTGTTGGGGGCGGCATATACGATGTGATTGTGTCCCCAATAGCGTGCCGTATCGAGGGCAAGGTCAAAGGATTCTCCATTTACTTCCTGCGCCGCCAGTTGCAAGGCTTCCAGCCGATGCAGCCCAACATCGCCTAGAAACACAAGCGTGGCGTGCAGGGTGTCGGCGCGCATGGAGCGCCCGCCGCAGATTTTATGCAGGCCAGACTGCCATGCGGCCAAGGCGGTGCGCTCCGTCTTATCCGGCCACAAGGCAAAGAACACGCGGGCTGATTTCTCTCTGGGTGGTTTGCTCATCCTATATAGCTTAACATTTTGTCCATTTTTCATTTGGGGTCGAGTGAATGCGCGCGATACGGTAAAATATGCGCTTTGCCGCATGAGCCATACACATGACCACCCGACTGCGCGAAATTCCCTATAACTACACCTCGTTTTCCGACCGGGAAATCGTAATGCGCCTGCTCGGCGCGGAGGCATGGGACATCGTCAACGCCCTGCGCGGGGAGCGCCGCACCGGACGTTCGGCGCGCATGTTGTACGAGGTGCTGGGCGACATCTGGGTGGTGTTGCGCAACCCGTATTTGCAGGATGACTTGCTGGGCAACTCCGAGCGACGCGACGCGCTCGTCGCCGCATTGCGCCATCGCCTGTACGCTATCGAGGCGCGCCGCCAGGATAACGAGGATGTGAAGCGCCTGCTGCAATTGGCGCACCACGCGGTCAATGAGTTCTCCGCCGAATTCGAGCACACCTTGCAACTACGCCGCCGCGCACTGCGCATATTAGGCCGCATCACGCGCCGCGACAATATCCAGTTCGACGGGCTGGCACGAGTGTCGCATGTGACAGACGCCACCGACTGGCGCGTGGAATATCCGTTTGTGGTGCTCACCCCGGACAGCGAGGCGGAAATTGCAGCGCTGGTACGCGCCTGCATTGAACTCAAACTCACCATCATCCCGCGCGGTGGCGGCACCGGTTATACCGGCGGCGCGATTCCGCTGGACAAACGCTCTGCCGTTATTAATACGGAAAAACTGGATACACTGTCCGCCGTGGAAACGTTGCAATTGCCCGGCCTGGATCAGCCCATCACTACTATTCGTTGCGGTGCAGGAGTTGTGACGCGGCGTGTGATGGAAGCGGCGGAAGCCAACAGGCTGGTGTTCGCGGTGGACCCGACTTCGGCGGATGCCAGTTGCATCGGCGGGAATGTATCCATGAACGCGGGCGGCAAGAAGGCTGTGCTGTGGGGCACCGCGCTGGACAACCTAGCGTCGTGGAAGATGGTCACGCCGGACGGCCTGTGGATGACGGTAGAGCGACTGGAGCACAATCTCGGCAAGATTCACGACGTGGACGTGGCGCGTTTCCGCATCAGTCGCTTTGAAACGGATGGAAAGACGCCGCATGGCGATCCGGAAATACTGGAGATTCCCGGCGGCAAGTTCCGTAAGGCCGGGCTGGGTAAGGACGTAACCGACAAGTTCCTGTCTGGCCTGCCGGGCATCCAGAAAGAAGGCTGCGACGGCATCATTACCTCGGCGCGTTTCATTCTGCACCGCGCGCATAACCACACGCGCACGGTATGCCTGGAATTTTTTGGACAAGTGCATGAGGCGGTGCCTGCGATTATCGAAATCACTGCCTTATTCGATAAACGCAGCGCCCACCCTTCTCACTTCTCCCTTCTCCCTTCTCCTGCCTTCTTGGCTGGCTTGGAACATCTGGACGAGCGTTACCTGAAGGCCGTGGGTTATGCCACTAAAGCCAAACGCGGTGTGCGACCCAAGATGGTGCTGATCGCCGATGTGGTGGGTGATGATGAGAACGCCGTGGCGCAAGCCGCTTCTGAAATTGTGCGGCTAGCCAACTTGCGCCATGGTGAGGGTTTCATCGCGGTAAGCGCAGAAGCACGCAAAAAATTCTGGCTGGATCGAGGACGTACCGCCGCCATTGCCAAACACACCAATGCGTTCAAGGTTAACGAGGACGTTGTAATCCCTTTGCCGCGCATGGGCGACTACTGCGACGGCATAGAGCGCATCAACATTGAGCTGTCGCTGTACAACAAACTCAAACTGCTGGACGCGCTGGATGAATTCTTCAAAGGCGAATTGCCGCTGTACTACCAAGACGATCAACAACTGGGCAGCGCCGAATTGCTGGGCAACCGCGCGCAACAGGCGTGCGAATTATTAACTGAAGTGCGAACGCGCTGGCAGTGGCTAAGGAATAATCTGGATCGGGCGAGTTCCGAGCTTGTTGATGGTGTAGGCCGGGCTACGCCCGACGCGGCGGGCAAAGCCCGCCCTACCAGTTCTATCTTCCAATCTCTGCAAGACCACACCCTCCGCGCCTCATGGAAACTCGAAGTGCGCGATCCGTTGCGCCAAATATTTAGCGGTGGCACATACCAGCCCATACTTGACCAGTGCAACGCTATCCATCAGTCCGTATTGAAAAGTCGCGTGTTCGTCGCGCTGCATATGCACGCGGGTGACGGCAATGTGCATACCAACATTCCGGTTAACTCGGATGACTACGCCATGTTGCAACAGGCCTATGGCGCGGTGGATCGCATCATGCATCTGGCGAAAGATTTGGGGGGTGTAATCTCCGGCGAGCACGGCATCGGCATCACCAAACTCGATTTTCTGGAACCGCAGGAGATCGCCGAGTTCACCGCCTACAAGAATCGTATTGATCCGGAAGGTCGCTTCAACAAAGGCAAGCTGCTCGCAGGCGGCAATCTGGAGCGCGCTTATACACCTAGCTTCAACTTGATGGAATTGGAAAGCCTGATCCTGGAGAAAAGTGAGTTGGGCGAAATTTCCGATTCGATCAAAGACTGCTTGCGTTGCGGCAAGTGTAAGCCGGTGTGCAGCACGCATGTGCCGCGCGCCAACCTGTTGTATTCGCCGCGCAACAAGATACTCGGCACCTCGCTGTTGATCGAGGCGTTCTTGTACGAGGAGCAGACACGGCGCGGCATTTCCCTTGCGCACTTCGACGAATTCAGCGATGTGGCCGACCATTGCACGGTATGCCACAAGTGCGAAAAACCTTGCCCGGTGGACATTGATTTCGGCGACGTTTCTATCGCCATGCGAAATTTCCTGCGCAAGCAGGGCAAGAATAAATTTAATTTGGGTACGGCGGCGGCTATGTTGTTCCTGAATGCAACCGACCCGGCCACTATCAAGACGGTGCGCAAGTTTCTGATAGAGTGGGGATTCAAGGCGCAACAACTAGGCTACCAAGTGGGCAAGCATTTTGGGTTAATTGGCGCGCAGACTGCACATCCGCCCGCCACGCTGGGACGCCCGCCGCTCAAGGCACACGTGATCCACTTCATCAATAAGCCTTTGCCCGGCAAGCTGCCGAATAAAACGTCGCGCGCATTGCTCGACATTGAGGATAACACCATCGTTCCGGTCATACGCAACCCGCACAAGGTAAACGAGGATTCCGAGGCAGTGTTTTATTTTCCCGGCTGCGGCTCTGAACGCTTGTTCGGTCAAGTCGGACTGGCGACGCAGGCGATGCTGTATGAAACCGGCGCGATCACCGTGTTGCCGCCTGGCTATCTGTGCTGCGGCTACCCGCAAACTTCAGCCGGGCAGGAAGATCGCGGCAGCAAGATCACCATGGACAACCGCGTTCTGTTCCACCGCGTTGCGAATACGCTGAACTATCTCGACATAAAAACCGTGGTGGTATCGTGCGGCACTTGCATGGATCAGTTGCTGCAATACCAGTTCGACAAGATATTCCCTGGCTGCCGCTTGCTAGACATTCACGAATATCTGTTGGAGAAAGGAGTAAAGCTGCAAGACGTAAATGGCTCTCGCTTCATGTACCACGATCCCTGTCACACACCAATGAAGATATACACGCCGCTGAAAGTGGTGAACGAACTGATGGGGGTGCCGGTTGCGTTGAATGACCGCTGTTGCGGCGAATCCGGCACGTTCGCGGCCTCCCGCCCGGATATCTCCACCCAGGTGCGTTTCCGCAAGGAAGAGGAAATGAGGAAGGGCGCGGATACATTGCGCAAGGACGGTTACACCGGCAAGGTCAAGATACTGACCTCTTGCCCGTCTTGCTTGCAGGGACTTTCGCGCTACAATGACGACTCCGGTACCACGGCGGATTACATCGTCGTGGAAATGGCCCGGCACCTGCTGGGCGAGAATTGGATGGAAGATTACGTGCAGAAAGCCAATGATGGCGGAATCGAACGGGTACTGTTGTAGGATCTAAAATCCTCTAAATTATCAATTTATGCTGACTCTGCCGCTCGACCCTACAGACGACCACGCCAATCCGGCATTCAAAGATGCTACCGCCTGCGCACAATGGCTGGGGCAACTGCAACTCACTGACCTGCACCATGCGCACGGTGTGTTGCGCATGCAACTGGACGAGTTCAACCGTTACCCGATGTACGGTCTGGAACGCCTGCATGCGCTGGAGTTGCTGCGTGAAACGGTATCGTCCGTACAAGCCGATTACGCCAGGAAGCTGGTCGCCAAAAAGTTGCCGTTGAGCCATGAAGAACTCACCATCTTTGTTGCCATCGTCGGTCTGTGGCAAGGTATGGTTACAGGCTATCAGCGCTGTCTGCAAGCCTGCATGGCGGGAGATACGCAACTCGCCGCACATGGTGCGTTGCTGTGCCATCGCTGCCTGCTGTATAGCGGCTTGCAGATTTTTGAGCACATGCGCACCGGTTACGAATTCGATACCAAGCTCTGGCGCCAGTTGCATCAACTGTATGCCTTCTGCGAGGAGCAAGGCTGGCAGCTTCAGGAAGTGAATGACGATCTCAACGGCCACAACCGCACCACATCGTGCAATGCCGCTTACACCAAGACTTTGCTCGCCTGCCATGCCTACCGGGCGGAGTTATCGCGCAATTTATTGCATTTGATGGATCGCTGGCTGACGCTATGGAGTTCAACCGTCGCCGTGGAGCGCCGATACACCGTGAGCAAAGGCGATGCCCCCTCGCTGGCCGTCGATCTGAACAGCGCATCAGGCCTGCAACTACCTCAACTGACCACCCCCTCTGATCACCTTCGCTATCTGGTCATGGCGCCGCTCAGCAAGCTGATGCGCGTGAAGACCATCCTGTTACAGCAGGGACAATCACCGCAGCAACTGGAGTTGGGCGAGGGTTGCAACAGCGCAGAATGTATAGCGTTCCTTGGCTACCTGCATAAGCACTGGTGCGAAGGATATGATGGTCGCATGGATGAACGGCATAGCGCGATCCAGCAGCAAGCGCAGGTATGTTATGGCATGGAGAGTTGCTTCGCGTACATTGCAAATAGGCCATTCAAACAACCCGCCAGAGACGCGGCGGCGGACACTCTGTCACGCAAGCAGATCGCCGCTTTTGGTCGTGTGCTATCCGACACTAACCGCCACGATCTGGCAGTCATGGGCATGGTGCTTGAAACCTGGCAGATCGAAGACGAGAGCATCCGTGGCGCACGTTTGCTGCGCGAGGGGAACGCCGGCGTGCGTCTCGGCCCAGGCCAGCTCATTGCGGTGCGCCCAACCAATGCCAATGCTTTCATGGTGGGCACGGTGAGCTGGGTCAAAGTCACCCAGACCGGGCAACTGCACATTGGTGTGCGTTACCAGCCCGGCCTGCCGCAGACCGTCTCCATGAAAGCCACCGGAATCAACCTCAGCGTATCGGACAAATACGTCGCGGCGCTGCTGCTGCCTACCATCCCAGAACTGAAAATCCCGGCCAGCCTGATTGCTCCACGCGATTGGTTCAAGCCCGGACGGGTGGTTGAAATTGTCCAGGTGGACAAGAAAAAATTACAGCTAAAAATGGAACTTAGTATAGAAAAAAGCTCGGATTACGAGCGGATCAGTTTCACCGAAATCTAGACATCATTCAATATTCTGGATCTGTTCGCGCATCTGTTCAATCAGCAGCTTCATCTCCATTGAGGCACGCGACACTTCCGCATCCACCGATTTTGAACCCAGTGTGTTGGCCTCGCGGTGCAGTTCTTGCATCAGGAAATCCAGCCGCTTACCCACCGTGCCGCCCTGCGCCAGCACCCGCTTCATTTCCGTCAGGTGGGTGCGCAGGCGCGACAGCTCTTCGTCCACGTCTATCTTGCTGGCGAACAGGGCGATCTCCTGATGCAGGCGCTCATTATCGTCGCCTTGCAGCACCGCGCGCAGGCGTGCAGACAGTTTTTCCTCGTAGGCGGCGACTGCGGCCGGGATGCGCGGCGCCACATCGGTGCATAGGGTTTCGATCTGTGCTACGCGCAGCAGCAGGAATTCCTTCAGCTTCTCGCCCTCGCGCTCGCGCGCGCCAGCGAAGTCGCGCAACACTTGTTGCAACAGTTCCAGCACCGTGGCGCGCAGTGTGTCGGCAGACAGCGTGGCGCTTTGCAGCACGCCGTTCCAACGCAGCACATCCGCCACTCCCAAGCCGCGCGCATCGGGCAACACGGCTTGCACCTCACCGCCCCACTGCGCCAGTTGGCGCAATAAAGCCTGGTTGAGTTGTGCCGGGTTCTGTTCGGACTGGCGTGCGGCGAAACCGATGCGGCATTCCACCTTGCCGCGCGTCAATTGCGCGGAAATGGTCTCGCGCAGTACGGACTCCAGTGAACGCAACTCGTCCGGCACACGTAATTGGAGGTCGAGGTAGCGGTGATTGACCGCGCGCAGTTCCAGCGCGAGCGATCCGGCATCGTGTTCTGCGGCAACAGTGGCAAAACCGGTCATACTGTAAATCATTGCGGCTCCCGAATAAACATTACAATAAAAAACTAAGCTGAGTGCCGCATATTATATTACGATTACACCCTATGAGATTTTCCGTATATCAAAACAGCCGCGTCGGTGGACGCAAATACAATCAGGATCGCGCGGCTTATGCATATACCGATGATGCGCTGCTGCTGGTACTGGCCGATGGTATGGGCGGACATTTGCACGGCGAACTTGCGGCAGAGATTGCGGTTCACTCGTATATGCAGGCTTTTGAGCAAGCGGCGCATTCCCGTATCTCCGAGCCGGAAAAATTCCTGAAAGAAGCCATGCGGGACGCCCATAACGCCATAGTAAAATACGCGCAGGAAAAGCAACTTGGAGGCAATCCCGGCACCACTTGCGTTGCTGCGCTGGTGCAGGACGGCCAGGTGTGCTGGGTGCATGCGGGTGATTCGCGTCTCTATTTGTTGCGCGGCGGAGCGACCGCCGCTGTGACGCACGACCACTCGGTGGTGCAGCAGTGGGCGGACTGGGGCATCATCAGTACGGATGAGATGAAAACGCACCCGGATCGCAACAAAATAACCAACTGTCTTGGCGGCGTGGGGGAGTTGTTTTACGCTGAACCCACCGCTGCTGTGCCATTGCAGTCCGGCGATGTATTGCTGTTGTGCAGTGACGGTTTGTGGAGTCCTCTGGTCGATAAGGAAATAGCGGCAGGTTTTCGCACTGCCCCTCTGGAGGCGACCCTGAATCAATTGATGGACATGGCCGTGTGCCGGGAAGGCATCCGCGCCGACAACACGACTGCCGTGGTTGCACGCTGGGGCGATGACGAAGAAGAAGTAAAGTCCACGCCTGTACCGGTATGTATGGTGCTTGATCTGGATGAGCTCGAATCGGCGTCAGATATTCTGGGCCGCACCCGTGCCGACATGAAGCCACTCCCCGGCTAAGCGTGCCGTTTCCTCACCGCAATTTAATTTCGTACCATTTTTATTTCCTGAGGTTTTCCCTATGCGTCCCAGCCAGCGCCAGCCCGACCAATTACGCACCATCCGCATTACCCGTCACTACACCAAGCACGCCGAAGGCTCAGTGCTGATTGAATGTGGTGACACCAAGGTGATTTGCACAGCCAGCGTTGAAGAGAAAGTTCCCCCTCACAAGAAAGGCTCCGGCGAAGGCTGGGTCACAGCAGAATACGGCATGTTGCCGCGCTCCACCGGCAGCCGCATGGCGCGCGAAGCGGCCAAGGGTAAGCAGTCCGGGCGCACCCAGGAAATCCAGCGCCTGATCGGGCGCAGCCTGCGTAGCGTGGTGGATTTGAAAAAACTAGGCGAGCGCACCATACAAGTGGACTGCGACGTAATCCAAGCCGATGGCGGCACGCGTACCGCCAGTATCACCGGCGCGTTCGTTGCGCTGCACGATGCGGTGAGCGGCCTGCTCGACAAGGGCTTGATTAAAGAAACTCCCTTGCATGATTTCGTTGCGGCGATCTCGGTAGGCGTCTATCAATGCGTGCCGGTGCTCGATCTGGACTATGATGAAGACTCTGCCTGCGATACCGACATGAACGTAGTGATGACCGGAACCGGGAATTTTGTCGAAGTGCAGGGTACGGCGGAAGGCCATGCTTTCACGCGTGCCGAAATGGATACTTTGCTCGACTTGGCGCAGGGCGGGATTGCGCAACTGGTTGAGATGCAGAGGGCAGCACTAGCGGCGTAAGTTTGCCTTACGTGCGTTATTAATGATTCGGCACGGTGAAGTGTTAAGTGCGTTCAGGCTTGTCGAAGCCTACCTGAGCTTGTCAAAGTGACCCAAGGCAACTTTGTCGAGTGAAAAAAAACGGAGCAGTTTCCTGCTCCGTAAAATCCAGGTGTTGCACCTGGAGGGGAATGGACGAATGATGCGCTGAAAAATAAATCCACTCTGTGCGGTAGCGCTCATTGAACGATAGTGTTGTGATATTGCACGATGCACCTATGCCCAGCATTTCTGGCATGTAGAGTGGTGTTGTGCAAGCTTGCGTATGGGGTTAGGATGGGGCAACTGTAAATTGGAAGCTTGAACCATGAAATTACCTAAGCCTGAAGCAGGAGATTTCTGGGGCGGTCTTGCCGCCATGCTAGTCGCGCTACCTTCGGCCATTGCCTTCGGCGTTACCATCTACTCACCAATGGGCGCCTCCTACGCGGCGCAGGGCGCTCTGGCCGGCATTCTCGGCGTGACCGCGCTCGGTCTAATCGCACCGGCGCTGGGTGGCACCAATCGGCTCATCACCGCCCCGTGCGCTCCTGCCGCTGCTGTGCTTTCGGCATTTGTCATCGAGTTTATGCATGGCAGCGGCAACATCGAGGCCGCTTTGCTGATGGTGTCTATGCTGGGACTCCTGGCAGGTACGCTGCAGATCATTTTCGGCACGGCGCGTCTCGGGCAGTTGATTAAATATATGCCATATCCCGTGGTGAGCGGTTATCTGTCCGGTGTTGGCCTCACCATCATCGCCAGCCAGGTACCCATATTCCTCGGTACTCCCAAGGGTACGCATTTCTGGGCATCGCTCGCCGCATCGGGACTCTGGAAATGGCAGAGCATGGTCGTCGGCGCGGTGACAATAGGCGTGATGCTCGTTGCACCCAAGGTCACGCGGGCCGTGCCAGCCGCCATTCTCGCGCTGTTGGCGGGGGTACTCACCTATTTCGGACTCGGCCTGGCGGATCCCGCATTGCTGACGCTTGCAGGTAATCCGTTCGTCGTTGGCTCGCTCGGCGGTGGCGGCAGTTTTACCGATGCCATGGCGGGACGCTGGCACGCCATGAGCGATATCGGCATCGAACAGATCAAGTACATCGCAGTTCCCGCGCTGACACTGGCCGTGCTGCTTTCCATCGACACGCTGAAGACTTGCATGGTTCTCGATGCACTGACACACTCGCGCCACAATTCAAACCGCGAACTGATCGCACAAGGCCTTGGAAATGTGGCTTCGTCCGTTATTGGCGGCATCCCCGGCGCAGGTCAAATGGGTGCGACATTGGTCAATATGTCTAGCGGTGGGGTGAGCAGATTATCGGGAGTGTTTGAAGGCGCGCTGGCATTGGTCGCCTTCCTTGTGCTCGGCGCATTAATTTCCTGGGTGCCGGTCGCGGCACTCGCCGCGATCCTGATTGTCGTCGGCGTGCGCATGATAGATCGCCACAGCTTCCAGTTCCTCAAGCAGCGCTCCACAATACTGGATTTCGCCGTCATCGCTGCCGTCATCGCCACGGCGTTGACGGTCAGCCTGATCGCGGCGTCGGGTGTCGGTATCATGTTGGCTGTGATGCTGTTCATTCGCGAACAGATCGGCGGCGCGGTCGTTCACCGCAAGGTTAGTTGCCGCGAGACTTTTTCGAAACGCGTACGCACACATGAAGAAATGGAAATTCTCATTGAACGCGGCGAATGCGGCGTTGTCGTTGAACTTCAGGGCAGCCTGTTTTTCGGTACCACCAACCAGCTTTATTCGGCGCTGGAGCCGGAACTGAAAACACGGGTCTACGTTATCCTCGATATGCGTCGCGTGCAAACCGTCGATGTTACCGCTGTTCACATGCTGGATCAGGTCAAGGACATGCTTGCCGAACGCCACGGTTTTCTCATCTTCAGCCAATTGCCGCAGAACCTGCCTTCAGGTCGCGATATGCAGCAGTATTTCGATCAGGTCGGCCTTGTGCGCCCGGAAAGTCCGGTGCGCGTGTTCGACGAACTCGACGATGCGCTCGAATGGGTCGAGGATCGCATCCTTGAGGAAGCGATTTGCGCACATGGCGAGCGAGATGCGCTCGGACTCAACGAATTTGAACTATTCAAGGGCCGCAAGGCGGAAACGCTTGCTGCACTGGAACAGTGCATGGAAAAGCGTTCCTACAAGGTAGGTGAAAAAATATTCAAGCATGGCGACATCAGCGACGAAATCTTCCTGATCCGCAAGGGTGCTGTGCGCATCATGCTACCGATTTCCGAGAAGCAGAGCCACCATCTCGGCACATTCGGTCGTGGATCTTTCTTCGGTGAAATGGCTTTTCTCGATGGTGGTGCGCGTTCCGCCGATGCAGTGGCATTTTCTGATGCCGAACTTTATGTTCTTTCGCGCAAAACTTTCGACTCGTTGGCCGAAGAACACAAAAAACTTGCTATCGGTCTTATGGAGGGTCTCGCCAGCGTGCTTGCGAGCCGGTTGCGCTACACGGATGCGGAATTGCGGGTGCTGGAGTCTTGACTCGTTATTCACGAGTGCTCCATCAATGCATGGGGCGCTCGTTGGCGTAACGAGATGATGCCATGATTGGAAATGCCAGCCTGCGTATTACGCTGAATTCAGCCATTGATAATTGTGTAACCAGTATAGGCACATTCCCGAACACCATGTCGCCGTGCTGTTTTCCAGAAATCGGATTCTCATCAAAGTGTCGTTTCGTTGATTCGATACCCAACACAACCTGCGACTTTTTGCACCGCCTTTAGAAACTAACGCTCCCCCGCATTATCGGCAACTCGGCTGGTTAGCTCTGCATAGCCATTCGACTAGGCTGACAAAAGACGTCAGCCAAGTCGCTGGTTATGTGCGTTAACGCACAGAGAGGGGCTGGTTTAATCGCCATGATGCAACAATTCCGGCAATCATTTAACCAAAGGAGCCGCCCATCATGGATACTCGTACCTCAGCCGCCGCCACGATTTTAATCGCCACAGATAATCTCACTGATGCTGCGATGGTGAAGAATCTGCTGACCCCGGAATTCGATCACATATTTATGTCCACTGACCCTGAAAAAGTGGCGGAAGATTTCGTGCGCCATCGGCCCAGCGTGCTGGTTCTGGCATTCAATACCCTGGAAAAAGCGGAACGTTATTATTTGGAGTTGCATCGCTTGTGTGAGGTAGTACACCAGCTTCCCCATCGTACTGTGGTTCTATGCAACAAGGACGAAGTTAAGCAGGTTTATGAGCTATGCAAGAAGGAATATTTCGACGACTACATTCTTTTCTGGCCGATGACCCATGATTCAACTCGGCTATCCATGACCATCCACCATGCGCTACGTGAACTCGCCACACTTAAGTATGATGAACCATCGGCGGCAGAGTTTGCCGCCCAAGCACACTACCTTGCGGAGTTGGAAAAAACGCTGGATCAACAAATATTGCAGGGCGGTCATCATATTGAAGTGGTCAGTCGTGTCATGGAGCAGGCCGAACAGAAAATCGGCACGGCTCTGGACGGATTTTCACAGCGGATTACCTCGGGTGCACTTCCTGATTTGGTCGAGGTCAAAAATGCCGATGGGCTGGGAAAGGAAATCAGCCACTTAAAGAGTGAGGAAGTTCAGCCGCTTTTCATTGCTGCTGCCGAATCCACCCAACCTCTGAAGCAGTGGGCGCAAAAACTTCTGCAGGAATGCGAGCCATTCCTGGAGTCAGCCCGCGTTTTGAATGCCATGGCAGAGCGCATCAGGCCTACCGTGCTGGTGGTGGACGACAACGAGGCTCAACGCATAATAATCGGCAAGCTTCTGACTGTGGAGAACTATGACATTCTATTCGCCAGGGATGGTTTAGAAGCTTTGAACATTCTGCGCAAGAAGCGGCCAGATTTAATTCTCATGGATATAATGATGCCTAATATGAATGGCATGGAGACCATGCGGCGGCTGAAGTCCATTCCGCATTTATCCAGGACTCCTGTAATAATGGTTACCGGCAAGAGCGAAGGGGAGGTTGTCGTTGACTGCATAAATGCCGGTGCGGTTGATTTCGTAGTGAAACCTTTCGTCCACTCAATCCTGATCAACAAGATAGCCCGCGCGCTGAATGCAACAATCTCATCGTAGCGGCAGCTCACTATAGATATAGTCGTTAAACTGACTGGCAAGTAAGCTGCCTGGTCATTCAACTTGTCATCAGACACTCTCGCACAAAAATTAAGTATAATTCGCACCGTTACACTCACAATAACCCCCCACTCAAACCTTTGTGGGGAAGCCAAAGGAAAAATCTTGGAACTCTCCAGACGCGTACAAGCCATTAAACCCTCCCCGACTCTTGCCGTTACGGCGCGCGCTGCAAAACTGAAAGCAGAAGGAAAAGACATTATCGGATTGGGTGCGGGCGAGCCTGATTTCGATACGCCACAACACATCAAGGACGCAGCCATAGGCGCGATCAACAGGGGCTTTACCAAATACACCGCAGTGGGCGGCACTCCCACGCTTAAAGCCGCCGTCATCGCCAAGTTCAAGCGTGACAATGGGCTGGACTATACCGCGAAGCAAATTCTGGTTTCCTGCGGCGGCAAGCAGAGTTTTTTCAATCTCGCGCTGGCGTACATCAATCCCGGCGATGAGGTCATTATTCCTGCGCCTTACTGGGTGTCTTATCCGGACATCGTGATCATCGCGGAAGGCAAGCCGGTGATCGTGGAGGCGGGCATTGAGCAGGGTTTCAAGATGACCGCCGCGCAACTGGAAGCGGCGATCACGTCCAAGACCAAAATGGTGGTGATCAATAGTCCGAGCAATCCGTCTGGCGCGGTATATACGCTGGAAGATTTGCTGGCGCTGGGCGAGGTGCTGCGCAAGCATCCGAATATTCTTATCGCCACCGATGACATGTATGAACACGTCGCGCTGACCGACGCAAAATTTGCCAATATTCTGAATGCCTGTCCTGACCTGTATCCGCGCACCATGGTGCTGAATGGCGTATCCAAGGCTTACTCCATGACGGGTTGGCGCATTGGCTATGCGGCGGGGCCGGAGAACATCATCACAGCGATGGAAAATGTGCAATCGCAAAGCACTTCCAACCCAACCTCGATATCGCAGGTAGCGGCGGAAGCTGCATTGAACGGCGATCAGGGCTGCATCACTCCGATGGTGAAGGCGTTCCGCGAGCGGCATGTGTACGTGGTAAATGAACTGAACAAGATTCCCGGTGTGAAGTGCATCATGGCTGGCGGCGCGTTTTACGCCTTTCCGGATGCGCGCGGGGCAATTGCCAAGCTGCATCAACGCGGAACGATCAAGGCGGCAACTGATATCGCGTTGTCCGAATACTTGCTGGAACATGCCGGGGTGGCCGTGGTGCCCGGCTCGGCCTTCGGCAGCGAGGGTTACATGCGGTTATCTTTCGCCACTTCGATGGAAAATTTGCAGAACGCCATTAGCCGCATCGCCAAGGCGTTCGCATAAGCGCAGTCAAAAGGCTTGTACAGCCTCTGACTGTTGAGCGTTAAATAATTGAAGATGGCAGCGAAACCTATAATTTCTTCATTCCGACGAAGGCCGGAATCCAGCATTTGATACCCCCCTTACTATCGGGTATAATTCGTACTAAATCAGAGCGGGATGAACTAAAGGTTCGTCCCGCTTCTTTATGTAATCTTCCAAGTTGGAGTATCAGGTGCTGCAAACGAACCCCGCCATTCTTGTATTAGCCGATGGGACGGTGTTTCGGGGCATCGCTATCGGCGCTTCCGGTAGCAGTGCCGGTGAGGTGGTGTTCAACACCGCGATGACCGGCTATCAGGAAATCCTCACTGACCCGTCTTACTGTAAACAGATCGTTACACTGACTTGTCCTCATATCGGCAATGTGGGGGTGAATGCCGAGGACGTGGAATCGCGCCAAGTATTCGCCAGCGGATTGGTGATCCGCGACTTGTCGATGGTCGTGAGCAATTTCCGCAGCACGCATTCCTTGTCCGACTACCTCAAGGCCAATAACGTGGTGGCCATCGCCGACATTGACACGCGCAAGCTGACGCGCATTTTGCGCGAGAAGGGTGCGCAGAACGGTTGTATTGCCACCGGTACGGATGAGGCGGCAGCGCTGGTTGAGGCACGTGATTTTGCCGGGCTGGCAGGGATGGATTTGGCCAAAGTGGTGAGCTGCGACAGTCAATACGAATGGGTTCAACGCGAGTGGGCATTAGGCCACAGTTACCGCGACATGGCCGACGCGAAATTCCATGTGGTAGCTTATGACTTTGGCGTGAAGCGCAACATCCTGCGCATGCTGGCGGAGCGCGGCTGCAAAATCACCGTGGTGCCTGCCCTAACCACTGCGGAAGAGGTGTTGGCATTGAAACCGGACGGCGTATTCCTGTCCAACGGCCCCGGCGATCCGGAGCCGTGCGACTACGCGATCAAAGCGACGCGCAAATTTATCGAAAAGGGCGTGCCGCTGTTTGGCATCTGTTTGGGACATCAGCTCATGGGGCTGGCGCTGGGTGCGAAGACGGTGAAAATGAAGTTCGGCCATCGTGGCGCGAATCATCCGGTGCAGGACATGCAGAGCAAGCGCGTGATGATTACCAGCCAGAACCACGGCTTTGCGGTGGACACAGCAACGCTGCCCGCGAATGCGCGCGTCACTCATGTCTCACTATTCGACGGCACGCTGCAAGGTTTTGAATTAACCGACAAACCCGCGTTCTGCTTCCAAGGCCATCCCGAAGCCAGCCCGGGGCCTCGTGATGTGGATTATTTGTTCGACAAATTTATTGGATTGATGGAAAAACAGACGTAAGACTTAAGACGTAAGTTGTTAGCAAAACCGGTTTCAACTTACGTCTTACGTCTTACGACTGAAGACTGATTTATGCCTAAACGTACTGACCTAAAAAGCATCCTGATCATCGGCGCAGGCCCCATCATCATCGGGCAGGCGTGCGAGTTCGACTATTCCGGCGCACAAGCCTGCAAGGCGCTGCGCGAGGAAGGCTATCGCGTTATTCTGGTGAACTCGAATCCGGCCACTATCATGACCGATCCGAACATGGCGGATGCAACTTACATCGAGCCGATCACCTGGAGGATGGTGGAGAAGATTATCGCCAAGGAAAGACCGGACGCGATTCTGCCGACCATGGGGGGGCAGACCGCGTTGAATTGTGCGCTGGATTTGGCCAAACACGGCGTCTTGGAAAAATACGGCGTGGAAATGATAGGCGCGTCGCGCGAGGCCATCGACATGGCGGAAGACCGCGAGAAATTCAAGCAGGCGATGACGCGCATTGGCCTGGCTTCGGCGCGCTCGGCCATCGCGCATAGCATGGAAGAGGCATTGCAGGTGCAGCAGGTGATGGGTTTCCCGACCGTCATCCGTCCATCCTTCACCATGGGCGGCTCCGGCGGCGGCATCGCGTACAACCGCGAAGAATTCATGGAAATTTGCGAGCGCGGGCTGGAGGCTTCCCCGACCAAAGAATTGTTGATCGAAGAATCTTTGCTCGGCTGGAAAGAGTTCGAGATGGAAGTGGTGCGCGACCACGCCGACAACTGCATCATCATCTGCTCAATCGAAAACCTTGACCCGATGGGCGTGCATACCGGCGACTCGATCACCGTGGCTCCGGCGCAGACGCTGACCGACAAGGAATACCAAATCATGCGCGATGCGAGCATTGCGGTGCTGCGCGAAATCGGCGTGGATACCGGCGGTTCCAACGTACAGTTCGCCACCAATCCGGTAGACGGACGCATGGTGGTGATCGAGATGAATCCGCGTGTGTCGCGTTCCTCGGCGCTGGCCTCTAAGGCCACCGGCTTCCCAATTGCCAAAATCGCTGCGAAGCTAGCAGTAGGCTACACGCTGGACGAATTGAAAAACGAAATTACCGGCGGCGCGACCCCGGCTTCGTTCGAGCCAACCATCGATTATGTGGTAACCAAAATTCCGCGTTTCGCTTTCGAGAAGTTTCCTCAGGCCAATGACCGCCTGACTACGCAGATGAAATCGGTGGGCGAGGTGATGGCGATCGGTCGCACCTTCCAGGAGTCGTTCCAGAAAGCCTTGCGTGGGCTGGAAGTCGGCGTGAACGGACTGGATGAAAAATACACCGACCTCGAAGCGATTGCCGCCGAACTGGGTTCGCCTGGGCCGGATCGCATCTGGGCAGTCGGCGATGCCTTCCGCCTTGGCATGAGCGTGGAAGAGTTGTTCAACCATAGCAAGATCGACCCGTGGTTTCTGGTGCAGATCGAAGACATTGTGAAACGTGAGCGGGCACTTACTGGCTGTGCGCTGGATAGCCTGAGCGCGGATGAGTTGCGCCAGTTGAAGCGGAGCGGCTTCGCCGATGCGCGCTTGGCGAAACTGTTGGGCAGTGATGCCGCCGCTGTGCGCGCGCGCCGCCATGCGCTGGGTATTCGCCCGGTGTTCAAACGTGTGGACACCTGTGCCGCCGAGTTCGCGACTAACACCGCCTATATGTATTCCACCTATGAGGAAGAATGCGAGTCTGCGCCTACTAACAAGAAAAAGATCATGGTGTTGGGCGGCGGGCCGAACCGTATCGGTCAGGGCATCGAATTCGATTATTGCTGCGTGCATGCCGCGCTGGCAATGCGCGAGGATGGCTACGAAACTATTATGGTCAACTGCAATCCAGAAACCGTGTCCACCGACTACGATACATCCGACCGCCTGTATTTCGAGCCACTGACGCTGGAGGATGTGCTGGAAGTGGTGGAAGTGGAGCAACCCTTCGGTGTGATTGTGCAGTACGGTGGACAGACGCCGTTGAAATTGGCGCATGGCCTGGAAAAGGCCGGGGTGAATATCATCGGCACCACGCCGGATATGATCGATTGCGCGGAAGACCGCGCGCGCTTCCAGCAGATGTTGCAGCAACTGGGCTTGAAGCAGCCGCCCAACCGCACGGTCAGCACGCCCGCGCAGGCGATCCAGGCGGCTCAGGAACTGGGCTATCCGTTGGTGATGCGTCCTTCCAATGTGTTGGGCGGACGCGCGATGGAAATTGTGCATGGTCAGCCCGACCTCGAACGTTACATGCGCGATGCGGTGGAAGACGCGAAGATTTATCCGGAGCGTATGCCCATCCTGCTTGATCGTTTCCTGAACGATGCGATTGAAGTGGATGTGGATGCGATTTCGGATGGCAAGGAAGTTTTGATCGGCGGTATCATGGAACACATTGAAGAGGCTGGAGTGCATTCCGGGGACTCGGCCTGTTCTTTGCCGCCGTACAGTTTGTCCGCAGAGATGCAGGACGAACTGCGTCATCAAACCAAGGCGATGGCCAAGGCGCTGAATGTGGTCGGGCTGATGAATGTGCAGTTCGCCATTCAGGGCGAGACGGTGTACGTGCTGGAAGTGAACCCGCGCGCCTCGCGCACCGTGCCTTTCGTGTCCAAGGCGACTGGTGTGCCGTTGGCGAAAATCGCGGCGCGTTGTATGGCAGGACAAACGTTGGCGCAGCAGGGTATGAGCGGAGAAGTGATTCCACCGTATTACTCGGTTAAGGAAGCGGTGTTCCCGTTCATCAAGTTTCCTGGCGTGGATATTATTCTCGGCCCTGAAATGAAATCCACCGGAGAAGTGATGGGGGTGGGCGAAAATTTTGCCGAGGCCTTCGTAAAGTCGCAACTTGCGGCTGGAGTGAAATTGCCGTCTTCCGGCAAGGTGTTCATTAGCGTGCGCGAAGCTGACAAGACGGGGGCGGTGGAAGTTGCGCGTAGCCTTCGCGAGCTGGGTTTTAGCGTACTGGCGACACGCGGCACGGCCGCAGTTTGTGCGGAGGCAGGAGTTGCCGTGACGGTGGTAAACAAAGTGGCCGAAGGCCGTCCGCACATTGTGGACATGATCAAGAACGGCGAGGTCTGTCTGATCGTTAACACCGTGGACAGTAAACCGTCCGTTATGCGCGACTCTTATTCCATCCGCAACGCCGCGCTACAAGGGCGGGTTACATATTACACCACGCTGGCTGGCGCACGCGCCGCTTGCCTGGGGATGCATCACATGGCGGAATTACAGGTTTATGATGTGCAGGCACAACACCGGCGTTTGGTTGGTTAAAATAAATAAAGTATAGGGGAGCAACATGAGCAAAGTTCCATTGACCGTGGTCGGTGCCGATTTATTGCGCAACGAACTGCACAAGCTGAAAACGGTGGAGCGTCCTTCCGTGATTAACGCCATTGCCGAGGCTCGTGCGCAGGGCGATTTGTCTGAAAATGCAGAATACGATGCAGCCAAGGAACGTCAGGCATTCGTCGAGGGACGCATCGTGGAATTGGAAAGCAAGTTGGGCCGGGCGCAAGTCATCGATCCGAAAACCATCAGTTCCGATGGTCGGTGCGTGTTCGGGGCGACTGTGGTGCTGGAGGATGTGAAGAACGGCGACGTAGTTACGTATCAAGTAGTCGGTGACGATGAAGCGGACATCAAACAGCGCAAGGTTTCCATCAGTTCGCCGATAGCACGTGCGCTGATCGGCAAATACAGCGGGGATATCGCAGAAGTGCAGGCGCCGGGTGGAATACGAGAATACGAAGTGGTGGATGTGCAGTATATTTAAAAACAGTTTTTAGTTGGTAGTCGCTAGTTGTTAGTTAAATCAGAACCCGCGAAGCGGACAAAACCAACTAGCGACTAATGACTAACGGCTACCAACTGGTCTTTACCGACTTCCCAACTGTTTCTTTGTGAGCGGCTTGCCTCTCCGCTTTACCTGTTTAATTTCGGGAACATCCTCTTGCGGTTGATATACCACCAGAATTTTGCCGATGTGTTGAACCGCACCGGCATTCAATTGGGTGCAGATTTGTTCCAGAATGGCTGCTCGCATTTCCCGGTCATCATTCATGACGCGGATCTTGATCAGTTCGTGGCTCTTCAGGGCGCGGGCGATCTCTTCCAGTACGGTGGGGGTCAGTCCGGCGTTGCCGATCATGACGGTTGGTTTAAGCGGATGGGCGCGCGCCTTGAGGTTTTTGCGTTGTAATACGGTGAGCGTTAGCATAAGGACTCCAGATTAGGTATGGCATTCTAAGCGATGAAGAGAAGCAAAACCAGTAAACAGTGGATGAGTGAGCATGTTAACGACCCTTATGTGCAGCGTGCGCAGAAGGACGGCTACCGTTCGCGTGCGGCCTATAAACTGTTGGAGATAGACGAACGCGATCATTTGCTCAAGCCCGGCATGGTGGTGGTTGATCTGGGGGCGACGCCCGGCGGCTGGTCGCAGGTGGCCTCTGCCAAAGGCGCCAAGGTGATTGCGCTGGATCTGTTGCCGCTGCACCCGATACACGGCGTAGAGTTTATCCAGGGCGATTTCCGTGAGGATAGCGTGCTGGCGCAATTGGAGGAACGACTGGGCGGGAAGCGTATCGGGCTTGTAATTTCCGACATGGCGCCCAATATGAGTGGCATCGACAGTGCCGATCAGGCGCGCGCAATGCATTTGGCGGAACTGGCGCTGGATTTTTCTGTGCACCATTTGCAACCCGGCGGTGCATTTCTGGTCAAATTATTCCAAGGGGTTGGTTTTGAGGAATATATCAAGCTTGTGCGTAGCCATTTTACCCGCGTGGTGACGCGCAAACCCAAGGCCTCGCGTGACCGCAGCAGTGAGCAGTACCTTTTAGGGATGGGAAAACTTTAGGGTATTACTAAAAATTCAAGTTGCTGATGGAACTACTAGCCATCTGACTAAGCTGCAAAAAACGCAGCAAGTCATTGGTTATAAGCCAGACAAGGCGCGAACAAAAAATTGCGCCGCAGCATATGGTTAATATGTAAGAAGTGATTTTTTGTGAGTAACACAGTATGGCGACGGAAATTGGATTTTTGGTGGTGCCCTTGAGTAATCAGGCAGGAAGTAGTCTAATACGGATTCATTTAGCGGTTTGGCACATGCCAGCAGGGAGTAATTTTGAACAACTTATTTAAGAGTATCGGTATTTGGCTGGTTGTAGCCTTGGTGCTGATGACCGTATTCAACCAGTTCAACACGCACCAGCCTTCGGGCGCACAGGCGCAGATGGACTATTCGCAGTTTTTGGATGAGGTCAGGCAAGGGCACGTCGCCAAGGTGACTATCGAAGGCCGCACACTGAAGGCTCTCACCAATGATGGTAAACACATTAGCAGCTATGCACCGCAGGATTTGTGGCTGGTGTCTGACCTGATCAAGAACGGCGTCAAGATTGAAGCCAAGCCAGAAGAAGAGCCATCAATGCTGATGAACATTCTGGTGTCGTGGTTCCCCATGCTTCTATTGATCGGGGTGTGGGTTTTCTTCATGCGCCAGATGCAGGGCGGCGGCAAAGGCGGAGCATTTTCGTTCGGCAAATCGCGCGCGCGCATGCTGGATGAAAGCAAGGAACGTTATACGTTTGCCGATGTTGCGGGTTGTGATGAGGCCAAGGAAGAAGTTTCAGAACTGGTGGACTTCTTGCGCGAACCTACCAAGTTCCAGAATCTGGGCGGACGTATACCGCGCGGCGTACTGCTGGTGGGCAGTCCCGGTACCGGTAAAACCTTGCTGGCGAAAGCGATTGCCGGTGAGGCCAAGGTGCCGTTCTTCTCGATCTCCGGTTCCGACTTCGTGGAAATGTTTGTCGGCGTCGGCGCGGCTCGCGTGCGCGACATGTTCGAGCAGGCCAAGAAGCAGTCGCCATGTATCGTATTCATTGACGAAATTGATGCGGTCGGTCGTCAGCGCGGCGCAGGCATGGGCGGCGGCAACGACGAACGCGAACAAACGTTGAATGCCTTGCTGGTGGAAATGGATGGTTTCGAAGGCGCCAGCGGCGTGATCGTGATTGCCGCGACCAATCGTCCCGATGTGCTTGACCCCGCGCTGTTGCGTCCGGGGCGTTTCGATCGCCAAGTGGTGGTGCCGTTGCCGGACATCCGTGGTCGCGAACAAATCCTGATGGTGCATATGCGCAAGGTTCCGGTTGCCGCCGATGTGAAGGCCGATATCCTTGCACGCGGCACACCCGGCATGTCCGGTGCTGATCTGGCCAATCTGGTGAACGAGGCATCGCTGTTCGCCGCGCGGCGCAGCAAGCGTTTCGTCGAGATGGACGATTTCGAAGCGGCCAAGGACAAGATCATGATGGGTACGGAACGCCGTACCATGATTATGCCGGAAGAAGAACGCCGTAACACCGCGTATCACGAATCCGGTCACGCGGTCGTGGCCAAGCTGTTGCCCAAGACCGATCCCGTGCACAAGGTCACCATCATTCCGCGTGGACGCGCGCTGGGGCTGACCATGCAGTTGCCGAAGGAAGATCGCTACAGCATGGACAAGAACCGCATTCTGGACACGATAGCCGTGCTGTTCGGCGGACGTATCGCGGAAGAGATTTTCATGCACCAGATGACTACCGGCGCTTCCAACGATTTTGAGCGTGCCACCGACATGGCGCGGCGCATGGTGACGCAATGGGGTATGTCTGAAGCCTTGGGAACCATGGTCTATGGGGAGAATGAAGGCGAAGTGTTCCTCGGACGCTCCGTGACCACGCACAAGAATGTTTCGGAATCGACCATGCAAAAGGTGGACGAGGAAATCCGCCGTATCATCGATCAGCAGTACGCCTTGGCGCGCAAGCTGATTGAAGAGAACAGCGACAAAATCGAGGCGATGGCGCACGCCCTGCTGGAATGGGAAACGCTGGATGCCGATCAACTCGACGACATCATGGACGGCAAACCGCCCCGCGCGCCCAAGCCCACCCCACCAAGCCAGAGCGCCCAGCCGCCGCAGGACGCTCCTCCCCCCGCTCCTGCTGTTACCCCTACGCAACCTGCGCAGGGAACTTAATACAGTTATTAGTCGTTAGTCGTTAGCAGCTAGTTGCTAACGACTAGCTGCTAATGGCTAGCGACTGTTTCATGTTCCTCCACTGCGGTAAATTCCACTTCGACCTATCCCGCCCATTAGTCATGGGCATCGTCAACGTCACGCCCGATTCATTCTCGGATGGCGGGCATCATTTTAGATGCGATGTTGCGCTGGCCCATGCCCACCAATTGATACAACAAGGCGCGGACATCCTCGACATCGGTGGGGAATCCACGCGTCCAAGTGCCAAGCCGGTCAGTGTGCAGGAAGAGCTGGATCGCGTGATGCCGCTGATTGAAGGCTTGCGCGGCGCGCCCGTTCCTCTTTCCATTGATAGTTGCAAACCCGAAGTGATGAGCGCGGCGCTGGCGGCGGGGGCGAGCATGGTCAACGACATCAACGCGCTACAACAACCGGAAGCGTTGGCCGCCGTGGCCGCGAGCGACGCAGCAGTATGTTTGATGCACAAGCAGGGCAACCCGCAGACCATGCAAGAGCAGCCGCAGTATCAGGATGTGCTGGCGGAGGTGCTGCAATTTCTGCGTGTGCGCATCGCGGCTGTTGAGGCCGCAGGCATTGCGCGTGAGCGCATCGTGGTTGATCCGGGCTTTGGTTTCGGCAAAACGCTGGCGCATAATCTCGTCCTGTTGCGCGGCCTGGATGCGTTCAACGAACTGGGTGTGGCGGTGCTGGCAGGGCTATCGCGCAAATCCATGCTGGGGACGATAACCGGACAAGATGTAGATCATCGCGTACATGCCAGCGTGGCAGCGGCGTTGCTGGCGGTACAGCGCGGTGCGCAGATTGTGCGCGTGCATGATGTGCGCGCGACGGTGGATGCATTGAAGGTTTGGCAGGCGGTGAATGTAGGCAATAATATTTGCCCCAGATGAAGCCGATAAGCACGGATAATTGTGCAGGGGTAAGCGTGCATTGATTGCTGCATCATTTGATGTTATGAATTGTGCATTCGTGACGGAGATAAGATTATGCGTACTACGCTTGCACTTGATGATGACTTGATAGAAAAAGCCCAGGCATTTATTGGCCCAATGGAGAAGACTGCCTTGGTTCGTGAAGCCCTTAATGCACTGATCCAGCGGGAGAGCGCTAAGCGATTGGCATTGCTTGGCGGATCAGAACCTTTGCTTGATTATGTTCCACGACGGAAGACTAAATCTGCATGATTCTCGTAGATACATCGGTCTGGATTGACCATCTGCGGCAAGGTGATGCGGAGTTGACGAAACTTCTTAATGCAGGTCGAGTGCTGACTCACCGGTTTGTAATTGGCGAGCTGTCCTTGGGGAATTTACAGAATCGCGATGTCGTTCTCAGTACCTTGCAAAACCTGTCGCAGGTCACCTTTGCCTCAGATGCGGAGGTGTTGAACTTTATTGGGTCAACATGACATCGTAATTTATACCGTTGCGCGCCCAGATTGTTGGTATTACAATGCCGCATGTGGTAATACAAAGGAGAGATATCATGTCAACGACACTAACCAGCAAGGGGCAAGTCACTATACCAAAACAGATTCGTGATGCATTGAATCTGGCACCAGGGTGTGCTGTAGACTTCGCTGTCAATCCTAATGGTGATGTAGTCATACACAAGGTAGGGGCTCGGGCTAGTCGCAAGCCGGATCGTTTCGAAACGGCTCGCGGTAAAGCCGATATAAAGTGGCGGACTGACGATCTGATGGCTATGTTGCGCGGTGAGGGGTAATGCTGCTTGTTGACACCAACGTGCTGGTAGATGTTCTGGAAAATGATCAAAACTGGGCTGATTGGTCGATTAGCCAATTGCGTGCACAGTCAAAAATTCATCGGTTGGCTATCAATCCAATCATCTACTCCGAACTGTCGCTAACTTTTTCTACTGTGGAGGCTCTGAATCAGGCACTTGATGACCTAAATCTAGCAATGCTCGAAATACCACGACCGGCATTATTTCTCGCCGGCAAGGCGTTTGTTCGTTACCGAAGGCAAGGTGGAACCAGGAGCAATGTTCTCGGAGATTTCTTTATTGGCGCACATGCAGCGGTATCCCAATATCCAGTTCTTACCCGTGATACACGCCGCTATAGTTCATACTTCCCCGGTGTGGTTCTTATCGCACCGGATGAGTCGGCGTAAGTATCTCGGTTGATCTGCGGCTCCAGTAACTGCAAATGGGAGTATGAAAAATTAATTTGACCGCGAAGTTCGGACGGCAGCTTTGGAGAAGGATAATTCCAGAATCGACATGACGCAACGTGCCAATAGCTGTCGGTGGGAATGCACTCGGAAGCGAGTGATCTTGCTTCTATTGGCTTTGTAAGTTTTTATCAAGCCAACTCAATTTCGGCAAAGGATAATCACTAATGGACAGTGAGAAGACTGACAGCAAGAAAGAAGCCATGAGGAAGAAAGCATTAGGTGAGTTGGGCGAGTTGGTCGCACTTAAAACTCTTGTCGATAATGGCTTTGAAAAAATTTCGCATCTTAACGATACAAAAAGAAGGAATTTTCCTTTTGCTGATCTTCTCGCAGAGAAGGATGGTAAAAAATATGCGATAAGCGTCAAAGCTAGGAATAAGTTTCAGAAGAACGGTACGCTAAATAATAGGTACAACCTGAAGCAAACGCATATTGCGGCGGTGGAAAAAGAATTGGTTGCCGAAGCCTACTGGATGGCGATTCCGTTCGATAAAAATTCATATTCAGTCCGATTCGGATCTGTTATGGAACTCAAGGACGCAAAAGGAAAGCCGTTGAGCGGGATCCCGATGGGGGAAGATTGTGCGTATGGAGAAGAATGGGTAAAAGATAAGCCCCACTACTTCGATTTCAGTTTCTTTACTAACCAAAATTAAGCAGCTAGTTCTTGTTTTAAGTTGAATGGAGTAACAGAGTGAGCAGAAAATATTTCGGTACGGACGGTGTGCGCGGCAAAGTAGGGGAGTATCCCATCACGCCGGAATTCGTGATGCATCTCGGCTATTCCGCCGGTAAGGTGCTGGCTTCCGCCGACTGGCATTTGGCGCAGGGTGAGCGTCCGGGGGTGTTGATCGGCAAGGACACGCGCATCTCCGGCTATATGCTGGAATCGGCGTTGCAGGCCGGGCTGATTGCCGCCGGGGTGGATGTGTATCTGGCCGGGCCGGTGCCGACCCCGGCGGTGGCCTACCTCACCCGCGCGTTGCGTCTGCAGGCGGGCATCGTTATTTCCGCCTCGCACAATCCGTTCGAGGACAACGGCATCAAGTTTTTTTCCAGCAAGGGCAGCAAGTTGCCGGACGAAACCGAGCTCGCCATCGAAGCCGGGCTGGATCATCCCATCGTCACCATGCCCTCGGCCAGTCTGGGCAAGGCCAAGCGCATCGATGATGCGGCGGGGCGTTACATTGAATTCTGCAAGAGCAGCTTCCCTTACGACCTCGATCTGCGCGGCTTGAAGCTGGTGGTGGATTGCGCGCACGGTGCGGCCTATCATATCGCGCGCCATGTGTTCCACGAACTCGGCGCCGACGTGGTCGCCATCGGCGTGAACCCGGACGGCAAGAACATCAACGACGGCTACGGCGCGACCGCCCCGGCCAATTTGCAGCAGGCGGTCAAAGATCATCATGCCGACCTCGGCATCGCGCTGGACGGCGACGGCGACCGGCTGGTGATGGTGGATGCGGACGGGATTTTGTACGACGGCGACCAGTTGATGTATGTCATCGCCAGGCATCGCCATGCGCAAGGAATGCTCAAGGGCGGCGTCGTGGGTACGCTGATGACCAATCTCGCTTTCGAGCACGCCATACAGCGCCTCGGCGTGCCGTTCGCGCGCGCCAAGGTGGGCGACCGCTACGTGATGGAGTTGTTGCAGCAGAACGGCTGGCAACTGGGCGGGGAAAATTCCGGCCACATCATCTGTCTTGATCGACACACCACAGGCGACGGCATTATCTCCGCCCTGCAAGTGTTGCATGCGCTATGTGCGAACAAACAAACGCTGGCGCAAGCCGTGGACGGATTGATCATGTATCCGCAGGTGCTGGTGAATGTGCGCGTGGCAAAAGGAATTAACTTCACCGCACATCCAGGCGTTCAAGCCGCCGTGACCGCCGCCGAAACGGCTCTTGACGGCAAAGGCCGCGTGTTGCTGCGTCCTTCCGGCACTGAACCGTTATTGCGCGTGATGGTTGAAGGCGAAGACGGTGCTGCGGTGCGACATTGGGCGGAAGCCATTGCACACACGGTACGCGAGGCGGCGCAGATGGCCGTTTAACGCGAAATTCACGCCAGCCATGTCTAACCGCCTCGCCCAAGAAACCAGCCCTTATTTGCAGCAGCATGCCGGTAACCCTGTGGACTGGTTTCCGTGGGGCGAGGAAGCGTTGCGGTGCGCGCGCGAACAGGATAAGCCCATCCTGCTTTCCATCGGTTATTCCGCCTGCCACTGGTGCCATGTCATGGCGCATGAGTCGTTCGAGGATGCCGAAGTCGCGGCGGTGATGAATCAGCATTTCATCAACATCAAGGTGGATCGTGAAGAGCGTCCCGATCTCGACCACATTTATCAGGCCGCCCATGCCATGCTGACCCAGCGCAACGGCGGCTGGCCGCTTACCTTGTTTCTGACGCCAGATCAAACGCCGTTCTTCGGCGGCACGTATTTTCCCAAACAGGCACGCTACAACCTGCCCGGTTTCGTACCATTGCTGAAACAAGTGGCCGAACTTTACCGCACGCGCCGGAATGATATTGCCAAGCAAAATGCGTCACTGCTTCAAACTTTTGGCACCATGCTGCCGAACGCGGAAGATCAAATCAGCTTCAGCAAGACGCC
Organism: uncultured Gallionellaceae bacterium; assembly: GCA_964480365.1. GTDB lineage: Bacteria > Pseudomonadota > Gammaproteobacteria > Burkholderiales > Gallionellaceae > CAIQPV01. The sequence goes on from CAYZPM010000010.1 coordinate 47,583, forward strand.
GCTGGACAATGCATGCGATGAAATGCGGCAAGCTTTCGACCCCGTTCATGGCGGCTTTGGCGGTGCACCCAAGTTTCCGCAACCGATGGGAATGGAATTTCTGCTAAGTCATGCCGCGCGCGGCGGCAACTTGGATGCGCGCAACATGGCGCTCTACACGTTGCGCAAAATGGCGGATGGCGGCATTCACGATCAATTGGGCGGCGGCTTTTGCCGCTACAGCGTGGATGAGCGTTGGGCTATCCCCCACTTCGAAAAAATGCTGTACGACAACGGCCCGCTGCTGGCGCTTTACACCGATGCAACCACGCTGACCGGCGAGGCATCGTTCAAGCGCGTAGCGCAAGGCATTGCGGGCTGGGTCATGCGCGAGATGCAGTCGCCGCAAGGTGGCTACTATTCGAGTCTGGATGCGGATTCCGAACACGAGGAAGGCAAGTTTTACGTATGGACGCCGGAGCAAGCCGTCGGCCTGCTGAGTGCGGAGGAATACGCCATTGCAGCCGCCCACTATGGTCTGGATCAGCCGCCCAACTTTGAAAATAGGCATTGGAATTTACTCGTTGCACAGCCATTATCCGCTGTGGCGCAAGCGAGTAATTTGCCGCTGGAACAGGTCGAGCAACTTCTCGCCAGCGCGCAACAAAAACTATTCGCCGCACGTACAAGTCGGGTACATCCGGGGCGCGACGAAAAGATTCTGGTCAGTTGGAATGCACTCATGATTAAAGGCATGGCGCATGCAGGGAGAATGCTGGATCAATCGGCATGGATCGTTTCTGCGCAGCGCGCAGCGGATTTCATCCATACTACGATGTGGCAGAATGGCCGCCTGCTGGCGACCTGTAAGGATGGCAAGGCGCATCTGAATGCCTATCTGGATGACTATGCCTTCATGCTGGATGCCTTGCTGGAATTGATGCAAGCGCAGTTTCGTCAGTCTGATCTGGAGTTTGCCCGCGCTCTCGCCGACGTGTTGCTGGAACAGTTCGAGGATCAGCGGGAGGGGGGCTTCTTCTTTACCAGCCACGATCACGAAAAACTCATCCATCGCCCCAAGCCCGGCCATGACAACGCGATGCCGTCTGGCAATGGCATCGCGGCATTCGCTTTGCAGCGCCTTGGTCATCTATTGGGTGAGGCGCGCTTTCTCGAAGCAGCCGAGCGCACGCTGACACTTTTTTATCCGCAGCTTGCACAGCAACCGACCGGCTTCACGAGCCAGTTGAGGGTGTTGCAGGAATATCTCATGCCACCGCAAATCGTTATCCTGCGCAGCGTGCCGGGTGCAAGCGCGGCATGGCGGTCACAATTGATGCAGCACTACTGGCCCAACACAATGGTTCTTGCATTGGAAGGCGAGGTCGCCGACTTGCCGGAGACGCTGGCGAAACCCGGCTCGCAAGGGGTCAGCGCATGGGTTTGTCAGGGCGTAAAATGTTTACCGGTCATCAGCGATTGCCAGCGACTGATAGAGGTTTGCCAATCCGGTGAGGCAAGCTAATTCTAAGATAATGGTAGCGCCGTTCCAATACAATTCCCGGCATTCTCAATCGGTATGTAAAAGACTCAAACAACAACCGTCATTAAGTTGCAGAAGATGAAAATGGTGCCCCGAACACGAATCGAACGTGTGACCTACCCCTTAGGAGGGGGTCGCTCTATCCACTGGGCTACCGGGGCGTGCCGGTATTCTAACGTAAAATAGCTACCCACTGTATGAGGAAACGCAGGATAAGGAGTGTGAAATGAAATGGTTGATTCTGGTGGGCTTGCTGGGTGCGCTGGTGTTGCTTGTCAGCAGGATGGCGCAGGCGGGCGAAGTGCCGAAAGTTGGCGAGGCCGCGCCGGATTTTAATCTGCCGGATCAGCATGGTCAGATGCATACGTTGCGTGAGTACGCGGGCAAGTGGCTGGTGCTGTATTTTTATCCCAAGGATGATACGCCCGGTTGCACGCAGGAGGCTTGCGCCTTCCGCGACGACTTGCACCAGTTGACCGATCTTGGCGCGCAGGTGGTAGGCGTCAGCGTGGACGATAGCAACAGCCATGCTGAATTCGCCCAGAAATATCATTTGCCGTTTCCGTTGCTGGCAGATAAGGACGCCGAGGTGGCAGCACGTTACGGCGTTTTGATGAATCTTATACTTTTCAAGGTGGCACGGCGTTACACTTTTCTGATTGACCCGCAAGGCCGGATTAATAAGGTGTACGACAAAGTGGAGACCTCGCGCCACTCCAGGGAAATCATCGAGGACATGAAGCGCGCGTCAGGCAAGGTATAATCCTGTCTCATCACATGGGTGGCGAGGTTCGCCGCCCATCACTACTCTCAATTCTTAAAGAATAACTCTGATGCCATACTTAACGCTTGATAAGGCCGCGCTTGCATACGGCCATGTAGCACTGCTCGACCATGTAGATTTTCTGCTCGACGAAGGCGAGCGCGTCGGCCTGATCGGGCGCAACGGCGGCGGCAAGTCCAGCATGTTGAAAGTGCTGGCTGCACAGGCCACGCTGGACGATGGCATCGTGTGGCGCGCGCCCGGTGTGCGTATTTGTTATGTGAGCCAAGAGCCGATGCTGGATGCCGATGCCACGGTATTCGACGAGGTCGCGCGGGGCTTAGGCGACCTGCACCAGATCATTACCGATTACCATCATCTGTCGCACCAGCTTGCCGAGCCGGATGCCGACTACGAAACCTTGCTGGAGGCGATGCAGCCTTTGCAGACGGCACTGGAAGCACAAAACGGCTGGGCGGTGCAGGCGCGCATCGAGACGGCTATCCAGCGGCTGGAGCTGAATGCGGATAGTCGCGTGGGCGACTTGTCCGGCGGGGTGCGCAAGCGCGTGGCGTTAGCGCAAGCGCTGGTGGCCGAGCCGGATGTGTTGATCCTGGATGAGCCGACCAACCATCTTGACTTCGCTTCCATCGAATGGCTGGAAGGGCTGCTGAATAATTTTCGCGGCAGTGTGCTGTTCGTGACCCATGACCGACGTTTTCTCGATAATGTCACCACGCGCATCGTCGAACTGGATCGCGGCAAGCTGGCCAGTTTTCCCGGCAACTTCGCGGCCTATCTGCGCGTCAAGGAGCAGATGCTGGCGGACGAGGCGGTGCACAGCGCCAAGTTCGACAAGGTGCTGGCGCAGGAAGAAGTGTGGATACGTCAGGGGATCAAGGCGCGCGGAGTCCGTAACGAAGGGCGTGTGCGGCGGCTGGAACAGTTGCGCCGCGAGCGCGCAGCGCGGCGGGAGCAGGTAGGCAAGGTCGAGATGAATATTGAGGCGGGTGACCGCTCCGGCAAGCTGGTGGCGGAACTCAGTCACATCAGCAAGCAGTTCGGCGAGCGGAAGGTGATTAATAATTTCTCCTGCCGCATCCAGCGCGGCGATAAGATCGGTTTGCTCGGGCCGAACGGCGCGGGCAAAAGCACCTTGCTCAAAATCATTCTGGGAGAAATGGAGCCGGACAGCGGCGAGGTCAAGCTGGGCACCAAGCTCAGCGTGGCGTATTTCGACCAGTTGCGCGCACAGTTGAACGAAGAGGCCACGCTGATCGACACCATTAGCCAAGGATCGGATTTTATCGACATCGGCGGTGTGAGGAAACATATCATCAGTTATCTCGGCGATTTTCTGTTTGCTCCGGAACGCGCGCGCTCGCCAGTGAAAAGCTTGTCAGGCGGCGAACGCAACCGGCTGTTATTGGCGCGTCTGTTTACCCGCCCCGCCAATGTGCTGGTGCTGGACGAACCGACCAACGACCTCGACATCGAAACGCTGGAGTTGCTGGAAGAGTTGCTAGCGCAATACGACGGCACGCTGTTTCTGGTTAGCCACGACCGTGCTTTCCTCGATAATGTGGTGACGCAGGTCATCGCCTTCGAGGGCGATGGCAAGCTGATGGAATATGTCGGCGGCTATGAGGATTGGGTGCGGGTGAAGAAATTCGAAACTGCTCAGCAATCGCCGCAGCGCGAAATTTCATCCAAACAAGCTGCCCCAGCGGCGGCGCCGAAAGCAAAATCCGCCAGCAAGCTGAGTTTCAAGGAGCAGCGCGAACTGGAAGAAGTTCCGCAACGCATTGCGGCACTGGAACGTGAGCAGGAAGAAATTGCCGCCGCCTTGAGCGCGGTCAACCTTTACCGCGACAATCCTGCGCACGCCAAACAGCTACAGGAGCGCACTTCGGTCATCGAAGATGAATTGCTGCGATTGATGGCGCGCTGGGAAGAACTGGAAAGTCGGCAGGCATAGTATGACCATATTGACAATGCAATTGGCTGGAGGAAAATTGACAAGTCATTTGTCGATTCTAGGTTAAACGCTGCGGTTGCAGTAAAATTAGGTAAGACGTATACACTTTAAAATTTGTATGGGGGAAAGCTTATGGAAGACAGAAAATTTCGTTTGGTGACGCGCAGCGATTTCGATGGATTAGTCTGTGCGGTTTTGTTGAGGTATCTCAACATACTCGGCGATATCACATTCGTTCACCCCAAGGACATGCAAGACGGCAAGATCGAAATCGGCCCGAATGACATTACCACTAACTTGCCCTACGTGGCTGGTGCGCACTTGGCGTTCGATCACCATCTATCCGAAACCATCCGTAACACCGGCAAGCGCCCCAACCATATCATCGACCCGAATGCGCCTTCTGCGGCACGTGTGGTTTATGACTACTATTCCGCCGGACAAAAAGTATTTCCGCCGGAGTGGGATGCAATGATGGCAGCGGTGGATAAGGCCGATGCGGCGCAGTTTTCGCGTGAGGAAATTCTTCATCCGCAGGGCTGGGTGTTGCTCAATTACCTGATGGATTCGCGTACCGGTCTCGGTCGCTTCCGAAATTTCCGCGTTCCAAATTACACCCTGATGATGGACTTGATTGACTACTGCAAGAACCACAGCATTGATCAGCTCATGCAACTGCCGGACGTCAAAGTGCGCGCCGACATGTACTTCGATCATGAAGAAAGGTTCAAGGATCAGATTCAGCGTTGCGCCAAGGTACACGGAAACTTGGTGGTGCTCGATCTGCGCAAAGAGGAAACTATCTTTGCGGGCAACCGCTTCATGATTTATGCACTGTTCCCAGACTGCAATATTTCCATTCACGTACTATGGGGCGTGAAACAACAGAACACCGTATTTGCCACCGGCAAATCTATCGTCAACCGCAGTTCAAAAACCAATATCGGCGAGCTGATGTTGCAATACGCGGGTGGTGGTCATGAGAATGCCGGTACCTGCCAAGTGGAGAACGATAAGGCGGAAGCAGTGTTGAGCGAGTTGATCGTTAAAATTAATGCGGATGGCTGAAAGGGCCGAGGTACATGGACTTCGCTCATTGTTATGATGCGTCTTGGTTATACATGGAATGTGTGCACCAGGCACTTAGGTTTTGCAGATATGGCATGAATGCACATGTGCAGTTGCGATGTGCAGGAATGCCTTAATAATTAAGGTGAGTTTGTGAGTCAGGAATATGAGGGGGAAAAAGGAAGCATTTATCAGAGGCGGCACTCGGTGGGAACCTCTGAGCATAGAAAACATTACAGGTATCCGATCCATTGGCGGATCGCTCTTGTTCATAAGACTGGCGACAAGAACGATATCTATCATGGTCGGACCCATGATTTGTCTATGTGGGGGGCGAGCATCCTCGTCGAACGCAATATTTTCGTGATGTCGGAGGTGGTTATATTGCTCGCGATACCTCCTCTCCACATGGGGCAAAAAGAAACCATCATTGAAATCCAATGTAGCATGGTCTATACCGTACTGGATTCCGAGGAGAACCAGTTTCGCATAGGGATGCGCTTCCTGAATTTCAAGGGAGAGGGCAAACGTATTCTGTCGGACATACTGTCCAAGCGAGTGATACCAAGGTCTGAGAAAATCTTGGGGTAGAGTGCCCCCAAAATGTTGAGAGACTTAAGTCTTCCAACTATCCAAAAAACTCCTTTACCTTATCCATCCACGATTTCGCACGCGGGCTGTGGCGTGCGCTGTCCTTCTGGTTGATCGCCTCGAATTCGCGCAGCAATTCTTTTTGCCGGTCGGTGAGGTTGGACGGAGTTTCTACCATGACGTGGCAGTGCAGGTCGCCGTAGCTTGAACTGCGCACACCCTTGATGCCTTTGCCGCGCAGGCGGAAGATTTTTCCACTTTGCGTTTCTGCGGGAATCTTGATGCGAGCCGAGCCGTCCAGCGTGGGAATTTCGATTTCGCCGCCCAATGCGGCAGTGGCAAAGCTGACCGGCATTTCGCAATGCAGGTCGTTGTGGTCGCGCTGAAACACCGCGTGCGCTGCAATATGGATAACCACATACAAGTCGCCCGTCGGGCCGCCGTTGGCGCCAAGCTCGCCTTCGCCGGAAAGGCGGATGCGGTCATCATTGTCTACTCCAGCGGGGATTTTTACCGATAGCGTCTTGTGTTGCTTGATGCGTCCTGCACCGTGGCAAGAGCCGCATGGAGAGGAGATGACTTTGCCGCTGCCGTGACAGCGCGGACAGGCTTGCTGGATAGAGAAGAAACCCTGCTGCATGCGCACCTGTCCATGACCTGCACAGGTAGTGCAAGTGGTCGGACTGGTACCGGGTTTTGCGCCGCTGCCTTTGCAGGTTTCGCATTCGGCCATGGTCGGTACCCGGATTTGCGTCTCGGTGCCGCGTGCGGCCTGTTCCAGAGTAATCTCCAAGTTGTAGCGCAGGTCAGCGCCGCGATGCACATTGCTGCGCCCGCCGCCCCCGCGTCCTCCGCCGAAGATGTCGCCAAAGATGTCTGAGAAGTCGAAGCCCTGCGCGCCTGCGCCGCCCGCACCGAATGGACTACCGCCGCCCATGCCGCCCGATTCAAATGCGGCGTGGCCATACTGGTCGTAAGCGGCACGCTTCTGCCCGTCGCTCAAGGTTTCGTAGGCTTCCTTGGCTTCCTTGAAGTATTCTTCCGCCTTCGGGTTATCCGGATTGCGGTCGGGGTGATGCTTCATCGCCAATTTGCGATAAGCTTTTTTTATTTCATCGTCCGATGCGTCTCGATTGACGCCCAGCACTTCGTAATAATCTTTTTTTGACATGTGCTCTATTCACCACAGAGACACAGAGACACAGAGAACCACAGAGTTCTGAAACGGGCCAGCTTGGGTTTCAAGGTTTTCTCTGTGTCTCTGTGCCTCTGTGGTTAGGTTTTTACTTTTTGTCTTTTACTTCGGTGAACTCTGCATCCACCACATCGCCTTCTTCCTTCTTTTCTTCGGCGTGAGCGCTGCTGGGTTCCCCGCCGGCTTGCGCTTTAGCTTGTTCGGCGGCGTACATTTTTTCGCCCAGCTTTTGTGCAGCAGTTGCCAGAGCTTCTGCTTTGGCATCAATGGCAGTCTTGTCGTCGCCTTTCACCACTTCTTCGGCTTCTTTCATGGCGGCTTCGATGGCGGATTTTTCCTCTGCCGTCAGATGATCGCCGTATTCCTTCAGTGACTTGTGCGTAGAGTGGATCAACGCATCCAACTGGTTGCGCGAGGTCACCAATTCAATAGCCTTATGATCTTCGTCAGCATGAGCTTCGGCATCCTGCACCATGCGCTGGATTTCCGATTCACTCAAGCCGGAACTGGCCTGAATCTTGATCTTGTTTTCCTTGCCGGTTGCCTTGTCCTTCGCCGATACATGCAGAATGCCGTTAGCGTCGATGTCGAAAGTGACTTCGATCTGCGGCATGCCGCGCGGTGCGGGCGGAATGTCGGACAGGTTGAATTGCCCCAGACTCTTGTTGCCGGAAACCACTTCGCGCTCGCCTTGCAGCACATGGATGGTTACCGCGTTCTGATTGTCGTCGGCAGTGGAGAACACCTGCGATGCCTTGGTCGGGATGGTGGTGTTTTTCTTGATCAGCTTGGTCATCACGCCGCCCATGGTTTCGATACCCAGAGACAACGGCGTCACGTCCAGCAACAGCACATCCTTCACTTCGCCTTGCAGCACACCGCCCTGAATAGCAGCGCCGACGGCCACGGCCTCGTCCGGGTTCACGTCCTTGCGTGGCTCCTTGCCGAAGAAGGCCTTCACTTTTTCTTGCACCATCGGCATACGGGTCTGGCCACCGACCAGAATGACGTCGGCGATGTCGGAAGTTGAAACGCCCGCATCCTTCATGGCGATCTTGCATGGTTCAATAGTGCGCGCGACCAGGTCTTCCACCAGGCTTTCCAGTTTCGCGCGGGTGATTTTCACCGCGAGGTGTTTAGGGCCGGTCGCATCCGCCGTGATGTAAGGCAAGTTCACTTCGGTTTGCTGTGCGGAAGACAACTCGATCTTGGCTTTTTCCGCCGCGTCCTTCAGGCGTTGCAGGGCAAGCATGTCCTTCTTCAGGTCGATGCCGCTTTCCTTCTTGAATTCTTCCACCAGATGCTCGATCACGCGCATGTCGAAGTCTTCGCCGCCGAGGAAAGTATCGCCGTTGGTGGACATGACCTCGAACTGGTGCTCGCCTTCGATTTCCGCGATGTCGATGATGGAGATGTCGAACGTGCCGCCGCCCAAGTCATACACCGCGATCTTGCGGTCGCCTTCCTGCTTGTCCAGACCAAAAGCCAGCGCGGCTGCGGTCGGTTCGTTGATGATGCGCTTCACTTCCAGACCCGCGATGCGACCGGCATCCTTGGTGGCTTGGCGTTGCGCATCATTGAAATAAGCGGGCACGGTGATGACCGCTTCGGTGACAGGCTCGCCCAAGTAGTCTTCGGCAGTCTTCTTCATTTTCGCCAGCACTTGCGCGGAAATTTCAGGTGAGGAAATTTCTTTGTCGCGAACCTTGATCCAGGCATCGCCGTTCTTGGCCTTGACTATGTTGTAGGGCACCATCTTGATGTCCTTTTGCACCATCGGCTCTTCGAAGCGGCGACCGATCAGGCGCTTCACGCCATACAGCGTGTTCTTCGGGTTGGTCACCGCCTGGCGCTTGGCCGGTGCGCCGACCAGCACTTCGCCGTCTTCCATATAAGCGATGATGGACGGCGTGGTGCGCGTACCCTCGGCGTTCTCGATCACCTTGGGTTTGCCGTTTTCCATGATGGCGACGCACGAGTTCGTGGTGCCCAAGTCAATGCCGATAATCTTTCCCATGTCTTTTCCTTTCGATTGAATGCGTAAAAATCAAAACCGGTTGTTTCTGCCTTGCCGCCTAACATGAGGGCAGAGCAAGGTATTTCAAGTGTGCCGCAAATTTTAATTAGTCGTTCCCGCGAAGGCGGGAATCCAGTGGTTTTATCCAATAATGCTTTTGGCTTTGTCCCGCTTTGCGGGGGATATTCGTCTTGCTGGATTCCCTCTTTCGCGGGAACGACGGTTTATATTTATTCTTTGGCTTTCGCCACCATAACCAGCGCCGGGCGCAGAACACGGTCATGCAGCGTATAACCCTTCTGCATCACGCTCACCACCGTATTGGGTTCCTGCTCGCTTTCCAGCATGCCGATGGCCTGGTGCTTGTGCGCGTCAAATTTGTCTCCAACGGGGTTAATTTCCTTGATATTAAATTTCTCAAACACACTGGTAAGTTGCTTGAGCGTCAATTCCATTCCGCTCTTGAAGCTTTCCACGTTCTCGGTCTGCACAGCCAACCCGGCCTGCAAGCTGTCCATTACCGCCAGTACCTCATTGGAGAAGCGCTCCACGGCAAATTTATGCGCTTTGCTGATATCGTCCTGCGCGCGCCTGCGGATGTTTTCCCCTTCGGCCTTGGCGTACATCCATGCATCATAATGTTCCTGAGCCTTCAACTCGGCTTGCCTGAGCGACTCTTCCAGATTAGGCATCACTTCCGGGCTGGACGTGCTTTCGGCTGCGGTTTGGGCTTGGCCAGCCTGTTCTTGTGGCGCTGCTTCGTTTTGTTCCATCTGCTTTTTTCTCCAGAAAGACATTTGGGTATTCTAAATTTATGTGTGCAGCCGAAAATGGAGGCGTTTTCCCGGATTTCAAGGGCAAAAGTGAAAATTTTTGTGTGTGCTAATCCTGACGCGGCACCTATTGCGCAATGTGCGTAAAACTGACGTACAATAACGCTATCAGTAATAGGAGAATTTGCCATGCCTACCACCGTTGCCAATGAATCAGCCCGCATCAACTTACGTACCAGTGCTAACGCGAAGGCCATGATCGAGCGTGCCGCAGCGTTGATGGGAACAACAGTTTCCAGCTTCATGTTGCAGAATGCTTACGAAGCGGCGCGTCGTATCGTGTCAGAGAACGATACGCTGTTGCTGACACAGCGTGATTTTGAGGCATTCGCCGCATCTATGGAGCATCCCCCTAAACCCAAGACCGCATTGCGCAAGCTCATGGCGCGTCGCTGAGCATGGTCGCTATCCAGTTGCTGGGTACGCAGCATCGTCGCGAAGGGTTTAATTGTGCCGATGCCGCGCTGAACGAGTTTCTGCTGCGTCAGGCAGGACAGCAACAACGGCGTGGTTTCGGTAAGAGCTATGTGGCAGTCGCCGAGGATGGTGTGCCAATCACTGGTTTTGTAACCGTAAGCGCCGGTCAAATTGCCACGACTTCGCTATCTACCCAGTCGAAGTTGCCCCGTTATCCCGCACCCATCCTGCGCATTGGCCGACTGGCGGTGGATGTGCGGTATCAGGGCAAGGGCATTGGCCAGGACCTGCTGGCGTTCGCGCTGCGCTTGGCCGTAGAGTTTTCCCAGCGTGTAGGTTTGTATGCGGTGGTGGTAGATGCCAAACATGACAAGGCCAAAGCGTTTTACACAAAGCTGGGGTTCATCGCTTGCGTGGACAGTCCGCTTTGCCTGTATCTTCCTGTCGCAACGCTTGAACAGTCCGTCATTCCATGATGGGGTGTTAGCAGCCAAGTTTTACGGTATGGCGGCCATGCTATACACTTGCGCGCAAAAGAAAAATCTCTAGGGAGTGTTTCATGCTAATCGAAAAATTTATAGCCCCCGCTAGTGAATTGGCAGACGTGGGCTTACAGTCAATAGAAATGAGCAGACTTGGTCGTTTTGTTGCGCTGACAGGAAAGAATGGGGCGGGAAAGTCTCGTGTTTTAGCAAAACTGAACATGTATACCACCCAGCGCAATCAATATGTTGGGCAACACGAAAGTCTGCGCCAACAGGTCTTGAATTTACAAAATACTATCAGCAGCAATCCTAACCACCATAGTCAAACTTCATGGAAGCAGCAATTAGAAAATAATAAAAGAGCACTTGAGAACGCAACCGAAAGGATATTCCCTGCGACTGCTCCGTCTCTTGGGGTGTTGCGTTTTGTTCCAAAACAGTTAAATCTGACTGACCCAAGGGTACAGCATAAATCTGCGTTAATGAGTTTGTACGATCAGGCAAAAAATCCAGGTCTTGATAGCTTTGAGACGAGATGCTTTTCCTATATACAAAAAGTGCAGGATAGGGAATGGGAGGCAACACATCAACGAGCTTCTCATGAACCCGCTGTTATACAGGAGGCAAAAGAAGAGTATGCAAAATTGGTGTCGCTCATTGAGTTGCTTCTCAAAACAAAAATAAATCGTTCATTAGATGCAGATGCCACCTTGTTCGGCAAGCCGCTGTCTGATGCAGGGCTTTCTGACGGGCAGAAGGTGCTTATCCAGCTTGCTGTTGCATTACATGCCCAGAAGAGTGGTCTAAGCAACACGGTCTTTATCATGGATGAACCAGAAAACCATCTGCATCCATCTGCGCTCATCGAGTTTCTGGATGCTTTGGAACAGGTCGCTAAGAACTCCCAATTCTGGATAGCCACCCACTCCGTGCCATTGCTTGCTCATATCGCGCGGAAAGAGCCTATGTCTATCTGGTATGTAGAGGATGGCGAAGTCAGTAACGCGGGAAGCAAGCCGGAAAAGGTATTGCGTGGCTTGCTTGGAGATGATGAGCAGATAGGCAACCTAAACACATTTACCTCGCTGCCAGCACAGTATGCAGCCATTAGCTTTGCGGCGGAGTGTTTGATAGAACCGAAGACCGTAGGCGGTGGAGCAGGTGACCCGCAGGTTGCACAGATAGGTGGGCTACTTAATTTTGACGCCGTCACTTCTATCTCGTTGCTAGACTATGGCGCAGGGAAGAGCAGGCTACTTTCCGGTTTGGCAGAGCTTGCTGCCACGCAAGGAAAGAAGCTATCTGATAGTGTCAGCTACCTCGCATTCGACGCCTCTCCCAATGATAAAGCTGATAGCTTGGCGGTGATAAAATCGGTTTATGGCGAAGACACAGCAAGACATTTTTTGACGCTTGAAGATTTTTTCTCCCATAAGGATACGGCGAGTATAGACGTGGCGGTCATGTGTAATGTGTTGCATGAAATTTCGCCGTATGACTGGACGACACAATTTAATGACGACTCACTGATAGGTCGAGCACTAAAGGATTCCGGCCATCTATTCCTTGTAGAAGACCAGCGCATTCCCACTGGGGAAAGAGCTCACAAATTCGGGTTCATGGTCTTGGATACTTCTCATTTGCGGACGCTGTTTTCAGTAAAGGAAGAGGACGTTCAGGATGGTTTGTTTCAAGCTTATGATCATCTTGGTAATGGACGCTTGAAAGCACATAAAATTTCAAAGAAATTATTGAATCGTTTGGATACGGAATCTCGAAAGCTTGCTATCAGACAATTACGTGAAACAGCGAAACAGCAAATTGGTTTATTGCGCCAAGCTGAATCAAACTACCGGAATGGACAGTTAAACGGGTTTTGGACGCAACAGTTTGCCAATGCTTCACTGTGGATAGATGAACAGTAACCGCTACGACACCGATCAACTCACTGAAGCCCAATTCGAACCGGGTTCGCGTGGACGCGTGCTGAAAAATATCCTCGGCATTCGCAGCAAGCGCGCAATGGACGAGATGGAAGCCACGAAGCTCGCGGATGCAACCGACTGGGCGATCCGACACGTTACCGCTGACCAGCGTTTCACCGCTGCCGATATTTGCCTGTGGCACAAGCAATGGATGGACGAGGTGTATCCGTGGGCAGGTGAGTATCGGCAGGTGAATATCAGCAAAGGCGGTTTTGTGTTTGCGATGGCGGCGCAAGTTCCGCGTTTGATGCTGGAGTTTGAGCGGAAGGAACTGGCACGATTTACACCATGCACTGTCGATAATCTGGAAGGCGTACTGGAGGCATTGGCAAAAACGCATTGCGAGTTGGTACTGATCCATCCATTCCGCGAAGGCAATGGGCGTTTGTCGCGTTTGCTTTCCCAGCTAATGGCGTTGCAAGCAGGGCTGCCGCTGTTGATTTTTTCCAGCATCAAGGGCAAGCAGCGGGAAGCGTACTTTTCCGCAGTGCGCGCAGGTATGGGGCGCGACTATGCGCCGATGATCGAGATATTCAGAAAAGTGGTGAAGGCCAGCAATTAGCTCTGCATAGCCATTCGACTAAGCGCGATGAATCATGCGCTAAGTACACCCGCAAGGGGTACGCCGTGGTTGTACCGCAAGGGTAGGCAAATCTGTTACCAGCCAGAGGCTGGACAGAATTTGCACTAAGGGGCTGAAGCCCCAACAACCACGCAGGCTGGTTAGCGGGCTTTGGCGGGTTGCTTGTCGCGCTTGGGTGTAAGTGCGCGTTCCGCAGCTTTTTTGACACCTTCAATCGCAATTGAGGAAAGCACACTGGCGCGCAAGGCGCGCTGATAGTCCTGCGCATTGCGCAAGTGGGGATTGTGTTCAAGTAGTGATTTAGGAGCCATGACCGCACTATAAGGGACATGGAGCGATAATTCAACAGCCACCAATGCTGCGCACATGTGAAGGCGTGTTCAGGGCAGGCATATTCTTTGACGACCAGCAAAAGCATTGCGAGTCAGCACGCCAGCACGCTGCCACCGGGTATGTGTCGCTGGGGTAGCGAATAAGGTGATGGTGGCGCGGTGTAAAATGCGCGTTGTTAATTTCCCCGAATTCGAGGAAATAAGAAACGGGGACATGTTCAAGTTTTAATTATGGCGAATTCGCCATAATTAACTGCGAGGTTTGATGATGGCAACCAAGACTAAAAAAAGTGCTGTGACGGCGACTGTCATCCCTCCGCTTTATGGCCGAGTGCTTGAAATTCTCGATGCTGCCTGCAGCAACATAGCACGTACAGTTAACACGACTCAAACCGTTGTAGTGTTGGGAACAAATTCCGAGACGGTGTGTCGGAATTTTGGCGCATCGCTGGACGCGCTCAACATTTTCCACGCAGTGCGTGGTAAATCATGGCAGCCGGGCATATTGAAGACAAAGGGGGCTGCATAATGAGCGAACCACAGGCATCTGGCGAGTTCTTGCTCTATCAAACCGAGGATGCGCAAACCCGTATTCAGGTGCGGCTGATTGATGGCTCCCTGTGGCTGACGCAAAAGCAGTTGGCTGAGCTGTACCAAGTGAGTGTGCCTACCATCAACGGGCATTTGCGGAATATTTATTCTGATGGGGAGTTGAATGCGGAACGAACTATTCGGAAATCCCGAATAGTTGCCTTGGAAGCCGCACGGAGCGTGGAAAGGCTAACCGATCATTACAATCTGGAGGCGATCCTGCATGTCGGTTACCGGGTTCGTTCGCATCGCGGTACGCAGTTCCGCCGCTGGGCAACTGATCAACTCAAGAGTTATCTGGTTAAGGGATTCGTGCTGGATGACGAGCGTTTTAAGCGCGGGGACGATGTTTATTTCGATGAATTGCTGGTGCGCATTCGCGACATCCGTTCTTCGGAGAAGATGTTCTGGAAAAAGGTGCTGGACATTTATGCGACCAGCATTGATTACGATCCCTCTGCGGAAGCTTCGCAGCTATTTTTTGCCACGATGCAAAACAAGATGCACTGGGCAGCGCATGGGCACACGGCGGCGGAGTTGATTTCCATGCGTGCGGATGCGGCGGAGCCTAACATGGGGTTGACCAGTTGGGCGGGGGCATCCAAAGGCGCGGCGGTACACAGGGCGGACGTGAGTGTGGCGAAGAATTATCTCAACGAGGAAGAACTGGGAACGTTGAATCGAGTCGTGAACGCCTATCTGGAATTTGCCGAGTTGCAGGCGCAGGGGCGGCGCGAGATGACGATGAGTGCATGGATTGCCAAGTTGGACGATTTCTTGCGTCTGTCTGACCGTGAAGTGCTGGCGCATGCCGGAAATATTTCTGCTGAATTAGCGCAAGCCAAGGCAGAAGCGGAATTTAATATCTTTCAGCAACAGCAGTTGTCTTCTCCCAGCCGTGCAGAGCAGGATTTTGAAGCGGCGATCAGCAAGCAGGTCAAAGCCGTTGAGCAGGTAAAGCGTGTCGGAAAAAAGAACAAGGGGAAAGCCGAATGAGCCTCCATGTGAATGCCCTCGCCGAGCAAGACGAATAGAATGTAGCCGGTCAGGCAGTGCACATGCCCTGCCCCTCACGTTGTATGGCGCATTCAGTTTGCTTATGCATAAGGCTACGCTTATACTTTGCGCGTGTTTCTGTTTTCACGGAGTCTGAAATGTCTGAGCTGTTAGATCGAATTACGATTAACCCGGCTGTACGTAGCGGGAAGCCTGTCATTCGCGGGACGCGCATCACTGTTTCCGATGTTTTAGAATACTTGGCCAGTGGAATGTCTGAGGATGAGATTCTTGCAGACTTTCCTGAACTGTCACACGAGGATATTTTAGCAACACTTGCATTTGCTGCTCAGCGGGAACAAAGGCTATTCTCGGTTGTATGAAGCTGCTGTTCGATGAGAACCTTTCATTCAGGCTGGTGGTCGCGCTTGCTGACGTCTATCCTGACTCAAGACACGTGCGGGAGGTCGGGCTTTGAGGTGCGGATGATCTGCGTGTTTGGAATTATGCGGCGGAACATGGTTTTTTGCTTGCTTCAAAGGACACTGATTTTTATGAGCGAAGTCTTGTGTTTGGCGCACCTCCAAAAATAATTTGGCTACGAATCGGAAACAGCACAGTCAACGAAACGATTTCTCTTTTGCGTAGCCAGTACATCGTTATTCGTCATTTCGCTGAAGACACGATGGCTACCTTTCTACCACTAACTCAGCCTAAAATTGCAGCCATGTGATGCCATCACCGGGCATGACCAAGAAAAGTATGAGGGCGCAGCGCTTGTCTTGATGCATTCCACCCATAAAAACTACCACTGGCGCATCGCCGGGTTTTATTTCTTTTACTTCGCCTTTGTAGGCATGTTCGCCCCCTACTGGAGCTTGTATCTGAAGTCCATCCAGTTTGATGCGGTGCAGATTTCCGTCCTGTTGTCGGTGCAGCCGGTGATGCGGATGCTTGCGCCCAATATTTGGGGCTGGTTGGCCGACCGTACAGGTAAGCGCCTCATGGTGGTGCAACTGGCGGCGCTATGCGGGGCGGTCTGTTACATTGGCGTGTTCTTCACCACGCAGTTCTACGGCATGTTGCTGGTGCTGGCGACGATGAGCTTTTTCTGGAGCGCTTCGATGCCTCTGGTGGAAGCGACAACCCTGACCTATCTGGGCAAGAACACGGCGCATTACGGGCGCATCCGCTCCTGGGGTTCGGTCGGCTTCATCGTGGCGGTGCTCGGGCTGGGCTACGCTTTCGATTACATTGCCATCCACTGGTTGTTGTGGGCGGGGCTGTTTATCATGTTGGGCATCCTGTTTTTCTCGCGCCAGATTCCGCCGACCACCGTGCTGTCGCACCACACGGACAACCAGCCGATCATGAGTATCGTGCTGCAACCACAAGTGCTGGCGTTGCTGGTCGCGTGTTTTTTGATGTCTGTCGCTCACGGGCCTTATTACACTTTCTTTTCAATTTATCTGGTGGAACACGGTTACGCCAAGAGTGCAGTGGGCATGCTGTGGGCGCTTGGCGTGATCTGCGAAATCGGTGTGTTCTTCCTGATGCCGTGGCTGACGCGGCGCTACACCCTGAAGCAAATTTTGCTGGTGAGTTTTTCCTGCGCTGTGCTGCGTTTCCTGCTGATTGGCTGGGGCGTGGATACTCTGTGGTTGCTGCTTATTGCTCAAGTGCTGCACGCCGCCACCTTCGGCTCATTCCATGCGGCGGCGGTGGCGCTGATCCACCATTTTTTCCAGGGACGGCATCAATCCAAAGGCCAAGCACTATACGGCAGCCTTACCTACGGCGCAGGCGGCATGTTGGGCGGCTTGGCCAGCGGCCCGATCTGGCAACACTATGGAGCAAGCGTGCTATATTCATGCAGCGCGGGCATGGCGTTGCTGGGGCTGTTGCTGATAGGGTGGAAGTTGGGGATGGTGCGCCAGTAAAACGCTATTCTGATGTAATTCAACGGGGAGCAGCATGAAGAAACTGAAGAATGAAGCAGCATTATTTAAAGAAGCTTTACTCGCGGGCGTGAAATATGCGGAAGGGCGAGGCGTGGTCGAGTTTGAAGCAACTGATTCGGCGAGTGAGAAACTGTTATACATCTACCGGCTATTGGTTCACGATAAAGTTATTCAACCCTTGCCGGAAGAGCAGGTCGCCGAAAAATCCTTGCGTCACAAAATTGCAATCTGGTATTCCAAACAATTGCCCAAGGATCATCCGCTGTTAAAGTAAAGAAGTCGCTGGCAGTTGCGGGAATATAGTGTCGCGGGAATATAGTTGTAGTCAGGTGGGGCGTAGTTTAGAATGCGCCCTCTAAAATCAAGCCATGGTTCCAACTACGTGTCATCCCAAGCGCTGGTCGAAATCTGCGATGTCAATTTTGCCTATGACAGCCGTCCCGTCCTGAAAGGCATCAACATGACCTTCCCCAAGGGCAAGTTGATCGCCATCATGGGGCTGAGCGGTTGCGGCAAGACGACGATATTGCGGCACATCGGCGGGGTGCTCAAGCCGACCAAGGGTTTTGTAAAGGTGGACGGGCAAGTTATCCACGATCTGGATCAGGACGGTCTGTACAAGATGCGCCGCAAGATGGGCATGTTGTTCCAGTTCGGCGCGCTCTTTACCGATATGACGGTGTTTGACAACGTGGCGTTTCAGATGCGCGAACACACCGACCTGCCGGAGGAAATCATCCGCGATCTGGTGATGATGAAGCTGCATGCGGTGGGGCTGTACGGCACGCAGGATTTGTTGCCCGCCGAGCTTTCGGGCGGTATGGCGCGGCGCGTGGCGCTGGCGCGCACCATTGCGCTGGACCCGATGCTGATTATGTATGATGAGCCGTTCGCCGGGCTTGATCCGATTTCGCTGACGGTGGTGGGCGAGTTGATCCGTCGCCTGAATGACGCGCTGGGCGCGACTTCCATTGTGGTGACGCATGACGTGCAGGAGTCGCTCAAGATCGTGGATTACGTTTATTTTGTTTCGGATGGCGCGATCATCGCGGAAGGTTCGGCGGACGATATTCGCGCTTCCGGCGAAGCGTTTGTGCGCCAGTTCGTCCATGGCGAGATGGATGGGCCGATTCCATTCCATTACCCCGGCGGTGATTTCAACAAGGATTTGGGAGTGCGTGTCTGATGGCTATAGTTAGCAGCTTGCGGGGCATCGGGTCGCGCGTGATAAATGCCGTGTGGCGCATCGGCTACGCCTCGCGCTTTTTCATGATGACGCTGTTTTACTCCGGCCTCAGCTTCCGCCGCTTTCGGCTGACGGTGCGGGAGATATTTTTTTCCGGCGTGATGTCGCTCATCATCATTCTGGTTGCAGGGATGTTCGTCGGCATGGTGCTGGGCTTGCAGGGATATGAAACGCTCAAGCGCTATGGGTCGGAATCGGCGCTGGGTTCACTGGTAGCGCTGAGTCTGGTGAGAGAGCTGGGGCCGGTGCTGGCCGCGCTGCTGTTCGCCAGCCGCGCCGGTTCGGCGATGACCGCCGAAATCGGTTTGATGAAGGCAACCGAACAGATTTCTGCGATGGAGATGATGGCGGTGAACCCGATCGCGCGCGTAGTGGCACCTCGCTTCTGGGCTGGCGTGCTTTCCATGCCGTTGCTGGCCGCGATGTTTTCTGCAATGGGCGTGTTCGGCGGATATGTGGTGGGCGTGGTGCTGATCGGCGTGGACGAAGGGTCGTTCTGGTCGCAGATGCAGGGAGCAGTGGATTTTAAGCACGATGTGCTGAACGGTGTCATCAAGAGTTTCGTGTTCGGCGTGGCGGTAACGGTTATCTCGTTGTTCGAGGGCTACGATGCGCCGCCTACTGCGGAAGGTGTTTCGGGGGCCACCACGCGTACCGTGGTGGAATCGTCGCTGGCCGTCCTGATGCTGGATTTTATGTTGACTGCATTCATGTTTCGAGGGGATTGATTATGGAGCGCACTACGCTGGATTTATGGGTAGGCATGTTCGTCGTGGCGGGAATCGGGGCGCTGGTGGTGCTGGCGTTCAAGGTGGGGAACCTTAGTACATACAATGTATCAGATGCTTACCAGTTGCAGGCGAATTTCTCCAACATCGGCGGCCTCAAATCTCAGGCATCGATCAAGAGTGCTGGTGTGCTGGTCGGGCGGGTAACGGGAATCACCCTGGATAATAAGCAATACGAGGCCAAGGTGGTGATGAGCATAGACAGTCGTTACCAGTTTCCCAAGGACACGATCGCCAAGATTCTGACTTCCGGTTTGCTGGGTGAGCAATACATTGGTCTGGATCCGGGCGGGGATACGGAGATGCTGAAGGGTGGCGAGGTCATCAAGCAGACTCAGTCCGCCGTGATACTGGAGGATATGATCGGCAAGTTCGTGTACAGTAAGGCTGAGAGCGGCAAGTAAGAATAATGGGAGAGGTTTTGATGAAGAAAGTTATTGGGCTGTGTTTAGGGGCATCGTTGCTGGTCGCAGCGCTGGGTGCGCGTGCGGAGGTGATGGAGCCGGATGCGCTGATTAAGAACACCGCGCAGGAAGTGCTGACTATCGTCAAGCAGGACAAGGACATCCGCGCGGGCAACCAGAAAAAAGTGCTGGCGCTGGTGGATGCCAAGGTGTTGCCGCATTTCGATTTCGAGCGCATGACGCGGCTGGCAGTCGGCAAAGGGTGGCGCAGCGCCACGCCTGAACAGAAAAAGACGCTGGTAACGGAATTCCGCAACCTGATGGTGCGAACCTATACCAACGCATTTACGCGCTTCCAGGATCAGACCGTGGAGGTCAAACCGATCAATATGCCTGCGGGCGCGGATGAGGTGACGGTCAAGACGCTCATCGTCAAGCCGGGTGCGCAATCGGTTGCAGTGGATTATGAAATGGAAAAAACCGCAGATGGCTGGAAGGCTTTCGACCTGTCCGTGGAAGGGGCGAGTCTGGTCACCACTTATCGCGGCACGTTTTCCGATCAGGTGCAGCAGTCTGGGATAGACGGGTTGATCAAGATGCTGGTGGATAAGAATGCCGCCAACAATGCAACACACAAGGCTGACTCAAAGTGATTACACGAGATGGCGACTGTTTGCAGGTATCGGGTAGCCTGACCATGGAGACGGTTGCCGTTTTGTTTAATACCGCTTTGCAGCCCGAAGGAGATGGCGGGCTTGTTGTCGATCTGGAAAAAGTCGAAGCGGTCGATTCTGCTGCCGTCAGTCTGCTGTTGTCATGGCTGCGCCGCGCGCAGAGTAACCAGATTGCGATTTCTTTTGCCCATGTTCCAGACAACCTGTTGAGCCTTGCCCGTTTGTATGGCGTTGCGGAGTTGTTGCCGCTGCGTCACGCTCCTACTGCATAGCGTTGCCCACTTAACCGTTCATGGTGAGCTTGTCGAGCCACCAGCTACGCAACCAGAACCCTTCGACAAGCTCAGGGCGAACGGAATTTTCTATTGGTCTTAACCCACATGTTTCCCGCCGTTGATGCTCGCCAAGTACATAAGCACTATGGTTCTCTGCATGCTTTGGATGGTGTAGATTTGTGCATCGAGCAAGGTGAATTTTTTGGCTTGCTCGGGCCAAATGGTGCGGGCAAAACCACGCTGATTAATCTGCTGGCAGGACTGGCATTACCGGATGGCGGGCAGATTTCCGTTCTGGGCCATGATGTCGTCAAGCAATATCGTGACAGCCGCCGCCTGTTGGGCGTGGTGCCGCAGGAGTTGGTGTTCGATCCTTTCTTCACCGTGCGCGAAACCTTGCGTCTGCAATCCGGCTATTTTGGATTGCGCCGCAACGATGCCTGGATTGACGAGGTGATGCATCATCTGGATTTGACCGACAAGGCCGACACCAATATGCGGCGCCTGTCCGGCGGCATGAAGCGTCGCGTTTTGGTGGCGCAGGCGCTGGTGCACAAGCCGCCTGTGATCGTGCTGGACGAACCCACCGCCGGGGTGGACGTGGAGTTGCGGCAGACTATGTGGCGCTTCATCCAGCAACTCAACCGCGATGGCCATACCGTGTTGTTGACCACGCATTATTTGGAAGAGGCTGAAGCACTGTGCGGACGTATCGCCATGCTCAAGCGCGGCCAGGTCGTGGCGCTGGACAGTACGAAAAATTTGCTTAGCAGCATCGCAGGATGCCGGGTGCGCTTGAAGCTTACAGACGCTTTGCCTGTCACTTTGCTGCCGCAGTTGGTCGAGCAGTCAGGGGAAAATTACCTGTTGGCGTTGTCGTCCTTTCATGCATTGGAAACGGTTTTGGCGGAGCTGCGGCTAGCCGGGGTAACGGTACAGGAAATGGCGTTGCTTCAGCCTGATCTGGAAGATGTGTTTCTGCGAGTCATGGAGCGATCATGCTGAGCTTCTATACCCTTTTTTACAAAGAAACTCTGCGCGTGCAGAAGGTGGCTTTTCAGACCTTGCTCGCGCCGATTTTGACCTCTCTGCTGTACCTGCTTATTTTTTCGCATGTGCTTGAACAGCATGTCGAAGTGTATCCGGGGGTGCGCTACACCGCCTTCCTGATTCCCGGCTTGGTAATGATGTCGGTGTTGCAGAACGCCTTTGCCAACAGTTCGTCCAGTTTGATCCAGTCCAAGATCACCGGCAACATCGTATTCGTGTTGCTTGCGCCGATAGCCTATGGGGAATTCTTCGCAGCCTATGTTCTGGCCTCGGTGGTGCGTGGGTTGGCGGTGGGGATAGGGGTGTATCTGGCCGCATTGTGGTTTGCGCAGCCGCCGTTGCAGTTTCCGCTGTGGATATTGTTGTTTGCCGTGCTGGGCAGCGCATTGCTTGGCTCGCTGGGCGTGGTTGCGGGAATCTGGGCGGAAAAATTCGACCAGCTCGCGGGCTTCCAGAATTTCATCATCATGCCGCTGACATTTTTGTCCGGCGTGTTCTATTCCATTCACTCGCTGCCGGTTTTCTGGCAAGAATTGTCGCGTTACAACCCGTTTTTTTATATGATAGACGGCTTTCGTTACGGATTTTTCGGTGCCTCCGACATTTCGCCCTGGTTTAGTTTGGCGGTGGTGGGTGGGTGCTTGCTGGTTATGACAGGGTTTACCTTGGCGATGTTGCGCTCGGGTTATAAATTACGTGGGTAAAGCAGTTGTTAGACGTAAGACGTAAGTTGGGAGCTACCTGATGTTTAACTACCAACTTACGTCTTAAGTCTAAATAAATATAAATTATGGTCACTCCTGAAAGTATCAAACAAAATATAGCGCAAGGTATGGATACACTGTACCTCAGCGTGAGCGGCGATGGTCAACACTTCGAGGCGGTGGTGGTGAGCGAAGAATTCGCGGGCAAGAGCCGCGTGCAGCGTCACCAGCGGGTTTATCAAACACTGGGCGACAGGATGCGCGAAGAAGTTCATGCGCTGTCGATGAAAACATTTACGCCACAAGAATGGGAAAGGCAGACGTAAGTCGTAAGACGTAAGTTATTAGTTACACCAGTTTTACAACTATCAACTTACGTCTTACGTCTAATAACTAAAATTTATGCAAAAACTAGCCATACAAGGAGGTCTCCCATTACGCGGTGAAGTGCGTATTTCCGGCGCGAAAAATGCGGCGCTGCCCATCATGTGTGCAGGGCTGCTGACTTCGGATGAATTGCATCTGGACAACATGCCGGATTTGCACGATGTCGCCACCATGCGCCACCTGTTGGTGCAGATGGGCGTGACGACTGCCGTCGGACAAGGTGCGGTAACGCTGTGCGGCACCAAGGTGGACAAGCTGGAAGCGCCTTACGATATGGTGAAAACTATGCGCGCAGCGGTGCTGGTGCTGGGGCCGCTGGTGGCACGCTTCGGTGAGGCGCGCGTGTCGCTGCCCGGCGGCTGTGCTATCGGCTCGCGTCCGGTTGATCTGCACATCAAGGGTTTGCAGGCGATGGGTGCGGAGATACATATCGAACACGGCTACATCCACGCCCAAGCCAAGCGGCTAACAGGCGCGCGCATTTTCTTCGATATCGTCAGCGTCACCGGTACGGAAAACTTGATGATGGCCGCCGTACTCGCCGATGGCGTGACAGTGCTGGAAAACGCCGCGCGTGAGCCGGAGGTGGTGGACTTGGCGAATTGTTTGCGTGCGATGGGTGCGAAAATTTCCGGTGACGGCACCGATGCCATCACCATCACCGGCGTGGAAAAACTGCATGGCGCATCGCACCGCATCATGCCGGATCGCATCGAGAGCGGCACTTTCTTGGTCGCGGCGGCGGCGAGCGGCGGCAGCATCACGCTGACTGACACGCGTGCCGATATTCTTGACACCGTACTGGAAAAGTTGGTCGAGGCCGGTGCGCAGATTCGCGCAGAGGGCGACCGCATCCATCTCGAAATGAGCGGGCGTCCCAAGTCGGTCAACCTGCGCACCTCGCCGTACCCGGCTTTTCCCACCGATATGCAGGCACAATTCATGGCATTGAATACCGTGGCGCAAGGCAGCGCGATGGTGGTGGAAACCATCTTCGAAAACCGCTTCATGCATGTGCAGGAACTGCGTCGCCTCGGCGCGCAGATCGATGTGGAAGGCAATACCTGCATGGTGCGCGGCGTGGATCATCTGGAAGGGGCCACCGTGATGGCGACCGACTTGCGCGCTTCCGCCTGCCTGGTAATCGCCGGGCTGGTAGCGCAAGGCGAGACCGTGATTGACCGCATCTACCATCTGGATCGCGGCTATGAGCATATCGAGGCCAAACTTTCGCAGCTAGGTGCTAATATTCGTCGGATTAAATAATGGAATTCAAGCAATGATCACCATCGCCTTATCCAAGGGCCGCATCTTCGAGGAAACACTGCCGCTGCTGGAAGCGGCGGGTATCAAGCCGCTGGAAGATCCGGAGTCTTCGCGCAAGCTTATCCTGTCGACCAACCGTGCTGATGTGCGGCTCATCATCGTGCGCGCTTCCGATGTGCCGACTTATGTGCAATACGGGGCGGCCGATCTCGGCGTGGCGGGCAAGGACGTGCTCAACGAGCATGGCGGTACCGGCCTGTATCAGCCGCTGGATTTGAATATTGCGCGTTGCCGCATGATGGTGGCGGTGCGCGACGATTTCGATTACGACTCCGCCGTGCGTCAGGGCGCGCGCCTGCGCGTGGCGACCAAGTATGTGCAGACCGCGCGCGAGCATTTTGCCGCCAAGGGCGTGCATGTGGATTTGATCAAGTTGTATGGCTCGATGGAGTTGGCGCCGCTGGTCGGGCTGTCCGACGCGATTGTCGATCTGGTTAGCAGCGGTAATACGCTGAAGGCGAACAACCTCAAGGCGGTGGAAGAGGTCGCGCAGATTTCCTCGCGTCTGGTGGTAAATCAGGCCGCGCTGAAATTGAAGCGCGATACGATCCAGCCGATGCTGGATGCGTTTGCAGGCGCGGTTAAAAATTAAATCGCAATCGTAGGTCGGGCTATGCCCGACATCGAAATTAATACGGCGGGCGTAGTCGGCCCTACAAGATGCTCGTTTGTTTAGATTTTAAACAAGGAATTTTGCCCTAATGAATATCAAGCGACTCTCGACCAAACAACCCGGTTTCGATGCGCAACTGAACCAGTTGCTGGCGTTCGAAGAGACTGCCGACGAAAAGTTAGAGGCGACCGTCGCTTCCATCCTCGCCGATGTAAAACGGCGTGGCGATGCGGCCTTGCTCGAATACACGCAGCGATTTGACCGTCTCAATGCGAACAGCGCAGCGGCGCTGGAACTGCCGCAAACCGAACTGCGCACCGCATTTGAAGGCTTGCCTGCCGCGCAGCGCACCGCATTGGAACAAGCCGCGCAGCGCGTCACCGCTTATCACCAGAAGCAATTGCAGAGTTCGTGGAGCTACACTGAGGCCGATGGCACGCTGCTCGGTCAGCAGGTGACCCCCTTGGATCGCGTCGGCCTGTATGTGCCGGGCGGTAAGGCGGCTTACCCATCGTCGGTGCTGATGAATGCGTTGCCCGCGAAAGTGGCGGGGGTGGGCGAACTCATCATGGTGGTGCCAACACCGGACGGCGTGAAAAATCAATTGGTGCTGGCGGCGGCGCATCTCTCCGGCGTGGATCGCGTGTTCACCGTTGGTGGCGCGCAGGCCGTGGCGGCCTTGGCCTACGGAACGGCGACCATCCCGAAAGTAGACAAGATTGTCGGCCCAGGCAATGCCTACGTCGCATCGGCCAAGCGCCGCGTGTTTGGCGTGGTCGGCATCGACATGATCGCCGGGCCGTCGGAAATTCTGGTGATCTGCGACGGGCAAACCAACCCCGACTGGATTGCGATGGACTTGTTCTCGCAGGCCGAACACGACGAACTCGCGCAAGCTATCCTGCTGTCGCCGGATGCAAAGTTTATCGAGGCGGTGGCGCAAAGCGCCGACCGTTTGCTGGAACAGATGCCGCGCCGCGAGATCATCAAGACCGCGCTGGAAAATCGCGGCGCATTGATCCATGTCGCCGATCTGGATCAGGCTTGCGCCATCAGCAATCGTATCGCGCCTGAACATCTGGAATTGTCGGTCGAGCATCCGCAAGACTGGCTGCCCAAGCTGAAACACGCCGGGGCGATTTTCATGGGCCGCTACACCTCCGAATCGCTCGGTGATTATTGCGCCGGACCGAATCACGTCCTGCCCACCTCCGGTACCGCGCGTTTCTCTTCTCCCTTGGGCGTGTACGACTTCCAAAAGCGCAGCAGCCTGATCCAGGTTTCCGCGCAAGGCGCGCAAAAACTGGGCGCGATTGCCGCGGAACTAGCATTCGGCGAAGGCTTGCAGGCGCACGCGCAATCGGCGCTGTACAGAAAAGGTTAGTCTCCTTTTTGATTTATTCGAGCCCGACCCCAATTACTCATAAAAACAATGCAAAGCAAAGCGAGTTGAAGAGCCGGTTCACCCTTTATCCGCGTTCGCGTTCTATTACTTCAGTGATGGTGCTGGCGAGAACACGCTTGAGTGAAAGACTCCTTCTTTCGATTGCCTTAATCTTGGCAAGACAAGATAAGGTAACCAACTGCCGGGCAGACCCCGGCGAAGTTGTTTTGTACACCCCGCTAAAAATCCCCCAATGGCGCACTTCTTGCTCCCAATAATCATTTACCCTTTGACAGGGTAGGGGAGAACATGGATAATCGCGGGTTCAGTTTGGAGGGGTGGCCGAGCGGTTAAAGGCAGCAGACTGTAAATCTGCCCTCTTATGAGTACGAAGGTTCGAACCCTTCCCCCTCCACCAAAAGAATTTGTTGGGCATTGTTTTTATGGTTTGACTGGTTCGCTTGCGCGAATCGGTGCGGTGATTGTGTGCTTGGTTGCTGTCATTTAAGCGACAAGGCCGTGCGGGTGTAGCTCAATGGTAGAGCAGAAGTTTTCCAAACTTACGACGAGGGTTCGATCCCCTTCACCCGCTCCAGTTTGAGTTGGCCCAAGTGGCTCAGTGGCAGAGCACTCCCTTGGTAAGGGAGAGGTCGCGGGTCCGATTCCCGCCTTGGGCACCAAGGATTTGGTTTTGTGATTTGGTTGAGGTTATTTTCGTTAATTCGGTGTTGATGAGGAAAAATCATGGCAAAGAGTAAATTTGAACGTACGAAGCCCCACGTGAACGTGGGCACCATCGGTCACGTGGACCATGGCAAGACGACCTTGACGGCGGCGATCACGACCGTGCTGTCGAAGAAATTTGGCGGCGAAGCCAAGGCCTACGACCAGATTGACGCAGCGCCGGAAGAAAAGGCTCGCGGCATCACCATCAACACCGCCCACGTCGAATACGAAACGGCCAACCGCCATTACGCTCACGTTGACTGCCCCGGACACGCCGACTATATCAAGAACATGATTACCGGTGCGGCCCAGATGGACGGCGCGATTCTGGTTGTGTCCGCCGCTGACGGCCCGATGCCGCAGACCCGCGAGCACATCCTGCTGGCGCGCCAAGTAGGCGTACCCTACATCATCGTGTACATGAACAAAGCCGACATGGTGGATGACGCCGAGCTGCTGGAACTGGTCGAAATGGAAGTGCGCGAACTGCTCACCAAATACGATTTCCCCGGCGACGACACCCCGATTGTTATCGGTAGCGCCCTCAAGGCATTGCAAGGCGACCAATCCGAAATTGGCGAACCCTCCATCTTCCGCTTGGCAGAAGCGCTGGACACCTACATCCCTCAGCCTGAGCGCGCACTGGACGGCGCCTTCCTGATGCCGGTGGAAGACGTATTCTCCATCTCCGGTCGCGGCACCGTGGTTACGGGCCGTATCGAACGCGGCATCGTCAAGGTTGGTGAAGAACTCGAAATCGTTGGCATCAAACCTACGCTCAAGACCACCTGCACCGGCGTTGAAATGTTCCGCAAGCTGCTGGATCAAGGTCAGGCAGGCGACAACGTCGGCGTACTGTTGCGCGGTACCAAGCGCGAAGAAGTCGAGCGCGGTCAAGTGCTGTGCAAGCCGGGTTCGATCAAGCCGCACACCAAGTTCACCGCCGAGATCTACGTTCTGAGCAAGGACGAAGGCGGTCGTCACACCCCGTTCTTCCAGGGCTACCGTCCGCAGTTCTACTTCCGCACCACCGACGTAACCGGTGCGGTTGAGTTGCCAGCTGGCACCGAAATGGTGATGCCGGGCGACAACGTCTCGGTAACGGTTGCGCTGATTGCCCCGATTGCGATGGAAGAAGGTCTGCGATTCGCGATCCGCGAAGGCGGTCGTACTGTCGGCGCGGGTGTGGTTGCGAAGATCATCGAGTAAGAATCAGTTGTTAGACGTAAGACTTAAGACGTAAGTTAAACCGCGAAGCATCAACGCCAACTAATAACTTACGTCTTCCGACTAACAACTTTAGCTTTTAGGCCAGTAGCTCAATTGGTAGAGTATCGGTCTCCAAAACCGAGGGTTGGGGGTTCGAAACCCTCCTGGCCTGCCAGTTACAAGTAAACGGACAGAATGCGCATGGTGGACAAGATTAAATTAGGCGTGGCTTTCCTGCTGGTTGCGGCGGGAATAGCAGGGTTCTACGCGCTGCACGAGAGCGCTGCTGTGATTAAACTAGCGGTGGTGTTGCTGGGCTTGTTGCTGGCTGCGGGGATCATATGGACGACTGATCCCGGCAAGCGGCTGTTCATATTCGGCACGGAGTCTGTGGCCGAAGCAAAGCGCGTGGTATGGCCGACGCGTAAGGAAACCATACAGACGACTGGTATTGTGATCGCTTTTGCGGTGATTATGGCGTTGTTCTTGTGGGCGGTGGATGCCAGCCTGATGGTGGTAGTCAATAAACTGATGGGACGGAGTGAGTGATGGCCAAGCGTTGGTATGTTGTTCATACGTACTCGCAGTTCGAGAAAAGCGTGCAGCGTGCGCTGGTGGAGCGCATTGCGCGTACCGGCATGCAAG
This sequence comes from uncultured Gallionellaceae bacterium, assembly GCA_964480365.1. GTDB lineage: Bacteria > Pseudomonadota > Gammaproteobacteria > Burkholderiales > Gallionellaceae > CAIQPV01. The sequence continues at coordinate 76,331 of CAYZPM010000010.1, forward strand.
ACCTGTTCGGCCAGATTTTAGTGCCGGTCGAAGAGGTGGTTGAGTTGAAGGCTGGTCAGAAGAGCATTAGCGAGCGCAAATTCTTTCCTGGCTATGTGTTGGTCGAGATGGAGATGACCGATGAGAGCTGGCATTTAATCAAAAGCACACCCAAGGTCACCGGCTTTTTAGGTGGGTCGGCGATGAAGCCTACGCCGATCAGCGAAAAGGAAGTGCAGACCATCATGCAGCAGATGCAGGCGGGTGTCGAGAAGCCGCGTCCTAAGGTGTTGTTCGAAGTGGGCGAGGCGGTGCGCGTTAAGGAAGGTCCATTCACCGACTTTCACGGTACGGTGGATGATGTTAATTACGACAAGAATAAACTGCGGGTTGCGGTGACCATTTTTGGTCGCGCGACACCAGTGGAACTGGATTTTGGGCAAGTAGAGAAGGCGTGAAAAGTGGAATGTAGAGATTGTGGATAGTGCATCATTTTTCCACCTTTGCACATTTCATCTTTCACGTTAGTTTTAAAACCGGGGAGCGTATCGGAGTAACAGCGGTATGCGTTTAACCCACTGAAAAAGGAGCAGTAACGTGGCAAAGAAAATAGTCGGCTATATCAAGCTGCAAGTGCCCGCTGGTAAGGCAAATCCCAGTCCGCCAATCGGTCCAGCATTGGGCCAACGCGGTTTGAATATCATGGAGTTCTGCAAGGCGTTTAACGCCCAGACCCAAGGCGTGGAGCCAGGTCTGCCGATCCCGGTTGTCATCACCGCTTTCGCGGACAAGAGCTTCACCTTCATCATGAAGACACCGCCCGCGACCATTCTGATCAAGAAGGCCGCCGGTGTGCAGAAGGGCAGCAAGACGCCCCATACCGACAAGGTGGGCAAGCTGACCCGCAAGCAGGCGGAAGCCATCGCTACAACCAAGATGCCGGATCTGACCGCAGCCGATATGGATGCCGCAGTGCGCACCATTGCTGGTAGCGCGCGCAGCATGGGCATTACCGTGGAGGGCGTATAACATGGCACACGTTTCTAAACGTTATAAGACGCTGGCTACCAAGGTAGACCGCAACAAACTGTATCCGTTGGCCGATGCATTGAGCCTGGTGAAAGAAACCGCCAAGGCAAAATTCGATGAATCGATCGACGTGGCTGTGAACCTTGGCATCGACGCCAAGAAGTCCGACCAATTGGTGCGCGGTTCCGTCGTGCTGCCCAAAGGCACCGGCAAAACTGTGCGCGTGGCCGTATTTGCCCAAGGCGCCAAAGCTGAAGAAGCCAAGGCTGCTGGTGCGGACATTGTTGGTTTCGACGACCTGGCCGAAAGCATCAAGGCTGGCAAGATGGATTTCGATGTGGTGATCGCCTCCCCGGATGCAATGCGTATCGTCGGTCAGCTGGGCCAGATTCTCGGCCCGCGCGGCCTGATGCCTAACCCAAAGGTCGGCACGGTTTCCGCCGATGTGGCGGGTGCGGTGAGAAATGCCAAGGCCGGTCAGGTGCAGTACCGTACCGACAAGAACGGCATCGTGCAATGCACGATCGGGCGTGCTTCGTTCACGCCGGAAGCATTGCGCGAAAATATGCTGGCACTGATTGATGCGCTGAATAAAGCCAGGCCTGCTGCAGCGAAGGGCGTGTACCTGAAAAAGGTGTCCGTCTCCAGCACTATGGGTGTCGGTATCCGCGTTGAACAAGCTAGTTTGGCTGCATAAACGTGAACGTCGCGAAGCGACACCTCATCACTCTCTCCCTCCGGGGGAGAGCAGGAGAGGGGGAAACGGGCATAGCCCGTTGAATTGAATTTGCGGCATGGTGAGTAGGTGCGCCATGCCGCTCGAAGGCTTTGGACTGCTGGCATGACAGGCAGATTATCAAAGACCGTAGGTACCGGAGGTGCACTAGGCCGATGGTTTAATTGACGGGGTTGTCCCGTTAGCCCACGTAGATGGTGTGCCCGCAAGCAGGAGAATGGATTTTTCTTCCTGACTTAAGGACGCGGTTGTTAACAATGGAATACCGAAGCCTGGCTTTTGTATTCCGGTTGAAGAGGGAGGAAGACTTTGGGTCTTAATCTGCAACAAAAACAGGCGGTGGTTACTGAAGTCAGCGCACAAGTGGCGCAAGCTCAAACTATCGTTTTGGCAGAGTACCGTGGCATAGCAGTGGCAGACATTACCAAGTTGCGTGCGAATGCACGCAAGTCCGGTGTTTATTTTCATGTGTTGAAAAATACGCTGGCACGCCGTGCTGTGCAGGGTACTCCATTCGAAGCTTTGGCGGAAAAAATGGTCGGCCCGCTGGTGTATAGCATCAGTGCCGATGCCGTCGCGGCTGCGAAAGTGGTGTATGAATTTGCCAAGACGAACGACAAGCTGGTGATCAAAGCGGGTGCTTACAACGGCAAGGCGCTGGATGCTGCGGGCGTTAATGCCTTGGCTACCGTGCCTTCCAAGGAAGTGCTGCTGGCGCAACTGTGCGGCTTGCTGCAATCGCCGCTCTCTGGTTTTGCACGCGTACTGAGCGCTGTGGCAGAACAAAAAGCAGCGGCTTAACCATCCACAATTAATCTTTAAAGTTAGGAACTATAAAATGGCATTCGATAAAGACGTATTTTTGGCAGCATTGGACGGCATGTCCGTACTGGAACTGAATGAATTGGTAAAGGCAATTGAAGTGAAGTTTGGCGTTTCCGCCGCTTCGATGGCTGCACCTGCGGCAGGCGGTGGTGCTGCCGCTCCTGCTGCCGCTGAGCAGACTGAATTCACCGTGATCCTGAATGCCGCTGGCGACGCCAAGGTGAACGTGATCAAAGTGGTGCGCGCGATTACCGGCCTGGGCCTGAAGGAAGCCAAGGATCTGGTGGATGGTGCTCCGAAGCCAGTCAAGGAAGGCGTTAACAAGGCTGATGCTGACGGCATCCTGAAACAATTGATCGAAGCAGGCGCAACCGCTGAAATCAAGTAACTGTTGCTCGTGGAAAAAGGCTGGCGAGTTCCGTCAGCCTTTTCCGCTTTAAGAAGTTAACGGTCAAGGGGCGTTGATCAGGCCTCTTGTCCCTTGTCTTTTTTCCTTGGTCGTGGAGATATCATGAACTATTCGTTTACTGAAAAAAAACGTATCCGTAAGAGTTTCGCAAAGCGGATTGGCGCTTTGCCGGTGCCTTTTTTGCTGTCCACCCAACTGGAGTCCTATAGCGCTTTCCTGCAGGCTAATGTGCAGCCTGAGCAGCGTATTAACGACGGTTTGCAGGCTGCGTTCAACTCGATCTTTCCGATCGAAAGCCATAACAAATATGCGCGTCTGGATTTCGTTAGCTACGCGCTCGGTATGCCGCCGTTCGACGTGAAGGAATGCCAGCAGCGCGGACTGACTTATGCCTCGCCGCTACGCGCCCGCGTGCGCCTGACCTTGCTGGACAAGGAAGCGTCCAAGCCGACGGTGAAGGAAGTGAAAGAGCAGGAAGTGTACATGGGCGAAATTCCGCTGATGACGCACACCGGTTCGTTCGTTATTAACGGCACTGAGCGCGTGATCGTGTCGCAATTGCACCGTTCGCCTGGCGTATTCTTTGAGCATGACCGTGGCAAGACCCATAGCTCGGGTAAGCTGCTGTTCTCCGCGCGCATCATTCCTTACCGTGGTTCCTGGTTGGATTTTGAATTCGACGCTAAGGATTATGTCTATTTCCGCATAGATCGTCGCCGCAAAATGCCGGTTACGATTTTGCTGAAGTCGCTGGGTTATACGCCAGAGCAGATATTGGCCGCGTTCTTCGAGGTTGATACTTTCTTGTTTGGCAAAAAGGGCATTCAGTTCGAGGTGGTGCCGGAGCGTTTGCGCGGCGAAATCGCGCGTTTCGACATTGCGGGCAAAGGCGGCAAGGTAATTGTGGCTGCAGGCAAGCGCATTACCGTGCGCCATGTACGCGAGATTCAGGAAGCCGGTATCGACAAGCTGGCGGTGGGTGACGACTTCCTGCTAGGCCGCGTGCTGTCGCATAGCGTGGTGGACAAGGACAGCGGCGAAATTATCGTCAATGCCAACGACGAGATCACCGAAACCCTGCTCGGCAAGCTGCAAGCTGCGGGGGTCGCCAAGATTCATACTTTGTATACCAACGATCTGGATCAGGGCGCTTTCATTTCGCAGACCCTGCGTGCCGACGAGACGACCGATCAGTGGACGGCGCGTGTCGCCATCTATCGCATGATGCGTCCCGGCGAGCCCCCTACGGAAGATGCAGTGGAAAACCTGTTCAACGGCCTGTTCTTCTCGGAAGAGCGTTATGACTTGTCGGCTGTGGGGCGCATGAAATTCAACCGCCGTGTCGGGCGCGAAGAACTGACCGGTTCCGGTATCCTGTCCAACGATGACATCGTGGCGGTAATCAAGATTCTGGTCGAGTTGCGCAATGGTCGCGGCGAGATTGACGACATCGATCACTTGGGTAACCGCCGCGTGCGCGCGGTGGGTGAGCTGGCGGAGAACCAGTTCCGTGCCGGTCTGGCACGCGTCGAGCGTGCGGTGAAGGAGCGTTTGGGCCAAGCTGAAACGGATAACCTGATGCCGCATGACCTGATCAATGCCAAGCCGATTTCTGCTGCGGTGAAGGAATTTTTCGGCTCCAGCCAATTGTCGCAGTTTATGGATCAAACCAACCCCTTGTCGGAAGTAACGCACAAGCGTCGTATTTCTGCTCTGGGTCCAGGCGGTTTGACGCGCGAACGTGCAGGTTTCGAGGTGCGCGACGTACATCCGACGCATTATGGTCGCGTGTGCCCGATCGAAACGCCGGAAGGCCCGAACATCGGCCTGATTAACTCCTTGGCGCTGTATGCACGTACCAATAATTACGGTTTTATCGAAACGCCATACCGCAGGGTGATCAAGGGCAAGGCGACCGATGATGTGGATTACCTGTCAGCGATTGAGGAAGGCAAGTTCACCATCGCGCAGGCCAACGCCGAACTGGATAAAAAAGGTCATTTTACTAATGATATCGTGTCGTCACGCCAGCATAATGAATTCGTATTGGCCGCGCCGGAAAAGATCGAGTACATGGACGTGGCGCCAGCTCAGGTAGTGTCGGTAGCGGCTTCTCTGATTCCATTTCTGGAACACGATGACGCGAACCGCGCCTTGATGGGCGCCAATATGCAACGTCAGGCTGTGCCTTGTTTGCGCGCAGAAAAGGCGCTGGTCGGTACCGGCATCGAGCGCACCGTGGCGGTTGACTCCGGTACGACCGTGCAGGCATGGCGCGGCGGGCGCGTGGATTACGTGGATGCAGGCCGTATTGTGGTGCGAGTCAACGATGATGAAACTACGCATGGCGAAGTCGGCGTGGACATTTACAATCTGACCAAGTACACCCGCTCCAACCAGAACACCAACATCAACCAGCGTCCGTTGGTCAGAATGGGCGACGTGATTGCGCGCGGCGATGTGATTGCCGACGGTGCGTCTACCGACATGGGCGAGCTGGCGCTGGGGCAGAACATGCTGGTGGCGTTCATGCCGTGGAACGGCTACAACTACGAGGACTCGATCCTGATTTCCGAGCGCGTGGTGGCCGAGGATCGATTCACTTCCATCCATATTGAAGAATTGACAGTGGTGGCACGCGATACCAAGTTGGGTTCGGAAGAAATTACTCGTGACATTCCCAATCTGTCTGAGGGACAAATGGCGCGCCTGGATGAATGCGGCATCGTGCACATCGGCGCGGAAGTCAGCGTAGGCGATGTGTTGGTCGGCAAGGTTACGCCGAAGGGCGAAACGCAGTTGACTCCGGAAGAAAAACTGCTGCGCGCCATTTTCGGTGAGAAGGCGTCCGATGTGAAGGACACCAGCCTGCGCGTGCAAGCCGGTATTTCCGGGACGGTGATCGACGTGCAGGTGTTCACCCGCGAAGGACTGCAACGCGACAAGCGCGCACAGCAGATCATTGATGATGAACTGAACCGCTACAAGAAAGATTTGGCTGACCAGATGCGCATCGTCGAAGCGGACGTGTATACCCGTCTGGAGAAGTTGCTGCATGGCAAGGTGGTCAACGGCGGGCCGAAGAAGCTAGCCAAGGGTGCTAAGCTGGACAAGGCTTATTTATCCAGCCTGGAACATCACCAGTGGTTCGACATCCGCCTCAGCGATGAGGAAGCGGCAGCACAACTGGAGCAGGTGAAGGAAAGCTTGGGTCTGAAGCGCCTGGAATTCGATGCGGCATTTGAACTGAAGAAGCGCAAGTTGACGCAGGGCGATGAGCTGCAAGCTGGCGTGCAGAAGATGGTCAAGGTGTATGTAGCGGTGAAGCGTCGTCTGCAAGCTGGTGACAAGATGGCCGGTCGCCACGGTAACAAGGGTGTGGTGTCGCGCATTGTTCCGGTGGAAGACATGCCTTACATGGCGGACGGTACGCCGGTGGATGTCGTGCTGAATCCGCTGGGTGTGCCTTCGCGTATGAATATCGGCCAGGTGCTGGAAGTGCATCTGGGCTGGGCGGCGAAGGGCTTGGGCAAGAAAATTGGGATGATGCTGGAATCAGAAGCCAAGATCGCTGATGTACGCAAGTTCCTGGGCAAGATATACAACACCAGCGGGCAGACTGTGGATATCGCTGCATTCAGTGACGACGAAGTGATCGAGCTTTGCCGCAACCTGAAGAGTGGCGTGCCATTCGCCACACCGGTGTTCGATGGTGCGGATGAAGAAGAAATCAAGCATATGCTGGAACTGGCAGACTTGCCGCGTTCCGGGCAGATTACCCTGCATGATGGACGCACCGGTGCCGCATTCGACCGTCAGGTTACGGTGGGTTACATGCACGTGTTGAAGTTGCACCACTTGGTGGACGACAAGATGCATGCACGTTCGACCGGGCCATACAGTCTGGTGACTCAACAGCCTCTGGGCGGTAAGGCACAGTTCGGCGGACAGCGTTTCGGTGAAATGGAAGTGTGGGCGCTGGAAGCGTACGGCGCGGCTTACACCTTGCAGGAAATGCTGACGGTCAAATCAGATGACGTCAATGGGCGTACCAAGGTTTACGAGAGCATCGTCAAGGGCGACCACAAGATTGATGCCGGTATGCCGGAGTCGTTCAATGTGCTGACCAAGGAAATACGCTCCTTGGGTATTGATATCGATCTGGAACGCCACTAAACATTGTTCGTCGGGCATAAGGCTTAAAGGAGCTACACATGAAAGCATTGCTGGATTTGTTCAGGCAGGTAACGCAAAAGGAAGAGTTCGACG
>CAYZPM010000011.1:0-82118 GCA_964480365.1 uncultured Gallionellaceae bacterium
AACGCGCCGATATGGCGATGTATCAGGCCAAGAAAGACGGGCGGAATTTGATCCGATTTTATCACTCGGAAAGTTAAGTGGTCATCGGGAAAGCTTAATATCACCTTGGTGTCGCCTAACACCCTTTGGTGAACTCGGCATAAAATGATTCAGGTCGTAGCGGACACTGGATTCAGCAACAATGAACGGGCGCCAATCGGCCATAATAGCCTTTGCAAACGTTCTCCATAATGAGCACTCACCACCGTATTTCATCGCCAAAAGGGGTGAAATAAAAAATCGCATGTACTCCAGGGTGAGGGTGGCAATTACGATAGAGGAAACTTTTGATGTTTTATTATCTTGGCGATGGTGTATTTGGCATGTCTACGAGTATAGCGAAAGGGATATATCAAAAGCGCTCGTGCCTTTTGCTGCGCCGTCTTAGCTTAAGTTTGGCGATCAGCCTGGCATTGGGCGGCTGCGCTGTCGGCCCGGACTTCAAATCTCCATTGCCACCGCAGGCTACCGGCAACGTATATGGCTCTACGCAACTGCCCACAACCACGGAAGAAGCGGCAGGCACGGATGCAGGCACGACGGGCATTGCCCAGCATATTGTTTACGGACAGGAACTGCCCGCGCAGTGGTGGTTTCTTTTTCACTCCGAGGCGCTGAACCAACTGATACGCAACGCACTGCAACAGAACCCTACATTTGCCTCGGCACAGGCATCCTTGCGTCAAGCCAGGGAGAATTTCAATGCTGAGTCCGGCTTGCTGCAATACCCGAACGTCAACGGCCAGCTCGGGGCCACTCGGGAGCGAGCAGAACTCTTTAGTGTTACACCCAGCGATTTCAACCTCTATAATGCGACTGTCAATGTTTCCTACACGCTGGATGTGTTCGGCGCTTCACATCGTCAGCTTGAAAGCTTGATGGCTGCGGTTGACTACCAGCAGTTTGAACTTGAAGCTGCCTACCAGATGTTGGTCTCCAATGTGGTGACAACTGCCATCAAGGAAGCCTCATTACGAGCGCAATTGCAAGCAACTCAGAATGTGCTGGATGCGCAACAGAAGCAGTTAGACGTAATTGAAAAACAGCTTGTCCTCGGCGCTGTCACCCGCTCAGTGAAACTAGCGCAGAGCACCCTGGTGGCACAAACGCAGGCACTGCTTGCACCACTGGAAAAATCACTGGCACAAACGCGTCATCAATTGGCGGTTTATGTTGGCAAACTCCCCAGCGAATCCGGTCTGCCAGAATTTCAGCTCGATTCCCTGCAATTACCGCAGGATCTGCCTGTTTCACTGCCCTCTGCACTGGTACGACAGCGGCCAGATATACGCGCTAGCGAGGCGCTGTTGCATGCGGCCAGCGCCCAATTGGGAGTGGCTACCGCCAACCAGTATCCACAAATCAATCTGACCGGCAGCTTTAGTGTCGAACGCATACAGCTCGGTAGTCTCGGTGCAAGCAGTACCTTGTGGAATCTGGGTGCCGGACTGACACAGTCGATCTTTGATGCCGGTGCGCTTAGCGCAAAACGTCGTGCCGCCGAGGCCGCCTATGATCAGGCCGAGGCCCAATATCGCTGGACGGTCTTGACGGCGTTTCAGAATGTTGCGGACAACCTGCGTGCGATTGACTCTGATGCCACCACACTCAAAGCTCAGGCTAATGCCGAGTCGCTGGCGCGAGAGTCTTTGGAGATAAGCAAGCGTCAATATCAGTTAGGCGGCGTCAATTATCTGACCCTGCTCGATGCAGAGCGAAGTTATCAGCAGGCGCGTATCAATCTTGTGGTGGCACAGTCAGCGCGGCTTACCGATACTGCTGCCTTGTTCGTGGCTCTGGGTGGAGGATGGTGGAATCGCCCCAAAGATGATGATACAACTACAAAAGGACTGCCGGGCAAGAGTTAGGCTGCTTAGAAAACGCTGAGGGTTGGACTACTCATGGCGTGTACATCGAAATGTACTCATGAAATTGTAAACTGATTATTCAACGAGATAACTATGACCAAACGAATGTTAATCATGCTGGGTTGCGTGGTGGTGTTAATTGCGGCTCTGGCTTTCGGCTTTTATTTGCATATCCAACAAATAATCGCCAACTCCCCAAAACCACAGCCGCAAACGGTGACCACGGCGGTAGTCTCGGCTCTGGAATGGCAGCCGCAGCTTACATCGGTGGGAACGCTGACGGCGGTGCATGGAGTGGATATAAGCAGTGAAGTTGCCGGACAGGTACGCAAGATCAATTTCAAATCCGGGCAGGATATAAAGGCCGACGATGTGCTGGTGCAACTTAATGCTGACTCGGATATTGCGCAACTGAACTCATTACAGGCCGCCGCTGATCTCGCCGCAATTACCTTGAAGCGCGATCAGGCGCAATTGATCGCGCAGGGTGTCAGCCAAGCTCAGGTCGACAGCGATGCGGCAGACCTGAAAAGCAAGAATGCACTGGTAGCGCAGCAACAAGCACTGGTCGCAAAAAAAACTATACGCGCTCCCTTTGCAGGCCGACTTGGCATTACCACCACCAACCCTGGGCAGTATCTAAACCCCGGCGACAAGATCGTGACATTGCAGGCGATTGATCCGATTTTTGTAGATTTCTTTTTACCCCAGCGGCAAGTTGGCGCTCTGTCCATTGGTCAGGTGGTCAATGCCCGCAGCGATTCGTACGAGGATAAGATATTTCACGGTAAAATTACCGCGATCAGTCCGAAGGTGGATACGACCACGCGCAATGTGCAGGTTCAAGCGACCATTGCCAATCCCAAAAATCAGTTGTTGCCAGGAATGTTTGCCAACACCTTGGTCGATGTCGGCGAGAAAAAGCATTATCTGACTCTGCCGCAAACTGCAATCACTTACAATCCCTACGGTTCAACCGTGTTTCTTGTAAAACCTGCGACGGCTAAAGGAGGCGAGGCCGCCGCCCCGCAGCATGAAGCCGGCTTGGAGGTACAACAAGCTTTCGTAACGACAGGCGAAACTCGTGGCGATCAGGTGGCTATCACGAGTGGCCTGCATGAAGGTCAAATGGTGGTTACCAGCGGTCAGATCAAGCTCAAGAACGGAACCCCTATCGTTGTCGACAATTCGGTACAACCGGCCAATAGCCCTAACCCTACACCGCAAGAACACTAAGGCATTGCCATGAACTTCACCGACTTTTTTATTCGCCGACCGGTTCTGGCTACGACAGTGAGTTTGCTCATTGTCGTGCTTGGGTTGCGCTCGCTGTTCAATCTGCCGATCAACCAGTATCCGCGCACGCAGAATGCGGTGGTGACCATATCGACAACCTATTATGGCGCCGACGCCCAGACGGTAGCCGGATTTATTACTCAACCTCTTGAATCTGCCATCGCCCAAGCGCAGGGCATCGACTATTTGTCTTCTTCAAGCAGCAGCGGGGTTTCAACCATTACCGCCACTCTGCGGTTGAATTATGATGCCAACCGCGCACTGACGGAAATCAATACTCAAGTCAATTCAGTCAAGAACCAATTACCTGCTCAGGCACAGACACCCGTATTAACCGTGCAGACCGGTCAAACGACGGATGCCATGTACATGGGTTTCTACAGCGACACTTTACCGACTAACAACGTTACCGACTATCTATTGCGCGTGGTCAAGCCCAAGCTTGATTCGGTTGAGGGCGTACAGACCGCCGAGATTCTTGGCGCACGTCAGTTCGCGCTACGCGCATGGCTGGATTCCAACAAGATGGCTGCCCACGGCATTACCGCTGCCGATGTCAGCGCTGCACTCAATAGCAATAACTTTCTCGCGGCGCTGGGTTCCAGCAAAGGTCAAATGGTTACCATTCCCTTAACGGCGGGTACTGACCTGCATACGGTGGATGAATTCAAGAAGCTGGCCGTCAAACAAAATGGCGACGCCATTGTGCATCTGGAGGACGTGGCAACAGTCACGCTGGGTTCGGAAAACTATGACTTCAACGTCGCATTCAGCGGCGTACGCTCGGTATTTATCGGCATCAAGGTCGCGCCCGAGGCAAACATTCTCGATGTTGCGAAACGCGTACGCGACGTGTTCCCCGGCATCCGCAGCCAATTGCCTGCAGGCCTTACCGGTCAGATCGTTTATGACTCTACTGACTTTATCAACACCTCCATTAATGAGGTGGTCAAAACCCTGGTCGAAGCGCTGTTGATCGTCACCGTTGTGATCTTCCTCTTCCTTGGCAGCTTCCGCGCGGTTCTGGTGCCAGTGATCGCGATGCCGCTTTCGCTCATCGGCACTTTTTTCATCATGCTAGTGCTCGGCTATTCCATCAATCTTCTTACTTTATTGGCGCTGGTGCTCGCCATTGGCCTGGTGGTTGATGATGCGATCATTGTGGTCGAGAATGTCGACCGCCACATGAAAGAAGGTGCGTCTCCACTGGACGCGGCACTAATCGCGGCAAGGGAACTCGGCAGACCAATTCTGGCGATGACCATCGTGCTGATCGCGGTATATGTACCCATCGGTTTTCAGGGTGGGCTGACTGGTGCGCTGTTCACGGAATTTGCTTTTACCCTTGCAGGGGCGGTGACGGTCTCCGGCATCGTGGCGCTTACGCTTTCCCCCATGATGTGTTCTCGTTTCTTCAAACCGGAACAGGACAGTGGCCGTTTTGTGCACGCGATTGACAAGACTTTCGAGAGCATTCGCCAAAAATATCAGCTGACGCTGCACAGCCTGCTGACAACCTGGCCGGTATTGATAGTAATGGGTGGTGCGTTGCTTGTGTTGCTTTTGGTAATGTTCAAGATGTCCAAGTCGGAACTGGCTCCGGAAGAAGATCAGGGTATCGTCTTATCGCAAGTTGTGGGCTCACCCACGGCAACGGCTGATCAAATGCAAACCTATGCCGACCAGATTTTCAAAATCGGCAAGAGCATGCCTGAATACACGCAAATGTTTCAAATTACCGGTGTTCCAACATTGAACTCGGGAATAGGCGGCGTCCTGTTCAAACCTTGGGATCAACGCTCACGCAGTGCCCATCAAATACAACAAGACCTCCAGGAGCGCTGGAATAAAGTCGCTGGTGCTCGCGTCGCTGCTTTTCAATTCCCGCCTTTACCGGGTTCTTCGGGCCTGCCGGTTCAGTTTGTGATTACCACTACCGAGTCTTTTGTAAATCTCAATGAAGTTGCTGAGCAGGTACTGGAAAAAGCGAAAGCCTCGGGCAAGTTTTACTTCATCGATACCGATCTGAAAATTGACAAGCCGCAAGCTACCGTTACGGTCGACCGTGACAAAATCAGCTCGCTGGGTTTGACGCAACAAGACGTTGGCAACGCCCTCAGCGCAGCGCTGGGTGGCGACTATGTCAATTATTTCTCGATTGATGGCCGCTCGTACAAGGTGATTCCGCAAGTATTGCAAACAGACCGCCTTAACCCGTCGCAAGTGCTCGATTATTATATCAAGACGCCGAGCGGCAACATGTTTCCGGTAAGCACAGTAGCCAGCCTGAAATATGAAGTGGTACCCGAATCCATCACACGGTTTCAGCAGTTGAATTCGGTGACATTGTCTGGCGTGTCAGGGGCGTCGCAAGGCGATGTATTGCAATTCATGCGTGACACCGTAAAACAGGTGGCACCAGGCGGCTATAGCGTGGATTACTCCGGGCAATCGCGGCAATATATGCAGGAGTCGGGTGGGTTTCTGGTGACCATGCTGTTCTCCGTGATAATTGTGTTTCTGGCGCTGGCAGCATTGTTCGAAAGTTTCCGCGATCCCATCGTGATTCTGGTTTCGGTGCCTTTGGCCTTGTTCGGCGCCATGATATTTATCTTCCTTGGCTTTTCCTCAATGAATATCTACACAGAGGTTGGACTGGTGACGCTCATGGGATTGATCAGCAAACACGGCATTCTTATAGTCGAAGTGGCTAATCAATTACGCAACACCGGTCTCAGCAAGCTTGAGGCTATCGTAGGGGCAGCGACAATACGTCTGCGCCCGATATTGATGACGACAGCCGCCATGGTATTTGGAGTGGTGCCGCTGGTCATTGCCTTCGGTGCCGGTGCTGCCGGTCGCCACGCCATGGGCCTTGTTATATTCACTGGACTATCGATTGGCACGCTGTTTACGCTGTTCGTGATACCGGCCATGTATATGTTACTGGCCTCAAACAGGGTGACGGTTCAGGATGTAGCACCACGACCTTTACCGAACGCCATCACCGAATAGGAACCATGTGTCTCGGCACGATGCGACAATTTGGATAAATCATTCACCAGTTTGTGCCTTGTTGCAGGCTTTGCAACATACTGCATCAGCACTGAATGCTCCTGCCCCAGCAACTGCAAAATAAAGAAAAGCAAAACAGTACAGGACTGCAAGCTCCCCTTGGTTCAGGATAGGCAGAAAGCCATGCGGTGCATGCGCCATGAAGTAAGCCACGGCCATCTCACCAGATAGAATAAAGGCAGTTGGTCGGGTGAATAAACCAACCAATATTAACAACCCACCTACTAATTCCAGCACTCCTGCAAAACCCAAAAGGGAAAACAATGTGACGTTATCGAACATGGCGATATGTGGCACACCAAATAATTTTGCCGTGCCATGCTGCATGTAGAGAAAGCCTATAACAATCCGCAGTATCCCCAAAACGCGGGGTGCCCAAACTGTATAAAATATTTTAGGAATTATCATAATTGAAGGCTCCATTAAGAATAATTCATACAAGAGTTGCGTTGTAGTCCAGTGAATTCTCGTCTTTATTTCGAGTCTGCCATCTGTGTAAGTCAGTCTAGCCAAAGCTAATGCGGCACTGCTGGAACGAGTCGCCATGCCTCTGGGCAATTTGCTACATATGGATAATATTCTCTTAGAGAATCACAGAAATACCATATCTGTGCAGGCGGAGGTGTTACCAAAATTGGAGGAATGTAAGGATCGGGATATGGATAAACCGGAGTGGGGTAGTAATACCATACCCCCGCAGCAAGCCACCACCATCCAAGACGTCCTCCATGAGCTCCATGATACCAATGACCTCTTTGCCAAATTCCAACGTCATGCTCAGCAAACCTGTGAATTTCATGGTCGTGCCAATGCTCTCCCCTGTGCTTGGCAAAAGCAGGCAATGAAATTACCAACAAGACACCAGCCAATATTTTGACAACAATCTGTTTCATCATATCTTCCTTTGGTCAGGACTCAATCTTGAGCTTGAAAACTGGTATCTTTATTATGACGTTTTTCTTTCATGGATTATAGTTTTCATGCGACTTGAAGCTGATCTTGTTCCTCCGTTGGGAGAAAAAACGGGGCAGTCACCTGCCCCGTGAAGCCCAAGTATTGCGCTTGGAAGGGGAGATACACTGTTGCAGCAATATTGTGCCGTTGCAGGCGTTTTGAAAATATCAGTGATATGGCAAAAATCTATTAAGTAAAATTAGTAATAATTCCTCAGCGTTTGTCCTATGCCACTGCCGCGCAATTCTTTACACACGGCAGAATGCGCGGTCTGAACTTCCGATATCCTGGAGGTTGAGAAGCAGATCGAATGGTGGGTTATATAGCGACAGTCAGCTAGTGGCATGCTAGTGGCGTTAAGCATGTGTCAGAGATTGTCAGGCGTTAAGACCTAAAAAGCCACAAAAGGACATCCGTCCCTTTGTGGCTTTGGGTAAGGCTTGGCTTAAACGTTTTTCTTGCGACGCGCAGCAACAAAACCTGTCAGACCAAAACCTATGAGCATCAAAGCATAGGTTTCGGGTTCTGGAACGGCGGCAACAGGAGCAAACGCAACACCATTAACCATGGTCTGACCGGTAGTATCCGTATACAGCGTGGTAAATTGTTCGCTGTTCACTTGAGAAATCGAAGTAGCACTCAGGTTGTCCGTGATTCCATACAAGTAACTTTGCGAAAGCTCATTCAGCCCGTAGCTGGTAGCAAACAATTGCACCTGGCCATTAACCACCTGACCAGTCAGCCCCTTCAGACCCGTCACACCGGCTGCGGTAGGCGTAAGCGCGTTGGCAGTTGCGTTATTTACCAAATTCAAGCCATTGACAAGATCATAGTCCAGAGTCCATGTACCGTTTATCAACGACCATTTCTGCAGCCCTCCCTCACCCAATGCGGCTGCGTTGGCACTACCATTCTTTGGAGCACCGCTATCAGCCACATACATGGTGGTGGAATTGGCCATGAAAAACTGCTCCGGGCTGAGGTACACGAACTTACCGTTTCGAGCGTTGTTTACCCCATTGTCCAAGCCGGCAGTCAGATTGATTGAGCCGTTGTTGCCACCCAACGACAAGGGACTGGCTGGTGGCGTGATGTGAGTCGTTATCAGACCTGCAGCAGACGTTGGCAAGCTACTGGTGGCGGTAGTCAGCGTACTGACATTGGTGAAATTTTGGCCCCCGCTTCCAGTTGGGTTTACATCGCGTGAAACATAAAGCGTATTTCCGCTTCCCGTGTTTGCGATCTGAACAACACGGGTATCCGTGCTGTTATCGATTGTCGTTGTGGTGGTTGCACCAAGGGTGGCATAAGCTACGCCCTGTGTGGGGTCAGTTTTGCTCGCCCCCTGGCCAGAGACGTAAAAAGAAGTTCCATCGACCGTCGCAACACTGCGCGGGTTGTTCTGGTTGAACACGCCAGTCAAGGCGGTGCTGGTATCAACGCTTGTATTGGCTCCTATCAATGCCACTACACGAGATACTGTGGTGACAGGGCCCCCTGTCTGATTGGCTGCGGTAAGGCTCACGGTTTGACCAAGCGCGGCTGTGCCGTAGGTGGATGATGACGCGGAGTTGAACGTTGCGGCGTTCACCCCGTATCCCATCATGGTCAGGTACTGGCCGTTCGTAGACTGTTGCAGGATGCCTTCTGAGGCCGACCCATACTCTCCGGAAATCGCCGATTGATTACCGCTACTTGTCTGAGACAGTGTCAACGAACCAGCAAATGAGGCAGAAGCATCATTTGCGCCGAGTTGAAGCTGCTGCAATACAATGGACGCAGCCGTATCAAGGTTGGTTCCGCCAGTGTTGGCGGCTGAAACAGTGCTGATAACGAGGTCACCTGCGGTAAATGAGGTAAGATCAGCCATCGCCGACTGAGAAAAAGCAAGCGCTCCAAAAAGTACCGTGGTGGCCGACATTGCCGTGTAAAGTTTAGACATTCGACGGGTGTGCATAAAGACTTCTCCAAGGGTTAGTTAGTCAATTACCTGACAGGCTAAAAATAAAAACAAGCATTCTAGCCGCCCAGGTAACTTAATAACTTTGTGTTTGTATTTAGAATATAAGGCTCGGTTTAAGCGTTTTTCTTACGACGGGCGGCAATGAAACCTGTCAGTCCAAAACCAATGAGCATCAAAGAGTAGGTTTCTGGCTCAGGGACAGCGGCGATAACTCCGGGCGAGCCGATTTCAAGTCCAGTTGTCGAAAGGAAAGCACCATTAACACCAACGACACTTTTCTGGGTGAGGGTCGTATTGTTCAAACCCGCTGCGTTGTCGAAGGTTGCCATGGGGCTACCACTATCAGCACCGATAGCAACGCTGGCCATCAATGTTGAAGTTTTGCTGCTGCCGTTGAAAATATTTACCATGTCTGCGGTTTGGCTCAAACCGTAGTTCGTACCATCGTTATAAGTGCCAAAGGACAGCCCGGCGGGCACTTTACTGCCGAACCAGGCATTTTCGAAATTCGTGATAATCGTGCTTGAGGCAGAAGCTGAAGCAGAGCTTTCGAGGAAAATGACTGATTGGCCCGCCGCGATGCTCGACCCGGTAACGGTGGTTAGAGCGGCCGCCCCGAAAGTCTTGTTGGCTCCGGTAAGATTTCCGATAGAGATGGTAGCGCCGGTAGCATACGGAGTCGCAGTATTGGAGGCAGCGTGGTTGTCGAGCATTGTCCAGCCAGTGATGTCCACAGCGGCAGTGCCGGTGTTCGTCAGTTCGAACCAATCAGCACTATAGCCGGATGAAGAGCTGCTGCCATACGGATCAACTTCAGAGATGACAACTTGAGCAGAAGCATTATCGGCTAGGGCAACAGTAGCGGTAACCATCGCCGCTAGCATCAGGCTTTTCATATTGGTGGATTTCATTATTTCCCTCGGATTAAAAATTTCTCTATGGGTCGTTTGGTTAGTTAGTCAGCAAGTTGACAGGCTGAATATAAAAATAATCCCGCCCCCTAAACAACTTTGAATTGGTGTTGTGATAATAAGTAAAAATTGTGTCAACAATAATAAGCCTGAGTAGTCAAAGCGTAGTCCGAACAGACTATAAGCCTTCTGCTTGTGCCGTCATGGCGCGATCAAACTTGATCGGGTGGCCTTGACATAAAACACAGAATCTTTCTGCGTAACGCCAATACCGATTCGGGTAGTTAGCGGGTACTGATGAATGGCGAGGCAACGATTGAATAAACGGAAAGGGCCGACTGCGGCAAGACAATCTTGTTATTTTGATGCCTAAAACCGGAAGCTCGTGACATTCCGCTTCCGGGCGTTGTGTTACAAGGAATGTCCATCTGTATTGTGCGACAAACAGCCAGTCGAGCATTGCTCCCAAGCTGTCACCCAGTACAATATGCCCAAATTGAAAATTTGAGCAAAGGGTCAAGATGAAGATCAATTCAAAGGATTTCCAGGTACAGGAAGGCGAAAAGGTCAAACTCAAAAAGTGGCCGACGCTTGTGAATCCATTTTATACGTCTAAGGAACATTATCATCAACTCCTCGGGGAACAGGTTGGTGAGCTAAGCACGTTGCAGCAACTTCACTACGCTTCTAATCGTTATGCGGTGTTGCTGATTTTTCAGGCGATGGATGCGGCGGGGAAGGACGGTGCCATCAAGAACGTGATGTCAGGCATCAATCCCCAAGGCTGCAAGGTGTTCAGCTTCAAACATCCCAGTGCAGAGGAACTGGAACATGATTTTTTGTGGCGCACCACACAGGCACTGCCGGAGCGCGGCCAGATCGGCATCTTTAACCGATCCTATTACGAGGAAGTATTGATCGTTCGCGTGCATCCGGAAATTCTGCAAGCCCAACGTATTCCGGATGGGGCGCTGAATGAGAAAACCATCTGGCAGGAGCGCTATCGCTCCATCGTGGACGCGGAGGATCATCTCCACCGGAACGGCACGCGGATCATCAAATTCTTCTTGCACCTTTCAAAAGAGGAGCAGCGCAAGCGATTCATCGAACGCATCGATAATTCAGACAAGAACTGGAAGTTCAGCGCTGCCGATGTTGAAGAGAGAAAATTCTGGAAACAGTACATGCAGGCCTATGAAGAGTGCCTGAGCGCAACGAGTACAAAAATAGCGCCCTGGTATGTGGTTCCCGCCGACGACAAGCAGAACGCTCGGCTGATTATTTCTCGGATTATTCTGGATACTTTTATGGCACTCAAAATGAGCTACCCCGAGGCCGACGCAAATCGCCGTCAAGAATTGCTGTCAATCCGCCAGAAACTGATGAAGGAAGCCCCAAGTCGTAACTGAGTTCAGTAATTTCATTCGTGTGCTAACGAATTGACCGATTGGGTTAACTCCGCTCAGGCGGGAAGTTTGTGGTTGTTACGGATGAAATCAATCAGTGCCTTTCCAGACTTTAAGCATGGAAAAAGACAGGCCTACGGGTGATTTGAACAAATTTCCTGAAGGCCAACTCCCTGGGCGGCTTTGTGGCGGTGAGTATCGAGGGGTGATAGCAAGTCTGTGCCAGTTTCAGTCACTCAGCAACGGCAGCTTTCCGGCAAGCAATATGGCAGCGTGATGTATCGCTCTGTGAAGCAGCAGGTAAAGATTGCTAAGCTCCAGCACTTTCCAACTCAGGTGATTCCAAAGGGGGAATACTTGCATCTGAGTATTACAATTTTGTCTTTAAAGCTTTAGCATGCGAATTGTTAGCCGCACTGCTAGCGCCTCGTTGCGAACATCCGAGGCGTTTGGAACCTCGAAAATGGAGTAGTCCAAATGAACATGGATATAAAAGAAGCTCAAAGCCACATTGTTGAACTTTTCGCGCAGTGTGACGACATCCCGAAAGGCGCCAATATCGAATTGCGGAACGACACACCTGACGTAACAATAGTTCTTCACTGCGATTGGAATCTAGCAGAACCCAAGCCTAGCGCTAAGACTACCTCTAGGGAGATTACCTTACAACTCGATTCATCGGCTACTCAGTTGTATCTCAATGCGAACGACGTGGCGCTTCCAACCCTCGACAAGAGGCTTCGAATCATCGTGCGAAATAGGTTAAAAAACGGCTATAGGGAGACTGATTCCCAAGATGGTTCATTTATTATTCGGATCGGCAAGAACGATTTGAAATAGGCCAACAATAGGGGCAGCAATGAGCAGACTAATTTTGTTGGTGCTATTAGCGGTTGCCAGCAGTATGGCGGTGGCTGTTGAATGGTCGCATGTTGTCACGTCTAACGATGGAACGAGCATCTATGTTGATTCCGCAACTATTCTCAAGAAAGGTAACAAGGCGAAAATGTGGGAGTTGTGGGACTTTAAAACGCCTCAAACAATCGCTTTTAGCACAGATACATTTTTGTCGCGTGTAACTCAAAGTGAATATGACTGTGAAGAAGATCAATTTAGATTTCATTTTTTTAAGCATCACTCAGAAAACATGGGCAATGGTAACATTGTTTTCGTTTCAAACACTGTAAGTGCATGGACTCCAGTCGTGCCTGGCACTATTATCGAGTCGATGTGGAAAGTAGCTTGTGGAAATTCACCTGCCAAAACATTTGAATCAGAACCATCTGTTAATAGTCAAGAGCAACAAAATCAAGATCAACAAAGGGAAGAAGAATTTAAGCAACAAGAAGTAAGAATTGGCAACTCATCGATCTACGTTCCGAAATCGTTATTGGAGGGTGGAAGGCTATTCGGGAAATCGCCAGAAATGCTAGTTGATCTACGCGGCCCGATTTCTAGTAAAGATGTTCTTGTTTTTAAGAAGCTGCTTGCGCCATATTTAGATAAAAACTATTTTAAGAAAAATCCGAAGCCAAGTTGGTACAGACCCAATCCCTATGATGCCGGATACTCTGTGACACTTGATAGTGAGGGTGGCGATATGTATGCAGCAATGAAGATAGGGCGCATGTTTCGCAAAGCTCGCATAAAAGCGACCGTGAATCAATACGGAAAATGCTTGAGTTCTTGTGTTCTATTATTGGCTGGCTCTGTAAGTCGTTATATTTCTGGCTCTGTCGGCATCCATCGCCCGTTTTCAACGGATACTGAGGCTGCTACATTTGAAAAAATTCAAACCAAAACAAGCAGATTGGGAGCCGAAGTCTCATCATATCTTAGCAAAATGAATATTCCGACATCTCTTTATGACAATATGAGATCCACACCATCAGACGACATTAGGATTCTTACCCATGACGAGTTGGAAACCTTCGGCCTAAATCAAGACGATCCTGTATTTGCGGAGCTGCGTGATAATGCTGAAGCAAAATTGGCACATTTATCCAAGAGTGAGTATTTGTCGAGAAAGGCATTATGGAACCAGTGTGTATCAGATGGTTATGGTCGTCTTAAGCAAGCTAATCTAGTTGATGATCCTATTGAATTCGCCAAGATGATGAGTGAGTGCGACAAAAAAACGATTTATAAGGATGTTATTGATCAGTAATTTGGGCTGACCACATTTAGACTAAACAGCCACCATTGATGTCCTAATTTCAACGGAGGAAGCATGGCATCCATGAATCTATTCAATCAGCTCCCAGACTCAGAGAAAGAAGACTTCAGCGCGGCTTGCTTAAAGCTAGGACTTCATCACGAAGCATTCGAGGTAAGAATGAAAGAGGAGTATCAGTCTGTCGGTGTCGCTCCAATTCTTCGGGAAGCTGCGGTTGTCCGTCTCAGCAATGGCAAGAGCAAACGCTATCCCGCTGGCAATGGCCAAGCATGGATCGTTGCATTCGAAGATGATCTTTTCTCACTTTATTTCGAGTAGAGCTCAAATTTATGAGTGAATTTGAAGAGTTCATAGAAACGCTTGCATCGCAAGGCGAAGAAGAAGTACGCCGCAAGCTCTCGCAAGGCGTTTTGACCAACCGGCGCAAAACGTGGGCGCAGGAATGGATCAATAATTTAGACGCTTCTCGGGCAGACAGAAGAGCAGAGAAGGATTTAGCTCTTTCTCAAGAAGCTAATGAAATTGCGCGTTCTGCCTTGGAAGTATCACGTAACGCAAAGACAATATCAATATCCTCCAATTTGGACGTGAACATATAGTCTACGACTCGCACCGTACTGGCAACTTACTTGCCACTCCTTCCTGAATAAACGGGCTTAAGCTTTCACACGCATATAGTTTTATACCCCCTAGTTGCACCGTAATTAACTGATTTATATTGATTATTATTTACATCCCATGCGTGGCACGGAAATTGTACTTGTGACTGGATGCCGTTGCCGGTGCCGCCGTTGCGGCACACGCCACAGTTAGTGCGTTGAGCCACGCACGCAATTGTCAGAACGAACAATAACAAAAGAGACAAGTAATCCTATCAGCATATGAATCACAAGGCTTCAAGCTTGACAACTCCGGCAATCGTTGACCCGGTTTGCAGTGAGGGGCACTTGCATGTCGAGGTCAATCTCGACAGCAATAACGTGATCCGCAACGCGGTGTCTACCGGCAGCATGTGGCGCGGTTTGGAAGTAATTCTAAAAGGCCGCGATCCGCGCGATGCATGGGCTTTCACTGAGCGTATCTGCGGCGTTTGCACCGGCACGCATGCGTTGACTTCGGTGCGTGCGGTTGAAGATGCGCTGGCTATCCGTATCCCCGAAAACGCCAATACCATCCGCAACCTGATGCAGTTGAATTTGTATGTTCACGACCATCTGGTTCATTTCTATCACTTGCAAGCGCTGGATTGGGTGGATGTGGTGTCGGCATTAAAAGCCGATCCCAAGAAGACCTCTGAGTTGGCGCAAAGCATTTCCGACTGGCCGCTTTCCTCGCCGAGTTATTTCCGCGATGTGCAGAATCGGTTGAAGAAGTTTGTCGAATCCGGGCATCTTGGCACGTTCACCAACAGGTATTGGGGTAGCCCGGCGTACAAGCTGCCGCCTGAAGTCAACCTGATGGCTGTAACGCATTATATGAAAGCATTGAATTTCCAAAATGACCTTATTAAGGTACACGCTATTCTCGGCGGCAAAAACCCACACCCCAGCTGGCTGGTTGGCGGTGTGCCATGCGCCATTAATCTGAGCGACAACAGAGTGGTGGGCGCAATTAACAGGGAGCATTTGAATCATATCAAGAGCATCATTGACCGTTCGCGCGAATTTATTGAAAAAGTTTATATCCCCGACCTGCTGGCTATCGCTTCGTTTTATAAAGGCCAGTTATACGGCGGCGGGCTGTCGTCCAAAAACGTATTGTCTTATGGCGATATCCCCAACAAGGCCAACGACTACTCAGCCGCGAGTTTGTTATTTCCGCGCGGTGCTATCATCAACGGCGATCTCAGCACGGTGCATGAAATTGATCTCAGAAACCCGGAAGAAATCCAGGAATTCGTCAGCCATTCCTGGTACGAGCATCCTGATGAGGGCAAAGGCTTGCATCCCTGGGACGGGGTCACCGAGCCTAACGATCATGCTGAAGGCGCCAACTTCAAAGGCACCCGCTCCAAGATTGAAAATATTGAAGGAAGCGCCAGGTTTTCGTGGGTCAAAGCCCCGCGCTGGAAGGGCAATGCCATGGAAGTAGGTTGCCTGTCACGCATGCTGTTGGGTTATGTGCAACCGCAGCAATTTCCTTTCATCAAGGAAACTGTAGACAGCGCGTTGCACAAGCTCAATCTTCCTGTCTCCGCACTGTTCTCCACGCTGGGACGAACCGTTGCACGCGGCATTGAGACTCTTTATTGCGCCATATTGCAAACTGAGCAATTTGACAAACTGATGACTAACCTCAAGGCAGGCGACACCGCAACAGCCAATGTCGACAAATGGGAGCCGTCAAAATGGCCGAAGGAAGCCAAGGGCGTCGGTTTCACCGAAGCACCGCGTGGCGCATTGGGACACTGGGTCAAGATCAAAGACACCAAGATCCAGAATTACCAGTGCGTGGAGCCGACCACCTGGAACGGCAGCCCGCGTGATTTCAAGGGGCAGATCGGCGCTTTCGAAGCGGCGCTGATGGACACGTCGTTGGTCAAGGCCGAACAGCCGCTGGAAATCCTGCGCACTTTGCACAGTTTCGATCCTTGCCTGGCATGTTCCATCCATGTCATGTCACCCGAAGGACAAGAACTGAACAAAGTCACGGCACGCTAACGCGCACGAGAAGGAGCAAGTGGCAAACGCGTTATCACGTCGGATACCGCTGAGCGCTTGGAGTATGCATCAAACGCATTGGACTCAGTGCATACCGGTTATATGCTTTCCATTATTGCAATATATTGCAATGTTTTATCCGCTGTCGTTTCGCCAGACACCGAGCACCTTTCCTAATTAACTGAATTTTAACCCCGAATCAGCTCATCGATTGTTGGCATGACAAGTGCTGTATTACAACGGCGGTGACATAGCGGGTATGCAATGAAAAATACTCAACTTCTTATTTTGGGCATAGGCAACATTCTGTGGGCAGATGAAGGATTTGGCGTGCGCTGCGTCGAGGCGATGGATGCCGCCTACCAGTTTGGCGCTGATGTAACGCTGATGGATGGCGGCACGCAGGGTTTGTATTTGCTGCCCTACATTGAGGATGCGCGCCGCCTGATCGTATTTGACGCAGTGGACTATGGCATGAAGCCGGGTGAGATGGTGATCGCGGAGGGCGATGAGGTATCGCGCTTCATGGGCGTCAAAAAGATGAGTTTGCATCAGATCGGCTTTCAGAAGGTCATTGCGTGCGCTTCGCTGGGGGGCAAGTTACCGTTGTCCATGGTGCTGATCGGGGTGCAACCGCAACAATTGGAAGATTTCGGCGGAAGCCTGCGCGATCCGGTCAAGGCGCAAATCCCACATGCACTGAACATTGCACTGGATTGGATGTCGAACTGGGACATTTCTTATTTGCCGCGCACTTCGCCAACCGCAAGCAGCCGCCTTAACAGCAAAATACTGGACATGACCAACTATGAGGCTGGACGTCCTCCTGCGGAACTGGCCTGCCGCTTTGGCGACGAGCGGTTTCTTGCGGATTGGTTGAGAGTTGGCCCTATGTGTATAGATGTATGATCGAGAAATAGCTTATGAGGCACCAAATGTTTGAAGTTTCACATCAGGTTGACGAGAGCAAAATTGATGCGGCCGCCCGGTTAGAATGCAGCGTCTGCCGGTGGGTATATGATCCGGTAGAGGGCGATCCTACAGCCCACGTTTCGTGCTGCACGCCATTTTCCGCATTGCCCGCACAGTGGCGATGCCCGTATTGCGATGCGCCAAAACACAAATTCATGGTATTGAAAGAATGATACAAATCGTGCGAAACCTTGAGGCTTTATTCAGCGAAATTGCCCGGACGCGCATGGCCGATATGCCCATTCTCAACCCTGCATTACGGGTCGAGGCCGTTGGTTTCCGTGAGTGGGAAGGGAAATGGATAGGTGTATTAGTGACACCATGGACAATCAATCTGGTGTTGTTGCCCGGCCATGAAGCACCGCTCATTCCGTTGGCATGGGAAGAAAAAACTGTGTGGAATTTCCCATCCGGCGCGTATAAGTTCATGGGACTTAATGAGCCAGCAATCGGAACGTGTCACATTTGCTCATTGATCTCGCCGGTGGAGTTCGCCACGCATGAGGAAGCACTGGCAGTTGCGCGAGAAATCATCGTCGCCTTGTTCGTCGAGAACGCACATGAAAATGAACAGGCAAACATGCTAATGATGGATGACGCACACCTCAAGGGCGAATCAAACCGTCCAGAAAATATGTCCCGGCGCAATTTTTTTCGCATGCCCTTTTTGGGAGGGTGATATGCCCTATTCGGGCAAACTGAATCTGCGCATCGTGTGGGATGGCAATGCCGTACTCGGCGTTGGGGTAAGGTCAACACGCCCCAAAGCATACCGGATATTGAAAGGAAGATTGCCGGACAACGCCGTGCAATTGGTGCCCATGTTGTATAGCGTGTGCGGCAAGGCGCAGCAAGCGGCGGCTATTGCTGCAGTGTCTGCGGCACAAGGATGTGCGTTGACGAAAAACATGATCCTTGAGCGCGGTGTGGCTTGTGAGGCGATGCAGGAGCACTTGTGGCGCTTGCTGCTGGACTGGCCGAAATTGCTGGGCTTACCGCAAGCACAGCAGCAGTTTGTACATTGGCACGGCGCATTGAATACAATTGCAGCGGGCCAGGGTGACCCGGATAATTTGCTGGCTGAATTGCGTCAAGTATTGTTAGGCGTGACGGATGCAGAATGGAAGCACCTTGATTCATACGCCAAGTTGAGCGAGTGGCAGAATGCAGGGCATGGTTTATTGGCACCTGTTTTTGGCGCTCTCGACCTTAAGGAAAGCAAGCTGGATTTTGCCGGGGAAACTGCGACATGTTCGTTGATGCCAACATGGACTGCAACCGAGGTGCTACAAATATTGGGTAGCCATCTTGACCATGAATTCGTCGCCATGCCGCAGCATGACGGCAAGCCGATGGAAACTGGTGCGCTGGCGCATAGTCAACACACACCGTTGCTGCAAGATGTGTTGCACATGCGTCCGGACAGACTGCTGGCAAGAGTGATTGCCAGACTCGTCGATTTGCTGGATAGTGCCGAAGCGATGGCGCATGAAAACATTACCGGACGCGTCCAGAATGTTTCTGCTTCAGATGCCGCTGGATTGTCTGTGGTGCAAACGGCGCGCGGCATGCTCATGCACTATGTACGCATCGAAACAGAGCGTGTTGCGGAGTATCTGACCGTAGCGCCAACGGAATGGAATTTTCATCCGCAAGGCGTATTGGTAAACGGACTGATCGGCCTGAAGGAAAACGATGCGGAGCGATTGATGGAGACAGTGAAATCTTACGTGTTATCGCTCGACCCATGCGTGGAATTCGAGATCGAGCTTAGCCATGCATGAGATGGCGCTGGCCGAAAGCATCGTGCAACTGGTTGAAGATGCGGCGCGTGCTGATGGTTGCACCAAGGTCAAAGCCGTGTGGCTGGAGATCGGCCAGTTGGCCGCCGTGGAAAAAGAAGCATTGCGTTTCTGCTTCGACGCGGTGACGCACGACAGTATTGCCGAAGGCGCGCGTCTGGAGATCGTCGAGACGCCCGGTCAAGGCTGGTGCATGAAATGCGAAGGCAATGTAGCGATTACGGCACTTCATGAGCCGTGCCCTGTCTGCGGTAGTTACCAGATACAAGTGACGGGCGGCAGCGAGATGCGGGTTAAGGAATTGGAAGTCGAATAGGGGAATGAAATGTGTACGACATGCGGATGTGGATCGGGACAAACACTCATCGGTGGACATGCTCTCAAGCAGCGCCCCCAATCAGGCGCGCAAGTGCAATACCGTGTGCATAGCAAGAACACTGCACATTCGCACGAGCATGTCCATGCACATGACCCAATAGATTTTGGCGCTGGCCCCGCAGGTGCGCATGCACCGGGCATGAGCCAGGCGCGCATGGTGAAAATCGAGCGCGACATTCTGTCCAAGAACGACAGCTATGCCCAAGAAAATCGCAGCTATCTTTCCGGGCACAGAATCTTCGCGCTCAATCTGGTATCCAGTCCCGGCTCCGGAAAAACAACGTTGCTGGTAAAAAGTATCAACGCGCTAAACGGCAGCTTGCCGCTCGCCGTCATCGAAGGCGATCAGCAGACCGACAACGATGCCGCTCGAATCCGTGCCACCGGCGCCCCTGCTTTGCAAATCAACACCGGCAAGGGATGTCATCTGGATGCATACATGGTAGGTCAGGCCATGCAGCAACTCGGCTTGCAGGATGACAGCCTGCTGCTGATCGAGAATGTCGGCAACCTGGTATGTCCCGCCAGTTTTGATCTGGGCGAAGCGCACAAGGTCGCGATCCTTTCCGTGACCGAGGGAGAAGACAAACCGCTCAAATATCCCGACATGTTTCGCGCCTCGGATTTGATGCTGCTGAACAAATGTGATCTGCTGCCATACCTCACCTTCGACGCCGATCTCGCGGTTGAAAATGCACGCCGCGTGAATCCGAACATACAAGTGATCCGCATTTCCGCCACCAGCGGCGAAGGCATGGATGAATGGCTGGAGTGGATCAAGGCGGGTTGCCGGAAAGCGGTTTCGGGTCGGAAGTAATGAATCCGTAGTACTGGCGTGACAACACAATGAATCAAAAACAAATCTCACCACAGAGACACAGAGACGCAGAGAAAAAAAGGAGAAAGATTTTGCTTTTCTCTGATGAAACTACTAGCCATTCGACTAAGGCTGGCAACAGCGCCAGCCAAGTCGCTGGTTATGTGTCTCGGTGTCTCTGTGGTGGAAGGTTTTGACTGTAATGATCCACGCGCAAATCAGAGTATCTGGCCAAGTCCAGGGCGTTGGCTTCCGCCCTTTCGTCTTCCGGCTTGCACAAGAACTTGATCTGGCTGGCTGGGTGCGCAACGACAGCGAGGGCGTGGAAATTTCTGTCGAGGGTGGTCGTCCGCAAGTGATGCGTTTGATCGAACGCCTGCAAAGCGAACCGCCTGTGCTGGCGCGAGTGGAAAAGGTCACTCATATCCTGGGGCTGGCAACCATTGGCTTACGCGGCTTCAGCATCGCAGCAAGCAAGATGGGAAAGACTCAAACCGGCATCGCGCCTGACATGGCGATTTGCCCCGAGTGCCTGGCAGAATTGTTTAACCCCGCCGACCGGCGTTACCGTCATCCCTTCATCAATTGCATCCATTGCGGCCCGCGCTACACGCTGACTGCACGGTTGCCCTATGACCGTGCCAACACCAGCATGGCAAAGTTTACACAATGCCCGGCTTGTCAAAACGAATACGACACCCCCAGCACGCGCCGCTTTCACGCACAACCCAACGCCTGTCCGGCATGCGGGCCGCGCTTGCAGTTGTACGATGAGCACTGGCAACCAGTAACAACTGATGATCCAATTGCCGCAACCGCTGAGCGAATTCGTTCCGGGCAGATCGTCGCAATCAAAGGCGTGGGTGGCTTCCATCTGGTTTGCGATGCGCGCAACGCTGTGGCAGTGACAAGATTGCGTAGCGGTAAACAGCGCGAGGAAAAGCCCTTCGCGGTGATGGTGCTGAACAGGTTTTCTGCCGAGCGCTATGCTCGTTTTCCCGATCATGAAGCAGCGTTGCTGGAAGTGGGCGAGCGTCCCATTGTGTTGCTGCACAAATCCGTAACTTGCGACGCAGAATTGTCCGGCGTTGCTCCCGGCTTGTCCTGCATCGGCTTGATGCTGCCCTACACGCCGCTGCATTACCTGCTGTTCCACGAACTGCTGGGCGAACCGGATGGCACCGAATGGCTGCATCAAGCGACGCCTCTTGCATTGGTGATGACCAGCGCCAATCCCGGCGGCGAGCCGCTGGTAAAAGATGATGCCGAAGCGCGGCTGTCGCTTTCCGGTTTGGCCGATGCTTTTCTCAGTCATGACCGCGAAATCCTGCATCGTTGCGACGACAGCGTATTGAAATGGCAAGGGAATGCTGCCGCTTTCATCCGCCGCGCACGCGGCTACACCCCGCGTCGTATCGTGCTGCCTTTTACTGGCCCGTCGATACTTGCCTGCGGGGCATGGCTGAAAAATACCGTCTGCCTGACAAGAGGCAACGAAGCCTTCGTCTCGCAGCACATCGGCGACCTCGATCATGCCGGTGCGCGGCAAATGCTGGACGAGACCGTCGCACATCTGTGCCACATCCTCGATGTGCAGCCGCGAGCCGTGGCGCACGACCTGCACCCGGATTTCTACAGCACACAGTTCGCACAAGCATATGCCGTGCAACACAACTTACCGATCTTCGCGGTACAGCATCACCACGCCCACATCGCCGCCATCTGCGCCGAACATTGCGTCACTGAACCTGTGCTCGGGCTGGCGCTGGACGGCGTGGGGCTGGGCACCGAGGGCAGCGCCTGGGGCGGTGAACTGTTGCGCGTGGAGGGTACAAACTGCCTGCGCATCGGACATCTAGCCCCATTAGTCATGCCCGGCGTAGACCGTGCCGCACGCGAACCTTGGCGTATGGCAGCAGCCGTAATGTTTGACATGGATCGTGCCGATGAAATTGCACAGCGCTTTCCAGCACAGGCGGGAGCGGGGACGGTGGTCAGCATGATGCAGCGCCAGTTGAATTGCGCCTCCACCACAAGCATGGGGCGATGGTTCGATGCGGCTGCCGGGTTGCTGGGCGTGAACGAAATACAAGGCTACGAAGGTCAGGCGGCAATGCTGTTGGAAGGTCTGGCTGAACGAAACGGCAAGGTCGAACCACTCGCGGAGGGCTACACAATCACTGCTGACGGAATATTAAACTTGCGCCCACTACTTACCGCTCTCGCCGACTGCAAAGATGCTGCTTACGGCGCAGCATTGTTCCATGCCACGCTCGCTGACGGACTGATTGCGTGGGTGCTTCGTGCCGCTGCGCAATGCAACATAAACCATGTTGCGCTGGGTGGCGGATGTTTCCTCAACAACATATTGACACAAGCATTGACGGAGGCTTTGTCAGCGCATGGCTTGCGCGTGCTGAAAGCGCAACAGTTGCCGTCCAACGATGGCGGAATTTCGCTCGGTCAGGCCACTATTGCTTTGCAAAGTATCCAACAAAAAGATTGAAAATTGTGTTGGGGTAAATGAGCGTGATCATGCGATGGATAGTACGGTGCTGAAATATAATTTGCTGTCCGCATCGGCAAAAAAACGCGCTCACCATAGTGGACTTCGAAAATACCCACGCCGTTAGCAAAAATAGTTGAAATGCAGAATCGAAAGCCCGCATGCCAATTTCTGCATTTGGCGGCTGGCCGGTGAAAAAATAGCAGCACGAACCGCTGCAGCGTGCCAAAACCTAACCTCAAGAACGAACCCCAGATAGGATCCCACACCAGCGGCCTGCCTTGTTCTTTCTCGCAGGTCTGATTAATCCGCAGGGCGATGCACCTCTTTTTAAACTAACTCCAAGTGAGTAGCCTATAGCATAGGACAAACACTGATGGGGCATTTCAGTATTTTCTTACCGCTTATCAGGCAAATATCCTATTCTTTTAAAGCCGCTGCTTCGTTAAAGTAAGGAACCTAAAAACAACACCAAATCAATCAGAGGAACAACGCCATGACTATTAGAGTAATCCTTGCAGATAACCAGCAAATGTTGCTCGATGCTTTAAGTTCGTTTCTTGGAAATGAGAAGGACATAAAGGTAGTGGGATTGGCCACAGACGGTTGCGCAGTCCAGGATCTCTCCGCATCATTACAGCCTGATGTGGTTGTGATGGGCGTTTGTATGCCCGACATGAACGGCATTGAGGTGACGCGCCGACTGGTTGCGGAACATCCGAAAATCAAGATCGTCGCTCTATCAACTTTCTCCCAGAAACAGCATGTTCTTGGAATGCTTGAAGCTGGCGCCTCCGCCTATGTAATCAAGGAAAATCCCGGTAGTGAATTGGTAAGTGCATTGCATGCGGTAATGAAAGGTCAGAAATACTTGTGCATGGACGTTGTAGATGTGGTGGCTAATCATGTCGGCCAGAACCCTATAGTGGTCCCGCATCTCGCACCTCGCGAACGCGAGGTGCTACAGCTTCTGGCGGAAGGCGGCACCTCTCCGGTGATCGCAAAACGCCTGTTCATTTCCACCAGCACGGTTGATGTACACCGCCGCAATATCATGAAAAAACTCGATCTGCATAACGTTGCGGAATTAACCAAGTACGCTGTCCGTAATGGGCTGACGTATGTTTGACGTTACTGCTGCTGATGTTTCGATAAATGAACAACGGAAGACAGTCTTGACAGAACATCTGAGCCACCTTATCCCGGTTGAGATCAGCGTTCACGGTCATTGTTTGTTTTAACTCGACACAAATGGACAATTTGCTTATATCAACAAATGTTGCTGCGGACAGGTTCAAACTGCGCGGCAAGACCTGTAGTCAAACACATGAGGAGCAGGCTATGTCAGACAAAAACTTAGTAGGAACACCCGACACGCAAGGGTTTGTAGAAGCTGCGCGGGTTGATGCAAAATCAGCACAGCAAAGGCCGCAGCATATGCAGCAAAGACCGCAACAGATGCAGCAACCAAGGCTGCGGCAGCGCAGAATGCAGTTAGTCTCGTAGGTCGTGAAAACAAATTTCGGGATGGGATACGCTACATCCTGCGAAATCGGATGTACGAATTGATTCCTGAATGGGAGTAATTTCCCGGACGTGTTTAGTGGTTACAAATTACTTTTTTATAATTTAATACGCTCACAAGCGATCACTCAGATTCGCTTGCCAGGTCGCTTTGTATATTCAAAAGCTTTCGCTCGATTCTTTAACACCATATTCAATCGGCCAACTTCATTAGTGGCGTCTTGTAACTTCTCGCATAGTGTTAGAAGCCCGTTTGCCAATCGTTCATTCGCCGATTTCAAGCTACCAATCTCGGTTTCAGCAGCTTTGAGTTTTATGGTTAATTCACTGTTCTTCCGCACATCTTCATTATGGGGTTCATAAAGTTCTTTAGTCATGTCCAATAATCCTCAGTGGTTTGTGGATGAGGCTGGATAAGTGCTATTTTGACGATGTGACGCCTTTTAATATATAGGCGTTTTGCCATATAAACGATAAGGAAATCCTGAAATACTACATCGGGGTTTGTCTTATGCCACCGGCCCATCAAACCCAGTGAACTCCCAGTTCCGATAATTGCAATTCAATATACGCATGGATGACTGATTCGCATGAAGCAGTCGGTCAGGAATGCGCTCCATAACATCAATAACAGATGTCCAGATTACAAATCGCTTCCCGACCTGCCCATTGCATGTTTCACGCCCAACCGTTACATTAACCGTCTTCCCATTGGAATGGGTTAAACCATGATCCGGGTACTTATTGTTGATGACCACTCCGTTGTGCGCCAGGGACTGAGAAGAATACTGGACGATGCGAGAGGAATTGAAGTTGGCGGTGAAGCTGCCAACGGGGTTGAAGCGCTTAAAAAACTTCGCGCGGAAAAGTTTGATGTCGTGCTTCTCGATCTTTCAATGCCCGAGAAAAACGGGTTTGATACCCTGATGCAAATCTTGGACGGACACAGCGGAGCCAAAGTGTTGATCCTGAGCATGTACCCGGAAGATCAGTGCGCTGTCCGCCTGATGAAAGCCGGTGCGTCGGGCTATATCACGAAGGACACCGCGCCGGAGCAAGTGGTAGAGGCGGTACGAAAAGTGGTTGTGGGCAAAAAACACATCAGCCCTGCCCTTGCCGAATTGCTGCTTCAAGAATGCGGCGTTGATACCGACAAGCCATTGCACGAACTCCTGAGCGACAGAGAATATCAGGTGTTGCGTTTGCTGGGTTCGGGGAAAACAGTATCTGAAATCGCGGAAGGCTTATCGATAAGCGTCAAGACCGTCAGCACCTACCGCGCGCACATTCTCGATAAAATGAAATTGAAAAACAATGCCGCACTTACTATTTATGTGCTGCAGAATGACTTGCGAATCCAAACAACAGTGACAGATTGACTTTGTCATCTTTATAAAAAGCCATTGATTAAACAGGGGAAAGCCTTTCCCTTATATTCAGGCACCGCAGTAATATTCCATCCATTTCCGAACCTGCGGCACATGACAAACATGGATGGGTTATTTTCTCATTTACTGGATGCTTATCAAGTAAAGTGCTGATATTTTAAAAAATCCATACTGTCCGGATTGCTATAATTCATTCTGGAATTATTGTTTACGACACACTTTTAATGTCTTTGACACGCATTCATAAAAAAACATGAACAAGCAATCCAAAGTCAATGGCTGGTTCAATTCGATCAGAATTCGATTCACCATCGTATTGCTGTTAATGAGCATTGTTCCCGCCGTAACAGTTGGCTGGGTAGCTCACAATCTGGTATTCGAGAGTATCCGGTCAGAACGCATCAAGACAGTGGGGCAGGTTGCCGATGCCAAGCATACCCAACTGGTCATGGTTCTGACGCGATCCAACGACAGGGCAAAGTTATTTCTCTCAAACTTGGGGGTTTTATGTAACGCTGCTAAGCTCAATCAGGAATGCGCCACCAAGCAGATAAAATCATACTTGGCTTCGGAAAATGCCCAAGGCGCCACACTGCATTGGAAAGGCGGAGAACGCCTGGATGTTGGAACCCCAAGAGTAACGAATGGTGAAAACATAACTTTCCAAACTGGACTACTTGCTAAACTATCCGGGACAGGCAAAGGGAACAATACCTCATATTTTATTTCGGTAGCAGATCCTAATAACGCCTTGCAACTGGAAATAATCTACCCCTCATCGAATCTTCAGCCAATATTTGATCGTCCGACTGAGCTCGGCGAATCGGGAGAGACCTTTCTCACGGATAGCGCGGGTTATTTTGTCACTCCAGCCAGATACCCCGCTTCGCAAGGAAATGACATCCCAATTTATGCCCACCCCATGCAAGCCTGCCTGGGCGGAAAAAATTCTGAAATGCTTGATCTGGATTACCGAAATAGGGAGATTATCCACGGATTTAGACTGGTACCAGAATTTGGTTCGGTTTGCATCATGGCTCATATTGATCAAGCCGAAGCATTCGCTCCGATAAGGGCGCTGCAAAGTAAGTTGTTCATCACTCTGTCAATATTCATCCTGCTGGTTGTTCCCATCGCCATCAATTTGGCAAGGAGGATCGCGCAACCGGTAAAACAACTTGCTGAAACCCGGATT
Source organism: uncultured Gallionellaceae bacterium (assembly GCA_964480365.1). Classification (GTDB taxonomy): domain Bacteria; phylum Pseudomonadota; class Gammaproteobacteria; order Burkholderiales; family Gallionellaceae; genus CAIQPV01. Next base: position 26,931 of record CAYZPM010000011.1, read on the forward strand.
ATTTTAGAAGAGAGCGAAAAAAAGTTTCGCATCTTGTTCGAGTCGGCTAACGATGCTCTGATGCTGTTGTCCATGGATGGGCGCATCCTGGATATAAACCGCACAGGACACGAGCGCTTGGGTTACACGAGGGAAGAAATGTTAGGTCGGCGCATCGCTGAATTCGACCCGCCGGAATATGCTGACAGGGTACCCGAACGATTTGCAAAACTAATGCGTGATGGGCAGGCGACCTTTGAGTCTGCACATGTGCGCAAAGACGGATCAAAAATGCCGGTGGAGATCAACGCCAAAGTGGTTGAGTTGGACGGAGAAAAGTGTTTGTACAGTGTGATTCGCGACATCACCAGGCGAAAACAGGCCGAAACCGAACTTCGTATCGCTTCAGTGGCCTTCGAGTCGCAAGAAGGCATGATGATCACCGATGCCAATAACGTGATCTTGCGGGTGAATCAGGCGTTCACTGAAACCACCGGTTATTCGGCTGAGGAATTAGTGGGGCAAACACCTCGTCTGCTCAAATCAGGCCGCCATGATGCGGCTTTTTATTCTGAGATGTGGGAATGTATTCTTCATACCGGAACATGGCAAGGCGAAATCTGGGATCGGCGCAAGAATGGAGAAATTTACCCAAAATGGTTAACCATCACGGCCATAAAGGACAAAACTGGAACAGTTACCCACTACGTTGGCACCCAAACCGATATTACAACACGCAAGGCAGCAGAAGAGGCAATCAAAAACCTGGCGTTCTATGACCCTCTTACCCGCCTGCCCAACCGGCGACTTCTGCTAGACCGGCTTCAGCACTCCTTGGCTTCCAGCGTGCGTAGTGGCAGGAAAGGTGCGCTACTGTTTGTTGACTTGGACAATTTCAAGACACTCAACGACACTTTCGGCCATGACATCGGGGATCTCCTCTTGCAACATGTTGGGCAACGTCTGGAATCCTGCGTGCGCGAAGGCGACACCGTGGCCCGTCTGGGCGGCGACGAGTTCGTGGTGATGCTGGAAGACCTGAACAAAAATGATATTGAAGCTGCGGCACAGACTGAGGCTATTGGCGAGAAAATACTCGATTCGCTCAATCAGCCCTACCAGCTCGCCACGCACGAACACCACAGCACCCCCAGCATCGGTATGACCCTATTCAACGGACATCAGCAGACAATTGAGGAGCTGTTGAAGCAAGCTGACATTGCCATGTATCAGGCCAAGAAAGCTGGCCGCAACACCCTGCGCTTCTTCGAACCGCAGATGCAGGATACGATCACTACCCGTGCAGCCATCGAAAACGAACTACGCAAGGCACTTAAGAACCAGCAATTCCATTTGTATTATCAAATCCAGGTTGACGATTCGCACCGCCCGTTGGGCGCGGAAGCATTGATTCGCTGGATACATCCTGAACGCGGGTTGGTATCTCCCGCACAATTTATTCCGCTGGCAGAAGAAACCGGGCTGATACTGCCCATCGGCCAATGGGTTCTGGATACGGCCTGCGCCCAACTCAAGGCATGGCAGCAAGAAGCGCTCACCCGCGACCTCGTTCTGGCAGTGAACGTGAGTGCCAATCAATTTCACCAAGCTGATTTCGTGGCTCAAGTGCAAGCTGCCGTGCAACGCCATGCCATCAACCCGATGTTACTTAAGCTGGAACTGACAGAGAGTATGCTATTTGAGAACATCGAAGAGATTATTGCCACTATGAACGTATTGAAAGAAATCGGTGTTCTGTTCTCATTGGACGACTTCGGCACCGGCTATTCGTCCTTGCAATATCTCAAACGGTTGCCGCTCAATCAGCTCAAGATTGACCAGTCGTTCGTACGCGATATTGCCGTCGACAACAGCGACAAAGCAATTGTAAGCACCATCATTGTCATGGCACAAAGCCTTGGGTTGGATGCTATTGCCGAAGGGGTAGAGACGGAAGAGCAAAGGCAATTCCTCCTTGACACAGGCTGTACTCACTACCAAGGATATCTGTTTGGAAAGCCAGTACCGATTGCGCAGTTTGAAGCGCAACTAAAGCAAGGTTGACTGCTATTGACTTGTAAGCCGGTTGCGACTGCTTTGCTAAATTCTACATGGGTGATTTCAATAATTCTGTGTGACCACTTTGAGGCGTAAAACGCACCGAAAAATGAAAATTACCGCTTTGCTGCATGCTACCTTCCTGACCTCAGACCTTGAGCGTTCGCGCATTTTTTACGAGACGTTGCTAGGTTTGGAGCCTAGTTTGACACGTCCTGACCTGGGGTTTTCTGGTGTATGGTATGAAGTCGGCGCAAACCAGCAAATTCACCTGATGCTATTGCCCAATCCGGAAGCGGGGTTGCAGCGTCCGCAACATGGTGGACGTGACCGCCATGTGGCGTTGGCGGTGAACGATCTGCAAATATTGATGAGTCGGCTGGAAGCTGCGGGCATTACCTATACCTTAAGCAAATCGGGACGCCGCGCGTTGTTCTGCCGTGATCCGGATGGTAATGCGTTGGAGTTTATCGAGGCCGGATGAACGGCGCACCTGCTCAACAATTGCAAGTCGCGAACTGAGGTTTTAGAAGGGAAATGGAATTACGTCTTGATATCGCTTTCCAATCCCGGATAGCGAACTTGGTCAACCAACTCCTGAATTTTCTTATCCGGTGCTGGTGTCAGCAGGCTGCCGATAATGACACCGGCAAAGCCAACTGGCATCCCGAAAACACCGGCTGAGATCGGGTTAATATCCCACCATTTAGGCGCATTCACTCCAAAGAATGGATAGGTTATATAGATGTAGTACATACACATACCCAAACCACTCAACATGCCCAGGATTGCTCCCGTTTTGTTCGCTCGCTTCCAGAAAATACCTAAAACAAGCGCAGGGAAAAATGCTGATGCCGCAATCGAGAATGCCTCACCTACCAATTGCAGGATATTTCCCGGCTTGAGCGAAGTGACATATGCAGCCAATACTGCCACCACCAATATTAGCATCTTGGAAATGAATATACGACGATCAGTTGACGCATACGGGTTGAACATTTTGAAATACACGTCATGTGTCAAAGCGTTGGCGATAGTCATCATTAGGGCATCTGCGGTTGAAAGCGCAGCGGCCAGACCACCCGCCGCAACCAGTGCTGTCACTATATAAGGCAAGTTCGCAATTTCAGGTGTTGCCAGCACAATTAGATCGCCACCGATGGTGATCTCGCCCAGTTGCACGATTCCATCCTTGTTGATGTCGGTAACGCTCATTAGTGATTTGTCTACCGATGCCCAAGCCGAGGCCCAGCCTGGTAACTCGGAAAAGCTGGAACCCACCAGTAAGGTATATACGTCGTACTTAACTAAAACCGCCAACGCCGGGGCGGTGAGGTATAGCAAAGAGATGAAAAGCAGCGCCCAGAAGACTGATTGTCTAGTCTCTTGCACCGATGGGGTGGTGTAAAATCGCGTCAAGATATGCGGCAGGGAAGCTGTACCAACCATCAAGCACAGCACCAGCGCCATAAAATTCTTACGCTTCTTGTCTCTAGTCGCCTCGTCCGGGCCTGCGAATGGTTCGGCATGCGCAGCAATCGGGCCAGTCTTGTCTTTGTCTAGCTTGGCTTCAAGCTGCCACATATTGCGGGCAGCAGCAACACTTTCTGGAAATTCCTCTATCTCTTGGTTGATTGCTACGATAGCCTTGGGATCAGCATTTCCCTTCAACTTCAGTTGGGTAGTTGATTCGAGCAGTTTTGCTTTTTCTTCAGTCAAATAAGCAGCGCCATTTGCATCCAGTGCTTTCAGTTTTGCTTCTACTTCTTCCTGTCTATGCTTGAAAATGCCTCGCACTTCTGCCTCTCGTGCACCATCCGGCGTATTTGGATCATTTAACACATGTTCGCGTGCAGTTAGCTGGTTTAGCACAGAACCATACGATATTTGGGGTATCGGATTGCCGGTATGCTTCACCGACAACCAGATCACCGGAATCAAATACGCCACGATCAGAATAAAGTATTGCGCAATTTGTGTCCAAGTTACGGCACGCATTCCACCCATGAAATAACACACCAGAACGCTACCCAAACCGACAAATACTCCAACACTAAAATCCAATCCGGTAAACCGACTAATGATAAGCCCCATCCCGTATATTTGAGCAATCACATAGGTTAATGAACACAATATGGTTGCGAATGCTGCGATAGCGCGAGGGAAGTTGCCGCCGTAGCGAGCTCCGATGAAATCTGGAATGGTGTATTGGCCGAACTTGCGTAGATAAGGAGCCAACAACAGAGCTACCAGACAGAAACCGCCAGTCCAGCCAAGAACGAAGGCGAGGCCATCGAAACCGGACAAATACAATGTACCTGCCAGACCGATAAAAGTCGCTGCTGACATCCAATCCGCAGCGGTTGCCAATCCGTTGAACAGTGCTGGAACCCGCCGTCCGGCAACATAATATTCTGTGACATCTGTTGTTCGGCACAAGATGCCCATTACCACATACAACAATACAGTTACCCCTAACAGGATGTACCCTAGCGCTTTGTTAGGTACACCCATCTGTTCGAGGATGGCCAGCATGACGATTAATCCAATGAACCCACCCGCGTAGAGAGCATAGTAACGTTTGAGTTGCGCGGAAAAGAGTGCTTGCTTCTGTTCGGCCATTACTTGTCTTCTTCTTGTGCGTTGTATTCTCTATCCAACTTGCCCATTCGGTAGGCGTAATATCCGACCAGCATTACGTAGATTAATAAGGCTCCTTGGGCTGCCATGTAGAATGGAAAAGGGAAACCCATAATGGTGACAAACTGCAAATCTCTGGCGAACCAACTGACGACGAAAGTTGCGATGAACCAGATCAACAGCAGCAGCGCTGTCAGCCTCAGATTCTTATGCCAGTATTGTCGGTGTTTATCAGTAAGCTGCATACTTCCCTCGGATTTGTAGCGAATCAGCTTGGTTGCCGATTTTACCCCGGAGTGTCACCATTTTTTGACTTTTCCATCCCGCCAATTAAAATAGCTCTGGCACAAAGGCATATAGTTTATCCTTCTTCCCACACCCTTAAGTTTCACGACTACTTCCACAACATGCGTATTCTGATTGCCGAGGATGATGAGGTGTTGGCCGATGGCCTCACCCGTGCCATGCAGCAGGCTGGCTATGCCGTGGATCGCGTTGGGGATGGTTCGGAAGCGGATGCAATCCTGATGGGGGGGCAACCTTTCGACTTGGTCATTCTCGACCTTCAGTTGCCGAAGCTTGATGGTTTCACCGTATTGCGCAACCTGCGCGCGCGCAATCAGCAGGTACCGGTCATTATTCTCACTGCACGTGATGGTGTGCAAGACCGCGTCAAGGGGCTTGATCTTGGCGCTGATGATTATCTGTCCAAGCCTTTCAATCTGCAAGAGCTGGAAGCTCGCACCCGTGCCCTGCTCAGGCGTGGTCAATGCGGAACCAATCCTTTGTTGACTTGCGGTTTACTCACGTTTGATAGTGTTGAGCGACGTGCCGCGATAGACGGAAAACCGCTAGACCTCACGACACGGGAGCTGGGAGTTCTGGAGGCGTTGATGTTGCGCGCCGGGCGTGTCATCACCAAGGAGCAACTGCTGGAACGACTTTACAGTTATGAGGAAGAGGCCAGCAACAATGCCATCGAAGTTTATATACACCGCCTGAGAAAAAAGACAGCACCCGCCGGAGTGACCATCCACACTATTCGCGGACTGGGTTACGTCATCGACAACCTGCCTCCGTGAGTTACCATGAGCGCCAAGGAAAACAACATCCTTTCCCTGCGCAGCTACCTCATGCAGAGGTTGCTGATCTCACTTTATCTGTTGTGGCTGGTCAGCACTGTCGTAGGCTACTTCGCTACTATCAATTATGCCAACCAACCGTACGACCTGGTGTTGCTGCAACGTGCCAACGATGTCGCAGAACAACTCAAGCTGGGAAGCGGATCTGAACAATTCAACGTAGTGCCATCCCTTCCGGACGGCTCGGATCCCGGCATGCCGGATCGGGTGGTTTATACCGTCACCGATAGTGAAGGCAGAAAGCTTGCCGGTAACGGCGACACGCTGCGCCCGCTCTCCTATCGACGCGGCAGGCTAGGCCCTTTATTCAGCGACGGTGAGCGCGAAGGACAAAAGATGCGCATGGTCAGCCTCACCTTCCCTTCCAATGGCAATCTGCTCCAGTTGCATGTTTCAGAAACTACACAACAACGTCAGGCACTCATTCGCGGCATTCTTGCCAACATCGTCATTCCTGAGCTATTGCTTACCCTGATTGCCCTTGGAGTGGTTTGGTACGGATTGAAGCAAGGTTTGCGGCCGCTCGAACGCTTGCGTCATGAAGTAGTTAACAGACGACGCGACGACCTGAGCCAGCTCGATGGCAGCAAAGCGCCCGCCGAAGTGAGACCGCTGATCGATGCCGTCAACGATCTGCTGGAACGCTTGAAGCAAGTGATGGCGGCACAGCAACGATTCGTCGCCGATGCAGCGCACCAGTTGCGTACCCCGTTCGCCGGACTAAAGACACAATCCGAATTGGCATTGCGCACGAGCGACCCGGAACGAAAACAACACGCGCTCGAATATGTCCTTATCAGCACCCAGCATGGCATCCGTCTGGTCAATCAGCTTCTGGCACTGGCTCGCAATGAGCCGGGCGGACAGGGTGCCAATAATTTCACGCCACTGAACCTCAACCAATTGGCACAGGAGTGCACCGTCAACTGGGTGCAGATGGCTCTGGAAAAGAGCATCGACATCGGTTACGAAGGCGCTCCCGCCCCGGTAACGGTGCAAGGAGATGCGACCAACCTGACGGAGATGCTCAACAACCTTGTCGACAACGCGATCCGCTATACCCCTGCGGGCGGACACATCACCGTCAGCGTCAGTGCGGCTCAGCATTGGGCAGAACTGTGCGTGGAAGACAACGGCCCCGGAATTGCCCCGCAACACCGCGAGCGCGTATTCGAACGTTTCTACCGCATCCTCGGTAGCGGTCAGAGCGGCAGCGGATTGGGTCTGGCTATCGTCTCCGAAGTCGCCAAGCATCATCGCGCCGAACTTAAACTGGATGATGGAAACGGTGGGATCGGAACTCGCATCAGCATACGTTTCCCGCGTTACACCATCTGATGCTACGGGTAGAGCCATTACTACATTTGGACTATGCCGGAGATTACCGCACTTCCACAGCATAAGTGCCGGATGAAGGGACACAATGGATGTTGTCATAACTGGATGCGCCGCAACCGCATTTACGAATATACTGCGCACCTTAAACTATTGAATCGGGAGGAGAGAAGTGACATCAGCTAATCGTAACGAGTCCTCTACTCGCTCCGAGCTGATTGACACCCAACTTGCCCGCGCTGGATGGTCAAAGAATCGCAGGGCATTTGTGGAGGAGTTTGCGCTACAGGCATCCTCGCCTGACCCTTTATATAGCGCGCAAAAAATTTAATTTGCCGACTACGTACTGGGTGAGTGTTCCGAAAGAGATCGCACAACAAACCTTCTGCCGCGATGCGGACGATGACAAGTTTATCCATGCCGCTAGCCTTCTTAAATCTTGCAACCTGAAATCCCGAAATACCAAATACGCATAGTTTTATAGCGCCGCAACATTGACAACTCCGGACGAACTCTCATACAGTGCTCCAACTTGCAAATCTGCCACACGCATAGACCGCCAGCGAAAAAGAAAAAGCTGGCGGCGAAGGCAAAGAAGGTAAAGGCTGAAAAGAAGAAAAAATCGAAAAATTTATCATATTGAATTGTTCAGATTTTGGGTTTTTCTGTTTCGTTTAAAACGATTTAATCTGGCGCATATAAAAATAATTGCCGCAATACCTAATACTATTTCCTGAATCCTTTCGGCTTTTCTGTGATTATCTATGAGCTTTGATATTGCATCATTAACAGACAGCGAGTCATTTTGGGATTCTGTAGGAGTTTGGTTATCATTTTTCGTAGCACTTGGCGTTTTTATGGAGTCGGTTGCAGACTTCGATGTGTTAGCAAGATGGACAAGGCTCGAATCTTGTCCAGAGTTCAGAGATAAAGTAGCAAAAGCAGGATTGTTACTTTTAATGATTGCACTTGCATGGGAAGTGGTCGCCGCTATTGCAAGCCACGATATAAGCGAACAGATCATCAAAGGTTTAAATGATGAAATTGCGCAAACCCAGGAGCGCGAAAAAAATCTCATAACTCTTACTGACAGACTTGATCTTTCCAATAAAAAGTTTGAGGGGAAATTCTCAGAACAAGAATTATCATTGCGGGAATTGGGTATACGCAGTGTTGCTTTTGAAAAATCTGTTAAAGAGCAACGCACACGGGATGATGCCACTTTAAGCATCTTGAAAAAAGACGCAGCGGATTTAGAAGATGCGCAAAAAAATGCCATCGCAAGTGCTGGCAAAGCACAAAATGCCGCTTCTGCCGCATCAGAAGCCGCAGCAAATATGGAAAAGACCTTGCTATCTGAACAAGACATGCGAGACAAGATGCATGATCTCACAACAGATAGAACTATTTGTATTTCGTGTGTAACCGAAAAACTAAAATCATTCGGTAAAATACCTTTTGTTTTTATAGTTGCAGATGCATCTGAAAGTGTCGTCTTAACATCCCATATTGCAACAGCGCTGGAAAATGCTGGATGGGATTGGAAGCCGTGGGATTCATCCGACCATGCCCCACATTTTGGAGTAAATATAATAGGCAAACCTTTTATGCTTACGCATAATTCCCTGAGAGGTATTTCGATAGAAATCGCAAATGTAGACATTAAAACTTTAAAAAAACCGGGCGAAGCTTTATTTGCCGCATTACAAAGCGAGGGATTAAAAAATATGCATTGGCGTGAAATAAGCGACGCCGATATGAAAATCGAAACTAAGATATATGGAGTTATCCATATATATGTGGGCGCTAAACAATAATGCGTTAGGGAGTCAAGTATATAATTCCCTTTTGATTGGGAAAGCCGTCGTGATGCCGTCGCTCGTAAAGATTTTCCAATGCGAGCCTCCGCCGTCCTCCAACGATATCCCGTACTTTGAACTCTGGAAAGAAGAGTGGAAGAATCTCGACTTTGATCAAATTAAGAAAACTTGGCTAAAACAGTGATCAGGGTAAGGAACAGGTCGGTTTAATAATGATCTCTATCGACGCACCCACCGGAAACACCCCATGACCAATAAGCGCATCGCCGAACAACATCACGCAACCTTTGAGAGTATCCGACAGCAAGATGCTGCGGGCAATGAATACTGGTCAGCACGCAAACTCGCCAAGGTGCTTGAGTATTCGGAGTATCGACACTTTCAGCCTGTTATCGGACGGGCGAGAGAAGCTTGTCAAGTCAGTGGCTATGCGGTGGCAGACCATTTCGAGGATATCCTCGAAATGGTCGATATCGGCTCTGGCGCGAAGCGCGAATTGCCCGACGTAAGGTTGTCGCGTTATGCCTGCTATCTGATCGTGCAGAACGGCGACCCGTCCAAGCCGGTGATCGCCAACGGGCAAACTTATTTTGCAATGCAGACGCGACGGCAGGAGTTGAATGATAGCGAGAAGTTTGCACAGTTATCGGAAAATGAAAAGCGTTTGGCCATTCGCAACGAGTTGGCGGAACACAATAAATATCTGGCTGCGGCGGCGAAAGATGCCGGGGTGGAAACCAGTCTGGATTACGCCATTTTTCAGGATCATGGCTACAAGGGTTTGTACGGCGGATTGGGGGCGAAGGATATCCATGCCCGCAAAGGTTTGAAGAAGAGCCAGAAGATTCTCGACCACATGGGGAGCACCGAGCTGGCGGCTAACCTGTTCCGCGCCACGCAGGCGGAAGAAAAATTGAAACGGGAGAACGTGCATGGCAAGCAGCGCGCTAACCAGACACATTATGAGGTAGGCCAGAAAGTCCGCCAGACCATCAAGGATTTGGGTGGCACCATGCCCGAGTCGTTGCCGACACCGGAGCAGAGCGTGAAGCAGGTTGAAAGTGCGAAGAGAAAACTGGATAAGAAAAAATGACATCGGGACGCGTGTTTGCTGACATTAAACTCGCCAAATTTTCCGGCGATGAGCAGAAACGTTAATACCACTGACAAGTTGAAAATATGACCGAACCCCAACAATTCCTGATCTACCAAAGCGAAGACGGCTCCACCCGCATTGACGTGATGCTGGAGGCGGAAAACCTTTGGCTGAACCAGAAGCAGTTGACCGAGTTATTCGGCAAAGCCAAGGGAACGATCAGCGAGCACATCAAGCACATTTTCGAGGATGGCGAATTGGATGAAAATTCAGTTGTTCGGTTATTCCGAACAACTGCCGCAGACGGCAAGCAGTACGAGGTGGCGCACTACAATCTGGACATGGTGCTGGCGCTGGGCTTCCGGGTGCGCAGTCCGATCGGTGTGCGCTTCCGCCAGTGGGCAAACGATAAGCTGAAGGAATATATCCTCAAAGGCTTCGTGCTGGACGATGCGCGTTTGAAGAATCCCGGCAAGGGACGGGATTACTTCGACGAGTTGACCCGCCGCCTGCAAGACATACGCACCAGCGAGCGGCGCTTTTACCAGAAGATCACGGACATCTACGCCACCAGCGCCGATTACGATGCCAGCCATGCGCTCACCCAGACGTTTTTTGCCACGGTGCAGAACAAGGTGCATTACGCTATCCACGGCCAGACTGCCGCCGAGCTGATTGCCAGCCGTGCCGACAGCAGCTTGCCGAACATGGGACTGACGAATTGGGATGGCGCACGCATCCGCAAGTCCGATGTGAGCGTTGCCAAGAATTACCTGAACGAGGAAGAACTGCGCGCCCTCAACAATCTGGCCGAGCAGTATTTGATTTTTGCCGAAGGTCAGGCCGTGCGGCGTATCGCCATGACCATGCAGGACTGGATCAGCAAACTGGAAGGCTTTTTGACACTGAATGACCGCGAAATTTTGCGGGGCGCAGGCAAGGTATCTGCTGAACTTGCCAGAGCCCACGCTGAACAGGAGTTCAGCAAATTCCGGGTATCGGACGACCAGCACTTTGAATCAGACTTTGACCAGATGATGAAGCAGTTGCCCACCAAAACGCCGGAGAAAGAGGAATGATGGAGTTTTGCATTGCAGCGCAGTAGAACGAATGAGACCGCAAACCGTTGACCAATGTGGATTGAACGAGTTGCCATCAATGCCTCGCCGTTAATCACTCGTGCAATAAAAACCCCGCCGACCAAGGCGGGGTTTAGGTTCAATGTTGCGTTAGTGCGCTGTCGCAGCCTCGGCGTTGATGCCGGTGTTCTGGCGCACATAGAGTTCGTCCCACATTTCTTCCGCACGTTTATCCTTGGTGAACAAAGAACCTAATATCACCATCAGGAAACCGAGCGGGATGGAGATCAGGCCGGGGTTTTTCAACAGGAAGAAGGGTTTTTCCAGGCCCATGATGCTAGTGGTCTGACCTTCAAACGTTTTCAGATCGCCCTCAGCCTTGGCCTTGGCCTTCTCGGTGGCGGCAATGTCCTTCTTTATTTTGGCAATATCGTCCTGCGCTTGTTTTATTGCGACAGGATTAGTCGCCAGAGTGGCAAGCGATGCCTCAAGCGGTTGAAGTTTCTCATTCAGCTTGGCGAGTTTTTCCGCTGCTCCAGGTTTAGCGGGTTTTTCAGGAGAGGCGGCTTTAGCGGGCTGCGAGACAGTACAACCTTCCAACGCAAATAGTTCGCACACAAAGCTGGAAGCCGGTTTGGCGGGTTGCGCTTCCTTGGCAGGTTGCAGCGGTTCGCCATTCAACACCTTATTCGCCGCAGCGATAATAGGTTTGGGATAGGTCAGGTTGGGAGATAACATCACCAGCCCAATAGCGGTCATTGCACCCACTATCATGCCGAGGATAATGCCGGTAGTGTTGCACTTCTTCCAGTACAGGGTAAGGAACACGGCAGGGAGGTTGCTGGATGCGGCCACTGCAAAGGCCAGCGCCACCAAGTGCGCAACGTTCTGCCCTTTGGCCAGAATGCCGACGGTGATCGCGATCACACCGACAATGCCGGAAGCGACCCGAGCGGCAACCACTTGTTCTTTGGGTGTGGCATGGTCGCCACGAATCACGCCGACATAGATGTCATGCGCCATAGCGGACGCCGCAGCCAGCACCAGACCTGCTACTACCGCAACGATGGTTGCGAATGCGACCGCAGCAACGAATGCCAGGAAGAAGTTACCCAGTAAAGAGTTCTCGCCACCGCCCAGATATTGCGCCAGCAGCGGGCCAGCCATGTTGCCGCCCGCATCGACAGAGGCGATCTTGGCTGAACCGACCAGCATGGCAGCGCCGGTGCCGAGGAACAGCGTCAGTACGTAGAAACCGCCGATGATACCCATCGCCCAGATAACCGAGGTGCGAGCTGCTTGTGCCGTCGGCACGGTGAAGAATCGCATCAAAATATGCGGCATACCCGCTGTTCCGAAAACCAGCGCCATACCAAGCGAGATCTGGTCAATTGGACTCTTCAGGAACAAGCCTGGCTCAAGGAAGCGCTGTCCGAGTTCTTCCTTGCTCATGTTGGCAGAGGCATCACCCAACAGTTTGGCAACTTGTGCAACAACTTTGTCATCGCCGACGACCGCCTGCAAATAAGCGGGCAAGCTGAAGCCATAGGGTGACCACACCAGGAATACCAGAAGCAGCGATGCCAATACCAGTAGCACGGCCTTGGTAATCTGCACCCAGGTCGTAGCCTTCATGCCGCCGAACACCACATAGGCCAGCATCAGAATGCCGACTCCGATAATTGAGGTTTCGTAATCGATCCCGATCAGCGTCTTGATCAACACACCGCCGCCGACCATCTGTGCAGTCAGGTAGAAGGTAGAGACAGTGATGGTGGACAGTGCCGCGACGACTTTGGTTTTCTTCGGGTCATTGCGGAAAGCGAGAATGTCGCCCATGGTATATTTGCCGATGTTGCGGCAAGGCTCGGCGATCACCAACAGCACGGTGATATAGGCCACCAGCCAGCCCACCGAGTACATGAAACCGTCGTAACCATAGAGCGAGATCAGCCCGGCGATGCCGAGGAAGGACGCAGCGGACAGATAGTCGCCCGCAATGGCCCAACCGTTCTGGATGCCGCTAACCGAACGGCCCGCCGCATAGAACTCGGAAGTGGTGTGCGTGGTACGCGCAGCCCAGTAAGTGATCGCCATAGTAATGAGGATAATCACGCCGAACACAGCGAAGGTTATCCATTTGAACTCGTCGGCGACTACACCGCTTACCCCGAAAGCCGCAGTGCTGCTACACAAGGCGGCAGATAGCATTAGTTTGTTCAGGATCGATTTCATCTTATGCTCCCCCTTTCAAATCGTTGATGATCTCTTGTGTCATCGTATCGAATTCGGCATTAGCCTTTTTTGAGTACACGATAGCGATCACCCATGCCACGATGAACTCGGATAGCGCGAACAGGAGACCCACGTTAATGACGCCCCAAACCTTGATTTTGAAAATATCCTGAAAATAAGCTGCGCCGATAGGCAACAAGAAGTAATAGATGGTGGAAAAAATCATCAGGCTCCACAGAAACATTGTTTTCTTGCGATACAAGGTTTGAAACTTGGGGTTGGACTCGATTGCTGCCCAATTGATATTTGGATTAGACATGTTCACTCCCTCAATAAAATCAATAAGTCAGATGCAAATATTTAGACTCGCTCATACGACAGTGTGCAGGGTATGGCAAGAAGCTTACAGTCAGCTTACACTGTTTACCCAACGCTGCGCTTTTTCCAGATCAAGCATGCCATCGAAGTTTGTGATATTTTTCTTGCGCGCCTGGGCAAGGGCGACTTGAAACAACTGGGCGGTGACCAATGCATCCGCCAGTGCGTTGTGGCGGGCATCGTTGCGTATGCCAAAGCGGGTGATCCAGTCGTCCAGTGAACGATGCTGCGCTGCCAGGCCGGGATTGAGCGCGGGCATGACATAAGCCATATCGGCCCAAGGATGCTTGAATGAAAAACCAAGATACTGGCGTATCGCGCGCTGAATCATGGTCTGATCGAAAGTGACGTGAAAAGCGATGAGCGGGTCTTTGCGCAAAAAATCGAGAAAAGCCAGCAGCGCATCGGCAGCGGGCACGCCATCGGTCTGAGCCGCGCTGCCGATACCATGCAGCAAAATGTTATCCTTGTGGCTGACAGTCGGCTGTTGCAGCACCACGTAAAAGCTGTCCCCCAACGCGACCTGACCATTCACCACAGCCACCGCGCCGATAGAGATGAGACGGTCTTCCCGCAAGTTCAGCCCGCTGGTTTCCACGTCCACCACCACGCAACGTGCACTACTGAGTGGCGCATCCAACACCGCACGCGGCAAATCTTTCCAGACGGACAGAAGTTGCTGTTGTTGCGCGGTCAGTTGCGGACTTGGACTATTGCCCAACCAGCGCATCAGCCAGTGCATCACAGGTGATGCTCCAGCGCCAGCCGGGCTTGCAGCTTGCGTGCCTGACGAAACGCTTCTTTCAGGATGCGCCTGTCCAGTTCGTGCAGGCGTTCCGGATCGATCCGGTTGTCCAGCGCGCCCTCACCCAAGCCTTGCGTTTTTTCTTCGTCGTGATGGCGCATGCGCAACACTTGAATGAACAGGAAGGCGTCGACCCAGGCTTCAACTTCGGAGGGATGGATTTTCAACTTGACGGCGCTTGCCCGCAGGCGCTGGATAGTGCTGGTATGTGTCACGCCTGCCGCCAGGCTGAAGATGCGTGCCGCGTCCACGAACGGGGTGATGCCGTTAAGCTTGAGATCGAGCGTATGTTCCTTGCCCACCACAAAATCGCGCACCACGCCGAGAGGCGGGCGAATGCTCATTGCATTTTCCGCCATCTGGTGCAGGAAACGAGTGTTGTCGCTGGCGACCTTTGTCAGCCATAGTCGCAATTCTTCGGCGAGGGCGTGCGCGCCATACAGAGCACGGAAGTCGAAAAATATCGAAGCATGCAACAGCGCCTCCGGTGTGCCATTGCTGATCCAGTTGGAAAAGGTGCGCATCCACTCTTCCAGCGACAGACACCATTGCGGATTCGATGCCATCACCTTGCCGCGACACAAGGGAAAGCCGCACAAAGCCAAGGAGTCGTTGATGCGTTTTGCGACGGGCAATAATTGTTCGCGCACTTGCTCCGTCGTCATACCGTCTGGCACCGTAAAAATGAGTGCGTTGTCCTGATCAGTGTTCAGCGTCTGCTCTAAACGGCCCTCCGAACCCAACGCCATCCAGCACAGTCGGTCAGCCAGAGGTGTCGCGCTGAGGCCCATGCATTCAAGCTCGACCACGCGCGCGGTGAGCAGATCGTTGAAAGTGGAGATGAATTGCGTCAATTGCTCCGCCGCCACTCCTTGCGCCATCATGTTGTGCGCCATGCTGCGAATGTCGGATGCAGCCAGTTGCAGTTCTTCAATGTTATGGGCGTGGCGTATGGCCGATCCAACCTGACGCAAGCCTACCCGTTGCAGGGCAAATAAATCCTTCTCCGACACCAACCCAACCAGCCGCTCGTTTTCCACCACCAGAACGTGCCGGATTCCTTGCTTGGCCATAGCTAGCGCCGCCTCATAAGCCAACGCCTGCGGTGGAAGGAAGGTCAGCTGCGTGGTCATGATGCCGATCACAGGCTGCGTCAGATCGATCTGCGGCAGCGCGATGCGCTCCAGTACATCGGGCAACGTCAAGATGCCGAGCGGTCGCCCGGCATCATCCACCGCCACCATCGAGCCAATGCGCGACTCGTGCATCCTCTCTAACACTTCGCGCACGCTGGTTTGCGGCGCGCAAGTAATGGGCGTACGGCGGATAATGGCAGACAATGGACTGGTCAGCGATTGTTGTTCGGCGCTCGATTGCGTGTACTGCGCCTGTATGACTTGCTTGGAGTGTTCCAGCAGATTGGCGATGCGGCGCGTACAAAAATCCCTGAACGGTGCACTTAGTCCGAGCAAGGTATGAAAATCCGCGACGGGTAATTCGTAGCAGAAAGTATCCTTGCCAGCCCGATAGACGCTGGCTACCGAACGATGCGCCAACAGTGCACCCAGTGGAAAGCATTCACCTTCTGCCAATTCCAGCCAGGTGTCCGCTTCAACGGCGTGGGCGACATCCTGTTCGCCGTGCACCATGCCCTGCTTGATGACCAGAAAGCGCTTCACGGTACCTTGTTCCGGCGAGACGATCACCTCGCCTTGAGCATAATAGGCAAGCTGCATGCGTTCCAGCATCCACAACAGATGTGCCGGTTCCATCCGGTCAAACGGCGCGTGTGCGGCAAAAAAAATCAGTTGGGAAGAATGGATAGCGCTCATGGCAGATTCTGGATCGGGCACGCGATTGCTTATTATAGTCTCACGGTCACCCAACCGCTGCCATGTCACACACCGATAGCCTACGTGAACCCGTCGCTTGCGTGATTGCGCTCTCGTTTGTGCGGTACCGCACAGAAATTGCTCGCAATGATGCGTAGTTTTGAAATCTATGACTAATACTCAAGGAGCAATGAACATGAATCCCATCACATCATTTCTGGTTGCCGCATGTGTTCTCGCGGGTCTCGCCATCGGCCAAACGAGCTACATTGCATTTGCTCTGTTCGGTGCCGCAGCAATCATCGCCTTCTCGTTGAAAATGGCCAACGCCTGGCAGAAGTTCGTCATCTTGCGGATGGGGAAGCTGCAAAGCGTCAAGGGCGCTGGCTTGTTCGTCATTATTCCGGTCATCGATAATGTGGTCGCAATCATCGACGAACGTATACAGACTACAGCTTTCAACGCCGAACAGGCGCTGACCAAGGACACCGTTCCGGTCAACGTCGATGCGATCATTTTCTGGCACGTGCACGATGCAGAAAAAGCGGCTTTAGCCATCACCAATTACCGTGAGGCCATCGACCGGGTTGCGCAAACCACGTTGCGCGAGATGATAGGTTCTTCGATGCTGGCCGCCCTGTTGTCTGACCGCAAGGAAGCCGACGAACATTTGAAGGATGAAATCGGTAAAAAAACTGCTCCATGGGGCATCTCGGTAAGTTCGGTGGAGATTCGTGACGTTGCGATTCCGGAGGCATTACAGGATGCCATGTCGCGTCAGGCCCAGGCCGAGCGCGAGAAACAGGCGCGGGTGATACTTGGCTCAGCCGAAGCCGCCATCGCGGGAAAATTTGTCGAGGCCGCCGATATTTACGCCGGCCATCCCGCCGCACTCCAGCTTCGGGCCATGAACATCATTTACGAGGCCACAAAGGAGCGCGGAGCCACGATCCTGATTCCGAGTTCGATGGTCGATAGTTTGAACCCTTCCGTAACGAGTCTGGCGCTTTCGCTCGCAACTAAAGAAATGCCTGATCCCGAAGCTGCCCATCCTAAGGTCGTGACTTGATTACCTTGACGGAAAGGTGGGCGGCAACCCAATGGTTGGATATCTGGTGTTCGATCCAACATCCTGACTAAATAACATAATTGAAAGGAGTGGCCAAAATGAAGGGATTACTTCCGCCACACGATCCTGTTGATGCAATGGGTGAAGCTTATGAATTGTTGCTGGAAAAGGCACAACAGAAAGCGCATCAAAGTGGGGCCATCGTTCATCGCATGATTGATGAGAGTCGGGACGATATCGGGGCCTTGAATAAGTTTAGCGATGATGAAGTCGTCAAGCTGAAAAACTATGTGAAACGTGATCTAATCGATGCTGCGCGGTATCTGGATAAGACTGGCAAAGAGTTGAAGAGTTGGCTGGGTTTTGACGTAACGTTGATGAAGAACGAATTTTGGGAGCGCTTTTCCGATGCGGCAGATCAGACCACGAAAGCGCTATCTCAATTAAAGCAACACGCGACAAACGCCGAGTATCATAGCGGCGAACTCGTTGGCCTGGGGATGCTGGTATGCGATCAGTGCGGTGAAAAATTGCATTTTCATAAACCAAGCTATATTCCTCATTGCACCAAGTGCGACAGTACACGCTTTCATCGGCAAAATCTTTAACGGGCATGATGAAAATAAAGGGGGTGCTTAGATGAACAAAATCCATAGCCGCACAACGCCGGCTGATGCGCTGGTGATTTTCGGGGTGAGCGGCGATCTCGCCCACAAAATGATTTTCCCGGCGCTCTACGCGATGGTCAAGCGCGGCATTCTCAACGTGCCGGTGGTCGGCGTGGCGTCCAAAAAGAGGAACCTGGCGCAACTGCGCGAACAGGTGTCGGACAGCATCAAGCAAACCGGCAGATTCGATGACCCGAAAGCACTCGATCACCTTCTTTCCCTGCTTCAGTATGTGGGCGGTGATTACAACGATATAGGTACATTCAAAGCGCTCAAGCAGGCGCTGGGCGATGCCAGGCACCCGACGCACTACCTCGCAATTCCACCTGCGCTGTTCGCCACGGTTATCAAGGGGATCGGAGAAGCGGGCTTAGCCGATCAGGCGCGCCTCATCGTCGAAAAACCGTTTGGGCATGATCTGGCATCGGCGCGGGAACTTAACCGCATCGCTCTGTCTGTGTTCCACGAAGACTCGATCTTCCGCATCGACCACTATCTCGGAAAAGAGGCGATCATGAATATCCTCTATTTCCGTTTCGCCAATTCGTTCCTCGAACCGATCTGGAACCGCAACTACGTGGCCAGCGTGCAGATCACTTTGTCCGAGGATTTTGGTGTGAAGGGCCGTGGCGTGTTTTACGAAAGCGCAGGCTGTTTGCGCGACGTCATCCAGAACCACTTGTTCCAGATCGTCGCACTGCTTGCCATGGAGGCACCCGCTTATCAGGGATTTGGCGCCGTCCTCAACGAAAAACTCAAGGTGTTTCAGGCCATGCGCCCCCTGCATTCGGAAGATGTGGTGCGAGGTCAGTACGTCGGCTATCTGGAAGAGCCGGGCGTGGCAAAGGAGTCGGATGTCGAGACGTTCTGCGCCTTGCGGCTGTTCATCGACTCGTGGCGCTGGGAGGGGGTACCGTGGTACCTGCGTTCCGGAAAATGCCTGGCTGCCACAGCAGCCGAGGTTCTAGTGGAGTTAAAGCCGCCACCGCAAAGATTGTTCGACGACTCAGCGCCGGTGGCCGGGCGTGCCAATTATCTGCGCTTTCGGCTTTCCCCCAACGCCGCCATCGCCCTCGCCGCACGCGTCAAGCTCGCAGGTAAGGAGTTCGTCGGCGAACAGTGCGAACTGTATTTATCTGATGAGCAGCCGGGAGAGGAAACACCTTACGAGCGGCTATTGAGCGACGCCATGGTCGGCGATGGTGCGCTTTTTACCCGCGAAGATGCCGTTGAAGCCGCTTGGGCAGTGGTCGATCCTGTCCTTGATAAGCATGATCGGGTTCACCTCTACAATCCCGGCAGTTGGGGGCCTGAACAATCTGACACGCTCATCGCAGCAGACGGAAGCTGGCACAACCCGATACCGGGCAAGGCTGCAACATGAAGAATGGGTGCCTCGTAAATTAGCTGCTCCAAACCAGACGGTCATAACATGCGGCAATCGACCCAACTCGGTTTTAGCGATTCCTCCAATGCAGCCACTCACCGTAAACATTTCAAACCACATCGGCTTTGTTTTACATGGCGCTGCGAGATGAGATCGCTAAGCAAGAGTGCATTTTAATCATAATGACCACGTATAATTAACACCTATAACTCAGCGAACTTGTGAACTCGCGAGACTCATCATGCAGGCGCAACGAATCGTCTTGTAATTTAGTTGGTTATGGAAGAGAAAGAAAATATGGAAAGCCATCTTGGACGATATGAGATTCTTGAGGAGTTAGGGCGGGGCGAGATGGGGGTTGTCTACAAAGCCTATGACCCGTTAATTGATCGTTTTGTCGCAATCAAGACGATTGACCTTCAAAAGCTGGGCGAGAAAGAAAAGGATGAATACAAAGCACGGTTCTATCAGGAGGCCAAGGCAGCCGGACGCTTGAATCACCCAAACATTATCACCATCTACGACCTGGGTAGAAAAGGCGATGTAGCTTACATTGCTATGGAACTGATGGAGGGACCGGAACTACAAAACATAGTTGCAGAAAATCAGCCATTGTCTATCGGAGAGAAGCTGGATGTGGCATTTCAAGTAGCTGAAGGTTTGGCTTATGCACATGAGCATGGGGTTGTGCATCGTGACATCAAGCCTTCAAACATAATGGTATTGAGAGGGCTGCATGTCAAAATCGCCGACTTCGGTATAGCGAGAATGGAGTCCTCTTTGTGGCGCACTCAAGTAGACAAAATTATTGGGTCGCCTTTATACATGTCTCCTGAGCAAATCCAATCCCATCCAATTGACCCCCGTTCGGATATTTTCTCATTTGGTATCGTACTGTATCAAATGCTAACTGGGAGGCTTCCGTTTAGTGGCGATAATGTCAATTCGGTCTGGTATCAAATCATTAATGAAGAGCCACAAAAACCCAGTTCATTAAACTCTGAAATTCCAGACATGCTGGACCGGATTGTTGCCAAGTGTCTTGCAAAAAAGCCGGAAGACCGTTACCCGAACGCGAATGAGTTGGCGGGTGATTTGCATTCATGCAGAAGCATATTGTCACATGCAAATACAAACACGGATCGTCGTAATCACTATTTTGAAAGTGCCGGGGCGACCAATACAAAGAAAATAACCAAGGTGCAATTGATTTGGATCATAGTGTTGACCGCGCTGCTTTCGATTGGAATTTATATATTGATTGATCAGTTATTCATCGATAAATAATCAGGAATAAAGTGAAATTTTGAATAAACAACATTGCTGCCCCTTTTTAGGGATTGGATCGTATGAATCATTCCATTCATCAGGTGCTGTCGGGCCAGATGCATAAGCAATGGTCGCACTCAGCATTAAGGTACAAAAGATGGTTCTAATCATTAATAATTTCACCATTCAGAATTTGCTAGCGACTGTCCGATTCTGTCCGAATTAAATCGTTCATAATCATAGCAAATCAACAAGAATACGAATTTTTATGCAAAACGGTTCTTGGCCAAAATAAACCGCAAATTACGGATGTTCTAAAAAATCTTCCACAGTCAGCTTGGCGTCAGCAAATTCGTGCAATATGCGCGGGTTTTAGATTAGAGATTTACTCTATTGATCATTATGTCATCTGTGCGTAACAGCCCTAATGGACAATCTGAGTTAATTTTTTGCCCAGCTTCATGTCATTCAGGATGTACTAGGAAAACCGTGGCAATCAAACAACACATAATAATTGATCGAGGCCTTTCCGGGAATCTCTCATTTTCAGTAATTGCGCTGATGGTCGCAGCCATGATGAGCGGTTGCGCAGTCGGCCCAGATTTCAAGCGGCCTGAGGCTCCTGCTGCTACCGGTTACACCCCTCAGTCCTTGCCCACGGAAACCGCTGCTGCTGCCATTCAAGGGGGAGCATCCCAGAAATTTAATGCAACGACCTCCATTCCTTTTGACTGGTGGACGCTGTTTCAGTCACCGCAAATCAATTCTTTAATCGAACGGGCGTTTAAAGCCAATCCGACTATTCAGTCGGCACAATCCACATTGCGCCAGGCACAGCAAAACGTGGTTGCCCAACAAGGTTTTTTCTATCCAACCGTAGGTGCCAGTTATTCTCCCTCCCGCAACAAACTCGCAGGCAACATGGGTGGAAATTCTCCCGGTGTGCAGGGAAATGGGCAGGTAATCTCAACCGTTTCGAATCCTGGCGGGCCACCGCCATACAATGCACCCGCTTATTACAATTTCCACGTTGCGCAACTCACGGTGGGTTACGTACCGGATGTATTCGGCGGCAACCGCAGGCAAGTTGAATCGCTACAGGCGCAATTGGATGCGCAGCGTATGCAATTGGAAGCGACCTATATCACGCTCGCCTCCAATGTTGTGGCTGCGGCTTTACAGGAAGCATCGCTGCGCGCCCAAATTGCCGCGACAAAAAAGATCGTCGATCTCAATCATGAAAATCTTGAGATTATGCGCACGCAGCTTAAGCTCGGTTACCTTGCGCAAATCGACGTGGACGCGCAAGAGGCGGCGACAGCACAGGCCGATCAGGCGCTTATCCCCTTGGATAAACAACTTGAGCAAACGCGCGATTTGATCCGCGCCCTGGCAGGCAATTTACCCAATGAAGATGTGCCAGAAACATTTGATCTGGCGTCGCTTAAGTTACCTCAGGAGCTTCCCTTGAGTTTGCCCTCCAAACTGGTTGAGCAGCGCCCTGATATTCGCGCGGCGCAGGAACAATTACACGCCGCCAATGCGCAAGTAGGTGTGGCCGTGGCCAACCGATTCCCACAGTTTAATATTACCGGCGCATGGGGAGGTATGGCATCCACGCCAGGCTGGATGTTCCGCTCTGGCGGTGGTTTTTTTGAGTTGCTCGGGAATATCTCACAGACCCTGTTTGACGGTGGCACATTAAAGGCCAGAGAGAGCGCCGCAAATGAAGGCTTGATTCAGGCCAGTGCGGCCTATCGCAATGTCGTGATTACCGCATTTCAAAATGTGGCCGATACGCTGCACGCCATCCAGTCTGATGCCGATTATTTGAAAGCGGCGTTGCACTCTGAACAAGCCATGAAAGAAACTGCCGAGATTACCCGCAAGCAATACGAATCAGGTTATGTCAGTTATCAAATGGTATTGATCGCCGAACAAAACTATCAGTTGTCAGAACTCACGCTGGTTCAGGCCCAAACCAATCGCTTCGGCGATACCGCCGCTTTATATCAGGCGCTGGGTGGGGGCTGGTGGAATCGCCCCAACGGGCATGGCAAGTGTGATGCCCCTGATGATGAAACTTGCCATGCCCGTCCCCCTCTCTCCAGCTCTCTCCCGCAAGCGGGCGAGAGAGACAAGGTCTCGCTACGCGAGTTTCACGATACTGCCGCATCGCAGAAATTGGAGAACGGCGCGAACGCTGCCACGAAACAAATTGATTTGGATAAAACGTCGGTGGCTCAGCAATCTGCCGCGACGAAAGGAGAAAGCGCGCAATGAAGAAACTGGATAGAAAATTTATCTTAGTAATAGCGATAATTGGAATTGTTGCTGGAAGCGGCTATTGGGGTTGGCAAAACTTTCATGCTTCCCAGGCTGAAGCAGCCGTGGAAAAGCCTGTTGTCCATACCACCTCCGATACCGTGCATTTTGCTGCGGACGCGCCGCAATTAACATTTTTGAAAATCAAACCGGTAGACGCTTTTCCTGAACCCTTGATAGATGGGCTGAATGCCCGCATCGCCTATGACGACAATTATACGGCGCGGGTTTTCTCGTCCATTGCCGGTCGGGTCGTCAAGATTGCAGCTGAGGCTGGCCAACAGGTCAAGGCGGGTGATCCGTTGCTATGGATTGATTCGCCGGATTATGCCAGTGGAGCTTCAGACAGCCTGAAGGCAGATGCCGACCTGTTGCGCAAGAAAGAAGCCTACGAACGTGCCAAGTTAATGTTTGATGCCAAAGGGCTGGCACGTAAGGATCTCGAATCCGCCGAGGCAGATTGGCGTCAGGCAGATGCCGAGGCGCAACGCGCAAAAGCACGCATGAAGAATCTGAGCAGCAATGAAGTCGCGACAGCGGAGGGTAAATTTATTCTGCGCGCACCGATTGATGGTGTCGTCAGTGAACGTCAGGTCAATGCCGGCACCGAAGTGCAACCGGGTGCCGCCAATTCGCTGTTCGTCATTACCAACCCGAGTCATGTGTGGGTGATGGCTGACTTGCCCGAACAGCAACTCGGCAAGGTCAGGGTGGGCCAGCCCATTTCTGTTGAAGTAGACGCTTATCCCAATGAATTCTTTCCGGGCAAGGTCACGATAATTAGCGAAACGCTGGACCCGGTCATGCGCCGCTTGCAGGTTCGTTGCGAGGTGGATAACAGCCAGCACAAACTCAAGCCGGAAATGTACGCGCGCATCAGTCCCATCATTGATGCCAAATCAAAATTGCCGCGCGTGCCCAATACCGCGTTGTTCACACAAGGGCTATACAGCTTTCTATTTGTCGAGCAAGCGCCCGGCGTATTGCAGCGCCGTCGCGTAACTCTGGGCATGCAGGATGCTGATGTGACTTACATCAAGGAAGGATTGCGCACCGGCGAACGTGTCGTAACCAGCGGAGCATTATTATTGAACTCGGAATTAAGCGGTAACGACTGATGCTTGGGAAACTCATTACTTTCGCCCTGCAGCAACGCGTGTTCGTGCTGGCAGGGGCATTCTTGATTTTGATCGCAGGTTGGCAAGCTCTCGAAACTTTGCCGGTAGAGGCCTTTCCGGATGTGCAGGACGTACAGGTGCAGATTGACACACTGGTTCCGGGGCAAGCGCCCGAAGAAGTGGAACGCACCGTCACCCTGCCGATAGAACGTGAGATGAGCGGAATACCGCACATGACCCAGTTGCGTTCGGTATCCCTTACCGGACTGTCGGAAGTCATTCTCACCTTTGCCGATAACACGAATGACTATTTTGCGCGCCAGCAGGTAACGGAGAATTTGCAGAACGTCAACTTCCCACCCGGCATACAACCCAGCCTTGCGCCGCTCACCAATGCCGTGGGCGAGATATATCGCTATGTGCTAGATACACCGCCCGGCATGCCGCTCAATGAAGTGCGTGCGCTGCAGGATTGGGTGTTGCGCCCCGCATTGCGTCAGGTGCCCGGTGTGGCAGATGTGGTGAGCTATGGCGGCACCATCAAGGAATATCAGGTTCGCGTCAATCCTGCGCTATTGCGCAAATTCAATGTGACCTTAAGCCAGGTGTCACAAGCATTGGGCGCCAATAGCAGCAATAGCGGTGGCGGCATTCTGAAACGCGGAGACGAAGCGCTGGTAGTGCGTAGCGTCGGGATATTCCAGAGCGTTAAAGATATTGCGCGCGTGGTGGTGACGGCTCAGGGAGGCAAGACCGTGTTGGTGGGCGACATCGGCGAAGTGGCTATTGGCGACCGTCCCCGCTCCGGTATTGTGGCGTTCAACGAGCGCGACAACGTGGTTCAGGGCATTGTGGACATGCTCAAAGGGCAAAACGCCACCACAGTCGTGGAGGCGCTGAAGGAAAAGATACAAGAGATCGGCCCCAAGCTTCCGCCGGGGGTGAAGATCGTTCCTTACTATGACCGAACCGACCTGGTGCGTCATACCGTACACACTGTTTCTGAAAACCTGATTATCGGCGCACTGTTGGTGATCTCCATCCTCATTATCTTTCTGCGCAACTGGTATGCGGCATTGGCGGTAGCAGTCATCATTCCGCTGGCGCTGCTGTTCGCTTTCATCATGATGGATGCTCATGGGGTGTCGGCCAATTTGATTTCATTGGGCACGGTGGACTTCGGTATCATCATCGACAGTGCCGTGGTGCTGGTTGAAGCATTGATGGTCAAACTTGCCTTGGCTAAAGCGGATGGAGTTGAGAAGCACCTGAGCTTCGGTTGGCGCATTCATCTTATCAAACAGACCAGCATCGAGCTGGGGCGTCCGATCTTGTTCTCCAAGGCTATTATCATCCTGGCCTTCATGCCCATCTTTACTTTTCAGCGGGTGGAAGGAAAGATATTTTCGCCCATGGCCTTTACTCTGAGTTTCGCTCTGCTCGGTGCGATTCTGCTGACGCTGACGCTGATACCCGCTTTGCTGAGTTACGCAGTCAAGAACAAGGATCTGGCGGAAAAACACAGCGGCTGGATGCACAAACTGCAAGAAAACTACCATAACCTGCTGATATGGGCGGAGACTCGGCGCAAACGCATCGTGGCGGCTTCTATCGGATTGCTGGCTGTGGCATTGATCGGCGCTCCATTTCTGGGCAGTGAATTCCTGCCCATGCTGGACGAAGGCAACATCTGGCTGACCATCACGCTGCCGCCCGCCACCGTGCTGGACAAGACCAAGGAAATCGAAGGCCAGGTTCGCGCCATTCTCAAGTCTTACCCCGAAGTGGGCAATGTCGTTACCCAAGTGGGGCGTCCCGATGACGGCACCGATCCGAAGGGGCCGAACAATATGGAAATCATGGCCGACCTCAAACCGCGTGACACTTGGCGCTTCGCCGACAAAGAAGCGCTGATTGCCGACATGACGCAAAAGATTCATGCTATTCCCGGTGTGCCGACCAACTTCTCGCAGGTCATTGAGGATAATGTGGAAGAAGCTTTGTCAGGGGTCAAGGGTGCAATTGCAATCAAGATATTTGGCCCTAACCTGGAAATTCTGGAAGACAAGTCGGAGCAAGTCGCCAGCGTGATTAGCGGCATTCGTGGGGCGGCGGACGTGGAAGCAATCAAGGTGGGCGGGCAGACCGAATTGAACATCACTTTGGATCGCAACCGCATGGCGCGTTATGGCCTCAACATCAACGATGTTAACGTGATCATCCAGACCGCCATGGGAGGCAGCGCCGTAAACTCTTTTTACGAAGGCGAACGTCTCTTTGATGTGACTCTGCGCATGGCCGAACCTTACCGTGATGGCGTGAATGACGTGTCCAATCTGTCTATCCCGTTGCCAAGCGGCGGCACGCTGCCGCTCAGTGAGATTGCGACTATCGAAGTGCGTCAGGGCGCGGCACGGGTCGCACGCGAAGCGGGAGGCCGCATGGTGGCCGTGAAAGCAAACCTGCTTGGGCGCGATCAGGGCGGCTTTGTGGCCGAAGCAATGGACAAAGTCAAGGAACAGGTGCAATTGCCGCCGGGCTACACCATAACCTGGGGCGGGCAGTTCGAAAACCAGCAGCGCGCAAACAAGCGGCTTAAAGTCATTCTTCCGCTTTCTGCATTGATGATTTTTGTGCTGCTGTTCTGGGCGTTCCGTTCCATGCGCAAGGCACTGCTGGTTATTCTGATGGTGCCATTCACCCTGATCGGGGGCCTTGCCGGTCTTGGCTTGGCCGGACTGCACCTGTCGGTGTCCGCTGCTGTGGGTTTCATCGCCGTAGCAGGCATATCGGTGCAGAACGGTGTGATTATGGTGGAGCAGTTCATGGAAATCATGCGCAACGGCAAGAGCTTGCGCGAGAGCGTAATGCAAGGCGCGGTGGCGCGTCTGCGCCCGATCCTGATGACAGCGTTGATGGCGGGTATCGGCCTGTTGCCTGCGGCGTTGTCGCACGGTATCGGCTCGGAAACGCAACGTCCTTTTGCCGTGGTAATCGTAGGCGGAATTATTTCGGCCACGCTGTTTACACTCTTGCTATTGCCACTGCTGTTTCCGATATTCTCGGATGAGACTAACATCCAGGAGAATCAGCCGCTGGTAAATTAGTCAGTTTGATTGGTCACTGCGGTCATGCCTCTCAACCACACACTCTACTAATTACATAACTATTGGTGTCGCCTTGCAACACCGTCCACATAATGCGCATAGCGAATCGGTTCGCTATGCGCATTTTATTTTGGTGCATATTGAGTGTTCTGCACTATCCTGGCTACGGCGTATATTTTTATGCATTTTTTACATCCGATGGCTAACAATTTACGCTGTTTTTACGCTCATTTTCATAGTATGCATTCAATTCCAAGGAAGGAGGATGCTATGAAACGAATCACTACAGTATTGAAAGAGTCGGAAGCGTTGGCGGTGCGCAAGGCGGTTTGTATTGCAGGCGCAGAACGTATCGTGATTACCCCGCTTCCATACCGGATGTGCGGGATTGATATGATGGACTTATGCGGCGAGCAGATAGTTGCAGAAGCGGACAAGCGTGTGCGTCTCGATGTGACAGCCGATAACAGCCGGTCAGGAAAAGTTGTTTCCGCTATCCGCAAAATCGCGCATGCCGGAAGAATTATGCTTGCATCGCGCCATGACATATTGCCCAAGCGCGCCTCATAAAATGAATAGCATCCTTGAGCCGTTGCTCGCCATTTTAGCTATCGTTATTCCGCTTGGAATGGCGTATGTCATCTTGTTATTGCAATCGCGCAAGCCAGCTTGTGGTCGCTGGAAGGCGTCTGCAATTGCACGCAATAATCTACTGCATAAAGAATTAATCCGCGCCAAGGAAAAAAACATTGCACGATAGTGCCGTTCTGCATGTCTTTATTTAAGTTAACACATTCTCAAACAGGAGTTATTAAATGAAAGCAGATGTTCATATTTGTGGTTACTGCCAGAGCTATCTTGATCGCGTAGAACCAAAGCATCTTACTCTTCAGGAAGTCCAGGAAATCGAAACGCGCCTTAGCCAAGGATGGAGGCTGCGCGGAGATATGCAACATTTGATCCACGATATCAAGTATTACCTTGCGCAACATTCACAATGATTCATATCAATATCCCTAAACAATACAAGAAAGATATGTCAGGCGTGAAAACATCACTTCAGCTTTCATTGCCCATAGTGCTGGCTATGCTATGTGTACTGGTGACAGGAAATTGTATGATTAACAGCGATCAGGTGCCGGTTTCAGCACTCAGGGAACCCACAATTGAAGCGCCATTAGCTGACACAAGTGAAACGCCATTAGCTGAGATGAAGAAAGCATCTCCAAGCATTGCCCCAAAATTTAAATATGACCAGACAGTCGAAGATGTCGCACGCACTTACGGTCTGGATAGCGCGTTGCTCTATGCGGTAATCTTGGTGGAGTCCGGCTCCAATCCGAAAGCCATTTCAAAGAAAGGCGCGTCGGGATTAATGCAACTCATGCCAAGCATTGCGAAGCATTATGGGGTTGTGGACTTACTTGACCCGGTGCAAAACCTTCATGGCGGCGCGAGGTACTTGCGCGATATGCTGACCCTGTTTAACAACGACGTAAGCCTCGCCGTTGCTGCATACAATGCCGGCGAAACCGCAGTCGTGCGGTACGGCAACCACATCCCACCCTATCGCGAGACCATGAATTACGTACCACGGGTATTGAACTTTTATCGGGAATGCCAGGAACATCGCCCACGTCCTTCCGATGTCTTGGTCGTTACGGGCTGAATACTGCTAAATTACCCCGGCAAAGCCGGGGGTTACCATGGATTACCATGTCGAATTATTGCCTGCGTGTGTCATCGCTGGAAACCAGCAGACCAAACATGCCACCAGCAGGATTTTCCTGATAACGCCGATTGACCGTAACTTCTTTTCGAGACTTATTTTGCATGGCAATGAGCCAGCCAAGGGCCTTGCGTTTTAGCTTGGCAATAAGGGTTGTTACTTCATTGAGATTTAAAATCATGATGACACCTCCACAAATGCATCCATCACAAAGACCCCACAAGCAATGCGTTTTGTGGCCACTTGAAAAGGCTGCATGAAGGTTGTTCTGCATTGACTTGGCTAATTTTTTCTATCCTACCGAGACGTGCGGTTGTAAGAATAGCGGAAACGACTTCATCGGATCGGCTGTCAACAACCATTACGTCAAGCCGTACAAACTCGTCATCTTCTGAGACATGCGGATTCAGGAACCAGACACTTTCCCGATGAGAAATCGAACGGGCAACAATACGGTCTGCGCCAGCAATGCAGGCCGCTTTACGAACGGACATAACTTCCGATGTTTTCAGAATGAGAGTGATTCGTTTCATTAATTCCTCCTTCACTTATACAATTTAACTAATCCTCATCTTAGGCAAAGTCTGATAAAGACCTTCTAAAATATGGCTCTCAAAACGTAAATAATTCGTAAAGATTGGCGGGGCAATCTCCTTGTCGTATTTTTATCGCAAGGTAAATTCTTGATACTTTTTTTACATCTGAATAATTATCCTTGCAACGCAGTGCCCAGGCACGCTACCTGATTGAACAGTATCCCGGAGCCGTTGCTCGCCATTGTCGTTCCGCTTGGATTGACGTAGCCATCTGTTGTTGCAATCTAAATTAGGAGCTTTGTAATGAAAGCTGATGTTCAGACTAAACTACAAGATCATCTTTGTGGTTGCTGCCAGAGTTATCACGATCGCACAGATCCAGATCTGCCTACTCTTCAAAAAATTCAGGAAATTGAAACGCGCCTTAGTCAAGGATGGAGGCTGCACGGGGATTTGCAATATTTGATCCACGACATCAAGTATTACCTTGCGCAACAATCGCAATGAGTTATTTGGCGGACGCCTCATTAACATTGCATGGGTGCAACTTGCTGTAAAATGAAACTCATGATGACCATTGCCTCCCCATATCTCCTTGTCCGCTATTTCCGCGAGGTGCTGTCCTTGCCGTGGCAACTGATGCCGCTTGCCGAGAGCGTGTGCGCGACACCATGAACGAACAACGCCCCGACCCCGACGCACTGTTGGAAAAGGTGCAGCGTGCTGAAGCCAGGCGGCGGCGCGGTCGCTTGAAGATTTTCTTCGGAGCCTGCGCTGGTGTCGGAAAAACCTTCGGCATGTTGCTGGCTGCGCACGAGCGCCGAGCGGAAGGTCTGGACGTGGTGGCGGGCTATGTGGAAACGCACAAGCGCGTCGAGACAGAACAATTATTGCAGGGACTGGAAGCCTTGCCGCAGCGGCTGGTGGAATACCGGGATACGCAATTGCGCGAGTTTGATCTGGACGCCGCGCTCAAGCGCCATCCGGCGATGATTCTGGTGGACGAATTGGCGCATAGCAATGCGCCGGGTTCGCGCCATCCCAAGCGCTGGCAGGATGTGGAAGAATTGCTGGATGCGGGGATTGATGTCTATACCACGATCAACGTCCAACACATCGAAAGCCTCAACGACGTCGTCTCGCAAATCACCGGCATCCCGGTATGGGAAACTGTGCCCGACGCCGTGCTGGAGAGTGCGACTGAAATCGAGCTGATTGATCTTCCCCCGGACGAATTGTTGCAACGACTGAAAGAAGGCAAGGTCTATCTGCCTCAACAGGCGGAACGCGCGGCACAGAATTTTTTCCGCAAGGGCAACCTGATCGCTCTGCGCGAACTGGCTTTGCGACGCACGGCGGATCGTGTTGATGCGCAAATGCGCGACTACCGCGATGACCATGCCATTCAGGACGTGTGGCAGGTAAAAGAAAGGTTGCTGGTCTGCATCGGGCCGGGCGGAAATGCAGAGAACCTGGTGCGTGCTTCGTATCGTCTGGCGCAATTGCTGAAGGCAGAGTGGATTGTGTTGTATGTCGAAACGGCTAAGCTCCAGCGTCTTTCCAGAGAGCAGCGCGATGCCATACTGCGCACCCTGAAGCTGTCGGAGGAATTAGGTGCTGAGACAGTAACTCTGAGCGGTCACCGGCTGGCCGCTGAGGTAATTTCATATGCTCGCACCCGCAATGCCACCCGCATCGTATTGGGCAAACCTTCCCTGTCGGGATGGAAACGCTGGCTGTTCGGGTCACTGGTTGACACCATCGTCCGTCAGGCTAGCGACATAGATATTCATGTGGTCGGCAAAGAATCCAATTTTCTGTCACAGGCGGGGACGAATCCTTATTTCTCGCGCAGCCGCTTATATCTTGGGCTTGCCTCCGAGGAACCGACTTCGCTATTCAAGTTGCGCGAAGGCTATACGTGGGCAATTATCGCGACGGGAATCTGCACGGCCATCGCCTGGCTAATGCTTGACCGTTTCGACTTGGCCAACCTGATCATGGTTTACTTGTTGGGCGTAGTGGTGGTCGCCGCACGTTACGGACGCGGCCCATCGGTGCTGAGTTCCTTCCTGAGCGTGCTGTTGTTTGATTTCTGCTTCGTACCGCCGCGATTCAGCTTTGCCGTTTCGGATAGCCAATATCTGGTTACTTTCGCCGTCATGTTGCTGGTCGCGTTGTTAATCAGCAGCATGACGGCGAACACTCATCACCAGGCCAGGATCGCGGGCCACCGCGAGCGCCGGATTGCCTCACTGTATGCCATGAGCCGCGAACTGGCAGCTACACGCGGCGAAGATAATATCCTGCGCATTGCGGTCAAGCATGTGGCGGAGGTGTTTGAAGCACAGGCTGTGGTTTTGCTGCCCAATGAAACGGGGCGCATGATTTACCCCAAGAACGAGGGAACTGCGCAATCCTGCCATGGCAGCGACCTCAGTGTGGCACAGTGGGTGTATGACCATGGGCATATGGCGGGACAAGGAACGGACACGCTGCCTGGGGGCGAAGTGGTTTACTTGCCACTGAAAGCCTCTTCCGGAATGATAGGCGTGCTAGCCTTGTTACCGCTTAATCCGGCACGGATTGCGCTGCCCGAGCAGCAGCGGCTGCTGGAAACTTTTACCAGCCAGATCGCGCTGGCGCTGGAGCGAGTCAGGCTGGCAACGGAAGCACACAGAGCCCAAATAAGAATTGAAACTGAACAGTTGCGCAACTCCTTGCTGTCGGCGATTTCGCATGACTTGCGCACCCCGCTGGCAGCGATTGTGGGCGCATCCAGCAGCCTGGTGCGGGACGGCGACAGGCTGCCCAGCCATGCTCGTCAGGAACTCGGCCAAGCCATTTATGACGAGGCCATACGCATGGCGGGACTGGCGAACAACTTGCTGGATATGGCGCGGCTTCAGGCAGGTGCTGTTGTACTGAACCGGCAATGGCAACCGCTGGAAGAGGTGGTCGGCGGTGCTTTGGCTAGCTTAACCTCGCGCATGGTTAATCATCCGGTAAGCGTCAAGCTGCCACATGACTTGCCCTTGGTTGAGATAGATGGTCTGCTGATTGAGCGAGTGTTTGCAAACTTGCTGGAAAACGCCGTGAAGTACACGCCGCCCGGAACCCCCATCGCAATTTCTGCCGCAAACGACCAGAATGAATTGGTGGTGACTGTTTCCGATCAGGGTAGTGGAATTCCAGCTGGCGAAGAAAAGCTTATCTTCGAAAAATTCCACCGCGTCGCCAGCGAGGGCAATCAAGGCGGTGCGGGCTTGGGCCTGACTATCTGCCGCTCCATCGTAGAGGCCCACGGCGGGCGAATATGGGCGGAGAATTTACCCTCCGGCGGCGCCGCATTCCGCTTCGCATTACCATTGACCGAGCCGCCTTTAATCGAGAATGAAGAAGTGAATCAATCATGAATAATTGCTGTAGGATGAATAAAGTGCACAGCATGTATCTATCATGCGAAACGGTGGATACGGCACGGTGTACCTTTATCCACCCTACTAAATTTTATCCAGAATGAACAATTCCGCCACCATCATCATCATCGAGGACGAAGCGCAGATACGCCGCTTCCTGCGGACTACGCTGACCTCGGAAGACTATCAGGTGATTGAAGCCGAAACCGGCAAACAGGGACTCACCGAAGCCGCGACGCGCAAGCCGGATCTGATTATTCTCGATCTCGGCCTGCCCGACATGGATGGTGTGGAAGTGGTCAAGGAGTTGCGCGCGTGGTCTTCCGTTCCCATCGTCATTCTGTCCGCACGCTCACAGGAAAGCGACAAGATTTCCGCGCTGGATGCAGGCGCGGATGATTATCTGGTCAAACCGTTCGGTGTGGGTGAATTGCTGGCGCGAATACGCGTGGCATTGCGTCATGTGTCTTCTGCTGCGAATGGAGAGGAAGAAGGCGTTTTCTCAGTGGACGATTTGAAGGTAGACTTGATCCATCGCAAAATCACAGTCAGCGGCGCGGAAGTTCACCTCACCCCGATTGAATACCGCCTGCTGACAGTGCTGGTAAAACATGCAGGCAAGGTACTGACGCACCGTTTGCTGCTCAAGGAAGTCTGGGGGCCAAACTACGTGGAGCGCGCCCACTACCTGCGCATCTACATGGGCATCCTGCGCCACAAACTGGAAAAAGACCCGGCGCGACCGCGCTTTCTGCTGACGGAAGTCGGCGTGGGTTACCGGTTGGCTGCTGTCTGATTCCATTTCCAAATGCAACATAATCTGTAGGTCGGGCTGCACCCGCACGGGGTAGGCCGTGGTTGTAAAGCCGCCAATAACAAAGTCAGGCATTCCGTAACCCGCCAAAGGCTGGACGGAGTTGACACAGCGGCAACAACCACCCACCGCCCAACAACTATATGCACAAATACATGATTCGCGAAGGTGCCGTTAAAGGTTATTATTGTTTTATTTACGGGTAAGTTATTGGTTAGAATGTCCACTGCAACGGATGATTGGCGTCAAACAAAAAACTAGATGGGTCGGGAAAACAGCATGAGCAATAAAAGCACACACGTAGATATCAGGCAGGCTATCAAGAACCTCGATGCGTTACCCGCCATGCCGGTCATTGCACAAAGGCTGCTGGCGTTAAAGCTGGATACCGAAGAAGGCGAACGGATGTTGCTAGTGCTGATCGAGCAGGATCCGCAAATCTCAGCCAGAATTCTCGGGCTGGCCAATTCGGCGATGGTCGGCGCAACGCGCCAGATAAAGACCGTGAGGGATGCAGCGATGCTGCTGGGCATCCAACGTGTCCAATCGATCACCGCCAGTATCGCCATCATGTCTCTGATGTACAAGGAAGCCGCAGGGAAATTAAACATGCAGGACTTATGGCAACACAGCATCGGCATCGCATTCGCCATGTTGGGCCTCGCACGGTTCATGCCGGAAAAAATGCGACCACAGGATGACCAGATTTTTCTTGCCGGCATGTTGCACGACCTTGGCTATCTGGTGCTGGCTTACCTTGACCCAAAACAAAGCGACAAGTTGCATACCCGCCTGGCCGCTGAAGCTGACCGCCCGTCACTGGAAGTTGAACGGGAAACGCTGGAAATATGTCATGACGAATTGGGAGCTGCACTGGCGCGCCACTGGAATTTGCCGGAAGAACTCATCGCTGTGTTGCGTTACCACCACACCCCGAACGTGGCCGAAGCAGCAGTGGGACAGCCGCTAGTGCGCATGATTAACATTGTGGAAAAACTGCTGCCATCTTTTGGGATTGTCGAGTACGTAGCTCCCGACATCAGCACCGAGGAGTGGGAAGCATTGGGTATCCCCCCATCCAAAGCCGAAGAAGTGAAAACACAGGTTGACGAGCAGGCAGAACAGGCCATTCAGCTCGCCAGCTCGTTTACCTGATTTCCCCGCATCTGCGCCGCCGCCACCTCCACACACTGGGTGCCGAAAACGTATCCAGTCTACGGCAAGGCTGGGATAGCGTGTGTTTTACTATAGTGCCATGCTTCACCCTCAACCACCTCCCGAAATAAATCACTTGAAATGAAAAGAGTTTGACGAAGCACTGTCCCCCTCAAGAAAGGTGACTCTTTGGTACTGATTGGCTTCGGTGCATTTTTGCCAAGAAACATGCTACTCGCGTTGGGCGTAACCCGGCAACTGGTGCAGGGCTAATAATCAAAGTCTCTAAGGTTCCGGCATTCAGGGCAGGCACTACGCTTAAAGCAGTTAACGGCGTAAAGAAGCAAACATCGCAATCAGTAGGTACAATAGAAAGGCCGGTATTTTATTACTGGCCTTTTTTGTAGCATCGGCTAATAAAAATTGTAGCCTGCTGAATAAAGGAGCCGTCATGACCAACAGAATTACCTTGGCAGCGTCAGAGGTGAGGGTGAACGACCACGTTTATAATGGGGCAGGAACCAACGCGCATCCTACCTTCGCTTGGGAAACCGTCACGGAAGTGCGTTCAGAAGACGGTCTGATTCTCTTGATCACCGGCAATATAAAGGGGCTTCACGGTGAATTCTGGCTCGAACCCGATGAACAAATCGTCGTGATGCGCTATCCAGAATCTACAGCAGCGAAAACTCCGACTTAGAAAACGAACACTAGGCACAGACAAACTCGATGCGCTCTAACAAAGGTCGATTGAATGAGGAGAACGTGATGGAACGCACCATACTACTGGTTGATGACGAAGAAGAGATCGGCGCCGCCTTGGCGCGCGTGCTACGACATAATGGCTATACGATCCTGAGAGCAAAAAGCGGACGTGAGGGACTGGAGCTATTGGCGCAACATGAAGTTGGCGTCGTCGTATCAGATCAACGCATGCCAGAAATGACTGGGGTTGAATTTTTGAGCCGCGTGAAAGAGCTTTATCCGAGAACGGTACGTTTGATATTGAGCGGATATGCTGACCTCAACTCGGTGACCGATGCTATCAATCATGGCGCTATCTACAAATTCCTCACCAAACCATGGGACAACGAAATGCTGTGTGCCAATATTCTTGATGCCTTCAGGCTTTATGAGAGGCAACAAATGAATGGGCGGCTGGCTGTGGAAATTCAGAAAACAAACGTCACAATGGCCAACCTGAGTCTGGATTTGGCAAAATTGGTAGAACAAAGAGATCGACAAATTGAACTGCTCACTTATTACGACCCGCTCACTAACTTGCCGAACCGATTACTATTCCTCGAAAAGTTAAATCAAGGTTTAGTACAGGCGCAGAACGATAATTCGTTGCTGGCTTTCTTGCTTATAAGCTTGGAGCGATCTGAACAAATCAATGACTTTTTCACTAACCCTGAGGGTGATCAATTTCTAAAATTAGTGGCTGGACGATTGGACAAAATTACTCGTCAAGGTGATGCCGTAGCTTATTTTGGAGGCGATAGATTTGGTTTTGTGTTGACTAACCTCAAGCAGGCTGCGGAAGCCAGCGAGATTATGCAAAATATTCTTGGCACGCTTACGGAAAGCCCCATATTAATAGAAGGCCTCGAAATAATAATTTCCGCACGTAGCGGCATGAGCATCTACCCAGTTGATGGCATAGACTCAAGCGAATTGATCAAAAAAGCGGAGGCCGCTCTTCTAAATTGAATCCGCAAGGTATTAAAAGGGCGCTATGACGACCAATAACTGGCGTCTCGATCACGACCGCTATCCCTTTAGCCGTAATCTCAGAGCTTGAGTGCGGAGGTACAAAGTCACTTTACCGTATAAAGAAACTGAAATCGAATGACTGGAAAAGACGATAAGAGCCGTTCGACGAGTAGAATGTCGAATGCGAACTACCGGCCACTTTCTGCCGTTCGCGACCGTACGTTATAGAGCGATGCAATACGATTCTGTAGTATCTTTGTCCCAGCCGTTTCACACTACTTTCCAATAGATGCTCGCGTCTGGATCCACCTGTTTTTGAGTGATGAGTATTATCAATCGGGCTGGTGAACTTTATCATCTGTTGATATACTAACCCTATGCAGACATATAATGGCATTGATACTCTGATTGAGTTGAACGGAAATATCGTTCAACAGGAGCGTGGCTTTTGGGTCGAGATTCATGCTTGGCGCGTTGCCCCCACTATTTTGATACCACATGGTATCCGCTACTCTTTAACACTGCATGATCAAAGTGGTGCGCGCGTACTGGGCTATGACAATGCTCACGCGGTCAAGCCACCCGGTCGATTCAAATATGCGGGGCAAGTATTGCCGTATGACCACAAGCATCGACACATTGCCGATAAAGGTGTGCTGTATGAGTTCAAGGATGCCTACCAACTGCTTAGGGATTTCTTCGAAGATGTAGACCGAGTATTAAAGGAGACGGCAAAATGAAACGCATCATGATTGGCATCATGCCCCAAGACAAGATTCGTGAACGCATCTACGCGATTGCCAAGGGCGAGTACAAGCCGAAGCCAAGTGAACCCAAGATATGGTTCACCTCAATGAAGTCGTTGGCTGAAGTGCTTAGCGACGACAATCGTGCGCTGCTCCATGTGATCAAGGACTCGCAACCGGAGTCTATTTCGTCGCTGGCAGAAATGACTGGGCGCAAACCGGGTAACCTTTCTCGGACCCTAAAAACCATGTCTAACTATGGCATCGTCGAAATGAGGCGCGAAAAAAACCATGTACGCCCGATTGCCAAGGCGACAGATTTTCATATTGTGACAGCCTGATCGACCGGTGTCAGTAAAGCGGTCGCTCAGATGTTCAATCTTTGACGGTCAGCTTAATGTCAAGCCAACATTGACCAATCAATATTTCAAGGAGCGTAATCGGCCAGCCGCCATTCGATTGTCAGTTTTGTTACCCGAGAAAATCCCGTTTACCTATTTCCACGCCGTTGTGACGCAGGATATTATAGGCCGTCGTGACATGAAAATAGAAGTTCGGCTGAACCCGATCCAGCAAATATTGCAGCCCTTTCATTTCCTGTTTTGTGTCGTGTATGACCAGAACGATGTCGCGATTCTCGCTTCCTTCCAGTTGCTGCGCAGTAATGGTATTAAGGAAAGTAATGGTCTTGGTAATTCGGGCCTGAAGTTCGGCAAAACTGGTTTCATTGTCTTCGAATTTCGGCGCTTCAATGCCAGCCAGGCGGGAGGCGCCGAATTTGGCGTTATCCGAAGCTATTTGCACCTGCCTGGTCAGCGGAAACATGTCCGGGTAAAGGCGGGAATTGAGCAATACGCTGTGGTCGATTTTTTTCGCATCAGCGTAAGCGACAGCCTTGTCCAGCAGGCTGGACAGGTTGTTAAGGAAGCGCTTCCACACCGGGATGGTTGTGTCATACATTGAAATTGTCATCGAAGTCTCCTTGTAGTGTTTACTAGATGAAGCAGATTCAAAAGATGAGTCTGCTCCGTTGCAGCAATTTGTGTGTGGCTAAATTTCGTTTTCAAATATTGAGCATTGCATCAATTTGCGCTTCTCCGGAAATCCAGTCATTCTTTTCACAACAACAGGCGAATCCACGATGTTCAGCACGGAAATAAGCGGCGGTGGCAATCATGTGTTGGCGCTCTTCGGGTGTGACTGAGTTTTTCATGACGCTTTTTCGGGTTGCAACTGGCTTACTTGCTGGCTTTTCAATTTTCGGAAAGCTCACTTTTTTTACCGGAATTGGCGCTGCTTTCGTAGTGGGTGGCGCTGACACTTTTTTGATGGGAGTTGCCGCAGCATTTTTGGTAACGACTTTGCTTGCTGAGGTTTTCGCAACGACTTTTTTGGCAACCTGTTTTTTGCTTTGAGTGGTTCTGGAGGCAGGTGAAGTCGCGGGTTTCTTGCTGCTTGTGACCATGGCGATTCCTTAATTTAGAAAACAATTGTTGTATAAAGAACAGGCGCATTATGATGATGTGGCGGATTAAAAAACATCAGTGTTTGTCCTATGTCACCTATTAACCCTTGGGACATTGGAATATGCATTCTCGAACGGGCAATAAGCCATGGCCTCCAATTTTGACGTTACCCTTTGCTCAAGGCAAAGCTTATCGCTGAATCGAGCGAATTCGGCTTAAAATGACGTGCTCGTCGTTAAATTGCACAATCACGCACCTCAATCATGAAAATTGCTATTGCCACTAAAGACAATTGGACCAAGGTTTCCGGGCACGCCGGCCAAACACGGGACTGGCTTGTGTTCGATTGTTTGCCAAGCCAGTCGATCCCCGAACCCCAACGCATCCAGCTCAGCAAGGAACAATTGCCCCATTATTTTCAGGACGACGGCCCGCACCCCCTTCATGGTGTCGAAATCGTTGTTGCCGCCAGTGCCGGTGACGGCTATATCCGCCATATGGAGAAATGGGGTGCCCAAGTTCTTCTGACCGGGGAGGAGGAGCCAATCGTGGCGTTGAAAAAAATACTCAACGGTGAAGCTTTGCCGGAGACTCGTTTCGATATTACAACCACTCTTTGCAAACTACGTGACCTTTTCTCCAGCCATTAAGCGCTGAGATCGGTGTCGGTGAGGATGTTCACCTAACTTCAATTGATGTATTGAATATAAAGCAACTACAGAATTCCAACATGATTGTTATCCACAATTATGGTGGATAAAGCTGTGAACAAAATGCAGAAAGCCAACAAACACATCACTCAAACCGATTTGCCTCAATAAGAAGCAAAAAGATAATACCGTAATACTATTTATTCCAAGCGCTAAATTCCTCCTTTAATACATACCCCAGAAGCTGCCGGGAAAAGTCTGTAAACACAGGGTTCTATCCAGTTTCTGCAGTTTTGGATTGCAATTTCATTTGACGGAAGTGTACAGTAACAACTTCGCCTATATCAGTGGCATGGAAATGAACCAATGAATGAAATTCTGCAATACCTGAAAAAACATGGTGAGCGTCCCGACACGGAGATCGCTGTAGCTACTGGCATCCCACTTGCCGATGTACATCTCCACTTGTCAGAACTTACGGCAAAAGGAGCGATTATGTCGTGCCAGTCGACCAGATTTGTGAAGGGCAAGAAGGTTGAGGCAATAATTTGCCGGTTGGCTGGATTTATTCCCCCAGCGGCGCCGGGCAGGAAATCAAAGGCACAGTTGACGTTGTCGTAATTCCGACTCACTGAGTTAGAAAGAGAACGTGGCGTGCATTGGCCGTCAGCCAACTGATATCGGCCCTCCCAGCCCCTTATTTGGGTTCTGGTTTACTGAACAGGCATATACTCGTTATTCTTGGAACCAAGTTGGTAATTGGCTCGAACCGGAACTTGGTCAAGTTATTTGCAATTAAAAAAGGGGGGATTGAAATGTCCGATCTGACAGTAATTGACCAGCAACATAGGGAACTCGTTAACAAGTTTAACAAATTGAACGAAGCTGTGAAAAATAGAGACTCGCGGGAAGATATTTACCGAATCATTGATGACGTAATTTCATATACCCGTATGCACTTTACAACCGAAGAGCAGCTTATGGTTAAGTCAGGATACCCTGAGATTGAGGCACACAAGGAAAAACACAAGCAACTGATAGATGAGGCACTTCACCTCAAAGCGAAATTGGACTTAATTGGAGAACAGATGTTCACGGACTGGCTCAATCACTGGCCGTTTGCCAGTGTACTCGCGCATATTCAATATGCTGACAAACAGGTTGAAAATCACATTATCCAACGTGGCAAGGCATAGCCTCTCTTGGCACACCGCACTTCATGTCGCCGAACTGCTTGCAGCAAACCGGAAGTTGAGGGTAGCAAAATAATTCCTATCCAGACAAAATTAGAATGCTGACTTTGTGCTTTCCGGAATTGCGAATATCGCTAAGGGATGGCAATCAGCCGTTCGAATGAACGACTTACCTGTTAACGCTCCGAGCCATCACCTTCCCCCCCTTTTTGTTAGCTTCACGCACAATCCCGCATAGTTTTATGTTGCCCCCCCCTCTGTTTTAAGGGACAATCCCCAACTTCTCTTCAAAATCGTATACACCTTTATTGTCAGGTAGATGTGGGTATGTCAGAAATAGCACAAGCCGATCAGTTCATCCGTTCCAACGCACAGCCGCCACTAAGCTGGCATTTCGACCCCAAGGTATTGGAGGTGGAAAAGCGCGTGCTGTTTGAGCAAGGCCCGAACTACGTCGGGCATGAATTGCTTGTGCCCAGTCTCGGCGACTATCATGTGCTGGATGGTGCGGGGCAAATGCTGGTGCGCAATCCCAATGGTGTGGAACTGTTGAGCAATATCTGCCGCCACCGCCAAGCCACTATGCTGCAAGGACGCGGCAATGCGCAACACATCGTGTGTCCATTGCATCGCTGGACTTACCAGACGGACGGCAAACTGATGGGCGCGCCGCACTTTCCGCAGAATCCCTGCCTGCATTTGAACAAATCGCCGCTGCAAAACTGGAACGGCATGTTGTTCGCAGGCAAACGTGATGTCGCCAAAGATCTTGCCAAAGTCGGCGTGATGCAAGACCTCGATTTCTCCGGCTATATGTTGGATCGCGTGCAAGTGGACGAATACGCTTTCAACTGGAAGACTTTCATTGAGGTGTATCTGGAAGACTACCACGTCGTGCCGTTCCATCCCGGCTTGGGTAGCTTCGTGGATTGCGACGCCCTCAAGTGGGAGTTCGGCGAACACTACAGCGTGCAAACCGTAGGCATCAGCAACGAGTTGCGAAAAGTGGGCAGCGATGTTTACGGCAAGTGGCAGGAACAAGTGCTGCGCTATCATGGTGGCAAGTTGCCGAAATTCGGCGCGATCTGGCTGACCTATTATCCCAACATCATGGTCGAATGGTATCCCGGCACCTTGGTCATCAGCACCCTCGTTCCGCGCGGCCCCGAAGCCTGCACCAACATCGTCGAGTTTTATTACCTCGAAGACATCGTGCTGTTCGAACGCGAATACGTGGAGGCGGAACAAAAAGCCTATAACGAAACTGCCGTAGAAGACGACGTCATCTGCCTGCGCATGCATCAGGGACGCAAATCCCTATACCAGCGCGGCATCGACGAGCAAGGCCCGTATCAGTCGCCTACCGAAGATGGCATGCTGCACTTCCATGAGTTTTTGCGGCGTAATCTTGATCCTCATCTTTGATCGTCGTTGATGAAACTACTAGCCAATCCACTAAGCCACCAAAAACGGTGACAAGTGGCTGGTTATCCCGCGAAAGCGGGAATCCAGCGGTTTTATTCAAAATGTCTTTATGGTTACGCCCCCGCTACGCGGGGAATTCATTTACTCACTGGATTCCCCGCGTAGCAGGAATGACGGCATAGCATGGGTGCAATATGGATGCTCGTCGCCGGTTTCCTGTTCGGCTGCATGGGGGTATTCGTCAAGCTCGGTGCGGCGCATTTCTCACATGTTGAACTGGTGTTTTACCGCTCGTTTTTTGGCTTGCTGATGGTCTATCTCATCATGCGCCAACAGCACATCAGCGTTGTCACCCTACACTGGCGCAGCCATTTGTTTCGCGGTATTTCCGGCTCCGTAGCTCTCGCGCTGTTTTTCTACTGCATCACCGTATTGCCGCTCTCCACCGCCGTCACGCTCAACTATACCGCGCCGCTGTTTCTCACCCTCCTCACCATGCTGGTATCCAAGGACAAATTTCACCTGCCGCTGACGGTCGCCATCACGTTGGGATTTTGCGGCGTGGTGCTGTTGCTGCACCCAACCTTGCACCGTGACCAACTACTGCCCGGCTTACTCGGCCTGATTTCCGGCTTCCTCGCCGGAATCGCCTATCTCAACGTCAAACAACTCGGACAGATCGGCGAACCGGAAGCGCGTATCGTATTTTATTTCAGCCTGACCGCCTCCATCGGCAGCGGCGTGTGGATGCTATTCGACAAAGTGCATGCCCTTACTCCGCAAGGCTTCGTCATCCTGCTCGGGCTGGGCCTCAGCGCCACCCTCGCGCAACTCGCCATGACAAGCGCCTACCGCGTGGGCAGGACGCTGGTGGTCGGCAGCATGGCGTACAGCACCATTATATTCGCCAGCTTATTCGGTATGATTATATGGGGCGAGGCATTGCCGCTGACGGGATGGATGGGTATGGCTCTCATCATTGCGGGCGGTGTGATAAGCTTGAAACTGGCTCCGAAGCACGATGCACAACAAACGAAAAGAGAAACCTTATGATTACCATCCAACAAAGCGACAACCTGATCAATGTTTCTGTATTGGGCGAATTCACTCTGACCGATTTCAAGCAATTCGAGGAGCAGGCACTGTATGAACTTAAATCGACCGGCGAGGTCAACCTGTTATTCGACCTGCGCGACATGATCAGCTACACGGTGGATGTGGCGTGGGAAGAAATTAAGTTCTTCAGCCGCGAACATCAGCACGATTTCAGCAAGATTGCGGTGGTTACCGACGACCAGTGGCTGACGTGGCAAGCATGGCTGTCGCGCCTGTTTGTGGACGCTGACATTCGCGCATTTGCCAACTACAATGAAGCACGGGCTTGGGTTGCTTGACCACCGATAATTTAACCCAGGCGGACTATTACTAAAGTTTCACCCAAGGAGAGATAGCATGTACACCGGCCTGATTAATTTGCCTTGGTGGGGTTATGTGGTGGTAACGCTGGCTCTTACTCAGGTCACTATCGCATCCGTTACCATTTTTCTGCATCGCCACCAAGCGCACCGCGCACTAGATCTGCATCCCATTCCCAGCCATTTCTTCCGCTTCTGGCTGTGGCTGGCGACTGGCGTGGTAACCAAGGAATGGGCGTCCATCCACCGCAAACATCACGCCAAATGCGAGACGGAGGACGATCCCCACAGCCCGATCATTCTGGGTATCAAGAAAGTGCTACTAGAAGGATACGAACTGTACCACAAGGAAGCAGCAAACAAGGAAACCATGGAAAGGTACGGTCACGGCACGCCTGACGACTGGCTGGAGCGCAACCTGTACAGCAAACACAGCGCACTCGGCATCTCGCTGATGCTAGTCATAGACGTCTTGCTGTTCGGCCCCATCGGCCTGACCATCTGGGCCGTGCAAATGGCGTGGATACCCGTCAACGCCGCAGGAATCATCAACGGTGCGGGGCATTATTGGGGCTACCGCAACTTCCAGTGTGCGGATTCATCCACGAACATTCTGCCGTTGGCCATCTTCATCGGCGGCGAAGAGCTGCACAACAACCACCACGCCTACGCCTCTTCAGCCAAGCTCTCCAACAAATGGTATGAGTTCGACATCGGCTGGTGCTATATCCGCATCCTGCAAACACTAGGCTTGGCGCATGTAAAAAAGCTCGCCCCGCAACTGCGCCTGAATCCAGCGAAGACCGTGTGTGACATGGAAACGTTGCAGGCCGTCATCGCCAACCGCTACGAAGTGACCGCGAAATACGCCAAATCGCTGAAGAAAACCTATTCTAAAGAAATTGCCCGGCTCAAGCTGCAAGCATCGGACAAGTTCGACGTGGACATGGCGCGCGCCAGGCAGTGGCTGCATCTGGATGAAAGCATCCTGACTCCACAGCAAAAGACCAAACTCACTGAATTGATAGCGGCCAGCCCCACGTTGGAAAAAGCCT
This sequence comes from uncultured Gallionellaceae bacterium, assembly GCA_964480365.1. Lineage (GTDB taxonomy): Bacteria > Pseudomonadota > Gammaproteobacteria > Burkholderiales > Gallionellaceae > CAIQPV01. Next base: position 71,592 of record CAYZPM010000011.1, read on the forward strand.
ATGCTTTGCGTCAGGAACTCGCCGCCATCTGGCAGCGCTCTACCGTCAGCAAAGAGCAACTGGTCAAACAACTGGAAGACTGGTGCCATCGCGCGGAGAGTAGCGGGATTGCGGCGTTGCAGGAGTTTTCTCAACGTTTGCGTTGTTACGCCTGACCCCCTCCCTACCCCTCACCCGGAGGGAGAGGGTACACGAGTCCTTCTCCCTATGGGGGAAGGGTTGGCAAGTGGGTTTGTGGCAACAGTGTCATGTGTTTTGGAAAGTTCAATAACAAAAAAGCCCGCAATGCGGGCTTTTTCATGCAAGCTAAACCTCGAACTACTTCAGCTTGGTTTCCTTGTACAGCACATGCTTACGAGCCACCGGATCGAACTTCTTGATCTCAAGCTTTTCCGGCGTGGTGCGCTTGTTCTTGTCCGTGGTGTAAAAATGGCCGGTACCGGCACTGGATTCAAGTTTAATTTTTTCACGCATTTTTAGTTACTCCTTAGACGTTTTCGCCGCGAGCGCGCATTTCAAACAACACCGCGTCGATACCATTCTTGTCGATGGTACGCAGAGCCGCATTGCTCAGGCGCAGGGACACGAAACGATTTTCGCTCTCCACCCACAGGCGGCGGCGCTGCAAATTCGGCAGAAACCGGCGCTTGGTTTTGTTATTGGCGTGGGACACATTGTTACCCACCATCGGGCGTTTTCCAGTTACTTGACAGACGCGTGCCATAGCTCACTCCAACCAGTTCTAAATTTAAAGAGGCGCGATTCTACCCTAAAACATATCCCAAGTTCAACCATGAATTTCAGGGTGCACGTAACTTGATTTGTTTTCTTCCGCAAAATCGGCGGTTTTCCTCGCTGCATTAGCCCTCGACCATCCGTCGCACAACGATATTAAAGGAAGCAATCCATTCCGGGGCGAACTGATTGTCGCAAGCGTTGATCTCGGCGATAGCGCGCACCAGCGAACGGTTGCCGCCGTGCTTACTATGCTTCAACATCACCGCTTCAAAAGTATCGACAATCGCCAGTATTTTTGCGCCGGGCGTGATCTGATCGCCCTTCATGCCATGTGGGTAACCACCACCATCCGGCATTTCGTGGTGTTGCAGCACTATCTCAGACGCTGTTTTCCAGCCCTCCATACGTTGCAACAGACCTCCGCCGAAGCCGGGATGATCTCGTAGCAGCAACCTTTCCTCGTCGGAAAGTTTGCCTACCTTGAGCCACAGCGATTCAGGAAGAAAAAGCATCCCGAGGTCATGCATGTAGACGGCAGCCTTAAGTTGCAAAGGTTCAATAGGGCTACCTGCAATCTCATTGGTATCCATCGCCAGATGTAGTTGGCGCTCGCTACGCCCCTTGAATAAGGGTGAACGCGTTTCATACTGCAATGCCAACGAATGGAAGAAATCCAGATCAGCGGTAACGCTCGCCGAATCGCTCACGACAGAGGTAGTGCGAGACTTGATGGCTTGCTTGGCGCTGGTCGGACGGAAGCCGGTCACTGCCTCAATCAAGCGGACGACTTTTTCGTCGATCATGTCGGACGGTGATGTAGACAATCCCTCAAGTCCATTGACCAATTCAACCAATTTTAAGTGGCTGAGCGAATTCTGCCCGCTGACCAGCGCCTCGGTAGCAAGTTCGAGCCTGTCCATAGTCAGCAGGATAGCCTCGGCAAGAAGGTCAGAGAATGCAATTTCGCTATTGCGTAATCGACCTAGCAAGGTCTCAATAGGATGTGCAATCATGACCCCCAAGTCAACCTTACATAGCGAGGCATCGCCCTTGATGTTGTGCAGCGCGCGGAACAAATCGGCGATCAGCCTATTGTCATTTGGTACACGTTTAAGTTGAGCAACGTACCGCTCGATGTTGGGGACATGGTCGGTCAAGGCATCGTGAAATTCATGCAGCGATTGGCTGTCATGGATGCGCGGTTGTAACAGAGCGCTGGTATCCATTGATGCTCCCGTTCTAAAGGGTGAGGTATGTAGCGTTAGCTTAAAACATTTACAGCAATTGCGACACTACCAGAGAAATCGGGCTAGCGCCTGATAATTACACCATCCCCCGCTCCGCAAACGACAAACACCCCGAACCCGCCACGATGAAATGATCCAGCACGCGCACATCAACCAGTGCCAGCGACTGTTTCAGCGCATCGGTCAGCATCCGGTCGGACTGGCTGGGTTCGGCTACGCCGGAGGGATGGTTGTGCGCGAAGATCACCGCCGCCGCGTTGTGGTACAGGGCGCGCTTCACCACTTCGCGCGGGTACACGCTGGTTTGCGTGAGGGTGCCGCTGAATAATTCTTCGGAAGCCATCACGCGGTGCTGCGCATCGAGAAAGATCGCCATGAATACCTCTTGCTGCCGCCCACGCAACAGCAGCTGCAAATAGTCGCGTACCGCGCCCGGAGAATTCAGCGCATCGCCAGTTTCCATCTCTTCATGCAGCGCCCGCCGCGACAATTCCAACACTGCCTGAAACTGCACATACTTCGCCTGACCCATGCCGTGGATATCGCAGAAATCTTTTTCGCTGGAGGTGAATAATTTGGTGAGATTGCCAAATCGGGTGAGCAAATCGCGCGCCAAGTCCACCGCACTTTTGCCCTTTACACCAGTGCGCAGAAAGATTGCCAGCAGTTCTGCGTCGGAAAGCGATGCCGCGCCGCGCTGGAGTAATTTCTCGCGCGGACGCTCTGCGGTTGGCCAGTCAGTGATGCTCATGTTTGTTCACTTGTTAATGAGTGTCCGGAAAAAATAATTGTGGGATTACCCACTTAAATTTTATGCAGCTCATTATGACCAGCCACTACTCCCTATTGCTACCTGTCTTATCTGATAGGGTTACGTCAAACGGAATCAATTTTCAGGCAGTAACCTAGCGGCAGGCTAGGGTAAGTTTGCGAACCCCAGCCAACCTGAAATTACGACGAATTCAGCAAACTGTGTTTTTCTTGTAAGATGCGCAGCATTATGGAACAAACTCAAGTAAAACGCGTTGTGCTCGGTCTCACCGGGGGGATTGCCGCTTACAAGGCGGCGGAGTTGGCGCGCCTGTTGATGAAACAGGGCGTGGAAGTGCAAGTGGCGATGACCGAGGCGGCATGCCATTTCATTACCCCTGCCACGATGCAGGCACTCACTGGTCGCCCGGTGTTGGTCAATCAATGGGATGCCGTTAACAATGGTATGGCGCACATTGATACCAGCCGCGCCGCCGATGCCATCGTGATCGCCCCGGCGACGGCGGATTTTATTGCCAAGCTGGCGCATGGCTTGGCCGATGATCTGCTTTCTACCTTGTGCCTCGCGCGCGATTGTCCGCTGCTGGTGGCTCCGGCGATGAATAAACAAATGTGGGGGAATACGGCTACGCAGCGCAATGTGGCGCAATTGATTGCCGATGGGGTGCTGGTGCTTGGGCCAGTCAGCGGCGTGCAGGCATGTGGCGAAGAGGGCATGGGAAGGATGTTGGAGGCTGGGGAGTTGGCATCGGAAATCGTGGCATTTCTGCAATCTGGTGCTTCGTTGAATGCGCGCTCCCCCACCCTAACCCTCCCCCGAGGGGAGAGGGGACTGGTTCAGTTGCCATCTGAAAGAATGGATGGGTTGAAGATTTTGATCACTGCCGGGCCGACTTACGAGGCAATCGATACGGTGCGCGGAATTACGAATCGCAGTTCCGGCAAGATGGGTTATGCGGTGGCGCAGGCTGCGCTGGAGTTGGGCGCGAAGGTAACACTAATTTCCGGCCCGACGGCGCTGGGCAAGCCGCAAGGTGCTCAGGTGGTGGATGTCACCAGCGCGGCGGAGATGTTTGAAGCGGTCAAGCAGCGCGCGGTCGATGCGGACATATTTATCGGTGTGGCCGCAGTGGCGGATTACCGCGTGGCACAGTTTAGCGAACAAAAGATCAAGAAGAGCGAGAACAAGTTGACGCTGGAACTGATTCCCAATCCGGACATTCTGGCCTATGTGGCGAATCTGCCCAAGCCGCCGTTCTGCGTGGGATTCGCGGCGGAGAGCGAAAATTTGCGCGAGCATGCAACAACCAAACGCAAGGCAAAAAATATTCCGCTGCTCGCCGCCAATCTGGCGCAACATGCCATCGGCAGCGACGAGAACGATTTGATTTTATTTGACGAAGCAGGCGAGCATGTGTTGCCACATGCCGACAAACTGACGCTGGCGCGTGCTTTGCTGCAACATGTCATCAGCTTGAGGAAAATCTAAAGACCGTCATACCCGCGAAAGCGGGTATCCAGCGGGTTAAAACAAAATGCATTTTTGAACAACTGGATTCCCGCCTTCGCGGGATAACCAGCGACTTGCCCGTTTTGGGGCTTAGTCGAATGGCTAGTTGCCTTACCAATGACGGAATGGAAGAAAGGGAATAAGTAATGAAAAAAAACGTAGATGTAAAAATTCTTGACGCACGCCTGCATGAAAACCCGCCTGCTTATGCCACTCCCGGCTCGGCAGGCATCGATTTGCGCGCCTGCATCGACGACAGCATAATTATCCAGCCCGGCCAGTGCGAACTAATCCCGAGCGGCATCGCCATTCATCTTGCCGACCCGCATTGCGCCGCGATGATCCTGCCGCGCTCAGGCCTCGGTCACAAGCACGGTATCGTGCTGGGCAATCTGGTCGGGCTGATTGATTCGGATTATCAGGGACAGATTTTCGTTTCGATCTGGAATCGCGGCCATCACCCATTCACGCTGATGCCGCTGGAACGCATGGCGCAACTGGTGATTGTGCCAGTGCTGCAAATGCAGCTCAATATAGTGGAAGATTTCCCGATGAGCGAGCGCGGCAGCGGCGGCTTCGGCAGTACGGGCAAACATTAAACCTAAACGACGATTTGTCCACGAAAAACACGAAAGGCACGAAATGAAACAACAAATTGAATTTGCTCGGTGAATCGCCAATCAGGTGTCAATTCTCAGCGTTGAGGTCTTTGAATTTTTCGTGCCTTTCGTGTTTTTCGTGGACAAAAGCTTTTTCTGTTTTAGTGCTCCAGATCCAAATCCATCTCGGTGCTGTCTCCCTTGCGCACCGACACTTTCTCGGCCACCATTTTGTAACCCGTTAGTTTCACACTAATGGTATGCACACCCGGTTCGAGTTCCAGGCGTAGCGGCGACAGACCAAAATACACGCTGTCCAGATAGACCTTGGCGCGCGCAGGATTGGTGTTGACCAGCAGCAGGCCATTGGTGTCGGATGCATGAGGAACGTAGGCCGGTGATGGCGGCGTGACATTGGTGGCGGAAGCGGGCGCCATCTGCATGGGAACAGTGGCGGAAGCGGGATTGGCGGTTGGCGCAACCAGCACGGTCACGCCGGGGATAGCCCTAGTGCCGGGTGTCAGGTTAAACAACTCGGGGTGCACCACCATCAGGCTGGCACTGATTGCCTCGGTATTTTTTTGGCTGACAATGCCAAGCTCCTTGCGCAAGTAGTTCGCAACATCATTCTTGTTGTCGCCTGACACCCCTGCGAAACGATCCGCCTTTTCCGTTACAATGGCGGACCACACTACCTTGTTTGTACTGATTTCTTTCAGTGTGTTTTCAACGGTTATGGATATTTCGTCGCGCGCCTTGACATCGTAAGTCAGTTCTTTCACGACACCGCTTAATTCAAATTGCGGATTGCCGCCTTGCGCTTCGCTCACCTGAAAACCTGCCTCATCCAGGCTCGTCTTCATCGCGTTAGTCACCATGACGGCTACATCCTCATCCAGGACAATGTCCTTACCGCTCATTCCGGACACATTCTCCGCCCCCGTCCCGATCTTGCGCGGGTTCTCCACCTTGCGTTCATCCGTGTACTGGTTGATGCGGATACTGGCCGCATATTTCAGCAGCGGAGCATTGGGATTGGATTTCTTGCGTTCCGCTACATTAACAGGCCCGTTGCCGCCGAACACATTACCCATGGATGGCATGCTGATGTTGGAGCAAGCTACCGTTGATGCCGCCGCCATGCCGAGTACAATCCGTTGCATTAATTGTTTCATTGTATACATCCAAAGATCATCGATAATTTAAGTATAACAGGGGGATAGTCAATCAAGACATTCTGGGCGCAACGCAACGCGGCATGTACGCCACGCCTGAATTTCGGCAAGATCATAAGGGGCGGGCTGATGCCTGCCGGCGCGCACCGCTACGCGCTGCCGATTTGACCGGCAACAGGTAACGCGCCAACTCGTTCAGGGCCAAGCGATAAACGTCACGCTTAAACTCAATCACGCCGTCCATCTCGACCCAATAATCGATCCAGCGCCACGCATCAAATTCGGGATGTCCCGATGCGCGCAAACAGACATCGCAATCACGTCCGACCAGACGCAGCAAAAACCATATCTGCTTCTGTCCTTTGTAACTGCCGCGCCATTCGCGCTTCACCCAATGCTGCGGCACCTCATAACGCATCCACTCGCGCGTACGGCCCAGTATCTGGACATGGCAGGGCAGCAGACCCACTTCTTCCTGCAACTCGCGGTACATCGCCTGCTCCGGCGTTTCGCCGTGCTGGATGCCGCCTTGCGGAAACTGCCATGAGTCCTGCCTGATGCGCTTGCCCCAGAACACCTGATTGTGGGCGTTAGTTATAATGATGCCGACGTTGGGGCGGTAACCATCTCGGTCAACCATCTTCGCCACCTGCTCGGTTAATTTTAATAGTATTGATTTTTTCACATTTCACGGCAGATTGAAAGCTTCTTGCAGCATGACCGCCTTGTTCGCTGTAAAATCGGCCTCCTGATTTTTTAGAATTGGCTAAAACAATATGCGCGTTTCAAAATTTTTCATCTCGACCCTGAAAGAAGCCCCTTCCGAAGCCGAGCTGGTCAGCCATCGCCTGATGTTGCGCGCGGGCTATATCAAAAAGCTGTCTAGCGGCCTTTATACCTGGATGCCGCTGGGACTGCGCGTGTTGCGCAAAGTGGAAGCCGTGGTGCGCGAAGAGATGGACAGGAGCGGAGGAATCGAACTGCTGATGCCCGCTGTGCAACCCGCCGAATTGTGGCAGGAAACGGGGCGCTGGGAAGTATTCGGCCCGCAGATGCTGAAAATCAAAGACCGTCACGACAACTTGTTCTGCTTCGGCCCCACCCACGAGGAAGTCATCACCGACATCGCGCGGCGCGAGATAAAAAGTTACCGCCAGTTGCCGCTCAATTTTTACCAGATCCAGACCAAGTTCCGCGATGAGGTGCGCCCGCGCTTCGGCGTGATGCGTGCACGCGAATTCGTGATGAAGGACGCCTATTCCTTCCACGCCGACTTCGACAGCCTGGAGCAGACCTACAAAATAATGTACGAAACCTACAGCCGCATCTTCACGCGTCTCGGCCTGCAATTCCGCGCCGTCGCGGCGGACACCGGCGCGATTGGCGGTTCCGGCTCACATGAGTTTCATGTGCTGGCCGATTCCGGCGAAGACGGGCTGGCATTCTGTCCGACATCCGATTACGCGGCAAATGTGGAGTTGGCGGAAGCGGTTGCACCTGCCGCACCGCGAGCAATCGCCAGCGCACCATTGCAAAAAGTCATCACTCCGGGGCAGAAATCCATCGAGGAAGTTGCCGCCTTCATGCAAGTCTCGCCGCAACAAGTGCTCAAGGCCATTGCTGTGATGGGGGCTGACGGCAACTTTGCATTGCTGCTGCTACGCGGCGACCACACCCTGAATGAAGTCAAAGCCAGCAAAATACTGGGAGAATTCCGCTTCGCCAGCGACGACGAAATTCATCGCAATATGAACTGCCGCCCCGGTTACATCGGCCCGGTCAATGCCGCCGTGCGCATTCTGGCTGACCGTTCTGCCGCTGCAATGAGCAATTTCGTCTGCGGTGCCAATGAGGACGGCTTCCACTACACTGGCGCCAATTTCGGGCGCGACGCGCATCTGGACGAAGCCAACGTGCATGACCTGCGCAACGTCGTCGCGGGCGATGCAAGCCCGGACGGCATGGGACATCTTGAACTGTGCCGAGGCATCGAAGTTGGCCATATTTTCCAGTTGCGCACCAAATATTCCGAAGCGCTCAAAGCCACCTATCTGGATGAAAGCGGCAAGTCGCAGGTGATGGAGATGGGTTGCTACGGCATCGGTGTTTCACGCATCGTTGCCGCAGCTATCGAGCAGAATTACGATGAGCGCGGTATCACCCTGCCCGTGGCAATGGCCCCATTCCAGATTGCCATTGCACCCATCGGCTACAAGAAAAACGAAGCCGTGCGCAACGCCGCAGAGCAACTCTATGCTGAACTTACTGCGATAGGCGGCATCGAAGTTTTGATGGATGATCGCGACGAGCGCCCCGGCGTGATGTTTGCCGATCTGGAACTGATCGGCATCCCGCATCGCATCGTGATCGGCGAACGCGGCTTGAAGGAAGGCATGGTCGAATACAAGGGGCGTCGTGACGCAGAAGCGCAACAGGTGCCTTTGCAAGATATTGTGAAGCTCGTACAATTAAAATTATGAATCCAGAAAATCCATTAGCCCGTCATTCCCGCGCAGGCGGGAATCCAGCAAGAACAAGTATCCCGCGTAGCGGACAAAACAACGATTTTGTCTCGCTTCGCGGGAGATGTTTGATCGTCTGGATTCCCGTCTGCGCGGGAATGACGAGTTTTCGGTCTAATGGACAATTCAGATGAAATTGCCACACGACAAAATCCGTAACCGCTTTACGCTGCCGCTGTTGGTAGTCGGGTTGCTATTTGTCGACGCGGCCCATGGCGGAACGCAAGCGGAGGAGGCACTCTCCGCCAGCGTGCGTGGCGTATTGCAACATGCGGTTTCGGATCGGGCTGCGCCCAAGCTAGTTTTTGCCTCGCAACGTGAGGCCGACATTTGGCTGAGCGAGATGTCACTTCGAGTGGCCAAGCGCATCCCGGACGCGGACTATCGCATGGATTTTCTCAAAACCGTACATTACGAAGCGACCCGCGCCGGACTGGATCCGCAGCTGGTGCTGGGGCTGATTGAAGTGGAAAGCGGTTTCAGGAAATATGCCGTATCCCAAGCCGGGGCGAGAGGCTATATGCAAGTAATGCCGTTCTGGGTAAGAGATATCGGCTCAAGCGGACAAAATCTGTTTCACCTCAGCACCAACCTGCGCTACGGCTGCACCATCCTGCGCTACTATCTGGACATGGAAAAGGGCGACCTCTACCGTGCTCTTGGACGCTACAACGGCAGCTTGGGCAGGCCTGAATATCCGAACATGGTGCGTGCCGCCTGGCACAAGTATGGAGATTTCAACCGCCGAACTGCCGATTCCAGCAGTCAGCGAAACGGTTGAATCCAGATTGTTCATGTATTTTGCCCACCTCCGTTCGCCCTGAACGAGTCGAAGGATTTGCCACGAACGGTCGAATGGCTATTCGCCGGAACGACGGCTATATGATTTTTTGGGTTCAACCCAAATTGTCCATTAGACCGAAAAACTCGTCATTCCCGCGAAGGCGGGAATCCAGTTGATAAAAAATTCCCGCATAGCGGGTCAACAATAAGGTTTTGTCCGCTGATGAACTAACTAGCCATTCGACTAAGCTGGCAAACTACGCCAGCAAAGTCGCTGGTTATTCGCGGAGTATTATTTCGCTGGATTCCCGCCTTCGCGGGAATGACGGTGCTAACGGACAATCTGGTTTAAAAGAATTTCCTTGAGCCGATAAATTTTTCCACACTTTTTTGCGTAACAGTACCGGACTGTGAACTCACCAGCTTGCCGGTCTGATCAAACAGGTAGGAAGTCGGCAATTCTTCCACCGCGCCTATCTGTTTCGCAATTTTGTAATCGCCCAGCACAATAGGATAAGGCAGAGGGTGTGTCTTAAGAAAATCCAGCACCACTTTGGTCGAGGGGTATTCCATCGCGATGCCGATCACGATCAGGTCGGTATCCTTGTGCGCCTTGTGCAGCGCGGCCAGCTCGGGAAGCTCTTCCAGGCAGGGCGCGCACCAGGTTGCCCAGAAATTCACCAGCACCCATTTGCCGCGATAATCGGACAAATGGTGTACTTGACCCTGAGTATCTTTCACCGTGAATTCAGAGGCTGCCGCATTCAGCGTAAACAATAGCAGGCAGGAAGCCAGCAATGTACGCCGCATCGCCGCCAGGATAACGAAGCGGCTGTTCCATAACGACGAATCAAAAAACCATTCCACAAATTTCATGCGGCCCTCTCAAACTTGTGCTTATCGGTGTGCATTATACAATGAGCGCTCCACAGCCTCGCACCGTTCATAACTGAACGAAAAATCGAACGGCATACAAAAGACAAAGCGGTTAACGGAAAGGGTTGAAGATTGGGGAGAGGTGGGTTTGTGTCATTTGCTGCATTCGACATATATGAAATTCAATGACCGCCGTCGGCAGTAAAGCGAATGTTGGCGAGTACAATATTGACTGGCCGTTAGGTGCCATAGGACGAAACCGCTTCGCGGTAGGGGCGCTCCGTTGATGCGCCAATGGTTGGTCAA
>CAYZPM010000012.1:0-73260 GCA_964480365.1 uncultured Gallionellaceae bacterium
GGTTCAAGCCCGGACGGGTGGTTGAAATTGTCCAGGTGGACAAGAAAAAATTACAACTAAAAATGGAACTTAGTATAGAAAAAAGCTCGGATTACGAGCGGATTAGTTTCACCGAAATCTAGCCGATTGAATCTAAGCCAGACGAGCCAGAACCAATGGTAAACATCGCCGTGTTAACCTTTCAACTTCAGTAATTGCGGCCTTACTTTTAAGTTATCCAGTTATTCCCCAGAATATCCCGACACCATTTTATGCAAACATTGCCTTCCACATCCTCAGCGCTCCCGTTGCGCAATCGCAACTTTCTCTTGTTGCAGGCTTTTCGCTTACAGAACGTTCTGGCCTATCAGATCGTGATGGTGGTGGTCGGGTGGCATATCTATGAACTGACGCACGACACACTTTCACTCGGGTTAATCGGCTTGGCCGAGGTTATCCCTTATTTTTGCTGTGCGCTGTTTGCCGGTTATGCGATTGACCATCATTCGCGCCGCATGTTTGGCGTACTGGCCAGTTTGGTAACGAGTTTGTATGCGCTAGTATTGGCGGCAACTACCATCGGTATAATACATGGCAATCCTACCGTGTGGATATACGGGGCCATTGCTTGCGGCGGCGTAGCTCGTGCTTTCATCGGCCCATCATACAATGTGCTATTCGCGCTGGTATTGCCGCGCGATCAATACGCACGGGCCGCCGGGTTCGGCAGCTCAGGCTTTCAGTTTGGATTGGTGATCGGTCCGGCTCTCGGTGGTGCGTTGGTAGGCTGGACCAACATGACAACAGCTTATACGGTATCTGCCGCCCTCGCCCTGAGCGCGGCCATTACATTGCTGTTATTGCGTGTCGTCGAACCGCCGTCCGCCCAGCCCTCACCCGTTTTCTCCAGCATCGGAGAAGGCCTGCGCTTTGTATTCAGCAACCAGATTATTTTAGGCGCACAATCGCTGGATATGTTTGCGGTATTGTTTGGCGGTGCGGTAGCCATGTTGCCGGCATTCATCCACGATGTTTTCCATTACGGCCCCGAAGGTCTGGGCATCTTGCGTGCGGCACCGGCAGTCGGGGGCATTATGGTTGGGATCGCACTCGCCAAATATCCGCCCAATAAACACGCGGGACGTTTGCTGCTGATGGCCGTGGCCGGATTTGGTATTTGCATCATTTCATTCGCCGTTACCCCCTACTTCTGGTTCGCGGCATTCTTGCTGATGTTGTCCGGGGTATGCGATGGCGTTTCCGTGGTAATGCGCACTACCATCATGCAACTAATGACTCCTGACGCGATGCGGGGGCGTGTTGCTGCCATCAACGGAATCTTTATCGGTTCATCCAATGAGCTTGGCGCATTTGAATCTGGCCTGGCTGCCCGCATAATGGGCTTGGTTCCATCGGTAATATTTGGCGGTAGTATGACACTGGCCGTGGTGGCGACAACAGCACATTTCGCACCCAAGCTGCGTAAACTTGATCTGCAAAAATTACATTAGGGATAGGTAACTGTTGCCGCTTGCTCATCACAAAGGCGACAAAAATACGCTTTCGCGCAATTTTTTCAACTGGTCGCGCAGTTCGGCGGCGCGCTCGAACTCAAGGTTTTTCGCGGCTTGCAGCATGTCTTTTTCCAGCCTCTTGATCTCTTTCGATACTTCCTTCTCGCTCATTGCCAGATACTTGGCTTGGGTCTGCGCCACCTTCAGCGACTTGCGTTCGGCATCCATGTCATACGTGCCTTCGATGATGTCTTTGACGCGTTTTATTACGCCCTGCGGAGTGATGCCGTGTTCTTCGTTATAGGCCTGCTGCTTGTGTCGCCTGCGCTCGGTTTCATCTATGGCACGGCGCATCGAATTCGTGATTTTGTCTGCGTACAGCAGCGCCTTGCCGTTGATGTGGCGCGCGGCGCGGCCCATGGTCTGTATCAGCGAGCGCTCGGAGCGCAGAAAACCTTCCTTGTCGGCATCGAGTATCGCCACCAGAGACACCTCGGGAATATCCAAGCCCTCACGCAGCAGGTTGATGCCGACCAGCACATCGAACATGCCGAGGCGCAGATCGCGGATGATCTCCACTCGCTCCACAGTTTCGATGTCCGAATGCAGGTAGCGCACCTTGATGCCGTGCTCAGAAAAGTAATCGGTAAGGTCTTCCGACATGCGTTTTGTCAGCGTGGTAACCAATACACGCTCGCCTACTTTCACGCGCAGGTTGACCTCGGACATCAGGTCGTCCACCTGATGCGTGGCAGGACGCACTTCGATAATCGGATCAATCAGCCCGGTGGGGCGCACCACTTGCTCCACCACTTGCCCGGCGTGCTCGGCTTCATACACTGAAGGGGTGGCTGAAATGAATACGCTCTGGCGCATCACGCGTTCGAATTCATCGAAACGCAGTGGGCGATTGTCCAGCGCGGACGGCAGGCGGAAACCGTAGTTGACCAGGTTTTCCTTGCGCGCACGATCGCCCTTGTACATGCCACCGATCTGCGGGATGGTGACGTGGCTTTCGTCGATGAACATCAGCGCATCCGGCGGCAAGTAGTCAATCAGCGTGGGAGGTGCCTCGCCCGGTTTGCGTCCGGACAGGTGACGCGAGTAGTTTTCGATGCCCTTGCAGAAACCGATTTCGTTGAGCATTTCCAGATCATGCCGGGTGCGCTGCTCGATACGCTGCGCCTCCACCAGTTTATTTTCTTTCTGGAAAAATGCGATGCGCTCGGCCAGTTCAACCTTGATGGTTTCGATGGCGTCCAGCGTGGTGCTACGCGGCGTGACGTAATGGCTGGAAGGGTATACGGTAAAGCGCGGCACGCGGGTAAGGATGTGGCCGGTGAGCGGATCAAACAGCGACAGTGATTCCACCTCATCGTCAAACAGAGTCAGGCGCAGCGCATGTTCGCTGTTTTCCGCCGGAAAAATATCGATCACGTCGCCGCGCACGCGGAAGTTACCGCGCTGGAAATCCACATCATTGCGCTCGTACTGCATCTCGGTGAGGCGCTTGATCGCATCTTGCCGCGCCACTTTTTCATGCTCGCGCAAGTGCAAAATCATACCGTGATAATCAACAGGATCGCCGATACCGTAGATCGCCGACACTGTAGCAACGATTACCACATCCTGCCGCTCCAGCAGCGATTTGGTGGCCGACAGACGCATTTGCTCGATCTGCTCGTTGATGCTGGAATCCTTCTCAATATACACATCGCGCGACGGCACATAAGCCTCGGGCTGGTAATAGTCGTAATAGGAGACAAAATATTCAACCGCGTTTTCCGGAAAAAAATCGCGCAGCTCGGAATACAACTGTGCCGCCAGCGTCTTGTTTGGCGCCATAATCATCGCAGGCCGCCCCTGCTGCGCGATGACATTAGCCATGGTGAATGTCTTGCCGGAGCCGGTCACGCCGAGCAGAGTTTGAAACGACAGCCCCTCGTTGACCCCCTCGACCAGTTGCGCAATGGCCGTAGGCTGGTCACCCGCCGGTTCGAATGGCTGGTGCAGGCGGAAAGGGCTATTAGGGAAGGTTATGATGTTCATGGTAAGGGGCGTATTGTACGGGGAATGGAGAGATTGCCAAATGGAGGAGCGTAGTAAAGAGCGCACCAATATGGCAAAGTGGAAAGATAAATTCAAGTCTGCCCGAATTCGTTCTACAGGTACAGGGTTTTTATCCCTATTTGCCTGTTTTAAAATTCAATTTGCCGACACGACAACTAGGAGAGCAGAATGAAACAAATGCACAAGGTTGTTCAGGAATTGATGGATTTGATTCATGAGAACAAATGGGAGAAGAAATTCAATGAGGCCATCAAGACCGCTCAGAAGAAGAATGTGCCACGTATCAAACATATCACTAACCTTCAAGATTATTTGATATGGATTAACGAGTTATTACGTTGGATTCCATCGGAAGATGAACCAGGAAAAGAAATCTATAACCGTATCTGCGAATTTTATTTCATACTTGATCAGCAACCAGTTTTAGAGTTGCAAAATAAAATAATTCCGTACGACCAAGCGCCCGCACTGACGCCGCTAACCTCATGGACGGTTAAATATGCCAAGGCAATGGACGAATTTCTCGATACGCCGGAATCCTTAACGCCAGAATCACTTGAATCATTTTATAAGTCACCTAACTACAATATGGGCGATTACATTCGCCCACACGGTGGCTGGAAAACCTTCAACCAATTCTTCGCCAGAAACTGCAAGCCGGGTTTCCGCCCCGTCGCTGCGCTATGCGATCAACATGTCATCGTCTCGCCGGCGGATTCGACTTTTGCCGGTCAATGGGAAATTCGAACGGATTCGCAGATCACTGTCAAAAATTTGCACTGGAAAGTTCAGGAACTGCTGGAAGGAAGTCCCTATAAAGATCGCTTCACAAATGGTTTGTTCATGCACAGCTTTCTCGGCCCAAATGACTATCACCGCCAACACACTCCAGTTGGTGGAAAAGTTTTGGAAGCACGCGTAATCCCAGGGCAAGTGTATCTGCAGGTGCAAGCAATTCCGGTTAAGGGTGACCCGGATGGCCGCCATCGTCTGGAAGCTGTGCGTCAGTTTGATATTCCTGACAATGCGGGGTACCAGTTTGCCCAAGCCCGTGGTTTAGTGGTACTTGAAACGCCCATTGGTTTGGTAGCTGTACTTCCCGTCGGTATGTGCCAGGTTTCTTCCGTCATTTTGACTGCGGAAGTTGGTGTAACGTTACGCAAGGGAGAAGAAATTTCATACTTCCAGTTTGGCGGTTCTGACATTATCGTTCTCTTCGAAGCGAGTAGTAATGTCAGCATCACCGCTCAGCCAGGGATCCACTATAAGCAAGGCACCAAGATTGCCCAAGCTTACCCGGTTCTTTAAAACAGATTTCTGGATCGTAAAAAACCGACTCGGTCGCTTAACTGCAGCGCGGCGGAAAAGACATTTGAATGGAAAGGTCACTGCGCCTCAGCGTCTTGTTTATCGCACCATAATTATCGCTGGATGCGTAAGGCGCAATCGTTATTGCACCAAAGACTGGCAATTATCTAAATTCTTTGAGTTTGAGAAGTTGACACCGTCGCATCAAAGCATCCGGTGAAATTCGTTTCGTCCTTCGACTGGCTCAGGACAGGCTTATTGGCATTTACGCCTTACCGAGTTAGTCACGGAAATTCTGGTATTGCAAAGGGAAATCAGTGATGGATTTCTTGGTGAATGCGATGGCGGCTTGCAGGTCGTCGCGATTCTTGCCGGTGACACGCACGGTGTCGCCTTGAATGCTGGCTTGCACTTTCATCTTGCTTTCCTTGAACAGCTTGACGATCTTTTTCGCCAGCTCAATTTCCACGCCAACTTTGACTGTGCAACTGCGCTTAACCTTGTTACCGCTAACCTTTTCGATCTTTTCGCTGATGTCCAGGCACTTGATGTCCACGCCGCGTTTGGTCAGCTTGGCATTGAGAATGTCCTGAACTTGGTTCAACTGAAATTCATTGTCGGCATGCACGGTGAGCACCAATTCCGCCTGCTCCACGCGGGCATCGGAACCCTTGAAGTCGAAGCGCGTGCTGACTTCCTTATTGGTCTGCTCGACCGCATTTTTTACTTCGGTATTTTCTACTTCAGAGACGATATCGAATGATGGCATGGTGTATCTCCTTGATCGGTTGACCACAACACGCCGCGTAGCGGCCTGTTGCGGCGTAGACTTACCTTTAGGTTAGTCGGAGCCAAAACTACAAACGTAATTTACTTCATCTTTCGCGTGAATCTCGAAGCTGCTATTCTCCGCGACACGGAATGAGGTGCCTGCGGTGTAGGTCTTGAATGCAGCTTCTCCGGCGATTTTTACCTGGCACTCGCCGGAAGTTATTTCCATCAGTTCAGGTGCGCCGACGTTAAACGTAAGCTGGCTTCCCGGCATGACGACGCCGACGGTCTTGCGCGTGCCATCTGGAAAGAACACTGAGTGGGAAACACATTTCCCATCAAAAAACACATTGGCTTTTTTTCCTACGCTGACATTATCGAATTTGTCCGACATAATATTTCCTATTTTTTGTTGTTCAGTTTGGACGCAATGCGCAGGCGTAGCGCGTTCAGCTTGATGAATCCCGCCGCGTCCTTCTGGTCGTATGCACCTTTGTCGTCCTCGAAGGTGGCGATGTTAGGGTCGAACAACGAATTCGTTTTGGAATCGCGCCCCACCACGATGACGTTGCCCTTGTACAGCTTGACGCGCACCCAGCCGTTGACGTTCTGCTGCGTATGGTCGATCAGCGTTTGCAAGGCCTTGCGTTCCGGCGCCCACCAATAGCCGTTGTAGATCATGCTGGCGTAGCGCGGCATCAGGTCATCCTTCAGGTGCGCGACTTCGCGATCCAGCGTGATGGATTCGATGGCGCGGTGCGCGCGCAACATGATGGTGCCGCCGGGCGTTTCGTAGCAGCCGCGCGACTTCATGCCGACGTAGCGGTTTTCCACCAGATCGAGGCGTCCGATGCCGTGCTTGCCGCCGAGTTCGTTCAGCTTGGTCAGTACCAGCGCCGGGCTTAGGCGCGCACCGTTGAGCGCCACGATGTCGCCATGTTCGAATTCGATGTCGAGATATTCGGCGGCATCGGGGGCTGCTTCCGGCGATACCGTCCAGCGCCACATGCTTTCTTCGGCTTCGGCGGCGGGGTTTTCCAGATGGCGGCCTTCGAAACTGATATGCAGCAGGTTCGCATCCATCGAGTAGGGCGAGCCGCCTTGCTTGTGTTTCATATCAATCGGGATGCCTGCCTTTTCGGCGTAGGCCATCAGCTTTTCGCGCGACAGCAAATCCCACTCGCGCCACGGCGCGATGACTTTGATGTTCGGATTAAGCGCGTAGTAACCCAGCTCGAAGCGCACCTGATCGTTGCCTTTGCCGGTCGCGCCGTGCGACACGGCTTCCGCACCGACTTGTTTGGCGATCTCAATTTGGCGCTTGGCGATCAACGGACGCGCGATGGAAGTGCCGAGCAGATATTCGCCCTCGTATATTGCATTGGCGCGGAACATCGGAAACACGAAATCACGCACGAATTCTTCGCGCAGATCGTCAATGAAAATATTTTCCGGCTTGATACCCATTTTCAGCGCTTTGGCCCGCGCCGGTTCAAGCTCTTCGCCCTGACCGATGTCTGCGGTGAAGGTGACAACTTCACATTGGTAAGTGTCCTGCAACCATTTCAGGATTACTGAGGTGTCCAGTCCGCCGGAGTAGGCGAGGACAGCTTTTTTAATATCGCTCATGCTTTGATGTTTCTCCATTAACTATAATTACAGTAAATCCGCGTCACAAAACCCTGCCCCTCTCCCACCGGGGGAGGGCTGGGGAGGAGGAAACGGGCATGCTAATCCAGTCAAATTAGAAACGGCAGTTTTTTACAATGCCCGTTCGTTGCGCTTATTGCGTACCTTGTCTTCAAAACGCTTCTTGTTGATAACAACGCGCTCGTGTGTGCCTTGCGAGATCATATCCACGCCATCATGCGCGGAGACAGTGAAGGTCAACTTTCTGCCTTCTACCACTATGAGTTCAACACTCGCTGTCACCTCAAGTCCGGGTGGTGTCGCTGCATCGTGGCTGACATTGATATGCGTCCCCAAGGATTGCTCTTCCGGCCAGTCCAGATGCGGCTTGATCGCCATGATGCACGCCCACTCCAGCAAGCCGACCAAAAAGCCTGTGGCAAAAACTTCCGGCATTACAAGAAACTCTGGTGATTCTGGATACAGCGCTGGCACCGTCTTGGTCGACGGCACCAAAAATTTGTGCTCGTAGCGTATGCCAGGTTTCAGAGAATCTTTCATGCAGCCCGCCTAATACCTTAATTGCTCACCTTGCCCAGCAACAAGTATTCCATAAGGGCTTTCTGCACATGCAATCGATTCTCCGCTTCATCCCACACCACGCTTTGCGAACCATCGATGACTAGGGCATCGACTTCTTCGCCGCGATGCGCGGGCAGGCAGTGCATGAACAGCGCGTCCGGTTTGGCGACGGACATCATTTCCACATCCACGATCCAGTCCGCGAAGGCCTTGCGGCGCGCGTCGTTTTCACGTTCGAAGCCCATGCTGGTCCACACGTCGGTGGTCACCAGATCGGCGCCGCGCGCGGCATCCATCGGGTCGGAGAATTCTTCGTAATTATCTTCACCAAACAGTCCGGCGCGTTCGGGTTCAACTTCATAGCCGGGCGGGGTGGAGACATGCACATTGAAATCGAATACTTCCGCCGCTTGCAGCCAGGTGTTGCACACGTTGTTGGAATCGCCGATCCACGCCACGGTCTTGCCCTTGATGCTGCCGCGCTGCTCAATATAGGTGTAGATGTCGGCGAGTATCTGGCAAGGGTGGTATTCGTTGGTCAGGCCATTGATAACCGGCACGCGCGAGTTAGCGGCGAAGCGCTCAATGATGCTTTGCTCGAAGGTGCGGATCATCACGATATCGCTCATGCGCGAGATGACTTGCGCTGCGTCTTCCACCGGTTCGCCGCGCCCAAGCTGCGTATCGTGCGTGTTGAGGTAGATGGCGGAGCCGCCAAGTTGTTGCATTCCAGCCTCAAACGACAGGCGGGTGCGCGTGGAGCTTTTCTCGAAGATCATCACCAGCGTGCGGTCTGCCAGTGGATGGTAAGGCTGATAAGCCTTGAAGCGCTGCTTGATGATGCGGGTGCGCTCGAACACATGCTCAAGCTCGGTGCGGGTCAGGTCTTTAAGCTGCAAAAAATGTTTGATGTCCATGCGAATCACCTTGGGCTAATCACCTTGTGACAGGAACTCGGTCACCAGCGGGCATAACATGTCCAGCAACTGTTGCGCTTCCGCTTGTGTAAATACCAGCGGTGGCAACAGCCGGATGACATTGTCGGCGGTGACGTTGATCAGCAGCCCATGCGCCAGCGCGCGCTTAACCAGTTCAGGGCAGGGTTTGTTCAATTCGATACCTATCATCAGCCCTTGCCCGCGTATGGAAACCACGCCTGCAACTTGGCTGAAACGCTCGCGAAAACCTTGTTTCAGAAAATCACCTATGGCCGTGGCATGGGCAAGCAACTTATCCTGCTCCATGATTTCCAGAGTGGTGAGCGCGGCAGTGCTGGCCAACGGGTTACCGCCGAAGGTAGAGCCATGATTGCCGGGTTTGAAAGTACCCGCCGCCTTGCCTGCTGCCAGACAGGCCCCCACCGGCACGCCCGAACCCAAACCTTTGGCCAGCGTCATCACGTCTGGCAAGATGCCGGTGTGCTGATGGGCGAACCATTTGCCGGTGCGCCCGATGCCGCATTGCACTTCATCCAGCATCAGCAGCCAGCCTTGCTGGTCGCAAATCTGCCGCAGTTGTTCGAGATAATGAATGTCCAGAGTACGGATGCCGCCTTCGCCCTGAATCGGCTCGACCAGCACCGCCACGACATCGTGGTTGTGTTCGGCAACCTGGCGGATGGCATCGAGGTCGTTGTACGGCACACGTACGAAACCTTTTACCAGCGGCTCGAAACCGGCCTGTACCTTGCGGTTGCCCGTTGCCGAGAGCGTGGCCAGCGTGCGTCCGTGGAACGCCTGCTCCATCACGATGATGGTGGGCATCTCGATGCCCTTGTTGTGCCCGTACATGCGCGCCAGTTTGATCGCCGCTTCATTGGCTTCGCAGCCGGAATTGCACAGGAATACTTCCTGCATGTTGGACAGCTCACACAGCTTGTCGGCAATCTGCTCCTGCTCGCGCACTTGGTATATGTTGGAGACATGGATAAACCTGCCGATTTGTGCATTCAGTGCGGCGGTAAATTTCGGGTGGGCGTGTCCCAGTGTGTTGACCGCGATACCGGCGAGCGCATCCAGATAGCGCTTGCCGTTGCTGTCCCACAACCAAGCCCCTTCGCCATGCGTGAAGGCGACGGGAAGGCGGGCATAAGTGTTCATCAGATGCGACATGGAAACTCCCGTTAACTTGCCAGAAGCTGTTTTAAAATCACTAAGCTTGCCATTTCGGGCTTGCACAAAAAGTTCGCAATACGCTACCTGCTAAAGCAGGTGCAGTGTTGTCGGCGTAGCGCTTGGAATCCAGGGCCGCATAACAGCAAACTACAGTATATTCCGGTCCTGTGCTCCGGGCACAACCAAATTGACTGCGTTCGCCACATTTTAAAACGGCTTCGTTACCGCGCTATTTCAAAACGAAAAAGGCCGACGTTCGGTCGGCCTTTCTGCACACACAAGACCGCGCCGAGGCTTAGGCCATTACCTTGATGGCGGCGGACAGGCGGCTCTTGTGGCGTGATGCCTTGTTCTTGTGGATGATCTTCTTGTCGGCGATGGAGTCCACGATACTGGTGGATTCGCTGAACACGGCTTGTGCGGCGGCCTTGTCGCCTGCTTCAATGGCTTTCACCACTTTCTTGATTGCGGTGCGCAGTTCCGAGCGCAGGCTCGCGTTATGGTCACGCTGCTTGTCCGCTTGTCTTGCGCGCTTCCTTGCTTGTGCGCTGTTTGCCATGGTAACTCCTTGATAATTCTGTTGCGATGAAAGGCGCGCATTATAGGGAGGCTTGCCAACTTTGGCAAATGTTTATTTTCGTCGTTGGCAGCGTAATGGCTGGCTAGTGGCTTTCCCGCCGTGCGGGGCAGTAATGGTATGATGACGCCCGTTCAAAAAGCAAGCAGTGTAAAGGTACTGAGCCATGCAACCCAAAAATATGCTATCCAAAGTTGCCGAATTCGTGATTCAAGGGATAACCGTAGACGGAATCCCTTTCCAGCCAGCAGATTGGGCAGAGCATCTGTGCGATTCACTGACCAGATCGGGAGCGGATGGGCGCAAAATCCACCCGTCCTATGTGCGCCCAATGATAATCGACGGGATAAAGTGCGTGGTGGTACGGGCTACGTTGCGCAAGGATAATGCCGAGGCGTTCGAACTGATCAAGCGCTATATTGTCGAGAATCGCCTGATGATACGCGCGGGTCGTGGCGGTGGCGATTATATTGAAACCACCGGCGCTTATCCGGCATTCCGCAGCGACCGTCGCGATCCGAACAACGATAACTGGTAATCCCATGCGAGCATTTCGTGGCCAACCGCTTTCCCCAAGATGAATTTACTTAAAGCCCTCGCCACTATCAGCAGCCTGACTCTGGTTTCGCGCATCCTCGCCTTTGTTCGTGACATATTGATCGCGCGTATCTTCGGTGCAGGCATGGCAACCGACGCTTTCTTCGTCGCCTTCAGGCTGCCCAATCTGTTGCGACGCCTGTTCGCGGAGGGCGCATTTTCGCAGGCCTTTGTGCCGATTTTCGGCGAATACAAGAACCGCAAGGGACACGACGAAACCAAGCTGCTGGTGGATCATGTCGTCACGCTGCTGGCGATCATCTTGTTCGTGGTTACGCTGATCGGCATCATCGCCGCGCCCATTCTGGTCTACATTACCGCGCCGGGTTTTGTGAAAGATGTGGACAAATTTGCGCTCACTGTGCAATTGTTGCGCATCACCTCGCCTTATATTTTCTTCATCTCGCTGGTTGCGGTAGCGGCGGGTATTCTCAACTCCTACAACAAATTCTGGGTGCCCGCGTTTGCGCCCATCCTGCTCAACATTTGTTTCATCGGCGGCGCATTGTGGCTGGCGCCGTACTGCAATCCGCCAATCATGGCACTGGGCTGGGCGGTATTCCTCGCAGGCTTCGTGCAGTTGGCATTTCAAGTCCCGTTTCTGAAAAAAATCGGCATGTTGCCGACTTGGCGCCTGAACCTGAAAGACGCGGGCGTGTGGCGCATCATCAAACAGATGGGGCCGGCGGTGTTCGGCGTATCCATCGCGCAGATCAGCCTCATCATCAACACCATCTTCGCCTCCTTTCTAGTGGCGGGCAGTGTGTCCTGGCTTTATTTCGCCGACCGCCTGATGGAGTTTCCCTCCGGCCTGCTGGGGGCGGCGCTCGGCACCATCCTGCTGCCTTCGCTGTCCAAGCACCACGCCGACAATAGTCCGGAAGAATATTCCCGGCTGCTGGATTGGGGTTTGCGCTTGGTCTTCATGCTCACTCTGCCCGCAGCCCTCGCGCTGGGCATGATCGCCGTGCCACTGCTGGCGACTTTTTTCCAGCATGGCGCATTCGCCGCGAATGATGTGCTGATGACGCGCAATGCGCTGGCCGGTTACAGCGTCGGACTGATCGGACTCATCTCGGTGAAAGTGCTGGCTCCCGGTTTTTATGCGCGGCAGGACATCAAGACCCCGGTCAAGATCGGCATCGCCACGCTGTTCGCCACCCAGGCGATGAACCTCCTGTTCGTTTTCGGGATGCAATTGCATCATGCCGGACTGGCGCTGTCTATCGGCCTCGGCTCCTGTTTGAACTCCGCCATCCTGTTCTACCTGCTGCGCAAACGCGGCATCTACCGGCCCGAACCCGGCTGGGGCAAGTTCCTCGCCAAGCTCGGTGCGGCGCTGCTGGCGTTGGGGCTATCGCTGTGGTTCGGCATGGGCAGCGAGCAAGACTGGCTTAATACACACGGCTGGACACGTATCATCCACCTGACATGGCTGGTGGTGGTGGGTGTGGCGGTGTACTTCGCCGTGCTGTGGTTGCTTGGTTTTCGGGTGAAGGATTTTGCAAAGCGCGGGGCTTGATTGGCATGCTATTAATTTAGGACATCCGCAATCTGCGGTTGCTTTTGGTCAAGAACTGTTTTGCGTAAAGAATTGCATTCGTGTTGGTTAGCTATGATTATGAACGTCCCAGTTGTGCCAATGGACTATCAAGCGGCGTGTAATTATGTCGGCGTGCAGGTCGCGACTGTCAGCGACGAAAAAGCCAGTCGCTTGTTGGTTGCATAGCAGACCTTCGCGAGTAAAATGCTGATCGGTCAGTAACCATCAAATGTCTATTTGTTAAGCACCATTGCCGAATTTTTGAATGCGATCCTCATATCGCGCTTCAACTGGTCAACATCATTTGGAAAGGAGTTGTGGTCAGGTATTAACGCCTTTTCCTTTGCCTCATTGTTCTTTGAGAACCTTTGCTTTCCAGTTGCAGTTGTTGAACAAAATAGTTTTATTCTGCACACAGCACATAACGTTCCTCTCGCTGCCGCAGCGTTCGCATGAGTTTCAATCCAACTTTCACACTGTTCCCCATACGTTTCTCGAAATACTGCTGAATATTTCTTTAGATAACCAATAAAATGTATTTGCAGGCAATCAGCATAAACAACTGGGTTGTCCTTAATGTATTCATCCCATATAAACTCATCGGGCAATATTCCTGCCATTGCCAAATCGAATGTATAACCAAATGCCTCATAAAATTCTTTCGGGTTTTCTATCTTGTGGAGGAACTCTCCGTCAACCGTAATGAACCCATATTGCTTGCCTTGGTCGCCTCTAGCACAGCGATCAAAGTGTGGAATTTTGTTTTGCATATATTCCTTTCATTGCATTTGTAAATCGAACTACGGCCATAGTTCATTTCTTTATCGTGTGTGCCAAGAGTACGCTGTTAAAATAAATAATCATATATGTAGAAATGCATAGGCCAGTCGGCTTAAGTAAAATCGGTAGCTTCCCATCCGTGTTAGTCTTATAAGACTACCCATAACTGACCGCTTCCTGCGTCGCTGACTGCCTGAAATGGGTTAGCTGCTGCCGGATGACCGTCCGAAAATAACCGGTCAGTGATGGCCTATCACGCTGAAGCGACCATATGACAAACTGGTCATCGGTTAATAACTTCCATCTGGCACGGCAAAGACCAGCCCGGTGGCAATACCCCCTTGGCGATCATCATATTGGAAGGGTGGACACAAAGCGCCGCTTCTCCAAAATGATGATACCAACGACATGTACGCACTTTTGTGCCGCACTCCACCAGATTTGCCAGGCCAAGTATCCTCGCGCGACAGTCGGTCACGTCGATTTTCTGCCCGTCATTTGAATTGTCTTTCTCAATATTTACATTCTGGACATCGCTCATGATTCACTTTGCATCCTTGTAATTATCTGCCGTGTAATATGATTGAGTACAAACTGGAGATAGAGATTTTTTTCCTGCACCGGCATCACGTTCTGATGCATGATATTTTCCAAAAGTTGTTTTGCAATCTACTCCTGTTCTTCGGTGTTTGGCATCAGGAAACCCTGCAATATCCTATCGGTGTTTATCCTATAACGGTATACAGCAAGTGAAAGCGCGACTACCGACCCGTCAGCCAACCCAAGACTGAGTGGCGGCTTTCGAGAACCATAAAATCATAGCGGACTCTCGCAAAGAGGTTGGCAAGCGCCAGTAGAGGAGCAAGAAGTCCACTCTCTTGTCGGTCGCACAACAGGCAGTGGCGAGAATATTGGTGGAGTTATGAGCAGCACATATTCCAAGAATATATCTAGGCCGTTCGGCATATTGATATTTGTCAGTCCATGATGTAGCGTGCGCCGTGAATAATGCATCGCCAAAAAACAAAAAAATATAAACCATCGACACTTAAAAAGTGAATACGAGTAGAAGCAAATCTGACACATTGCGCGTTCAAGCCGAGGCGCAGCTTGCCCGTGCTCGTCTGACGGATATCCCCGCCCACACCGCCGAAGAACTCATGCATGAACTTCAGGTTCATCAGATCGAACTGGAAATGCAGAACGATGAATTGCGGCGGGCACAAATCGTCATAGAAGAAATGCGAGATCGGTATGTGGGTCTTTATGAATTCGCCCCAGTCAGATATTTCACGCTCACGCGTGATGGTAAAATCACTGAAGTGAATTTCACCGGTGCCGAAATGGTGGGAGTGGAGCGCAAAAAATCTGATCAATCGCCGCTTCTCAGGCTTAATCAGCACTGAAAACGGCGATCAATGGCATCATCATTTTCAGAGCGTGTTGCATCGCGACGGGCGGCAGCATCGCGACGGGCGGCAGCATCGCGACGGGCGGCAGCATTGCGGCCTACCGCAAGGACACACCATTGCCTCGACTTCCTATGGAATACGCGGCATGCGCGAGCGAGTTGAATAGTTGGCTGGAATGTTAGATCTTGATTCCCCTTCCTGTGGAGGTTTCTGTGTGACGGTAAAATTGCCGCTGCCTGTTGCATCACAATAATTGGTAACTGTTTCGAGCATATCGTATTTTCGCTTGGAATTATTTGCTGCTGGTCACGAAGGAATATTAATATGAGCTGAGGGTCAAATAAGACATGGGAATCCATAAAATTAATGTCGCGCGCGGAATCTACTGGGTAGAAATTCCAGAAGCAGATCTGCGCATATTGTGCGGATGCCCGGCGGATGCGGTCAAGCACCTGATTAAACACGGACTGATTCTGCTTCATGAAGTCAAAGGCATCGCCTGCGAAACGGGCCCCAACGCCATCCTGTTATCTGATGATTCGCTACAGAACGGCAATTTCGCCAATCTGGCAGAGTTCCCGGTTTTACAGATGCTTTACAAGCAGGGGCTGATTCTACCCGGTCATCCCAACAACACAGGCCGTAAGCCCCTGCTGATTGGGTCGGCTGAGCAGGTTGAATCTCAGATGCGCTACATCTATCGGGGAAACTACGGGCTGGTGTCGCGCGAGGAAATTACCCAAGCTGGAGTGCGTTCGGATCAGGCCGCCGAGATGATGCGCCTGAAACTCAAGTTTGCTTTCGGTCGTATTCGACCAACCCGCGACTTTCTTGACACCCGCATCGTCGGCGATGGTATTGTTGAAATAGCGGACGGTCTAAGCCTGCGTCGTGTGCGACCCAATGTTTTTGAGTTCCTCCACCAAGGTGAAACAGTGACGATCGATATCAACCTCCCTCTCGGTGAAAGCTATGAATGTCCCTACCGGCTTGACTATCATCGCTTCGAACCTGAATATTTCGCTGTTATCCACTCTGGCGAAGGCGATGGGTGGGACAGCAACCGCCCCTGTATGTCTAGCATCATTACCTATCAGAGACGTATCTACCTGATCGATGCCGGCCCGAACATTGCCAGCATTATGGCGGCGCTGGGTATCGGCATCGACCAGGTGGACGGCATTTTCCATACCCATGCGCACGATGACCACTTCGCCGGACTTACCACGCTGATGCGCGCTGGTCGACGCATCCGCTACTTTGCGACGCCGTTGGTGCGTGCGTCAGTGGCGAAGAAGCTGGCCGCATTGTTGGGTGTTGTGGAGGAGCACTTTGCCGATTTCTTCGATATCCACGACCTTGATTTCGACACATGGAATGATATCGAGGGTCTGGAGGTGATGCCAGTTTTTTCGCCCCATCCCGTGGAAACCAACATTTTCGTTTTTCGCACGCTATGGGGCGACGATTACCGCACCTATGCCCATTTTGCGGATATCGTGTCGATGGACGTCCTTCAAGGCATGGTCACCGACCAGCACGAGGAACCCGGTCTTGATCAACAAGCCTTCGATCGCACCCGCTCGGCCTATCTGGTTCCTGTCGATTTGAAAAAAATTGATGTGGGAGGCGGGATGATTCATGGTGATGCCAAGGATTTTAGTGCCGATACTTCCACCCGCATTCTGCTTGCCCATCGTGCCGGTGAAATAACGCTGGAGGAAAAAGAGATCGGCTCCAGCGCCGCTTTTGGCACAGTAGATGTGCTAGTGGCGGGACAATCCGACGTGATGCGTCATCACGCGTTCAGCTATCTGGAAACCCATCTTCCCGGAGTGCTGCTACATGATCTACGAATGCTGATCAATCATCCCATTACGGAGATCAACCCCGGGGCCATTATTCTCAAGGAAGGCGAGACACCGCATGAGGTGCTGCTGCTAGTAAGCGGGCAGGTGGAGAAAATTCGCACCCGCGACAACCTGTTCGGCACCCTGTCTGCAGGGTCGTTGATCGGCATTGGCACCACGCTGCACAACCGGCCATCTCGGCATACCTACCGCGCCTCATCCTTCGTGCAGGTATTGCGGCTTCCTGTCATTCTCTATGCCGAGGTCATACGGCGCAATGGGTTGCTGAACCGGATGAGGTGTGCATCCAATATACGCGACTTTCTGGAGACGACGAATTTGTTCAACGAGAGCCTTCCCGCCACAACTCTCGGGCGCATCGTCGACAGTGCATCGGAGATGCATTTCCAACCAGGGGAATCCATCGGCTATCAAGATCTCCAGGTTCTTAACATCATCCGATCTGGTATCGTTGAACGTGCAGTGGGCGGCAAGACTCTTGATGTACTGAAAGAGCGCGACTTCTTTGGCGAGGAAGGCGCCATCTTCAAGACTCCCTACATGTCTCGTATGCACGCGCAGGAAGAAACCTCGGTCATTCAGATACCGGGGGAGCTTCTGGAAAATGTGCCGATCTTGCGTTGGAAGCTATTTGAGAGCTACCAGCAACGTGTGGAGCACGTCATATACAGCGGTGACCCAACAAAGCTTTTTATCTGGCGCGATTCTTTTTCCATTCAAGTGGCACAAATGGACAGCCACCACAAGCGGCTAATTGAGATTGCCAACGCGATATTGGATCAAATGCTCAAGCCTGCAGACTACGATTCCCTGACAAAAGCCTTCGACGCTTTGGTGAATTACACGCACCATCACTTCGCCACCGAGGAGAAACTGATGGCAATTTACAACTATCCTGGTGTCAAGACTCACAGCAAGAAACACTGCGACCTGATTATTCAGTTAGCAGAATATAAAGAGCAGGTGCTTGGTGGGAACTTGCCTGACGAGTCCAGCTTCATGCACTTCTTCGAATCCTGGCTGGTGCGCCACATTCTGGACGAGGATCGCAAATATGGCGCATTCTTAAATGACAAGGGAATCTATTGATACATCACAGCTACATGGATAGCAATAAAGCGCGGACGTTAGCATTCGTTGAGCGCTCGTTGGATAAAATCGAGCATCCGGTTGGGTCAAAGGGATATTTGACGAATGGCGGTTCTCGGGAAGCGTAAAATCATAGCTGACTGTCGCAAAGAAGTTAGGAAGAGGCGCTTGGTCAAACAAAAAAGATATGTCAGCTTCGATTTGAGACGGTCACCACAATCCTAAATCAACCACAGATTATGGATACCCAAAATTTACCTTCCGCCCACCACCTGCAAAAACGCATCGCCATACCTTGTCAGTTTGGCCTGCCCTACTCCGCTGATCTGCACCATCTCGCCCAGTGTTTGCGGCTTCCGGTTAAGAATTTCCAACAGGGTGCTGTCGTGAAAAATTACGTAAGGTGGCACACCTTGTTCGCGGGCGAGTTCGAGGCGTTTTGCTTTGAGCGCCTGCCATAGCGGGTCTTCATTGGCTCCGGCGAATGATTCGCGCAGGCGTGAGCCGCGTTCGGCTTTACTGGTTTTACGTTTAGTCAGCTCGGCGTCGCGCCTTAGCCATACGGATTGTTCGCCGCGCAACACCGGGCGCGCTTCTTCGGTAAGCTTCAGCCCGCCATAGGTTTCCATGTCCACATTGAGCAAACCGGCGGCGGCGAGTTGGCGATAGACGCTGCTCCATTGCGCTTGTGCCAATTCCTTGCCGATGCCAAAGGTGCTGAGTTGTTGGTGGCGGAATTGTTCGACTTTCGCAGTTTCCTTGCCCAGCAGCACGTCTATCAGGTGGGCGACGCCGAAGCGTTGGCCTGTGCGATAAACGCAAGACAGCGCCATCTGCGCGGCTTTCGTGGCATCCCAGGTATCCACCGGGGTCAGGCAGTTGTCGCACTGTCCGCAGTCGCCTGGATGCTCTTCGCCGAAGTAGCGCAGCACAGTCTGATGACGGCAGGAGGTAGATTCGCAGAAGCCGAGCAGCGCATCGAGCTTTTGCAATTCCACGCGCTTGCGTTCCTCGGGCGCATCGCCGGAAAGCAGCATCTGGCGCATGGACACCACATCGCCTAGCCCGTAAGCCATCCACGCATTCGCGGGCAAGCCATCTCGCCCTGCCCTGCCAGTTTCTTGATAATAACCTTCCATGCTCTTGGGCAAATCGAGGTGCGCGACGAAGCGCACGTTGGGTTTGTCTATGCCCATGCCGAATGCAACAGTGGCGACCATAATGACGCCCTCTTCGCGCAGGAAGCGGCGCTGGTTGGCGTTGCGCGTGGCGGCGTCCAGACCGGCGTGATAGGGCAAGGCGTCCCAGCCCTGTTCCTTGAGCCACGCGGCGATCTCCTCGACTTTTTTGCGTGACAGGCAATACACAATGCCCGCATCGTCGGGATGCTCGGTTTCGAGGAATGCCTGCAATTGCTGCCGCGCATTGTTCTTCTGCGTTACGCGGTAGCGGATATTGGGACGGTCGAAGCTGGAGACGAATTGGCTTGCCCTTTCCAGCGCCAGCCGCTCGATGATCTCGCGCCGTGTCGGGGCATCCGCCGTGGCCGTCAGCGCGATGCGCGGCACATTGGGGAAGCGCTCGTGCAGCACGGTCAGCGCGCGGTATTCGGGGCGAAAATCGTGTCCCCATTGGGAGACGCAGTGGGCTTCGTCTATGGCGAAGAGAGCGATTCCTGAGTTTGGGGCGCTGGAGTTCAGGCGCTCTAACAGGTTGAGGAATCCTTCCGTCATCAGCCGCTCAGGCGCAACGTACAATAGTTTCAACTCCCCGCGTAACAAGCTTGCCCACACCTCGCGCGCCGCATCGGCATCCAGACTGGAATTTAAAAACGCCGCGCGTAGGCCCAACTGCTTTAGCGCATCCACCTGATCCTGCATCAGCGCAATCAGTGGCGATACGATAATGCCGACTCCCGGACGCAATAAGGCGGGAATCTGGTAACACAGCGACTTGCCGCCGCCGGTCGGCATCAGCACCAGCGCATCGCCTCCCGCTGCAACGTGCTCAACAATGGCCTGTTGCGCACCGCGAAAAGCCGCATAACCGAAAACGTCGCGAAGAACTTGCTGGGCGGAGAACCCACTATCGGGTGTCATAATTTTGATATTTTTTACGCAATGGTGCTTAAAGGTGGGGACTCGGATTCGGTATTGGACAGCTACGATTTGGCGACGCCTGCCCAAATCTGCTGCGTCTTCGCTCAGTATGGCACAAATATGGGACACCGTTGAGTGTGGCGAGCTGCCTCAAAATAAAAGTTACCGAAACAACAAAGGTAATCTGACGACATGGAAAAACGAGAACTCGAAAGAATTGGCTTTTTTAGCCAAACGGGTAGAATAAAAACTTGAAGATTACTTAATCGGCAACTTAAAGCGGGGTAACTGCCATGACTACAGTTTCCAACGTATCGACATCCGGCACTTTCGGATACAACACGCCTGCAACAAACAACGCGCCAACAACCAGCGCAAGCGGTTCCGTGAACCAAAATTCCAATCAGGCGGCGGTGCAATCAACTTTGGCGGTGGTGGAAAGTGCAATTACATCTTTAGGCAATAGCGCATCTTCGCCATTGACCTATAACGCTGCTGGACTGATTGGTTCAACTCAGCAAGCAACATCGTCTAATCCAACTGCTACAACGACAAGTGCTCAAGCAAAGGCTGATGTTCTCGCGGCAGAAAACGTCGTAACCCAAACGCTGAATTCATTATTTTCATCTGACTCATCGTCTAATTCGTCCAGTTCGAATAATTCGTCCCTTTTTACTTTGCCCGGAACATCAAGCACTACCTCAACTACTGCAACATCCACTACCGCAACGACAAGCGCGCAAGCACAGGCTGATGTTCTTGCGGCAGAGAACGCCGTGAGCCAAACGCTGAGTTCATTATTTTCGTCTGGCTCATCGTCTAATTCATCCAGTTCGAATAATTCGTCCCTTTTTGCTCTGCCCGGAACATCAAGCACCACTTCAACTACTGCAACATCAACTAACGCATCGACAAGCGCGCAATCAGCACAGGATGCTGTTCTCGCAGCACAAAATGCCGTAACCAATACGCTTAATTCGTTAGGCTCTTCCTCCGGACACTAAAGGCTTCCATGATGCAATGCGCTACACCCTTATCAATCACTACAAACCGACTGTGGCTACGGACGCTATCCTACTGCTGCAGCTCGTTCCCGTTTTAATTTAATCGTTTTACTTAACTGGGCAACTGCGGGTCTGTCCGCGTTGCTTCATGCTTGCCAAAGACCTGCGCCAGCCAACCTAATGGGTCTTTGATCATGGCGAACAATACACGAAGTATTTTGGGTAATCAGGATGCGCTTCTCGGCGTGGCCTTTGCGCTGCTCGCGGCGGTCGGTTTTTCGGCCAAGGCCATCCTGGTCAAATTGGCCTATCTCGACAGCGTGGATGCGGTGACGCTACTGGCGTTACGCATGGCATTCTCGGTGCCGTTCTTTATCGGCGTAGCACTCTGGGCCAAACGACAACATGCCGAGCCGCTAAACCAGCATGACCGGATGTTGGTGTTGGCGCTGGGCTTGATCGGCTATTACCTCTCCAGTTTTCTGGATTTTCTCGGGTTGCAATACATCACCGCCGGACTGGAGCGGCTAATTCTGTTTCTCTATCCCACGATGACGGTAATTCTCTCCGCGCTGGTGTACAGGCGCGCCATCGGCAAGAAAGTCCTCGCGGCGATGGCATTGTGCTATGCCGGAATCGTACTGGTATTTCTGCACGACATGGGGATAAAACAAGGCAGCAGCACTGTATTGGGTGCGTCGCTGATATTCGCCAGCACCTTGTCCTACTCGGTCTATCTGGTGGGTGCGGGACATGCCATCGCACGTATCGGTGCGGCGCGCTTTACCGCCTACGCGATGGTGGTGGCAAGCGCGGCCAGCCTGTTTCAGTTCGGCGTTACGCATTCGCTGAGTGCGCTCGACTTGCCCATGCGGGTGTATGAACTCGCCATCGCCATGGCGATGTTCTCCACGGTGTTGCCGGTGTTTCTGCTCTCCTACGCCATCCGCCGCATCGGTTCGGGCAGCGCCTCGCTGATCGGCACCATCGGGCCGGTCAGTACGATTTACATGGCTTATGTGTTTTTGCACGAAAACATATCGCTGCTGCAAATTGCCGGATCGTCGCTGGTGCTGATGGGTGTGCTCATCATCAGCGCCAGCAGTCGGGCACCTTGAAATATCTGCTGCGCGATTTGAGGGTACCTTTGATTGCTGCGTCGAACCAAAGGAACGTAATCCGCTATCCGTAAAACGAGGCAAAACCTGAGAAAACAGGCGGCGCAAAGCAGCCGGTTAACCATCAGGTAAGATAAGGGCGACCATGAACCCATATTGCCTATTTGTGCGCTACCGCACAGATAATATGATGTTTAAGGTGTAGATTTAACACTAATGAATTAAATTACAAATCAAGCAATAACAGGCGCATTCTGGTCGGATAGACAATCTGTTATGAAAACCTCGAAGGGGGTTATCATGAACCTAGCAATATCGAGTATCTTTTCAGTTCTGGCGGTGCTCTTGTCGATGCCGTCATTTGCCCAATTATTTGAAGCTAACCCAGTATCGGATGCATCTCCATCCGCAATGACACAACCCATTCCGTCTGGGTTTTATAAATACACTGCGGCTGAAAATCAACTGGCAGGAGTGGATACAATCCCCGGTTTTGAAAGCGGGACAAATACATCGTTGAATCTGAAATTTTTCCGCGTCGATAGCTTGGGCATCACGAATTCCCGCAGCAATATGCTTTCAGGAAATGACCATGCTTCCTTCACTGCAAATGCTCCGATGCCAATAGTAAACGGCACGCTATGCTTTGTGGGAACCGTTTTCCAGACTCAATTGGATAGCTACGTGACCAAGTGGATTCAAGTCCTGTCGCTGGTGGCTACGCAGAAAATCAATGCCTCATTTGCGTATTCAGCAAAGGTCAATAAATTTAGCAACTTTGATTCTGCAATAACTTACAGGCTGCATCCCGCCTCTGATTCAGGCAATTCTGATGTGGTTGCCAGTATTAAATATAGCATCAAGTTTTAATCCAAATATCTAATAGCACCGTCACTCCCGCCTACGCGGGAGTGACGGTGCTAATGGATTATCCGGGATGAAAAATCATGGATTACTCCGCTGCCCTGATTATTTTAAAAGCGCATTGGCGATATCGCGCTTGTGTTCTTCCTCTTGAATCAGGATGTCCTCCAACACCCGACGCAAGCCATATTCCTTGAGCGCCTCTGCCTGACCGATGCGTTCTTTGTAGCGGGTGATGGCGTTATCTTCGCCCCATAAATCCTGTTTAAGCATCTCCAGGCTGTTCGGTGAAATTTCGCGTTTCTCAACATCAACGGTGGGAACGCCGCCGAGAAAATCGATCTGCTCGGATACCATGACGGCATGCTGCATTTCTTGTTGCGCGTGGATCAGCAACTCTTTCTGAATGGAGTCGAATTGTGCACCGTTAATCGCCGCTGCGTGCTGCACATACTGGACGGCGGCGGCGTATTCCCATTCCAGATCCTTGTTGAGTTCCGCCAACAACTTTTTCTTGGTGATTTTCATTTTGCACCTCCGATGGTTGAGAGAAAGACTGTCCAATACTGTACATGATTCGGCCTGCTTGCTTCAAGCATAGCCCGCCAGCTTTATTTTCGCATGTTGTGGATTGGATTGGCAGGATGTTAAAAAATAGGTTCGGCGCGATTGTGTAATTTATATCCGATGTTTTGTGAATACCCGAAGGGTTCAGCCATTTCGTTACTTCAATGATTGCTCCGGTTGCTTCCGGCAGGAACGGGTGCCGGGTGGGATTTACTGCCACTGGGAAAGTGCCACCTCAACATTGGCTGCATGCCGATTTTCAATTATTTTGTTGTGTATGTCATAGCCATGGACGGGATGCCGGCCTGAAATGCATTTTTCAGTTGCACATAATGTTTGACCAGGATCCCGAATCCAATATCTACATAGTTACGATTATTGGGCAATCTTCCCGGCCAACTTCTCGGTTTGCGACAAATGATGCTCGAACGCGGGAAGAATAGCCGTGAAGTGTTCTTTCAACTCTGGGCAAGTGGCGGAAGGCAACAGCAATCCGCGAACAGCATCGATCGCGGCACGATGAAATGCCACCTCATGCTTCAAATATGCCCTGTCAAATTCGTCTCCCTTGAGCGCCGATAAATTGATCATCGTTTTGCTGTGTTCGATAGCCGCTGCATCTCGCTCGTCAGGCAACGATGGGGACACCTTGCATTTCGCTGCCAAATCGAAAGCCGCTTGACGAACACCTATGTGGTCAGACGAGACATGAGCAGCCAATTTACGCACCGCATCCGAATGCGATTGCGACCGCCCCAGCAGCGCCGTCTCGATGTCAAAACCATTGACCTGGACGTAAATTCCAATGATTTGCGCGTCGTTAAGAGTTCCTGCAGTCGCTAAACCGCCGAGTCCAAAACAGGCAACCATTACCGAGGCGAATGCTACGGACAGCGTACGGACAACCTTGGTGGTGACGCTCATTTGCTCTCTGCCGCGAACATCTACGATACTCTGATTCATCAACATATTGATCTCCTTTGAGTTGGCTACTAAGGTTGTAGCGTCGCTCAAGGTACCAATCTGCCTTTTGAAAGTCTGTACCAAAAGATACAGTAAACAAAAGCTGCAACTGAGTATCTGGGATGAGCAGTTGCAAATAACCGGACTACACTTCGCCACCAACGACGGTCAGCTACGGCGTTCACAACCCGGATGAGCGTCCCTTCAGTCTATCGGGTTTGGAACGCCCGTTAAGGCGTTCGGGCATGCAATCGCTCGGCGTTCAGGATGCGTATGCAGCGGCGACCTGTTTCAACGCCGCCGCTGGTAACCATCGGGCGCAGCAGCCGGGCGATGACCTCCCGCGTCGTGCCCAAATGCGAAGCGATCTCCTGCTGAGTCATCGCCAGTTCACCGTTTGATGCAGCATGGTGAAGGAGAAAATGTGCCAGTCGCTGATCGAGATGGCAAGAGTGTATATGTTCGAGCTCGTCCATCAGGCGAAAAACCAGCGTGGACAACGCGCGCACAGTCAAGTCCTGGATCGCCGGTTCGCGCTGGAACAGTGCCCGGTAAGTCGCGCCTGGAATCACGGCAACGGTGGTCGCGGCATCGGTACGCACCCAGGCGGGATAAAGGAGGTCGTTGAAGAGACAGTTTAGCGCCAACACGCAAGTTTCTCCGGGGCTGATGAAATAGAGCGTGGCCTCGGTACCGTCCGGCGCATGGGTAAAAACGCGCAGCCGTCCGGACATGACCACATAGGCACCTGACACCTGCTGGCCCTTGCGGATGAGAGTGGCAGACAATGGGAATTGCCGCTCCTGGATGGCTCGCAGCAAGGTCTCCTGTGCTTCGTTGGAGACGAGGGCAAAAGCGCCGAGTGCATCCACTTTAATCGCCATTTTTAATTCCTCTACGTAATCATGCGTTGTGTGAATCAAACACGTTGCCGGAATGAGGATCGGAGATGCCACCTCGCTTGATCCATAGCAGGGCACCTTCAGGGCTTGCGAGCGGCAGGCTTGCATCCGCAGGGTTGCGTAGCCAAGTCCACGCGCCCATCACCCCGAACTCGGCGCTGTGCACCGTGCCGTCAATTACTAATATCTCCTCGCCGCCGACATGATCGCGTGCATCCAGGGTCCCGCCTGCTGACAGTTCGACCATTACAACTTCCTCGCGGGAACTTGAATGGAGGCATTCGCATCCGCCGTTGCCGTTGCTAATCCGCATGAGAC
The DNA here is from genome assembly GCA_964480365.1 of uncultured Gallionellaceae bacterium. Lineage (GTDB taxonomy): Bacteria > Pseudomonadota > Gammaproteobacteria > Burkholderiales > Gallionellaceae > CAIQPV01. Next base: position 25,672 of record CAYZPM010000012.1, read on the forward strand.
GGGAGTTGACGATGACGCGGCACATATCTATCGCACTCATCTGCCCAAGCTTCACCAGGATGATGCAGCCGTCTTCGCTGAATGGTGAATGGACAAAGCCGGGCGGATTGCGTACGTAAGTACCTCGCGGATAGTTGCCATGTTCGTCGGAAAATACGCCGTCAAGTACCAGAAATTCTTCGCCTCCTGGATGAGGATGCATATAGAAAGAACTGCCTGGCGCGTAGCAGACAATGGAGCTGGCGCGCTGGACGATTTCGTCGCCATCGCGTTCGAGCATACGCCGTTTCACGCCCTCACATGGCGATGCAGTCCAAGCCATTTCGCCAGCTTTCACGACTACTGCACAGTGCAAATCCAGATTCAGTTTCATGGCATCAAAACTTTTCGCACCAAGGCCGCATATCGATCTCGTGGGTCCAAGCGCGCGCATCCTGTTTCGACAGCGCGAGATATGCATTGGCGACGGCTTGAGGATCCAGACTGGTCTCCGGCATACCGCCGAAACGCGCAACCGACGGCGTGCCAGCCATTAGCCCATCGAGCACTACATGGGCGACATGGATACCCTGAGGCTGAAATTCCCGTGCCAGAGACTGGGCGAGGCCGCGCAAGGCGAACTTCGCCGACCCGAATGCGGCAGCATGGGGACCTGCCTTGACCGAAGCGGTGGCGCCGGAAAACAGCAAGATTCCGGTACCCCTGTTCAGCATGGATGGAAGCACCGCCCGCGTGCAATGGACAGCACCCAATACAGAGGTTTGCCACGCAGACTCGAATTCGGTCACTGGTGTATCCAGGAAGGGTGCCATGATCAGATGCGCTGCGTTGTAGATCAGCACGTCGATGGCACCGGCCTCGTCCGCCCATGCATTGCAGGCGGCCTCAACTTCGGCAGCGCGGGTCAAGTCGGCGCGTATCACCCGCACGTCGGCCAGTTCACCGATACGCCCGGAGCGCGCAAGCACAGCCACGGCGTCGCCATTTTCGGAGAAGACCCGAGCAAGCGCAGCACCGAGTCCTGTCCCGGCACCTGCGACGAGGACGGTTCGGCGAGTCATTACATCATACCCAAAGCACGCAGTACGAGGATCACGATACCACCCCATCCGCCAAAGAATGCCAGCGTGCGCATCACCGGAATGCCAGCGGTATAGACAAGATAGTGCGCCAGACGGGAAAAGAAGTAGAGCGCGCAGGCAAAGGAGGTCATGGAATTTCCCAGATTCAGCATTTGCACCACCAGCACTGCCGGTGCGAACAGCACCAGATTCTCCACGGCATTGGCATGTGCCTTCTTCGCCCGCTGCACCCATTCGGCCACATCGGCATCGGTTGCGTGATTGGACATGGCGCTACCAAGACCGCTGACAGCGATACGGTTGAGAACGTAGGGAAAGGCCATCAGTGCGGTGACCCCCACGGTAAGTGTCAGCCAATAAAGTTCATTCGACATTTCATGCAACATTAAGGACTCCTTATAATATTTTTCAAACGATTAATAACGGACTGCGTCTATGCAGTGACGTAAGAATAAGGAAACGGCGAAGGCCCGTCTGTAGCAAATGATACATAGTTAGAAGATCGTTCGGCGAAGGCCGGTGCGAGCACTACAAAAACAGTGGGGCAAGTCTAGATTAAGATGCAAGCTACTACATGTGGGCAGGTTGGCTGATTGTCGCTGAACTAAGGTTGTTCAGGGTCCGAAACATTTTGTTTGAGAATCTTAACTCACCTTCTGAATCCAGAACTGGTACATACCGGCGAATGTATCAGGATTTTCGTTCTCGAAGATCTGCCACTGACCAAGGTTGGCGGCGGCACGATCATCAGGAAAACGTCGCTTATACGCATTAAGGATATCACCTTCGATTTCAAATCCCATAAACGCCAGATTATTGTCGCGAAGAAACTCTTCAATACCGGTCAGCGTCATACGATGTTCCTGAACGTGGAAAAGCAAATCACGGCAGGTACTGATGCTGAAAAAATCGGGGGATTTTAATATCATCCCAAAATCTTCGCTTTTGTTTAAATCTACCAAATCCTGGCGAAACCGTCGAATCTCATTGGCTGACGTCCCATAATCCTGCTCGGCGATTAGGGTTCGTATCCGAACAATATCTCTTCGCGCCAATTCACTATAAAAGCCGAGCCTCATGAACCCGCCGGGACGTAACAAGGACAAAAGAACCCTCCATCCCGCCCAGGGGTCGGCAAGGTGGTGCAGTACGCCGCTAGATTCGATGATGTCAAAGCTACGACCAAGTGAACCCAGTTTCAGCAGGTCTGCCTGAGCGTACTCAATCGTGGTCAAACCCAGTTCTCGCGACTTTCGCTTGGCGTAAGCTAAGCTGCTAATGCTCAGATCAACGGCCAACACCTGCCTCCCCTGAAATTGCTGCGCCGTTTCAATTGAATGCTGACCCGTGCCGCAACCGGCAATCAGGATATCAATGTTGCCAGTTTTGCTGTGGCAACTGAAAGAAACCAACGGAAACTTCTGGCGCAAATATCCGCCAATATTTTTTGCCTCCCTAACAGGAGCCGCCTTGACCCAGCGTGGATAAGGGTTTTCTTCGTACTGGTTCTGAACCAGCAGCGACACTTCATCCTCAATGCTGGTCAGCCGAGGAATGGTGGCGCGTAATAGCAGCTCTTCTGCGGGCTCGCGAACTTGTTGTGCCAGCACAGTAGAAACTTCCTCGGGCCATTGATTATCCAGTAGACGGTTAGCCAAGGGGAGGGAGCAGAGCGGGAAGTAGGCCGCTACCGTTACCGGCCAAAGGACTGGCACCGGAATATTGGCTTCCAGCGCCGCAACCAGTGAGTCCCGCAAATCGCTCGCTTTTCGGATTTCATCATCGGTTTGCGAAAACACGTATTCATTGATGAAACACTGACGCGCTAATGCACTGTAGAAATTCAAGGCCGCGCCAACCTCGCCGTCAGCAGCCGTTATCCCTGTAGCGGCTTCGAGCATGGTATACCTCGCCATCGTCAGAAAACGCTCCATTTCAATGTCGCAGATCGGTGCCGAATCGAGCAGGGCGCACAGCATAGGATCAACTGCCAGCGTGGCAAGGCCGTTTGATCCGAACAACTCTTGCACCGACAGCCGCAGAGGCCAGGCGTTGTTTGCCCGTGCGACGTACCCAACGATGTCCGGGTTAAGCTTGACGAGATCGATACCAATCCTTGCCAGGTCGCTTGGCCTACCCCAAGGCTCGGTCAAGGCGCGAACCATGGCGACTCGAATCTCGTTGTCGTCATGCGTGAAACGCAGACGTTTAACGCATGCCACAAATATGCTTTTAGCCACTCCCGTTTCTTTAATCTGCATGGATTGTTTGACGGTGTTCAAAGCCATCATTGACTTGCCTTGCGCATTGAACAGCAAAGCGAGATTATTCAGAGCGTCCGCATAATCCGGTTTGATCTGTAGCGCCTGTCGGTAACTGGCTTCGGCGGCGTCCATGCGACCCAGATCCTTGAGAATGACGCCTAAGTTGCTGTGCGCCTCAACGTAATCAGGTTTAATCTGTAGCGCCTTTCGCAGGCTGGCTTCGGCCTCGTCCAGGCGGCCCATTTCCTTGAGGGTAAGCCCCAGATTGCAGTGAGCCTCAATAATATCCGGGTTGATCTGTAGTGCCCGCCGATAGCTGGCCTCTGCTTCGTCCAGTCGACCAAGCTCCCTGAGGGCGTTAGCCAGGTTGCTATGTGCCTCAGCATAATCCGGCTTGATCTGTACAGCCTGACGGTAGCTGGCTTCGGCCTCGCCCATGCGTCCCATATCCTTGAGAGTGATACCCAGATTGCTGTGCGCCTCGGCATAATCCGGCTTGATCTGTAACGCCCGCCGATAGCTGGCTTCGGCCTCGTCTAGCCGTCCCATATCCTTGAGGATGTTACCCAAGTTGCTATGCGCCTCCACGAGATCCGGCTTGATCTGTAGCGCCTGTCGGTAGCTGGCTTCGGCCTCGTCAAGCCGATCCATATCCTTGAGAGTATTGCCCAGATTGTAATGCGCAGCGACGTCACCAGGCGACAGCGCTACTGCTTTTTGCATGGGCGCCAGCGCGTCTGCAATCCGCCCCATCTTCTTGAATACCTCACCCAACGCCCTCCAGCCGAACTCGTGCAGAGGGAAGCGCACCGTCATCGACTGGGCGAGTGCTGCTGCTTCTGTGAGCCGCCCCTCGTTGAACAGGGCCGCCAACCTATTGATCTCTTGCGAGCTTGGATTGTTCCCTTGGTGAGGGACAGATTTTCTGGCGGATTTGTCCTGTTTGGTGGGCTTATAACCAACCACTTTGCAACCGTCTTTGGGTTGCTTAGTGGGATGGCTCGTAGCTTCACCAGCAGTTCCATCAGAATGCTCAACCGTCAGCGATGCAGGTTGTTGTGAGGGAGTGTTAGTGGACATTATGGTTGAGATATCTCAGATGAAATTAATATTTTTTACCTTGCAATTGGAGTTGCGACAGCAACTTAAGGCTAGAGTCATTCATTGATGCAAATACAAATTTTAACCTCTCGCGGTCATCACGGTGAAAAATGATTGCACCACCGTCCTCTCTACAAATTGCAAGTGGCCATCGAATTTTTCGTTTGCCAAGTTTCCTCAGATAAATATTCCCTTATGCGCAGGTATGACAATCGGATTGTCGCTCGTTTGGAAGATGAACAGACCTACGAAGAAGCTGAGAACCGCGATAAAGATGCTCGCAAAAAAGGCCGTCCAGAATCCCGATACCTTGAAGCCGGACACAACCGATGACACCAGTAGCATCATCAGCGCATTGATCACAAACAGGAAGAATCCGAAGGTGAAGATCGTCAATGGGATAGTCAGCAAGATAACGACCGGCCTGATGATCGCATTGGCAAGGCCCAGCAGGAGTGCCGATATAAGCAGCGACTGTTTATTGGAAAACGAGATGCCGTGAAATATGAAACCAGCAACCCATAGCGATAGCGCCGTGATTCCCCAATGAGCCAAAAACTCAATTATGTTGTTCGTCATATTAAATAGCGAATGCCTAGTAGTCTCATCAATAGTTTTTCAACGATCTGTTTTGCGGCTGCTGACAGCCGTCAGTATCCCTTGCAAAATCGCGGTAGGCGTGGGTGGGCAACCGGGCACGGTGACATCTACCGGAATCACGTTGGCGACCTTGCCGCAGCTCGCGTAGCTCTCGCCGAAAATTCCTCCGTCACAGCCGCAATCGCCGAGGGCGACCACCAGTTTTGGATCGGGGGTGGCGTCGTAGGTGCGCTTCAGCGCGATTTCCATGTGCCGCGACACGGGGCCGGTGACCAGCAGCATATCCGCATGGCGCGGGCTGGCGACAAAGTGTATGCCCAGCCCTTCGATGTTGTAATAAGCATTGTTGAGACAATGAATTTCCAGATCGCAGCCGTTGCAGGAGCCGGCATCGACGTGGCGGATGGTCAGCGCTCGTCCAACGTGACGCAGGATTTGCGCATTGATCTGCTGCACCTCATTGCGCAGCGCATCGTCCGGCTGCGGCGGAGTTTCGGTTTTAATGCCGGTGCGGAGGATTTGTTTGATGATCTGGAGCATGGTTATAAATCCACTCCGCTGTAACTCAAATTGAACGATTTATTGATGAGCGGAAAGTCCGGCACGATGTTGCCCATGATGGCATGTTCCAGCACTGGCCAGTTTTGCCATGAGGGGTCGTGCGGATGCAAACGGTGGATGCGATTGTCTTGGCCGACATGCAAGGCCACCAGAATCTCCCCGCGCCAGCCTTCCACCCAGCCGATGCCCAAGCGCCCTTCCGCTGCGTTGCCAACATCGGACAATAAATCACCTACGGGAAGTTTTTCCAGCATCAGGCGGATGAGACGGATGGATTCGACGATTTCCTCAAAGCGCATGGTGACGCGCGCCGCCACGTCGCCGTTGCGGTGCGTGACCATGTTCACGTCGAGTTGATCGTAGGGAATGCAGGGGAACTGCGCGCGTGCATCCCAAGCCTGTCCGCTCGCGCGTCCGGCCAAGCCGGTCAGCCCGAGTTTTGCGGCGAGGTCGGGTGCAACGTGTCCGGTGGAAAGGAAGCGATCCTGCATGCCCGCGTGTTCGTCGTAGATGCCTTTCAGGATGGCAGTTTCGTGTTCAATGTGGAGCAGTGTTTCGGCAATGCGCATCAGCCCTGCGTTGTCGAGGTCGCACGCTACGCCGCCGGGAACAATGCGATCCATCAGGTAACGATGGCCGAACAGATCGCCGTTCATACGTAGCAGGTCTTCCTTGAGTATCCAGAATTGTGCGAAGCCGAATGCCAGCGCCGCATCGTTGCCGAGATAGCCGAGGTCGCCAAGGTGATTGAGCAGGCGCTCTAGCTCAAGGAACAGTGCGCGCAACCACAGCGAGCGAGGCGGCGGAGTTGTGTTAGTAACACATTCCACAGCCTGTGCGTAAGCCCAGGCATAGCCCACCGTCGTGTCGCCGGAAATGCGCCCGGCCAGTTTCGCGCCCTGTTGTAGCGTCATGCCCTCGAAACGTTTCTCGATGCCCTTGTGTTTGTAACCCAGGCGTTCTTCCAGCTTCAGCACACGTTCGCCTATGACGGAGAAGCGAAAGTGGCCGGGTTCGATGGTGCCTGCATGCACGGGACCGACAGGGATTTCATGCACCCCGTAGCCGGTGACCGCGACGAAGGGATAGTTGTCTTCCTCAAGCGGGAAACGGTCCGAAATATCGAACGCTTTGCGCAGTGGATGCATATCACCCGGCCATGCTGCATGGCGCAGCCACTTGCGATGATTGCCGCCCCAGATGGGATGCAGGCCGAGCATGTCCGCCACTGCACGCTGCATGCGGTTCGCCGCCGGGAACAGGTCACTGAGATCCGGGAATTCAGGCTTTTTGTGAGTCACCGGCAGGGTGAGCACCAGCATACCCGGCGCGCAAATCAGCGCGACATGCAATGCGTATTGAAAATACGGGATCGAGGATTCAGAATCGAGAGGTAGCGAAGGTTGGAGATCGGAAGCCTCTCCCAACTCACTCCTTATCTTGATCCCTCGAACCTCGCTCCTGTCTTCCCCCCACAGTGCGACCAGCTTGCCGCCGCCGTGCAGCACCTGATCGCATAGCGCGTGCAGGTCATTTGCATTCACTATGCCGTGCCACACCGGCATGGCGCCGGGCAGTTTTGGAAAATAGGAAGTGCAGTCGTCCAGTCTCATTATGTCATCCTATCAACGCCGTCGCCTGCCGATACCACGCGGCAAGGTAAGGCGGAATATACAGTCCCAGCAGCAGCACCAGCACCAGATGCACGAACACCGGGATCAATGCGGGCGGATGCGGCAAACGCTCGCCGTTGGTTTCGCCAAACACCATCAACTGTACGCGCCCGAAGATTGCGGCGAAAGCCACGCCCAATGCAGTGAGCAGGAAGGGCATGGTCCACGGATAGGTGTGCATGGCGGTGGTAAGGATCATGAATTCGCTGGTGAACACGCCGAACGGAGGCATCCCGAGGATCGCCAGAGTGCCCAGCGCCAAACCCCAGCCAACGGTAGGATTGGTCTTGATCAGGCCGCGTATGCCGTCCATCAGTTGCGTGCCGGATTGCTGTGCGGCGTGTCCGACGGTGAAGAAGATGGCCGACTTGGTCAGGCTATGTACGGTCATGTGCAGCATTCCGGCGAAGGTGGCCACTGGCCCGCCCATGCCGAAGGCAAAAGTCATCAGCCCCATATGTTCGATAGAAGAATAGGCGAACATGCGCTTCACGTCTTTTTGCCGCGACAGGAAAAATGCCGCCATCACCACACTGAGCAGGCCAAAGCCCATCATGAAATTGCCCGCGAAGTGTGAGCCGAGCGCACCGTCCACTAGCACCTTGGAGCGCACTACGGCATAGAGCGCAACATTCAACAGCAGGCCGGAAAGCACCGCCGACACCGGTGTCGGGCCTTCGGCGTGCGCATCCGGCAGCCAGTTGTGCAGTGGAGCCAGACCAACTTTGGTGCCATAGCCGACCAGCAGGAACACGAAAGCCAGCGACAGCACCGTCGGTTCGAGTTGGGTCTTTACCGTGTTCAGGTGCGTCCACAGCAGCGCCGTACCGCCAGCACCGAGGATTTTTTCTGCCGCGAAATACAGCAGGATGGTGCCGAATAGCGCCTGCGCCAGGCCAACTCCGCACAGGATAAAATATTTCCACGCCGCTTCAATGCTGGCCGGGGTGCGGTACAACGACACCAGCAGCACGGTGGTGAGCGTGGCCGCTTCCATCGCCACCCACAGGATACCCATGTTATTGGTGAGCAGCGCCAGCAGCATGGTGAAGCTGAACAACTGGTACATGCTGTAGTAAAGGCGCAGCATGTTCACGCTCAGCTTGCCGTGATGCTGTTCGATGCGCATGTAAGGGCGCGAGAACAGCGAGGTAGTGAAGCCGACGAAGGCTGTCAGCGCAACCAGGAAAACATTGAAGGCATCGACGAAGAACAACTCGTCCCACGCGGTAAACGAGCCGCTGGAGATTACGCGCGCAGTCAGCACGGCGGCGGCGGCAAAGGTGCAGAAGCTCATCCCCGAGTTTATCTCGGGCGCGTTGCGCCGCGTACCAAACACCGCCATCACGAAGCCGCCTAGCAGGGGGATGCCCAATACCCAGAAAATTTCCACGTCAGTCTTCCTTCAGCTTTTCCATATGCTTCAAGTCCAGACTGTCGAACGCCACGCGTATCTGGAAGAAGAAAATACCGAGGATGAACATGCCCACCAGCACGTCCAGCGCGATGCCTAGTTCCACCACCATCGGCATCCCGTAAGTGGCCGAGGTGGCGGCAAAGAACAGCCCGTTCTCCATAGCTAGGAATCCCACCACCTGCGGTACCGCCTTACTGCGCGTAATCATCATCAGGAAGGATAACAGCACGCTGGCCATGGCGATGCCCAGCGTACTTTTGGTAATGGTGCCAGCCATCTGCGAAATCGGTGCGGCCAGATTGAACGCGAACACGACCAATGCCAGACCGATCAGCATGATGGTTGGGATATTGAACATGGTTTCCACATCCCATTTAATGTTCAGCTTGCGAATCAACCGGTGCAATATCCAGGGCAGTAGCAGAACCTTCAGCACCAAAGTCAGTCCGGCGGAAAAGTACAAGTGCGACTGGCTGGTAGAGTATGCGACCACCGCCGTGCTGATACTTAACACCAGACCCTGCAAGGCGAACAGGTTAATCAATGACAAAATGCGACGTTGCGACAGCATGGCGAAGGCGATCAGCAACAGCAATGCCGCGCACATGTTGATCAGCTGGGCGGTGAGCGGAATATTATTCATAAGGGATAATTCATTTAGACATCTCCAGCAGGAAATGCGTAAGCAGCCCCAGCACGGCCAGCAAGAAGGCGGTACCCATAAATTCCGGCACGCGGAAAATTCGCATCTTGGCGGATACAGTCTCCAGCAGCGCCAGCCCTGCCCCGCCAACCAGCAGCTTGATGAAAACCAGCAGCACGGCCAGCGGCAACGCCTTCCAGTCGCCGCTCTCGGCGATACCCCAGGGCACAAACAAGGCGATACCGATGGTCATGTAGGCAAGCAGTTTTAGCGCGCTGGCCCATTCCACCAGTGCCAGATGGCGCGCAGAATATTCCAGGATCATCGCTTCGTGGATCATGGTGAGTTCGAGATGGGTGGCGGGATTATCCACCGGCACGCGCGCATTTTCGGCGAGCAGCACCATGATGAAAGCGACGGCGGCGAAAGTCATACTGGGGTACAGCACGAACTGCTTGTGCGCCAGCGTTTCCACGATGGTGATGAGCGAGGTGGATTGGCTGATGGTGGACGCGGTGAACAACACCATCAGCAGCGCCGGTTCGGCGAGAAAACCGACCAACATTTCGCGGCGTGCGCCCAGTGAGCCGAAAGCGGTGCCGATGTCCATCGCAGCCAGCGAGATAAATACCCGCGCCAGCGCAAAAATCCCGACCAAGGCAATCACATCGACGGCGGGCGAAAGCGGCAGGTCGGTGGCCAATACAGGTACCAGCGCCGCCGCCAGCCACATGCAGGCGAACAGGATATAAGGCGTGGCACGGAATAGCGGCGAGGCGTTATGGGCCAGAACGGCATCCTTGTAAAATAATTTAATCAGGTTGCGGAAAGGTTGCAACACACCTGCGCCGCTGCGATTTTGCAGCATGGCGCGGCACTGGTTGATCCAGCCAAGCAGCAGCGGGGCTGCCAGCAACACCAGCACATTCTGCACTAACTGAAATAAAAGCGCTGTGTAGCTCATTGGATAAACGCCAGCAAGGCCAACAGGGTGACGAAGCTATACAGCAGGTAAACATGGATACGTCCGTGCTGTAATTTGCCGACCTGATTGCCGACCATCTCGTTCAGTTTTTTGATCGGCACATAGAACAGGTTCCACAAACGGTCATGTGTTTCGGAGTGGTAATGCGGGTGAAGGTCAAACGGAGTAGGAACATCCCTGACTACACCCATAAACCATTCAAAAATTTGCCGGATGGGTTGGCCGAAGCCCTCGGCGGTATCCTGCATACGCGCGGTTTGTGCAGGGTAGCCACAATCCCATGCAGGACCTCGGCGCAGGCGTCCGTGATAATACCGCTTCACCGCCAGCACGGTAAGTAGCCCGCCCGCCACGATGATGACCAGTAAAATCAGCGGCCCGTAACTGGCGCGTTCTGCCTGGATCGGGGTGAGCAACAGCCAGCCGGTTTTCACTGCACTGCTTCCGAGCGAGTGGTGTACCAGCATCTCAGTGACAAAATCGAGTTGCAGAATGACGAAAGTGGGAAACACGCCGAGAACTACGCAGGCGACGACCATGCACAACATGCCGATGCGTTCCCAAATGCCTGCATCATGGATGTGCGCCTGTTTTTCATCGCGCGGCTGGCCAAGAAAAATCACACCGTAGAATTTCACCATAACGTATCCGGCCAGCGCTGCGGCCAGCACCAATGCCGCCGCCGCAATCGGCACCAGCATGTTGAGGTAGGGTTGCGGCAAGCCCGGAGACAACAAAAAAGCTTGCAGCAGCAGCCATTCGGAGACGAAGCCGTTCAACGGCGGCAGGCCGGCGATGGCGAGTGTGCCTACCAGCATCAGCAGAGCCAGCCTGGGCATTTTGTGGATCAGGCCACCGAGCTTGCCGAGTTGACGTTCGCCGGTGGCATGCAGAACCGAGCCGGTACCGAGGAACAGCAGGCTTTTCATGAAAGAATGGTTGAGTGCGTGATACAGCGTCGCAGTGAGCGCTAACGCTGCCAGCGGGTCCTTGTGGAAGGCGTGAAAAATCAGGGTGAGGCCGATGCCTACCAGGATGATGCCGATATTCTCGATGGAGGAATAGGCGAGTAGCCGTTTCATGTCTACTTGCACGGCAGCGAAAATCACGCCGAACAGTGCGGTAATCAAACCCAAGGCCAGCGCCAGCACGCCCCACCACCACAGTTGCATATCCAGCAAGTCAAAGGTGACGCGCAAGATACCGTAGATCGCAGTCTTCAGCATGATGCCGCTCATCATGGCGGAGACCGGCGAAGGTGCGGCAGGATGCGCCTCGGGCAGCCATGCGTGCATCGGCAGGATACCTGCCTTGGCGCCAAAGCCGAATAGCGCCAGCAGGAAAGTGGCGCTCGCCCAGAACGTAGTCAGGTGTGTGTGGCGCATAGTATCAAAGGTGTAATCGCCATGCCCGCCCTGCATCACACCGAAACTCATCAGGATGGCAATGGCACCGACGTGCGCGATGAGCAGATAGAGAAATCCGGCACGGCGCACTTCCGGCTGCTCGTGGTCGGTGGTAACGAGGAAGTATGAAGACAGCGCCATGCTCTCCCACGCCACCATGAACATGTAGGCATCGTCCGCCATGAACACAAGCGCCATAGCGGCCATGAACACGTGGTATTCGAGATTGAGCAGTACCAGAGTACCGCTAGCCATGTTGCGGAAATAGCCAGCCGAAAACAGCGAAATGCCGATGCTGGCGCCTCCAAGCAGTAGCAGGAAGAAGGAGGAGAGCGCATCCATGCGCAAGTGGAAAGGCAGGTCGGGCAGACCCAGCGGCAAGATCGCAACGCTAGTTTCGGTCAATCCGCCCAGCCCGGCCAGCGCCAGCACGAGTGAGCAGATCGCTCCGGCGGGGAAAATATATTGCGAGATGATCCGGGTGTTTTGCAGCAGCAGCCCGCCGATGCCGAGCATCAGCCATGCCACTACCACGCCCAAGGCAACATCAATGGGCAACACACCGAATTGATCAAACACTGCTTATTCAACCTCCTGAAAGTCGGTGCGGATTATAGTCCTGTCACGGATGGAGCGAGAACCCCCATAAAGGGTTATTGAGCGTCCCCCATTAATAGTTACTTAATACGCATGCCCGGTTGCGCACCCTCGTCCGGACTGAGGATGAACAAACCCGGCGCTTCTCCCGAAGCCGCCAGAACCATGCCTTCCGACAGGCCGAACTTCATCTTGCGCGGCGCGAGATTGGCGACCATCACGGTCATGCGTCCCTTTAATTTTTCGGGATCATAAACCGACTTGATGCCCGCGAACACTGTGCGGGGTTTTTCTTCGCCGATATCCAAGGTGAGCTTGAGCAATTTCTCCGCGCCTTCCACATGCTCGGCATTGACGATCCTAGCCACGCGCAAATCCACCTTGCTGAACTCGTCAATCGAAATAGTCGGCGCGATAGCGCCAACGTTTGCCCCCTCGCCCTTTAAGGGAGAGGGTTGGGGAGCGGGTAAAGGCGGTTGAGCTTCGCCATGGCGAACAGGAGATGGCGGTGGTACTAGGGATTCTTTGTTGGCTTCGATCATGGCGTCAATTTGTTTTTGGTCAACACGAGTCATCAGGTGTTTGTATTCGTTAATAACATGTCCGGTAGGAAGTGGCTGTTGAGCATCAGCCCATTGCAGCGGCTGGATATTTAGAAAGCTTTCCACCTGCCCGGCCAAATGCGGCAGGATGGGTTTAATGTAAAGTGTCAGCAGCCTAAATGCTTCAATCACTTCAGAGCAAACCCGATGGAGGTCTTCTTGTTTGCTGTTGAAGTTTTTAGCGAGTTCCCATGGTGCGCGGCTATTCCAGAATTCATTTACATCATCAGCCAATTTCATGATTAAGCGTGTTGCTAAGCTATATTGGCGTAGCTCGTACAGTGCGGCAATTGACTCGGTGTGTCGAGGGATATTGTTCAATACTCCACTTCTTATAACTTCACTAGATTCGGTAGTTTCCAAAATTGAATCGTTGCTCAATGTTCCAACCACCGTGTTTCCGATTTTTCCTTGGAAATACTTATGCAGAAATCCGGATGCTCGGCTAGCGATATTGACATATTTGCCAACCAAATCGCTATTCACCTTAGCCACAAAATCCTCCAGACTCAGATCAATGTCTTCCATCGTGCCGTTGAGCTTCGCGGCATAGTAGTAACGCAAATATTCCGGGTTGAGCCCCTGTTTGAGATAGCTATCGGCGGTGATGAACGTACCGCGCGACTTGCTCATCTTCTCGCCGTTCACAGTCAGGAATCCATGCGCGAATACGCTGGTCGGTGTGCGGTAGCCGGCGAGTTGCAACTCGGCAGGCCAGAACAGCGCATGAAAGTACAAAATGTCTTTGCCGATAAAATGGTACAGCTCCGTCTTGGAATCATGCTTCCAGTATTCGTCGAAGTCGATTCCTTTATCATCGCACAGCTTCTTGAAGCTGCCCATGTAGCCGATCGGCGCATCCAGCCAGACGTAGTAAAACTTTCCTGGTGCGTCAGGAATCTCGAAGCCAAAATACGGCGCATCGCGAGAAATATCCCAATCAGATAAGCCTGATTCCAGCCATTCGTTGAGTTTATTGGCAGCCTCGTTCTGGACATGCGGCGGTGCGATCCATGATTTCAGAAAATCGTGGCAGCGCGCATCAGACAACTTGAAGAAATAGTGGTCTGACGATTTGCGTACAGGTTGTGCACCGGAAACGGCTGAATATGGATTGATCAGTTCAGTGGGCGTGTAGGTGGTGCCGCAAGCTTCGCAGTTGTCGCCGTATTGATCCTTGGCATGACATTTTGGGCATTCACCCTTGATAAAACGATCCGGCAGAAACATTTCTTTGACCGGGTCGTAGAACTGTTCCACGGCACGCACCTCGATCAAACCCTGCTGCTTGAGCTTGAGATAGATGTCATCCGCATAGTGGCGTGTCTCTTTTGAGTTCGTCGAGTAATAGTTGTCGAACTCGACATGGAAGCCGTCGAAGTCAGCCTTATGTTCGTGCCACACGCGATCTATCAACTGTTCCGGGGTGATACCCTCCTTTTGGGCGCGCAGCATGATGGGGGTGCCGTGGGTATCGTCGGCACAAACGTAGTGGCAAGTGTTTCCCTGCATCTTCTGGAAGCGCACCCAGATGTCGGTCTGGATGTATTCAACGAGGTGGCCTAAGTGGATGCTGCCATTGGCATAGGGCAGCGCGGAGGTGACGAGGATTTTGCGGGTCATGGTTGTTCTGTACCTTGTTTGAGGGGGGGATTGTAGCAAATGACGCACGAGGCTGCGGAATTGGGTAAAATTGTCACCTTTGATGAAACCCGGATATCTGGATTTCGTCATTGATGAAACAACTAGCCAATCCACTAAGCCAGCAAGCTGGCAAGTGGCTGGTTATCCTGCGAAGGCGGGAATCCAGTTATTGAAAATGCCCTTTGTTTAACACTGTTGTATTCCCGCCTTCGCGGGAATGACGGTGGTTTGAAGTGAGTGAGGAGATTATGGCTTTTACTGAAGCGGACGTGCAATCTGCGTTGAAACAATTGACCGACCCGAACACGAAAAAAGATTTCGTCAGCGGCAAGTCGGTAAAGAACATCAAGGTCGAGGGCAACGATGTTTCGCTCGACATCCTGCTCGGCTATCCCGCGAAAAGCGTGTGGGACGAGATCAAGGCGCTGGTGGAAAATCATCTGCGTAGCGCTTTGCCGGGGGCGGGCAAGATCGCTGCCACAGTCACCAGCAAGGTGGTGCCGCATGCGGTACAACGCGGCGTGAAGCTGGTGGATGGCGTAAAGAATATCATCGCGGTGGCCAGCGGCAAGGGCGGGGTGGGCAAGTCCACTACGGCGGTAAATCTGGCGCTGGCACTGGCGGCGGAAGGTGCGCGCGTGGGCATGCTGGACGCCGACATCTACGGCCCCTCGCAGCCCACCATGCTGGGCATCACCGGACGTCCGGAGTCGAAAGACGGACAATCCATGCAGCCGATGGAAGGCCATGGGTTACAGGCGATGTCCATCGGCTTTCTGATCGAGGGCGACGATGCGCCTATGATCTGGCGCGGCCCGATGGTGACACAGGCGCTGGATCAATTGCTGCGTCAGACGCGCTGGGATGCATTGGATTATCTGGTGGTGGATCTGCCGCCGGGCACCGGCGACATCCAGTTGACGCTGGCGCAGAAGGTACCGGTAACCGGCGCTGTGATCGTCACCACTCCGCAGGACATCGCGCTGATGGATGCACGCAAGGGACTCAAGATGTTCGAGAAGGTTGACATCAAGATCATCGGCATCGTGGAAAACATGAGCACGCACATCTGTTCCAAGTGCGGGCATGAAGAGCATATCTTCGGCGCGGGCGGTGGAGAAAAAATGTGTGCCGATTATGGCGTTGAATTTCTCGGCTCGCTGCCGCTGGACATCAACATCCGCGAACAAGCCGATTCCGGAACTCCTACTGTGGTTGCCGATCCCAATGGCGCGATTGCCAAGGTATACAAGCAAATCGCACGGCGGTTGGCGGTGAAGATTGCGGAAATGGCGCAAGACCACAGCGCGGTGTTTCCGAAGATTGTTGTGCAGAACACTTAGCCACGGATAAACACGGATTTCCACGGATAGAACCGGGTGGTTTTATCTGCGTTAATCCGTGGTTAAATTATAGCGAGGAATGAATGAGCATTAAGGCAGACAAATGGATACGCCGCATGGCGGAGCAGCACGGCATGATCGAACCATTCGAACCGGGTCAAGTGAAGGAAGTTGACGGCAAGCGTATTGTGTCTTATGGCACGTCGAGCTACGGTTACGACATACGCTGCTCGGAAGAATTCAAGCTATTCACCAACATCAACAGCACCATCGTCGATCCTAAAAACTTCGACCCTAATTCTTTCGTCGAGGTGCATGGCGACTACTGCATCATTCCGCCCAATTCATTCGCGCTGGCACGCACCGTGGAATATTTCCGCATCCCGCGCAATGTGCTGACCATCTGCCTGGGCAAGAGCACTTATGCCCGCTGCGGCATTATCGTCAATGTCACCCCGTTCGAGCCGGAGTGGGAGGGCTATGTGACACTGGAGTTTTCCAACACCACGCCGCTGCCCGCAAAGATTTACGCCAATGAGGGCGTCGCGCAGGTGCTATTTTTTGAAAGCGATGAAGTGTGCGAAATCTCGTACAAAGACAGGGGTGGCAAATATCAAGGGCAGCACGGCGTGACTCTACCCAAGATGTAAGATGAACAAAATGTAGGTCGGACAAAGCCCGCCCTACCCTTAGGAGTAATGAATGAAATTTAATTTTCCCATCATCATAATCGACGAAGACTTTCGTTCAGAAAACGCCAGTGGCCACGGCATCCGTGATCTTGCTGACGCGATCGAAAAAGAGGGCATCGACGTCGTTGGCATGACCAGTTATGGTGACATGACCTCATTCGCTCAGCAACAGAGTCGCGCGTCGGCCTTCGTGCTGTCCATCGACGATGAAGAATTTGGTGCGGGAAGCGAGGAAGAAACAGAAGTTGCATTGAGGACGTTGCGCGCGTTCGTGGAAGAAATCCGCTTCAAGAATGCCGACATTCCGATTTATCTGTATGGTGAAACTCGCACTTCGCGCCACATCCCCAACGACATCCTGCGCGAGTTGCACGGCTTTATCCACATGCACGAGGACACTCCGGAGTTTGTGGCGCGCCATATCATCCGCGAGTCAAAATCGTACCTCGACTCGCTGGCGCCGCCGTTCTTCCGCGCGCTGGTGGATTACGCGCAGGACGGTTCTTATTCCTGGCACTGCCCCGGACATTCCGGCGGCGTGGCGTTCCTGAAATCCCCGGTAGGGCGCATGTTCCACCAGTTTTTCGGTGAAAATATGCTGCGTGCCGACGTATGTAACGCGGTGGACGAACTGGGACAGCTACTCGACCATACCGGGCCGGTGGCAGCTTCCGAACGCAACGCGGCGCGCATTTTCAATGCCGACCATTTATTCTTCGTCACCAACGGCACTTCCACTTCGAACAAGATCGTGTGGCATTCCACTGTGGCACCTGATGACATCGTGGTAGTGGACCGCAATTGCCACAAATCCATCCTGCACGCGATCATGATGACTGGCGCAGTACCTGTGTTTCTTACGCCGACACGCAATAATTTCGGCATCATCGGGCCAATTCCGCTAAGCGAATTTCAACCGGAAAATATTCAGCGCAAGATCGATGCGAATCCGTTCATCAAAAACAAGAAACTGAAACCGCGTGTATTGACCATCACGCAAAGCACTTATGACGGCGTGTTGTACAACGTCGAAACGCTGAAGCAGATGCTGGACGGGAAAATCGACACGCTGCATTTTGACGAGGCTTGGTTGCCCCACGCGACATTCCACGATTTCTACAAGGATATGCATGCCATAGGACGTGACCGTCCGCGCGCAAAAGAGTCGATGATTTTTTCCACGCAGTCCACGCACAAGCTGCTGGCCGGATTGAGCCAGGCTTCGCAAATTCTGGTGCAGGATAGCGATTCCATCAAACTGGATCGCGATTGCTTCAACGAAGCCTATCTGATGCACACTTCCACCAGCCCGCAATACGCCATCATCGCCTCGTGCGACGTAGCTGCGGCGATGATGGAGCCGCCGGGCGGCACTGCGCTGGTGGAGGAGTCTATCGCCGAAGCGCTCGACTTTCGCCGCGCCATGCGCAAGGTGGATGCCGAGTTCGGCGCTGATTGGTGGTTCAAGGTATGGGGACCGGACTATCTGGTGGAAGAAGGCATGGCCGCGCGCGACGACTGGATGCTCAGTGCGGATGACCGCTGGCACGGCTTCGGCAAGCTGGCGCCAGGCTTCAACATGCTCGACCCGATCAAGGCCACTATTATTACTCCGGGACTGGATGTGGACGGCGACTTCGCCGACTCCGGTATCCCCGCCGCCATCGTGACCAAATATCTCGCCGAGCATGGCGTGGTGGTGGAAAAAACCGGCCTGTATTCTTTCTTCATCATGTTCACCATCGGCATCACCAAGGGACGCTGGAACACGATGGTGACCGAGTTGCAGCAGTTCAAGGACGACTACGACAGGAACCATCCGCTGTGGCGCATCCTGCCCGAGTTCATCGCCAAAAATCCGCAGTACGAAAAAATCGGCCTGCGCGATTTGTGTGACCAGATACACGGCATTTACAAAGCCAATGATGTGGCGCGCCTGACCACCGAGATGTATTTATCGGACATGGTTCCGGCAATGAAACCGTCCGACGCGTTTGCTAAAATGGCGCACGGGGAAATCGACCGCCTGCGCATCGACGAACTGGAGGGGCGCGCTACCGCTGTGCTACTTACGCCTTACCCACCGGGCATCCCGCTGCTGATTCCGGGCGAGCGCTTCAATAAGACCATCGTGGATTACTTGCGTTTCGCCCGCGATTTTAATAAAAAATTCCCTGGCTTCGAAACCGATATCCACGGCTTGGTATCAGCCGAAGTGGATGGCAAGCGCATGTATTATGTGGACTGCGTGAGGCAGGATTGAATGTGCCGGGGCAGCCCGATGGCAGGTCACTTTTTCTTGCATCGCCAAGAAAAATAACCCTGTTATAAAAAAACCTTCATGATGGTAAACTGATACTGCGATTCAAACTTTGCATGTACGCCTGCGTCAGCCTTAAACTTTAGAGGTTCCCTTTAATTTGATCAAGGAAAATCATGGCTAACCACCCGGAACACGAAGAAAAAAGCGTTGCGTCCGATAGTAGAAAACCATCTGACGGCGAGGCTTCTGACGACAGCGCTCCCTCATCGAAAGCAGGCCGTATGAGCTTGATTGTCAAATATGCAATGCATGGCTTCGCGCCCGTCTTGGCCGTCCTGGCTCTAATTATCGCGGCGATCGCGTTTACCGGCAATCAATCCAGTCAGGCGCAGCTCAGCAATGCCGTTGCCAAGATAGATAGCATAAATTCAAGCCTGTCAGCATCCAAAGGCGAGGTGGAGAAACTCAAGACCGCCCTGGTACAGGAAAAAGCTCAACAAGAAGAGGAACGCAAAAAGCTGGATGCGCAGGATGAGCAGGCGACAAAAATCATTCTCAACGTGACTCATATGCAAATAAAAATGAAAATCACGCCCACTCTGGAAGAGCAATTGATTCAGCCTGCCAGCGCCTCTGCTGTCAATCCCTCTGTTGTCAGTGCGGCTACACCTGCTGCTCCATCCGCTGTTCCTGCCCAAACTGCTATTCCTGCTGCTCCTGCCACGGCATCTGTATCGGCAGGCAAAGACAAGAAGCCTAGCCCTCAAGTACAAGCTATAAAGAACGCGATTGATACATTCAACAAATAAAAACTTGGCCTATTGATAGAGGTTCCCAATAGATTAGCGGCCATTGCGACTATAAGTGACGAAGTGATATTCCAGCAATTGCGGCGTTTCCTGATGGCGCTTCTCATGTGATATTTCTTGCCAGTCCGCGCAATTAAATTCCGGGAAGTGCGCGTCGCCTTCCACATCTTGCTTGATTTCAGTGATATAGAGCTTATCCACTAACGGCAAGGCTTGCGCGTACAATTCCGCGCCGCCGACAATAAAAATTTCATCATCTCCTGTACAAGCGGCAATGGCTTCTTCCAGCGAGTGCGCGATGATGCAGCCGTCAATTTGCCATTCGCGATTGCGTGTCACCACTACCGTCGTACGTCCCGGCAGGGGCTTGCCGATGGAATCGAAGGTCTTGCGTCCCATGATCATGTGATGCCCCATGGTGAGCGCCTTGAAGTGCTTGAGGTCTTCCGGACAGCGCCACGGCAAAGTGTTGTTTATGCCGATGGTGCGGTTGCTCGCCATCGCTACGATGATGGAAAGATGCGGCTGGTTCATATCGCCACCGGCGCTTTTATCGGAGGGTGCGGGTCGTAGCCTTCCAATATAAAATCCTCGAACTTGAAGCCGAATATATCTCTTACGTCTGGGTTGATACGCATGGTCGGCAGTGCGCGCGGCGCGCGCGACAGTTGCAACTCGGTCTGCTCCATGTGGTTAAGATATAGATGTGCATCGCCAAAGGTGTGCACAAAATCGCCCGGCTTGAGGTCGCACACTTGCGCCATCATCAACGTGAGCAAGGCGTAAGAGGCGATGTTGAACGGCACGCCGAGGAAAATGTCGGCGCTGCGCTGGTAGAGCTGGCAGGAAAGTTTGCCATCCGCCACATAAAATTGGAAAAAAGCGTGACAGGGCGCGAGCGCCATTTTGTCAAGTTCGCCCACGTTCCATGCCGAGACAATGAGACGGCGCGAATCAGGATTCTTTTTGATCTGGGCAACCACTTCGGAAATCTGGTCAACCGCGCGTCCGTCAGTTGTGGCCCACGAGCGCCATTGCTTGCCATATACCGGCCCCAGATTGCCCTGTTCGTCCGCCCATTCGTTCCAGATGCTAACACCGTTTTCCTTGAGGTACTTGATGTTGGTGTCGCCCTGCAAGAACCACAATAGTTCGTGAACAATGGATTTCAAGTGGCATTTCTTGGTTGTGACCAGCGGGAAGCCTTCTTGCAGGTTGAAGCGCATCTGGTAGCCGAACACGCTGACGGTGCCGGTGCCGGTGCGGTCGGATTTTTTCGTGCCGTGGTTCAGCACATGTTGCATCAGGTCTAAGTATTGGCGCATAAAGATTCCATCAAGCTGCGGCGCAGTTTGTATAATGCGCCACACATCAAAATTCGAGGACGCAATGCTAGCACAACTCACCCTATCCCAGACCCTGCCCGCCACCACCCATATGCTGGTGTTGTTACCTAAGGGGAAAACATTACCTAAAGGTTTACCGCATGGCGACTTGCTCGCTGCTGTACTCAAACGGCGTGACATGAAAGCCGACGAACTGGCAAAATCACCGATCGGCGCCAACGCCGGAAATGGTGCGCTGGTGGCCTGGGTGATGCTGGATTTTGAGAAAGACACTTTTGCTTTGCAGACCCAAGTACGCAAGGCATTGCAGTTGCTGTTGGAAGAAAACCCCAATGCGTTGAGCATCGTAGTGCTGGGCGATGAAGCGAAGCGCAAACGCGCCGCCGAACTGGCGGTGTACGGCGCTTGGGTGAATGGTTCGCCGCTACCGGCGCACAAGAAAAAAGCCGAGCGCAAGCCGCTGCAAAAAATCGAACTCTACGGTTACGCCGACAAAAAAGTGTTTGATGGCATCAAAGCGATGGCCTCAGGCAACCTGCTGTGCCGCGAGTTGACCGTGCTTCCGCCGAACGAACTCACACCGGGGCAATACCGCACGCGCATAAAGAAGTTGGCGCAACAGCACAACTGGAAGCATGAAGAGTTCGACATGAAGGCGCTACGCAAAATGGGCGCGGGCGCATTCGTCGCTGTAGCGCAGGGCAGCGATCCGGAGGATGCCGCCATCGTGCACCTGAACTACAAGCATCCAAAGGCGAAACAGACCATCGCGCTGGTCGGCAAGGGCATCTGTTTCGATACTGGCGGGCACAACCTCAAGCCTTCGCGTTACATGCACAATATGCACGAGGACATGAACGGCTCGGCTGTGGTGCTGGGCATTCTGCTCGCCGCGACGCAAAGCAAGTTACCGGTGAATCTGGACTGCTGGCTGGCGTTGGCGCAGAACCATATCAGCCCGAAAGCGTACAAGCAGAACGACATCGTGACTGCACTGAACGGCACCACCATCGAAGTCATGCACACCGATGCTGAAGGGCGCATGGTGCTGGCAGACACGCTTACGCTAGCCTCACGCGAGAAACCCGATCTGATGCTTGATTTCGCCACGCTCACCGGCAGCATGGCGATGGCATTAGGTGCGCGCTATTCAGGAGTGTTGGGCAATCGCGATGAGCTGGTGCAACGCGCCGTCAGCGTCGGCAAGCAAAGCGGAGAACGCCTGTGCGCTTTCCCACTGGACGAAGATTACGAAGCCGCGCTGGATTCCAAAGTCGCCGACATCAAGCAATGCACGCTGGACGGCGAAGCCGACCACATCCTCGCCACCCGCTTTCTCAAGCGCTTCGTGGACGATACGCCATGGCTGCACGTGGACTTGTCAGCCAGCCGCTGCGAAGGCGGCCTGGGCATCGCGGCGACCGAAGTGACAGGATTTGGCGTCGCGTGGGGGTTGGGGATGTTGCAGAAACAACCGGGCTAGATATGAAACAACTCTCCAAGCGTTTCGTTTATGAAGCTTCAGCCGAAACCTTTGGAGCACCACTACGCAAAAGAATCAAGCTGCCAAGGAACTTGTGCGGCTTGGGCGCGCCAACAGTGAAATGCGCGTATTCGCAACGTCAAGGCGCTTTACCAGCAAGCGCAGGAAAGCACCATCAACCTGGTAACGGCACCCCGTCGTAGCCATCTCCAGCACATCCGGATTGATTCCGATCAGGGTGACCTCGGAATCCGCCACCACATCCGTGTTACGAACGAAATCGCGTTCGGAAAGGTGCGCCATTTCACCGAAACAGTCCCCTTTGTTCAAGACACTCAACAATAGCCCTCGCTTGATTACCTTTACCGTCCCGCTCCCCAGGATGAAAAACTCACGCCCCTGATCACCCTCGTGCAAAATGATTTCACCCTTGCGAACTTTGCGCCACTGGCTGATACGCAGCACTTCCCACAATTCGACATCGCTAAAGTTTTTGAAGAAATCAAGTGCACGCAAAATATCGAATTTTTCCGTATCAAAAATTTCCGTATGCGTCATCGCGTTGTTGCTGAAGAAGCTTACCAGATCGTGCGCAAACTCATCCCATGTCTGGTAGCGCAGCGACCGGTCTTTCTGCATGGCGCGGAGCACGATGGCTTCCAGTTCCGGCGGGACATCCGGACGCAACTTGCTGAGAGGTTGCGGTTCGATATTCATAATCTGATAAATCAGGCTGTAGTTATTACCTGCATCAAAGGGCAGCTT
Organism: uncultured Gallionellaceae bacterium; assembly: GCA_964480365.1. Classification (GTDB taxonomy): domain Bacteria; phylum Pseudomonadota; class Gammaproteobacteria; order Burkholderiales; family Gallionellaceae; genus CAIQPV01. The sequence goes on from CAYZPM010000012.1 coordinate 48,948, forward strand.
GCCGGAGATTAATTGAAACAGAGTCACACCCAGTGAATAAATGTCGGTCTGGTGCGTCAGCAACTGCTCATCGATTTGCTCCGGCGACATATATGCGGGTGAGCCCACACCAACCACTTGGGTGGTGTGCTGGCTTATGAGCATCGCCGCACCAAAATCGGAAATCTTAATATCGCTGTGTCCGCACATCAGAATATTGGCGGGCTTGATATCGCGGTGTATCACACCTTGCCGTTGTGCGTATTCCAACGCCTTGCAGCATTTGTAAAGGATTTCCGCAATGGTGCTGAATGGCAACAAGCGTGATACGTCGGCATAGTGCGCCAGTGTCTCTCCTTCTACATACTCCATCACCATATAATTCACTGTGCCTTCCAGCATGGCATCGAAAACTCTCACAATATGCGGATGGGATAGCTTGCCGACCAGAGACGCTTCCGTCAGTAACATCTTGCGCTGAGCCTTGGCAAGGCTGGGATCGCGTAGCAAGTCCCGATTGAACAGCTTGATTGCGACCCGCTGGTTGTTGAACGGATCCAACGCAAGATAGACAGTGCTAGTTCCACCGCTACCGAGTTCCTTGATAATTTGATACTTGCCGATGGAGTCCATTAGACTATGGGAATCGTTGACAGCAGCCATTTTGCTGGTTTCACACGCTGCTGTCCAGACTATCGTCAAAGAACAAATGGCGCTTGGGAACCGCCAGACAAAACAGGTATCATATCGGTCATGAAAAAATTAATACTCATTCTTCTGGGTATGTCGTCGCTGCTGTGCCGCGCGGATGGGCTACCCGACCTAGGGGACGTTGCGCAGGCTGCCATCTCGCCACAGCAGGAACGCCAGCTCGGCGAGCAGAGCATGTTCGAAATCCGCGCCGACAAGACTTATCTGGATGACGCGGAAGTCAACGATTACCTTAACCAAATCGGTTACCGGCTGGCGGCCAACAGCAGCGAGCCGGGGCTGGGATTTGAATTTTTTGCCATCAACGACAACGCCATCAACGCCTTTTCGCTGCCCGGCGGATTCATCGGAGTAAATACCGGCCTGATCATCATCACACAAAGCGAGTCCGAACTCGCTTCGGTGATGGCCCATGAAATATCGCACGCCACCCAGCATCACGTAATTCGCATGATCGCGGGCCAAAAAATAGACTCGATAGCCTCCATGGTCGCCATTGCGGTCGCCATCTTGGCCGCGCGCAGCAATCCGGATGCATCACAAGCAGCCATCCTAGGTGCGACGGGTGGTTCCATCCAGCGCCAACTGAATTTCAGCCGCGCCAACGAACAGGAAGCGGATCGTATAGGCCTATCCCTTCTGGAAAAATCCGGCTTCGACGTGCACGCCATGCCCGCCTTTCTGGAACGCCTGCAAAAGGCCACGCGCCTGCTGGAAGGCAATGCCCCGTCCTACTTCCGCACCCATCCGGTCACCAGCGAGCGTGTCGCCGACATAGCCAACCGCGTGCAGCTAATCCCCTATCGCCTGGTTCCCGACAGCCTCAGCTATAATCTTGTGCGCGCAAAACTGCTGGACATGCAGAGAACGCCCAAAGAATCGATTGCCTATTTCACCGACGCGATGGGCGCACACAAACATGGCAATCAGACTGCACAACGTTATGGTCTGGTGCTGGCCCTGCTGCATAGCGGCCAAGCTGCACGCGCCAAACAGGAATTCGCCCCGCTGCATGAGGAGTCGTCACAAAACCCGATGATCGCGACACTGGATGGACAAATCAGGCAGGCGAACAAGAGCAAGGACATCGTCGAGTTTTACCGCACCGCCACACTGAATTTTCCGCAGCACCGCGCGCTCACCTACGACTACGTCGAACTGCTGCTGCAGGGCAAACGCTATGATGATGCGCTCAAGCTGCTCAACGAACAGATCATCAGCCACCCCAGCGACGCGCGCCTGTACGAGCTACAGGCGCGCAGTTACGCCGCGCTCGACAAAAAGCAGGAAGAGCACCACGCACTCGCTTATACCTATGCCTCACGCGGCAACCTGCGCGGCGCGATTGAACAACTGGAACTGGCAAAACAGTCTGGCACCGACTACTACGAACTTTCCACGATTGAAAGCGAACTCAAGGAATTCAGGGAGATTGCGGCGGCGCATGCGAAACACTAAAGGATGTCTCTAATAATCCGTCATTGATATAACTACTAGCCAATCGACTGATGAAACCACTAGCCATCCCACTAAGCAACCAAAAAACGGTTGCAAAGTGGTTGGTTATAAGCCCGCAAGCGGGCAAGTCGCTGGTTATCCTCCAGCGGATTTATTCAACATCACTTTTGGGTTTTCAACAAACCTGTTTCAGAGTAAATCATCTTTTATTTTTGGTACGCCGCCAGAGCCAAATAACGCTTCCGGTCAGCAGAATCCCGATCAGGATTGCTTCCTCAAAATGTTTGATGTCCTTGAGCAGAAGTTCGAGTAATGCGCCGAAATAATAACCGGCAAGCGCGATAATCACAGCCCAGACAAGCGCGCCGAGCATGTTGAGCAACGCAAATCTGGCGGAAGATACGCCGCTAATGCCAATAATTATAGGGCCGGCAATACGCAACCCATATAGAAATCGCACTGCCGGAATAAGCGCTGTGTGGTACTTGTCCAGCATCTGCTGTACGGCAGGAACACGCGCGCGCAGTACCGGTAAACGATCAAGAATTGCCATGCCATAGAGTCGTCCCAGATGAAAAAATATCTGGTCTCCCAAAGTGCTTGCCACGAACGCAATGGCAATTACATAGTTCAGGTCGAGCATGCCGCGATGCGCGGCAAATCCGGCAAAAACCAAGATGGTCTCGCCCTCTAACAGAGCGCCGAAGAATACGGCGTAGTAGCCGTACGATGTGACTAATTCGGATACGGTCATTCTAGAATTTTACACGTCATATGTGTATTCACGACCCCACCAAACTGGCCGCTATATTGATCGACAGGCCAATGATGGCGACGTTGAACAAAAAACACAGAATAGATTGCGCAAGTACGGTCTTCCGCATCGAACGCGACATGACGGAGACATCTGACGTTTGGGCAGCAACCGCGATGGTAAACGAGAAGTAAAGAAAATCCCAATAGTCAGGATTCTGTTCGCTGTCCGGAAAACGGAGAGCTCGCTGCTCAATGGGCGATCTGTAATAAATACGTGCATAGTGAAATGTGAATAGTGTCGCGACGAAGCACCACGAACCGAATATGGTAGAACCGGTGAAAGCGTAGTGGGCCAGACGATGACTGAAAGACAAACTTTTGACGGTTGAAAGTTCCAGAATAATCGCAGCAAGGCTACCTATCGCGGCAATCGACATCGCCGCCAAAATAACAACCGCCCCTCTATCCTCTTGCACGGCAATTGCACGAACCCTGGCATGGCTTGCGCGCATCATCAGCCATCCCATCAAACACAGATAAAACCAAACGATAACATTCCAGCCTATCAATGCCCGCGTGACTGGACGCCATTGCAACGGAAGAACAAGTCCAACAACGACACCTGCACCTATCGCGGTAGCCAAGCGAGGACGAGTGCGAAGAAATTGATAAATAGCTTGCATAGCCTCTGAAATTTATTGGACGGAGAATTTTATTCCTTTTCTAAAATAAACGAGCATTTTTGTGGGCGGGCTGTGTCAATCTCACGCGCGACTTGTCGCGTAGTGGGTTTCCTGCCTTTGGTGCTGCCCGCCAGATATAGCTATCGGGCAGTGCGTGTTGGCACTAAAAGCCGAAATAGCCCGAGATATGTCCGCCAAGGTCACCGTTTTTCTTGATTCCGCCTCCGTCAATTACTCGCGCCAAGTCGATGCGCATGTTGAAATTCCTCTGGATGTTCCAGCGCAAACCAGCGCCAATACTGGAGATCAGTGACTGTTGTTTGGTTTCTCCGTCCAATGGATTGTTGGCAGCGCTGGCAAAGTCATAGAACAGCAAGGCGCGCAGGTTACCTTCGCCGGAAACCAGTTCGCCAGTCAGGTTGGGAGTATAGAGTTCGAGGTTGGCGAAATAGCCGGTGTCGCGGGTAATTTCGCGCTCAAGGAAACCGCGTACGGCGGTCGCGCCGGTAATACCGAATTGCTCGCCGGATACAAGGGCATCCGGGGTGTACTGTGCGTTGAAAGCGGCGCGGACTTGCCAGTTGTTCTCAAAGGCATTCACTGTGCTGGCGCCAGCGCGAAAAATCGTGTAACGGGAAGGGGCCCCAATCCCACCATTCGGACTCGGACGCGCCGCATTGAAATCACTCTCCTGACCATTGGCACCCCCAGGAATATTGTGCGCTAAGGCGACATAAAAATCGGAGATTCGCCCAGGCTTTGCCCAATTGCCGCTGTATGTCAGGCTGATGGGTCTAACGGTTACATTCGCTGCAGCCGGCCCGCAACCGGTTGCGCCGAAAACGCCGAGCACGCATTCGTTCTTGTAGGCACGATCATCGAGGCCGTAAACGATCCGCTGCGAATACTCGCCTCGCCTCTCCAACAACTGGTTATAGCGCAAACCGTAAACATCGCCCTTGCCGGAGAAGGTGAGCGGTCCTGCGACGGTTTGCGCTGTGCCGGCGCTGACATCCGAGTAGGCAATGATGAAATCCATGGAATCGCCCAACGAATACAGTGGTAGGCGATAGCTCCCACTGTAGAGGCTGACCTGATTTTCCTTTCCCGGCGAGGTGACGTAGTTGAACGTGCCAACGTCGTCGCGATTGAACAGGTTGGCATGCTGCACGCCGACGCCGAGACGATAGTCGCCTGTCTGCGGGTTGCCAGTATTGTCCAAGGTCACGAAGGTCTTGAGCGGGCGTACGTCGATGACATCGACGGTGGCATCCACCTCGCCCGATTCCTTGCCGGGGCGCAACACGACGTCCACCTGCTTGGCCGGATTTTCGTTGGCAAGCTGTGTGTTTGCTGAGATATCTCCTGCCTTGGGCGAAACTCCTTCCTTGAGCGCTGGAAGGCTGGCGCGGATGTTCGCATCATCAAAAAAACGATTGCCTTTGATAGTGACCTTGCCGATCCGCGCTTCGATGACCTGTAGCGTGACGACACCACGATCCAGATCCTGCTCCGGTGCGACCACCCATACCACGCTGAAACCTGCGCTTCGATAGCGCTGTTTGAGAGCTTCGATCGCGCGCTGCACATCGCCATACTCGCGCTGTTTGCCGGTGAAAGGCTTGAGCACTGCTTCGATCTCATCTGGCTTGAGAAGTGTATTGCCATCAATCTTGAAATGATCGATATCAAAACGCTCGGTCTGTGTCTTGTCAAGGATGGCAGGGGTTTCGTCGGCAAGCTGAATATTCACCGATATTTTTCCTGCTATGGGCGAAACTTCCACCTTGAGCGCAGGAACGCTGGGGCGGATACTTACACCGATCCGCTTTTCAATGATCTGCAACGTGACGACACCCCGATCAAAATCTTGCTCGGAAGCGATTATCCCCGCTATTTTGAAACCTCCGGTGCTATAGCGCTGCCTAAGAACTTCAATTGCGCGTTGCACGTCGCCGTGCGCGCGGTGTTTTCCGGTGAAAGACTTGAGCACCGCTTCGATCTCATCTGGCTTGAGTAACGTATTGCCCTCGATCACGAAACGATTAATATCGATATATTCGGGCTGCGTCTGGGCCAAAGAATACGCCGAGGGCAGCAGTAATGCCGCCGCAAGCGCCATGCAGCGAATCATTGACGACATGCCGTCAATTCTCATGAAACTGCCAAGGCAAAGATGGGTAACTCACGCGAATGTGCAATCCGGCCTTCATCGCGCGCCTGTTCAAGGCGCCGCTGCGAGGGCTGTTCCATTTTTTCGAGATCGCTATTTCCTGCCATGACTTACTCCTTGGGTCATGGCAATTATCGATATTTCAAGGGGAAATCAATGCGGTGAAAAAGGCTTGATTTCAGGCGCACTTCGCCCTCTGCGAAATGATGGGTCGCGGCAATATCAGGGGCGAAAAATTTCCATGCCCGTTAAAAAACGCAGATTAAGTCATCCCTCGTCCTGAACTTGTCGCAGGGTTCACGGTACAAATTGACAGTGATAGATTTATTCGCTCAGACTGCCAACAAAACTGAGTGGATGAATATTAATGAATGGATAAAGTCCGACCAGGCACGGTCATCCCAAGTAAAACTCTCGTGGATTGAGGCCAAAAGCACCTGTTGGCAATCCGCTCAGAATGAAGGGCGTTGTTTCATAAGTCGCTGGCGGATGCAGCAAGTCCATTGTGGTTGGACTCTGTGAAGGAATCTTGTTCTTGTCGCTAATAACCATCACACGCGGTTTCAGCCGACGCACCTTGTTATGGCTGATAACGATTGCAACTTCGCCCGTTGACAGCTCAACCATCGAGCCAACCGGAAAAATACCGATTGCATGGATAAATTGCTCGACTATGGGGGCATGAAATAAATCGCGGCAGCAATTAGCCAAAGTCTGTAACGCTTCATACGCTGGAACTGCTTTAGCAAAGGGGCGTGGATTGGTCATCGCGGAAAATGTATCAGCGATTGCAGCCATGCGCCCAAACAGGCTGATTTCGCCTTTGGATATTCCCGCAGGATAACCGCTTCCGTTTTCTCGCTCATGGTGTTGCGCAACTCCTTCCAAAATATCAGGATGCAGATTAGGAGTGTTTTTAAGGATATCAAGGCAAATGGGTACGTGATTTTTTACTGTTTCGAATTCTTCCGAAGTCAGTTTGCTTTCCTTTTGCAAAAGATCAGGCGGCAATCGGGTCTTGCCAATATCAAGCAAGAATCCTAAAGTGCCCAGACGTTCGAGCATATTTTTTGGCAAACTCAGATGTCGGCCCAGCGCAATCAGATAAATAGCAACATTGAGCCCGTGCCCATACACGGCTTCGTCCTCTTGACGTAGGCGTGAGACCAACATCAGCGCATCGGGGTTGCGAATCATGCTTTCCACCATGTCTTGAATCACGACTTCGACTTCTTGCAGGGCAAGGTGATTTTCGCTGGATAAGTTGCTTAATAAATCGCTCAGTATTTCGGCAGTGCGAGAATAGGTTTCTCCTGCTGGAGCAAGCTCTGCCTCGACAGGAACGATGTTGCGGAACTGTTTTAATTTGATGTTTTCAGGCACAAAGGAATGGTGCACTAATTTGAGCTCCCCTTCATATGAAAGGTGTTGATCGTTAGCGAGGGCGGATTCTGAACTGCCTTTCCCTGGATTTTCTCCATAAATGGATATCGCTGCTTGCGCATTCGGCGTCGAGAGTTCCGGATCAACCAAAACGAATTTGCAATACTGCCGCAACTGCGTGATGTGTTCGTCGTTCTCAATCAGAAAACCCTGAAGCCAAAATGGCGTGCCTAACCAAGGGCGATCAAGATTGGCCACATACATACCGGGTAATAGATTATTGGAAGAAATATTCGTTTGCATGGTTTAATTTGTATGATTTACACCTGCGAAAAATCAAGTAAACGAACAGGCGTACTTTATGGCCTGTTCCGCCTGCTCGCCTACCTGCATTCTTACTTCTTTGGCTTTGGATGGGTCTATTCCCAGCGCTTCCCATTCCGCGTTGCTAATGTCGGGAACTATGTGCTCAATAATACTTAAGGATGGCAGAAGTTTTTCCACGAGATTAATCATGCGCACCAACGGCTGTCCCACTTCTGCTTCGGCTGCGTTCGGATTATGGTGATAGCGCAACACGGCGATAATTTCCTCCGGCAAATTCCAGTGGCGTGCCAGTTCTGCTCCCAGTTCGTCATGACATATTCCCAAAGTTTCGCGTTCAACTTCCAGTGACGGACGGCCAGCTTCTGCAGCCAAGCGGGTATGCAGTTTGCTGCTTAGTGTTGGATCAAGGAAGGCCAGCGCCAAATAGCCGAGGTCGTGTAGCATGCCTGCAAGAAAAATATGGTCATCCTGTGGTCGCATTTTTTCTGGCATTATTCGTGCGAGGCCCATTAGGGCGAACGCAATGCCGAAGCTGTGTAACCAGAAATCATGCATGTTAAAATTTCTTAGAGACGTCTTGGCCATCATGGACATGGTGGCAATGCTGGTGGCAACCGATTGAACGCGTTTGATGCCGAGCTGCATCACGGCATCCATTACGGTTTTTATTTGGAGTAATTCTCCGTTTTGCGCCGAATTGGCCAGTCCGAGGATTTTTGCCGAGATTTGCGGATCTTGCTCAATTAGCACCAGCAGCATCCGGTCACCTTCGTCGGTATCCAGCTTTAACGCCAGTATTTTTTGAGCGATGACCGGCATGGCGGGTAACGCATCTAGTTTCTTGACAGTCTGCCTTAAGGCTATGTGCTCGCATCCATTTCTCATGTTGATCTTTTGCCCATCTGGTTTGCTTTGGTAAACGTCAATCAACGCCTGTACCGAATATTCTGACTAAATCATGGCTGGAAGTTTTGCGCACATATTGTGGCGTTGCAGGAGCTTTGAAAATATCAGCGATTTGTCCAAAACCTATTAAGTAAATTTTGTAAAGACGCCTCAGTTTTTGTCCTATGCCCTCAAACGTTCCGCTTAACTCAGATACCTATGCGGGGGACTAAATAATTCAAAGTCCGCCACAAGTAAATTGCATACGAGTAAAATGATGACATGAAGAATCATTATGCTAAGCAATTCCAATCCGGCGTCGAAGTTAAGGTGCATGCTTTTAAATCGATGCAGGAGCGTGACGCTTGGGTGCAACAGAACTACGATGCTTTAGGTGCGCGGCATTGTTCTGCTGTAGAAGCAAAGAAACTCGCCAAACCTGAAAACTTTATCGAACACTAATTTCGATAACAAGGTTGGTCGACTCTTTTTCCGTGACTTATCAGGAATAGTCCTTAATGACTGATCGCCGTGAAATGAAAAATATGGAAAGGCGCGAATTCACAAACATGAAAAATGACACTATGCAGAGACTGATGGCGCTACCGAAAGCCAGCCAAGAAAAAGTGTGGAAATTAGCGATGGATCGGCTGAAGATGGCGAAAACACAGAAAAACGAAGCTTTACGTTCACAGGACAAGCAAACGAAGAAATAGAAAATCACCTCCTGTGTCCGAAAATGCAAAGCGGACGGTAGCCTCTGAGTTTTCAAAGGGCATAATGCGGGCAAGTGCTGCATGTATCCGCGCTTCCCTAACTATTGCATATTCATTTTCCATCGGTTTTCTCGAATTCCTGCGGGAATGACCAAGTTTCACAAAACCCGCCATCACAATTATCCAAGCGTGAATCTAAATCGTTCGTTCCCCTCATTACGTCGAAACCTGGATCAGCGTTATCTGCATTCAGAGAGATATGCCAAAAGTTACCCGGACGGTAGTAGAACTCGTTATTAATTACTCCAGTAAAAATAACCTGTCCCGCGTTGAAATCCATAATTGGCATTGCAGTAGTACCAGCACTCGTACCCAAAATCGGCTCTGCCGCAGCACCAGTGATGATGAGATAGTTATGCGTAAAGCCAAGGGTGTAGTTGCTATTGGCCACAAGGCTGCCTTGAGTGATGGCGTATGGCCCTCCCAGAACGGTTTCGCCGGAGACGCGCGTGAGAGCGCCCGAGAGAACGGTGCCCGCGATGTCGGCGATGCCGAGTGCGGGGTTGTTTACCAACCCCGTAACGCTAAATGTCAACGCCGGATCGCTGGCGCCAAAGACCTTGCTCTGGGAATTCGCGGCAACGTTAAGCGCCGCCGGAGTGATACCGAAGTTGGCGCCAGTGTAGGTGATGGAGTAATTGGCGTTCGAGGCCAGAGTGTTCTGGTTGATTGCATAATTGCCGGTGTTTTCACCGGCGGTGCGCGATAGGGCGCCGCTCAACACCGTCCCGGCGGTGTCGCCAAGTTGGAAGCCGCTGGTGCTGTAGGTTAGAGCCGGGGCAGTTGCGCCATAGACTTTTCCCAGTGCATTCGCTGTGATGTCCAGAATTGCCTTAGTGATGGTGCCCGCCGCACTGTTCAGCGTGACGGCGTAGTTCGCGCCTGAGTTGCCGTCGCTGAGCGTGTAGCCGCCATTGACGTTGAGGGTGCTGAGGTTTGCACCCATTACGTTCTTGCTGGCAAAGACCTGAGATAAACCGGACAGCGTGTCGCCCGTTTGCAGGCCAGTGTAAGTCACGACACCCGCCGAGCCGATGCCGCCGTTATAGGTGCGGCTGTCGGTCGCGGCGTTGAGCGCGAGTGCTGCCGGGGTGATGGTGCCCGCTGTGGAGTTCAAGGTAACGGTGTAGTTGCCGCCCGAGTTGCCATCGCTGAGCGTATAGCCGCCATTGACGTTGAGGGTGCTGAGGTTTGTACCCAGCACGTTTTTGCTGGCATAGTCTTGAGACAATCCGGTCAGCGTGTCGCCCGTTTGCAGGCCGTTGTAGGCCACGCCACCCGTCGAGCTGATGCCGCCGTTATACACGCGGCTGTCGGTCACCGCGTTGATCGCGAGTGCTGCCGGGGTGATGGTGCCCACTGTTGAGTTCAAGGTAACGGTGTAGTTGCCGCCCGAGTTGCCGTCGCTGAGCGTATAACCGCCATTGACATTGAGGGTGCTAAGGTTCGCGCCCAGCGCGTTTTTGCTGGCATAAGCTTGGCTCAATCCGGTCAACGTGTCGCCCGTTTGCAGGCCAGTGTAGGTCACTACTCCCGCCGAGCTGATGCCGCCGTTATAGGTGCGGCTGTCGGTCGCCGCATTAATGGCAATAGCTGCCGGGGTGATAGTGCCCGCCGCGTTGTTCAGCGTGACGGTGTAGTTCGCACCTGGGGTGGGGTTGCCGTCACTAAGTGTATAACCGGCATTGACGTTAAGGGTGCTGAGGTTTGTACCCAGCACGTTTTTGCTGGCATAGTCTTGAGACAATCCGGTCAGCGTGTCGCCCGTTTGCAGGCCGGTGTAGGTCACGGTACCCGCCGAGCTGATGCCGCCGTTATAGGTGCGGCTGTCGCTCGCAGCATTAATGGCAATAGCTGCCGGGGTGATGGTGCCCGCTGTGCTGTTCAGCAAGACGGTGTAGTTCGCGCCTGAGTTGCCATCGCTGAGCGTGTAGCCGCCATTGACGTTGAGGGTGCTGAGGTTCGCACCGAGCACGTTCTTGCTGGCGTAGGCCTGAGACAATCCGGTCAACGTGTCGCCCGTTTGCAGGCCGGTGTAGGTCACGGTACCCGCCGAGTTGATGCCGCCGTTATATATGCGGTTATCTGTCGCCGCATTGAGAGCAAGTGCTGCCGGGGTGATGGTGCCCACTGTTGAGTTCAAGGTGGCGGTGTAGTTGCCGCCCGAGTTGCCATCGCTGAGCGTATAGCCGCCATTGACATTGAGGGTGCTGAGGTTAACACCCAGCACGTTCTTGCTGGCGTAGTCCTGAGACAATCCGCTCAGCGTGTCGCCCGTTTGCAGGCCGGTGTAGGCCACGACACCCGCCGAACTGATGCCGCCGTTATACGCGCGGTTATCTGTTGCCGCGTTGAGCGCGAGTGCTGCCGGAGTGATGGTGCTTATACTGTTACCCGCCAAGGTGACAGTATAGTTGGCACCTCCATTGCTGTCATTGATTGTGACGGTATTCAGGTTTACCGTTTTATCGCCTGCTCCTGCGTTCTTGTTGAGGTAGGCGAGGGTGGCTGCCGTAACGGTGTCGCCTGCAATCAACGGGACGGAGAGTGCTATCAGGTCTCCAGCTATAGTGGTATAGGCTGTACCACCGTCATAAATTTTGCTGACCACTGGCGCAGTCAGGGTAACGGGTGCCGGGGTGATGTTGGCCGTGGTCGTGCCGCCGCTAGAAAAAAGAGCGAATTTATTCGCGTCTAATCCGCCAAGACTATAACCACTGTAAGTGACTGTTTTGCCATTTCCCGCGTTTCTGGTGTCAAAATCGGCAGTGCCGGGAACCAGGGTAACGATGCCGCCAAGGGTGGGATCACCGACGAAAGAAAGCGAGGCAGTGGTCGTGCCGTTATAGACTTTATTGTTCGCCTGCGCGAACACCCACATGTAGGAATTCACTGTGCCAACGCCAGTGAAGTCACTCGTATAATTTGTCGGCGTTGCGTACGAACTTGGATTGTAATAAATGCTGGCTGATGCACCGGTATTGAGAGTAACTGTGCCAGGAGCAGCAAAGATCGCACTGCCGCCGGTAACCCCCGATCCAGTCGGTCCAATACCATTGTTACCGGCACTCAATACAAGGTTGCCCGTGGTGATCGTGATGGCCGCAGTTACGTTTACGTTGTTTCCTGCGTTCGCTATAAAGCTTCCATTTGTTGTCGTAACGGCCGCATTCACGTTTACATCGCGTGCGGCGGTTGATACAAAGCTTCCGTTGGTAGAAGTAATTGCCGCATTTACATTCACATCACGGATGGCACTCAACGTCAAAGTTGCCGGGGTTGTCGAAAGCGGTGTCCAAGTGACCGCCGCGCCTACGGTGATATCGCCATTCCCACTTCCGCCTGTGTTTGCCGTAGTAATGGTGACATCGGTGCCAGCATTCAACGAGGTAACGATGGTGCTGACGTTCACAGTGGACGTACTCATTCCGTTATCCGGCGAGAAGACATTGGGGTCGCCGCCACTAAATGTACCGTTGGCAGTTGAACTCGTGATTGTCACATCGGCTGGATCGAGCAGCCATGTGCCGCTCTTACCGTTCGGCGCGCCGGCATTGACATCGATGCCCGACACGTCCAGCCAGTGGCCGGAAGTTTCGATCAAGCCGCCGTCACCGCTTTGCACGCCGCCGCGCGCCGTAATACTGCCGTAAGCACGCGTCGAATCGTTTGCCCACAGCACAACCTTGCCACCACTGCCATTCGTGATGGCGTCAGCGGTGATTGTGGAGTCCGCGCTCAGGTAAGTCGCGGAGGCATTCTGGACGGCAGAATTTGCACCGTGCAGGTCGCCACCGACCAAGACAGTACCGCCGCCCACCGTGCCGGACGCATTGACGCTCGCTGCAATCAGGCCAACACGATTGCCTAGCAGTTGGACGGTGCCGCCTTTGCCTGCCGCGCCCGTGCCTTTGGCTTCAATTACGCCGGACACCAACGTGTCGCCGGTTTCGGACTGAACCGTTATCGTGCCTGCCTGTCCGCCGTTGGCGCTGATGCGGCTGCTTGATTCGAGGGTCACGTCCTGTGTCGCGCGCAGGACGATTTTGCCGCTTGCGTCTCGCCCCACCTGATTGGCATTAATGATGCCCGCATTTTGAAGCGCTGCGCCGTAAATGCCGATTTCTCCGCTATGCGCAAGGATCTTGCCGAGATTGACAGCGGCGTTATCGCTTGCTGTAATTTCGACCCTTACCCCCGGCGTGCTGGAATCGAAAATATTTACCGATTGTCCTGCGGCCAGGATCACATCGCCCTGCGGGCTGTTGATGATGCCGCTGTTGGTGACGTTAGTTCCGACCAAATAGACGCTACCGCCCGAAGGTGTGGTGATACTCCCCTGGTTTTCCACCTTGCCCGCAAGCGGATTGGACGCGAAATTGAGCCGCCCCGCGAGAAAGTCCTGATTGCTCAGGTCGAGCGTTGAGGCCACCAACCCAGCCACGTCGATGCGCGCGCCCTGCCCCACCAGAATGCCGCTCGGATTAATCAGGAATACCCGGCCATTCGAGATGAGCGTTCCGAGGATGACTGAAGGATCGGAACCGATGACGCGATTGAGGACGCTCGATGCGGCGCTTTGCTGAATGAAGCGTGTAGTTTCGCCCACGCCGATTGAGAACCCCTGCCAGTTGATAATTGCCCCAGGGCTGTTGGTGATGTTTAGTGAATTACCCGTAGTGGCAAATTTTGCCTGCCCCGAAACCACGGTTGGAGCCGTGCCATTAGCCTGTGCTTTGCCTGCGGCAAAGACACAAGCAATCGCTACGCTGACAGCGGCCTGTCGCCACATGGTAGAAACATGCTTGCTTGTCGCTGTCATTTTGATGTACCCCGCGCCAGACGCTCAATCCGTCGGATAAAGATATCCTCTTTGCCGGGAATGCTCTGTGCGTCAGCGCACGCAAGAAAGCAGACTTTCGATACTGTGTTTCAACTCTTCTTGTTTACGGCATGAACCTTCAAGGGGCGGGGGCTTCAGCTTTTGTTTTTATTCGGGCAATTCGGCTTGTTGCAGTCTGCGTAGATGTAGAGCGAGTGATCGTGGACGGTGAAACCGCGCTCGGCGGCGGCTTTTTTCTGGTGTTCCTCGATGGCTGCATCGTAAAATTCCTCGACATGGCCGCATTGCATACAGACGATGTGGTCGTGGTGCCCGCCCTGATTGAGTTCGAACACCGATTTGCCGCCCTCGAAATGGTGTCGCATCAACAGCCCTGCTTGCTCGAACTGGGTCAGCACGCGGTAAACGGTAGCCAAGCCCACATCGTCGCCGCTGGCGAGCAGCAGCTTGTAAACCTCTTCCGCGCTCAGATGGCGTTCCTTGCTGGTTTCAAACAGGCTCAACACCTTGAGCCGGGGCAAGGTGGATTTCAGACCGGCACTCTTGAGATGTTCGGGTTGATGCATATTTATGACATCCAAAATATTTCGAAACATCTTGCCAGAAACATGTTGCAATTGCAAATGAGAATGATTATCATTTACATAATTCAACTTTGGAGTTCTCCATGAAACGACTGCTGTTCATCTCCCTGCTACTCCCGCTTGCCGCATACGCAGCCGATGCCGACTTTACGCTGACCATCAAGGATCAACGCTTTCAGCCGTCTGAATTCGCCATTCCGTCGGGCAAGAAAATCAAGCTTCTGGTCGAAAATCAGGATGCCATGCCAGCCGAGTTCGAAAGCTATGATCTCTCTCGTGAAGTTATCGTGCCGGGACATGGCAAAGTGACGGTTTTTGTCGGGCCACTGGAACCGGGAATCTACAAGTTTTTTAATGATTTTAATCATGATATGCAGGGTTCGATTGCGGCAAAACCTGCCGTCAATTAAGGACAACTGATCATGCTAGCAACAGCAATCATCATGTTTCGGGAAGTGCTGGAAGCGTCCCTTATCATTGCCATCGTACTCGGCGCAAGCCGTGGGATCGCTGGTCGTGGTCGGTGGGTCGCCGGGGGTATCAGCCTTGGATTGCTTGGTGCATCCATCGTGGCAATCCTGGCCAATGTGGCATCCTCTGTTTTTTCCGGGGACGGACAAGCTATCCTCAACGCAGTGATCTTGCTGAGTGCGGTGTCCATGCTGACATGGCATAACGTATGGATGAGTGCACATGGCCGACAACTCTCATCGGAAGTAATGGCAGTCGGTTCGGACGTTCAGTCCGGCCAGCGCCCGATGACCGCATTGCTGGTCATCACAATGGTAGCGGTCATGCGCGAGGGATCTGAAGCGGTATTGTTTCTTTGGGCGATTGCCACCAGCGGCGAGCAAAGCCTGAATATGATTCTGGGCGGCGTGGGGGGGGTGATCGTCGGCATCCTTGTCGGCTCGCTATTGTATTTAGGGTTGCTGCGCATCCCTGCACGACACTTTTTTTCAATCACGAGCTGGCTGATTCTGCTTCTTGCTTCTGGCCTTGCGGCTCAGGCCGCGGGTTTTCTCAACCAGGTCGGCTTTCTGCCCGCCTTGGGAAACGGGGTGTGGAACACTTCTAGCATCCTGAGCCAGGACAGTCTGGTTGGACAACTGCTGCACATTCTGGTGGGCTACATTGCCCGCCCATCAGGGATTGAGGTTGTGTTCTACGTTGGCACATTTCTGACTATCTTGCTTTTGATGCGTACCTATGGCAGCAAACGAGGCAGTCGGGTGCATGTCAGGGGAAACTCCGATTCAACCCAAATAATCCGCTAGCTCGTCATTCCCGCGCAGGCGGGAATCCAGTTGATAAAAAGTTCCCGCATAGCGGGCCAACAATAAGGTTTTGTCCGCTGATGAACTAACTAGCCATTCGACTAAGCTGGCAAACTACGCCAGCAAAGTCGCTGGTTATTCGCGGAGTGTTATTTCGCTGGATTCCCGCCTGCGCGGGAATGACTGTGCTAACGGACAATCTGGGTTAAAAAAGGTACTCAGAAATCAAAGGAGAAATTTTTATGACAACAAACCCAATATTGTCACTCATGGTGACACTTGCAGCCCTGTCAGGTTTTGGAGTGCAGACTGCCAATGCGGACAACGACTTCATCGTGTATTCGCCCTATGTAGTTCAAGGGCAAAGTGAAGTAGAAGTGTATGGGTTCAACTCGCAGGATGGTCGCAGCGATCTCAATGGAGCAAGTGGCTATAACATTTCCGTTGCACATGCAGTAACCAGTTGGTGGAAGCCAGAGTTATATGTCGGTGAATTCAACCGTGACCCAGGGGGCACAACCCATCCTTCAGGTTATGAATTTGAGAACACATTTCAACTTACCAATCGGGGTGAATACTGGGCAGACGTAGGATTCCTGGCATCCTATGCTCACAATAAACTACCGGGAATAACAAGCGTTGCCGAATTTGGTCCACTGCTGGAGAAGATGTCTGGACATATTGACCAGAGACTAAATCTTATTTGGGAAAAACAGGTGGGTGGTGGTGCGAGTGGAGCATATACGTTCCGCTCCGCCTACAGCATTAGCTACAATATCAATTCAGGTATGGCAACCTATTCGCCGGGCATCGAAGCTTACTATCGCCCCGGTGACAACGCCTACCAAGTCGGGCCGGTATTTTCCGGAGAGCTTAGAACCGATAAAGGAAGCGAACTGGAATACAGCATCGGCGTCGTTTTCGGCATCAATCCAGGCGCTCCTGACAAAACACTTTTGGCCCGTTTGGAATACGAGTTTTTTTGAGATACCCTCGAACAGCGCCAATCCTCACAAATTTCGCTTGCATTCCAGATTCATCTGCCTATAATGCGCGCCTCGCTGCGATGTTAGTGCAGCGTTGGTTCATCGTTTCCTGACCTCCAGCGTTCCCATGTAAAGCAACACTATTGGGCGCACTCTTGCTGTTCACCGGTTAGCGACGATGTATTTGCGCCGGTAGAGGCTATCAACACCCCCCTACTGAATTTTATTGTGTGGCTTTTCAAGCCACGCATGCGCCGTAATTTATTTTTAAGGAATTACCTTGTCTACTGAAAACACAAGCACTACAGCTATTGCAACTGAAACAACAGGCATCACTTTTGCTGCCCTCGGCCTGAATCCGGCCATACTCAAGGCCGTGGAAGAATCCGGCTATACCGTGCCTACGCCGATTCAGGCACAAGCCATACCCGAAGTGCTGGCCGGACATGACCTAATGGCTTCCGCCCAAACTGGCACTGGCAAAACCGCAGCTTTTATTCTGCCCGCACTCAACCGCATCGCCGAGCCGTCTGCCGTGAAAAGCAAAGGCCCACGCGTATTGGTGTTGACCCCGACGCGCGAACTGGCACAACAAGTTTCCGAAGCCGCAGCAAAGTACGGCAAGAACATGCGCCTGAAAGTGGTGAGCGTTCTGGGCGGCATGCCCTACCCGTTGCAAAACAAATTGCTGTCCAATCCCGTGGACATTTTGGTCGCCACGCCGGGCCGTTTGATCGACCACATCGAGCGCGGTCGCATTGATTTCTCGCGTCTGGAAATGCTGGTGTTGGACGAAGCTGACCGCATGTTGGACATGGGCTTCATTGACGACGTGGAGCGCATTGCCGCCGCCACTCCGGCCACCCGCCAGACGCTGCTGTTCTCCGCCACGCTGGATGGCGTGATCGGCAACCTGGCACAACGCCTGCTCAAATCGCCCAAGCGCATCAGCGTTGCGGCAGCGCAAGCACGCCACGAGAACATCGAGCAGCGCCTGATGTATGTTGACGACATGGCGCACAAAAACCGCTTGCTCGACCACCTGTTGCGCGATACCGAAATGAATCAGGCATTGGTATTCACCGCTACCAAGCGCGATGCCGATGCACTGGCCGATGGCTTGTCGGCACAAGGCCATTCCGTCGCTGCGCTGCACGGCGACATGAACCAGCGCGAACGCAACCGCACGCTGACTAATCTGCGCCGTGGACAAGTGCGTATTCTGGTTGCCACCGATGTGGCCGCGCGCGGCATTGACGTAGCGGGCATTTCGCACGTAATCAATTTCGACCTGCCCAAGTTCGCCGAAGACTATGTGCACCGCATTGGCCGCACCGGTCGCGGCGGCGCTTCCGGCATCGCCGTGTCGTTCGCTTCCAACCGCGACGCAGTGAACCTGCACAAAATCGAACGTTACACCGGCCAGAGCATCACCGCCCACACCGTTGCCGGGATGGAGCCGAAGTTCAAGCCGCGCTCGGGTTCTTCCAGCCCACGCGGCAATTCCAGCCCACGTGGCAAGTCGGGTGGCTTCGCACGCCACACGGCTCCCGATAGCCGCCACGGTTTTCCGCCAAGAGATGACCGCAATGGCACCGGCGCACGCCGCGAAGGACAAACACACAATCGTTTCGGCGATAATGCCCAACGCCGCACGCCCAACACCCGCACCGGGGCCACCCCCGGCAACACGACAAGTGCAGCGACCGGTCAACGCCGTCCGACCAGCAGCTTCTCGCTTGGACGTGGGCATAACGGCAACACCAACGGCAACAGGTAAGCAAAAAACTCAGAGAGAGTAAGGCTCTCGCTGAAAATAAAAAATCCCGCTTCGGTGCAAGCCGTTCGGGAAAAGTATTGAGGTTTTGATGCTCCGTCAGGAAACTGACGGAGCTTTTTATTTGAAATCGAAAGAATGGTGGGGTGGCTACTAATTCACCGTACAAGTGTTGCTGTCGGACGCCCCAATCCCGCTGCCATTGCCCTTGTTGTTGCTGATGGAAGGGGGCATGGTTACCTGTATACCCTGCGAAGGCGGCACCAACTTGGGAGGGGTATTTTTGTCATGCGTAAAACTGAAAGAACCAGCAGGCACTTCGATGAAACCGGCTTCGTTGCTTATGATAGTCTTGCCCGAAGCTGTGTCGGTATATAACCCGTTCCCCGGCGGGTGTCCGGAGACAGTCGGGATGTTGGCGCAGTCGTCATTGCACAGGAGCGCGCCGAAGTGGGTGCCGCGAATACCGATCGTCGCCGTCGCCGTGTTCATCTTGAAGGCGTCCGGGTTGCGCTTGCCGAGCAGGCCCGTCACCGAGCGTAGGCCGCCCTTGATCAGGCTGAACAGGATGTTGTCCTTATGTTCCGGCACAGGAACAGGCCGGTATGCGTAGGCATCCACCTTGAATATCGTCTCAGGCCTAAGCACAATTTCTCCTCCATCCACGAACTTAATGCGGGCATAGGTATTCTTTTCCGTTTTCAGGGTATCGCCTTCCCTTATTTCCGACTTGACCGAAAGTACCTTGCTCGTACCATCATCACGCGTCGCACGGATTACGCCGCCCAAATGGGTGATGCTGCCCACGATCTCCGCCCAGGCCAAGGCGGGAAAGAGCAAGCAAATCAGGAAAAATAAACTATAACCAACGACTTGGCTGGCGTATTTTGACAGCCTAGTCGAATGGCTAGTTAGTTCATCAGCATTTAGTAGGTTTCGCATTTGGCTTGCCCTTGTTGTTATCATCATCGCCGCCGAAGTTACCGGGTGTCCCGCCGATACCATCCTCTGACGAACCGTCGTCGCCGGTGCTATATGTGTCAGGCGGAGGCGGTTCTACCGTAGTCAATGTTGGGATGGGAGGCAATATAGGATTCAGGACAGTCGCCAGATTTGAAGAGTAGTTGACGATCAGCCCCAACCCCTCGCCCTCAAAGGCTGGTGTGGATAAGGTGCCGGTAAAAATGCCGCTCCCACCCACCGTGGTTGAAAAAGTGTCGATGCCGTCAATCACCACGCCGCCGCTGTAACGCCCCGGGAAATTCAGGGTGGTGGTAAGCAAAGCGTCGGCGAGAATGTAAGAAGGCGACGTCATGCCAACGCTATCATTGAGATAGAGCGTCGAAGTTGGGCCGGTGAGCGTGAGAGTGATGTCCTTTCCAGATTGAATAAAGGAGCCGTTGTTAAGGCGGATGTCTCCGGCCACCTTCGCCGATACATTATTTCCAGCAAAGAACGAGCTACCGTTATCGGCAAGGATGGAACCGGCAACAATATCGAGGTTTTGGGATGCCGATATACTACCGCCATTCATGGTCAGGCTGGAAGCGGTAATCTGGGTATCCAGCAATGAAGAGGTGCTGCCCGTTATATTAACCGTGGGAGCTGTCAGCACTAGGCCGCCATAGTTGGATGTAACGCTGCCGCTAATATCCAACAAACCACCGGCAGTCAAGGCCAAGCTGCCCGCAGATGGGCTGAGACAGCAAGTCACATACATATTCCCGGTAGCGTCAATCAGGGTAGAACCTGGAGCGCTCAACGCTATATTGTCGCTCTCGGTCAGATTTCCAATCACCAGAATGTCGATGTTCCCGGAGTTGGCGGCGATGTTCCAGCTTCCAGTACCGATGTCGCCGTTATGAATGAAGACGACAGACCCAGCGCTGTTGTAGCTGATATTTGAATTGCTGCCAGAGGCCGTCACGTACCCGACTTGATTGGCTCCATACAGGCTAATGCTCGCTCCACCATAGGAATCTGTGACATTAAGGTAGGCGGTATTAATCTTGCTGGACGCATCCTCAGAGATACCGCTGGGTCCGGTTGTGGTCATCGACAGCACCCCGGCTGACCCACCCGTGAGAACGCCGATTTGGGAGATAGCTCCATTGGATGTCATGGATATGTCAGTAGCCGTTATGCTGATGATAGGTGTTCCCTGTGCGGAGCCGATCATTGCCGGGCTGGTCGTGCCAGAGCCTCCTGTCATGATCAGGCTGCCACCAACATTTAGCGCGATGTCCGCCCCGTACTGCTCGCCAATTACCGCAGGCGCGCCAAACCCATATTGGCCTCCGGTGTTGCTGAGGCCACCAATCATGGAAAGATTGCCAATGGTCGTAATGTCTTGACCCAACTTGCCGGTAAGGAAGGCGCCGCCGAGCGTGTTTGCATCCCCGCCACCAGTCATGGTGATGGTGGAGCCAGCGGAGATAATTTGCGTCCCATCGGAGTGAATTTCGGCTGAGTTGGTGACGCTATCATTAGGGTAGGTAGCGTTATATAAGGCATAGCTAGCGGCATCGTTAGTACCACCGGCGAGACTGATGGCACCGGTGGTCGTAATGTTCTGGGCGACACTGTTGCTCGCGTTGTGGATGCTTGCGTAGTTGCCATTGCCTCCAACGCCGCCGTTTACTTCAATCGTCGTGGCGGTAATGGTCTGTCCGCCATAACTATAAATACTGGCCAAGTTCCATGTCGCACAAGAAGTACAAACGGTACCATCCGCCTGCACACCATTGACGTAGGCATTCAGGGTATTGTTAACACCACTACCGCCGGCAACGAGAATATCCAGCGTACCAGTACCCGTGAGGGCGATAGTCTGAAGACCAGATGACTCAACAAAGGCGGAGGCACCGTTGTAAGAAGAATTGTTGCCGCCCTGGATTGCCATCTGCTGAGCGCCCGAGCCGGTAAAGTTGATCGTCTGAGTACCGCCGGATTGCAGCAGTGCCTGAGAGGTTATGGCAGTAAGATTCAGATTGCCGCCAACATTGATGGTCATGTTGCCGGTTGAAATTACTTGGGCATCGGTAATATTAATATCGCCAAGGGAATTGGTGAAGTTTATTGAACCCGCCATTAACGACGATGTCGCGTTGATATCCAGCGCCCCTGTTCCCGTCGGACCACCCACGGCCCCTGCATCGTTCGCAGTAACGTTGAGTGCGCCCGCGATATGAATCACATCATTCAAAATCACGTTGTTTCCAGCTTGCAGCGTAAGATTGCCAGAGCCGGTTGCAGTAATGCCCGCGCCTGAGTTCTGAGTGATGTCGGTGTTCGCCTGTAAATCTACGTTCGTACCTGCGTTCAAGGTTGCCGCGATATAGCCTGCGCCAATGTTGACAGACCCTGTGGGGTTATCGTTAAACAATGTCCCACTACCAGTAGCCCCGAGGATGAAGGCACGCCCTGCTCTGGCATTGGCAGTGGATGAACCCACATAAACGCTGCCAGTGTTAGATCCGTAATTAAGTTGCACTACATAACTGCCAAACGCATCGGACGTGGTTGAACCAACCAGGCTATTGAGGGCGCCCACCACACCGACCGTACCACCCAAGCCGTTGCTCCAAGTAACCGCCCCATAACCGCCGTTCCAATACTGGCTGGCCACCACATAATCATAGTTGGTGTCGTAGAGCTGAATTATGTCTGGTACGTAATACGAAGAAGGATGCATGCTTCCCACATGATCATTCGCCGTGCTTCCCACCAAGCTGTTTGTAGCAGAAACCGCACCACCATTCGTGGCATCTGAAAGCTGACCATTCGACCCGTTGACCCAGGTGACCGCCCCCCTATTCCCATTCCAATTTAATGATTCCACCACATAGTTGCCACTGTAAAGCTGAGTTATGGCCGTGTATTGCCCGTCACCCGCATAGGTACCCACATAATCACCCGCCGTGCTTCCCACGAGGCTGTTTGCTGCAGAAACCGCCTGACCTGCTAGTCCATCCGAAAGATGCCCATTCGACCCGTTGACCCAGGTGGACGCCCCCCTATGCCCGTTCCAATTATATGATTCCACCACATAGTTGCCGCTAGCAGTGCCGTAGTAGAGCTGAGTTATGCCGCCATTACCCACTTGATCATTCGCGGAACTTCCCACCAGGCTGTTCGAATTAGAAACTATACCACCCGTGCTAACGCCATCCGAAAGCTTACCAGTCGAGCCGTTGATCCAAGTGACCGCTCCCTCATTACTAAACGACCCGTTGTTAGTCCAACTCGGACTCTTCACCACAAAGTTGTCATAGGCGTAAGTGTAGAGTTCGGTAATACCGCCGCTACCCACCGCAATCCCCCCAATATTTCCCGTGATACTGTTTGAAGAAGAGACTATGCCACCCGTACTGCCATCCGAAAATATGCCGGTCGAGCCGTTGACCCAGGTAACCGCCCCCGTGTTGCCGCCCCAATACTGATTAACCACCACGTAGTTGCCATTGAAGAGGGTAGATATATAGCCGCTACCCACCTGATCACCTGCAAAGAGTCCCACGAGGCTGTTAGATGCTGAGACCTGACCTATCGTGCCCCCCAAGCCGTTGCCCCAAGTAACCGCTCCCTTCGCATTCGCGAGCGTCCCGCCGCTACCCCAATACTGACTACGCACCACATAGTTGCCGCTGGAGAGCAGGGTTATGCCGCCACTACCCACTTCATCATTAATCGCGCTTCCCAAAAGGCTGTTAGAGGCTGAGACCTGGCCTACCGTGCCCCCCAAGCCATTTCCCCAGGTGACCGCCCCCGTAGAGTTGTTCCAAGAGGAGCTAATCACCACATAGTTGCTATTGTTGAGCTGAGTTATACCGCCCCAACCCACTTCATCATTAATCGCGCTTCCCAAAAGGCTGTTAGAGGCTGAGACCTGGCCTACCGTGCCCCCCAAACCGTTGCCCCAGGTGACCGCCCCCCTGTCTCCATTCCAATAATATGATCGCACCACATAGTTGCCGTTGTTGAGTATGGTTACACCGCCACTACCCACCTGATCATTCGTCGCGCTTCCCACGAGGCTGTTTGTAGCAGAGACAGTTCCCGAAACGCCCATCGTGCCACTGCCCCAGGTAACCGCCCCCGTTGATGAGGTCCATAAAGGGCTAAACACCACATAGTTGCCGTTGGCGCTTGAGGAGAGTTGAATGATGCCGCTACTACCCACCATATCACCCGCCGTACTTCCCACCAAGCTGTTTATATAAGAAACTTGACCACCAAACGTAGTATCCGTAAGTTGACCATTCGACCCGTTGACCCAAGTGACTGCCCCCGTTGATGAGGTCCATAAAGGACTAAGCACCACATAGTTGCCGCTAGAGCTGCCGTTGGTAAGCTGAGCTATGCCACCCGAACCCACCTGATCACCCGCCGCGCTTCCCACGAGGCTATTCGAAAAAGAGACCGCTTCACCAGCTTGCCCATCCGAAAGCGCGCCAGTCGAGCCTTTGACCCAAGTGACCGCACCCCTATTCCCATTCCAATTTAATGAGTCCACCACATAGTTGCCGCTGGAGAGTTGAGTTATGCCGCCACTACCCAACTGATCACCCGCCGTGCTTCCCACGAGGCTGTTTGTATTTGAAACCTGACCGCCCGTACTGCCATTCGAAAGCAGGCCAGACGCGCCGTTGACCCAAGTAACCGCCCCCGTTGATGAGGTCCAATTAGGACTAAGCACCACATAGTTGCCGTTGG
>CAYZPM010000012.1:73360-81897 GCA_964480365.1 uncultured Gallionellaceae bacterium
CGCTACTACCCACCATATCACCCGTCGTGCTTCCCACGAGGCTGTTTGAAGAAGAGACCGTACCACCTGTTATTGGCACGCTCACCGTGCTATCCGAAAGTTGACCATTCGACCCATTGACCCAAGTGACCGCCCCCGTTGATGAGGTCCAATTAGGACTAAGCACCACATAGTTGCCGTTGGCGCTTGAGGAGAGTTGAATGATGGCGCTACTACCCACCATATCACCCGTCGTGCTTCCCACGAGGCTGTTTGAAGAAGAGACCGTACCACCTGTTATTGGCACGCTCACCGTGCTATCCGAAAGTTGACCATTCGACCCATTGACCCAAGTGACCGCCCCCGTTGATGAGGTCCAATTAGGACTAAGCACCACATAGTTGCCGTTGGCGCTGCCGTAGGTAAGCTGTGTTATGCCGCCACTTCCCACCTGGTCACCCGACACGCTTCCCACCAAGCTGTTTGTATTAGAAACCTGACCACCCGTATTGCCATCCGAAAGCAGGCCAGAAGCGCCGTTGACCCAAGTGACCGCCCCTAACGCATTAGAGGATATGCCACCGCTGCCCCAAAGCGGGCTGGACACCACATAGTTGCCGCTAGCGCTGCCGTAGGTAAGCAGAGTTATGCCTCCACTTCCCACTTGGTCACCCGACACGCTTCCCACCAAGCTGTTTATATTAGAAACTTGGCCACCCGTATTGCCATCCGAAAGCTGGCCAGAAGCGCCGCTGACCCAAGTTACTGCCCCCGTTGATGAGGTCCATAAAGGGCTAAGCACCACATAGTTGCCGTTGGCGCTGGAGGAGAGTTGAATGATGCCGCTACTACCCACCATATCACCCGTCGTGCTTCCCACGAGGCTGTTTGAAGAAGAGACCGTACCACCTGTTATTGGCACGCTCACCGTGCTATCCGAAAGTTGACCATTCGACCCATTGACCCAAGTGACCGCCCCCGTTGATGAGGTCCAATTAGGACTAAGCACCACATAGTTGCCGTTGGCGCTGCCATAGGCAAGCTGAGTTATGCCACCCGAACCCACCTGATCACCCGTCGTGCTTCCCACGAGACTGTTTGAAGAAGAGACCGCTTCACCAGCTTGCCCATCCGAAAGCAGGCCGGTCGAGCCGTTAACCCAAGTGACCGCCCCCGCAGAGGTTGCGCTAGTCACGGTGTTGTTCCAATTAGGACTAAGCACCACATAGTTGCCGCTGGAGAGTTGAGTTATGCCGCCACTACCCACCTGATCACCCGCCGTGCTTCCCACGAGGCTGTTTGTAGAGGAGACGTTACCATTAACGCCCGCCGTGTCACTGAACCAAGTGACCGCTCCCTTCGCATTCGAGAGCGTCCCACTGCTGCCCCAAAGCGGGCTGGACACCACATAGTTGCCGTAGGCGTAGCCACTGAGTGTAGTTATGCCGCCACTACCCACCTGATCACCCGCCGTGCTACCAGTTAACGCGGAGATCAAGCTCCCCGTGGGCGAATAGAGATACACCGCACCAGCAAGCGCCCCACCAAAATTTTCGTTGGGCGAAGTGATCAGGATGTTGCCATTGAGAAGTTCCGTCAAATTGCCGCCAAAGCCGACACCAGCGCCAGCGTGAGGATCAATAAATTCCTGCGCGTTCACAGCCGAACCGCCTGTTCCAGAAATGATGGTGATATTATTTGGATCAAGCAGCAAGGTTCCATTCGAACCTTTCGTTGCAGAAAGATTAGTCAGCCCACCATAGCCAAACGAAGTCAGGCCGGAGACTTCTGCTGTACCACCATTGCCTCCATGCACGCCCCCCTTGGCGCTGATATTACCCGTGAATCTCATCGCCTGATCCGACCACAACACCACTTGACCGCCATTGCCGCTTTGCAGCGCATCCGCCGTGAAACGGGTCGAGCTATTCGTCAGAACGTTGGTGGCGTTACTGAGCGCGATACCTTGTGCGCTGAATCCTGCCGCACCGTGCATTAATCCACCTACATGGATGTTGCCGCCGCCATTGTTGCCGCTGGCATTAAATTGCGCACCGGCCAGCTTGATTTCATTACCCGCGAAGGTAAGATTGCCACCGGTTGCACCAGTCGCGCTGTAACTGCCGGAGCTGTAGTTTGAAACATTGGCCGCTACTAAAATATCACCGCCCGCGCCTTGTGTTGTGTCAGCGGTGTACTGAGCAGAAGCGGTTGAGAGTGCGAGATTGCTCGCCTGCACCTTGATGAGGCCACCCGCTGTCGTGCCATTTGCATTAATGGCGGCAGCGGACAAGATGTTGTCACCGCTTATGCTGACTGAACCGCCTGCGCCCGCCGTGCCTTGCGCTTGAATGCTGCCAGTCTGGAACACCAGACCCGGCGCATTAATAGGGTCAAGCGAATGCGCTGCACTGATCTCCACACTGCCGCCACTCGTGCCATTGGCTGTAATCGTTCCGCCCGCTTCCACGAGGCTGGTGGCTTGGAGGAACACCCTGCCGCCCTGGCTGACGAGACTGTTCGCGCTGATTGTGCCGCTGTTATTGACTACCGCTCCCACTACGCCGATGCGCCCGCTGTCGGCGAGGATTTGGCCGAGGTTGGTAGCGGTGCTGTTGCTGCCGGTGATTTGCACTGTAACGCCAGGTGTGCCGCTATCCATAAGCTGCACGGTGTTACCTGCAGCGAGGATGGTCTCGCCCTTGGGCGTGTTGATGATGCCGTTGTTTGTAACTTGGGGAGCAATGAGGTAGACCGTGCCGCCCTCCGGCGTGGTAATGGTGCCTTTGTTCTGGATGGTTCCGGCGTTGGGTGTGGCATCGAAATTAAGTTTGCCCGCAATAAAATTACTGTCGGACAGGTTAAGCGTGGAAGCAACAAACCCCGGAACATTAATGTTCGCGCCCGCCCCCACCAAAATACCGGCGGGATTGATAAGAAACACTCTGCCGTTCGATGTCAATGTGCCGAGCAATGAGGAAGGATCGGCACCGAGCACGCGGTTCAACACGGAACTGCTGGCAGACTGCTGGATGAAACGGGTGGTTTCTCCTTGGGCAATGGAAAAACTCTGCCAGTTGATGATGGCATTGGGGCTGTTGGTGATGGTGAGAAAATTGCCAATCTGGTTGAAGCTGGCAGCGCCGCTGGTGACCTGTGCACCGGTGGGGTTGGCTTGGGCGTTGAGGCTGAAACAGCAGGCCAGCACGATGGCTAGGGGCTTGAAACGGAGCTTGCGGTTCGGCTTGGCAACGTTGCCTGCTTCGCTGTCGTTTTCTGCCAACTCCGCTGCGCTCAGGACGCACGAACCCGAACGCTTGCCTTTTGCACTGGTTATTTCGGATACGGCCACCCAAGTGTTCAGCGCATCGGACCAGATGGTGCGGAAGATGTGATTGAGGGATGCTTTCATAATTTTCTCCTCACCGCAATGCGGCGCATGCTTTCGGTATTTCCGAATAACTTGATTGAATTCATTTTTCCTCCTGCCTAATTACAGTTGTTGGGCAGGTCTGTTTTTTTACTCAGTATGACATCACCAAGGCTATATGGCCGCGTGTATCACCCGTCCTGCTAATGATGTTGGAGGCGGTGCAGGTTGCGCCGTCGGTGTCGCCACAAGCCACCTTGGCCAAGTCAAACTTGACCGTAACATTTTTTCCTTGGGAATAACGGAAGCCCACGCCCACACTGCTAACCGTGGTGCGGTTTGCGATCTCGCCCGGAAGCCATGTGTTCCATCCGCTCCCATAGTCAACAAATCCAAGCAATCTGAAATTGCCGTCCTTAATATGCAATTCAGTAGCCAAGTCCGGGGTGTAAAGCTCTACATTGAGAACGTAGCCATTGTCGTTGGAAAATTCGCGCTCGATAAAACCACGCACGGCATTCGCTCCGACCAGGCCTAATCTTTCCGCAGGAATCAGTCCGTCACCCGTGTATTGGCCATTTCCAACCAGTCGATATTGCCAGTTCTGGGGTAATACCCCCGCCAAGCTGCCATTAAAGCGCAGGATGTTGTAATCAGCCGAAGCACCGAGGCGAGTCTCGTTGAAAGCATCGGGGCCGCCGTTCGAGCCGCCAGCGAAATTGTGTACGGCGGAAACGGAGTAGTCGGCAACATGTGTGGGCTTGATCAACGTGCCACCGTAAGTGAGGGTGAAAGGGAGCACGTTTATGTCCGGGGTGCCGGGGCAGGTTGAATTTGCAAGCAGACAGTCGTTGACTGCGGTACGGAAATCGAGTCCGGCAATGATTTTTGAAGTGTAGTCACCCTGACGCGGCAGGTAGTGGTTGTAGTGCGCACCTAACTCGTCCCCCGTCCCGCTGAAGGTCAGCAGGGAGCCCCCCGGCCCTCCTATGCTGGTGGTGCCTGCATTGGTGTTGGAATAGGCGGCAAGCAGATCAATGCTATCACCCAGCGAATAAACCGGAAGGCGGTAGCTGGCTGAAACCTGGGTGACATCGTTCATGTGATCGGGTGAGGTGATGTAATTGAGAGTTAGCGCCTGATCCCGATTGAACATGTTGTTGTTCTGGTAGCCCACTCCTACCCGGTACATGCCGGTGCTTGGGTTACCGGTGTTATCCAGCGTGACGAAAACTTTGTGGGGCGAACTGTCCTGCACGTTAACTTGAGCATCCACCGTATTTTCTTCCTCTCCCAACGCGAGTACGACGTCAAGCTGGCGGGTAGGGTTTTGATTGGCGAGCTGGATGTTTTCAGAAAGTGTACGTGCGCTGGGTGTCGAGCCTTCGACCAGTGCGGGCAGCGCATTTCTGATGTTGGTTTTGTCGTAATACTGGTTGCCCTTCAAGATGACTTTGCCCACTGTGGTTTCGATTACCTGGAGGGTGACCGTGCCCTCGGTAATTTCCTGCTCCGGGGTGACAACATGCACCGCGCTGTATCCGGCTTTACGGTATTCGCCTTCGAGCGCCTCCAGCGCACGCTGGATGTCCGCGTAGCTGCGGGCATCGCCTTTGAAAGGATTCAGCACGCGTTCGATCAGTCCGGGATCGAGCAGGGTGTTGCCTTTGACCTGGAACCGTTCGATGCGCACCAGTGCGGTATTGGTGGATGCGGTCTGTGAATCAGGAACAGATGTTGGGGAATTGGGGGCTATGCGTTGCTCTTGCGTGACATTGCCATCTTCCTTTTTTATGTCTTGAGCCCAAGCCGGTAAAACTCCCATGCAGAGCAAGACCAGCAGCAATGGCTGCAACTGGTAATTTTTCATTATTATTTATTTTTCCCCGTTATCCACAACATTAGTCACCGCCCGACTCTAATCCATAATAATTTCATGGTCAATAGTCCGAATGGCCTAGTCCAATGTGGTCAAACATCTTCTTCATTATTTTCATAGCACAACAGAATCCAACGTTGACAACCAAGGCCGCAAACAGCAAGAAACGTAACCATTTCGGTGCTAAAATTCGAATATCAAATGTTATTGCGCTTCGTTTCAATGGTAGTTTTGCAAGAAGCTCAATTGGTATGAAGCCACCATAAATCAGGGTACGCGATGAGCAATTTGCATAACCAGAATGGAACGCAAGAACCGATTCCCCAAAGGGATTCGGCACAAGATTCCATTCAGGGAATCCTCCAGAAGGTCATCCTTGCCCATGAACAAACGCTCTCGCTGCTGCAACAAACCGAAACGGCCTATAGTCGGCTGATTCCACGCCAGTTGCTGACCCTGCTGGAAAGGGACAGCATCATCGACGTCAAGCTGGGCGACCAGATTGAGCGCAAGCTGACCATCATGTTTTCCGATATCCGCAATTTCACACCGCTGTCGGAATCCATGACACCGGGCGAAAATTTCGAGTTCATCAATTCCTATCTCAGCCAGATGGAACCGGTCATCGGCAGGCACCACGGCATCATCGACAAGTACATGGGCGACACCATCATGGGGCTGTTTACCCAAAGCGCCGACGATGCCGTAACCGGTTCCATCGCCATGCTGGAAAAACTGGTTCACTACAATGCCGGACGCAGACGGGCGGGATATGTGCCGATCCAGATCGGGATCGGGCTGAATACGGGCATGGTAATAATCGGCACGGTCGGGGGGACCAACCGCATGGACAGCACCGTGATCGGGGATGCCGTCAACCTGGCCTCGCGCATTGAAGACGCCACCAAAACCTATCACGCCCCACTATTGATTAGTCAGAACACCCTGTATGACATCAGCAACCCGTCAAAATATGACATCCGTTTTCTGGATCGCATTCGGGTCAAGGGTAAGACACAACCCCTGTCCATCTATGAAGTTTTCGACAATGATCTCGTCGATTTGAAGTATGGCAAGCGTGCATCAAAGGCCAAATTTGAAGAAGCGATAGCTTATTATCACTTGAAAAAGATTCCGCAAGCGATGGAGCTACTCACCCAATGCATCAAGATTGCCCCCAAGGACATTCCTGCACATATCTACATAGCCCGCTGCGAAGAATACCTGGCAACCGGACAGCACCTCAGCACCGGTGAACTGGATGCCCCCATGGAATGGCGGACTGAATTTCATACCGGCATAGAAGAAATCGACAAATCACACAGACACTTGTTTGACAAAATCAACGATTTTATCGAAGCCGCCAGGGAAGGCGACCATAGCGGGATTTTCGAAGTGTTTACTTTCCTCGCAAACCATACGCAAACCTATTTCAAAACTGAAGAAGAATTGATGCGTCGCTACGACTATCCATTCCTCGAAAGCCACCTGCAAGAACACAAACGCTTCATCGAAAACTTCATGGCACTCGCCAAAGAAGCCAAGGCAGGAGCTAGCGACCCGCATTACCTTTCATTTCGCGTCCAGCTCCTGCTGTTCGACTGGTTCACCGGTCACCTCGCCAAAACTGACCGGCACATGGGCCGCCACCTGCTTGGCGCCATGCAACGCCCGTCCGACACGGCCTCCGAAAATAAATAAGTTTTTCGAGATACCGTTTGACAACATATAATGCAAAATATAAAAACCCGACGCATCTAAAATACAACATCCAACTTGGATTCCACGTGCTCGTGCTGCGGGGAAAAACGCAGGGCGAGCCAAGCAAATTTTTTCGCGCCCAATTAATTGATGAGCTTGGCGCTCTTTTGTGACCTTACCTAATTTGTTCCCTATCGACATACCATGCTTCAACCTCAACAGCCGACATGCGACATAGCAAACGCCTCACAGACACCAAAATCAACCGCCAATAATTTTTTCTTATGGATTATGGTTGCTTGCGGCGTAATTTTAATGCTGATTTGGCCAGTGATGCACACAATAGCTTTTCGTAACATCCTTCTATTGACAGGCAGCATCATTGGTCTTGGATATCTTATTCGAGAACGTTCCAGTCTTTATCAGAAGCCAGCATTGCCATTATTATTTATCTTGCTATTTTTTGTGTGGCTAATCACTCACTACTTTTTGTTTTCCCATAACCTTCAGCTAGAACTTGAGCAAATTAAAGGTTTATGGTTAAGAGTTTTATTAGCTTGTTTTTTAGGTATCGGCACCGGACTTTTTGCACGCCAATATCGTCGCGCCCAATTAGTCATTTGGGCAGGCATGTTATCGTTTTTTGTAATCATCTATGGTGACTATATTTGGGTGAGTTTTACAATTAACGACTGGAGCCTCCCCTATCGGTTCGATTTAGGAATATTGGGCCACAAGATTCCTGCAGTATTTTACGGATTGGTATCCTTGGCTTTAGCTTGTGGTGTCATTTCATATCAATTAACGCAAGTCACAAGGATTAAAAGCCACGTACTTATTTTCTCTATGGCCAGCATAGTATTTACTTTCCTGGCGTTCGTAATTACTGGGACTAAAAATGGCGTTGCTCTGGGCTTAATTCTAATTTTCAGCGTCTTTGTCTCATTCTTATTGAGAGCAAACAAATCGTTTAAAAGCATTTCAATTGCTTCCACTTTTATTATCTTGATTTGTTTGATGTCCTATTTACATCTAAAACTCAACCCCGAGTGGAACAGTTTTTTTCCTTCTGTAGTAGCAGGTATACAAATCAATAAATACCCCAATTGGCGGGATGAACAAACTTATGGACTGCCTGTGTTGGCTGATGGTACGGTAGTGGGAGTAAGTGCCTATATGCGAACTGCTTGGACTGTAGCGGGGTTAAAGCTCTTAGTAGAAAATCCATTAGGTTATGGTTTGTATAACAAGTCTTTTAGATATTTAGCAGACGAAAATTTAAATCTCCCTCCCCAATCTGACATTATTGGCACTCATTGTGGCTGGCTCGATTTTTCTTTGGGTTTAGGCATCCCCGGCCTCTTGCTCACATGGACTGCAATTGCTTTAGCAATCTTTTATTCATTTAAACAGAAATCCTTATGGTCATACACCACTAGGTGGACGCTAGCTGGGGTATTCATAATTTGGATATTTTCCGAAATATTTAATAACCATTTCATAGAAACACTATTTTATCTAATTGCGCTTTTTTCAGCTGGCAATCTTCCGACGTACAGTGGACCCCTCCGTCAAGACAATAATGCATCGAGTTTAAGAGGGTAACCT
>CAYZPM010000013.1:0-81461 GCA_964480365.1 uncultured Gallionellaceae bacterium
TGGATACGCTGAAACGCCTGCGCGACATGGGCAACAGCGTGATCGTGGTGGAACATGACGAGGACGCCATCATGAGCGCCGACTACGTGGTGGACATGGGGCCGGGCGCAGGCGAGCATGGTGGCACGGTGGTCGCAGAAGGCACGCCTGCGGAAATCTGTGCTAACAAGGCATCGCTCACCGGGGATTATCTGGCCGGACGCCGCAGCATCCCTGCACCGAAAAAATACCGTGCGCCCGACCCGGAGCGCATGCTGCAAATCAATGGCGCGAGCGGCAACAACCTGAAACAGGTCACGCTGGATTTGCCGGTCGGCCTGCTGGTATGCGTGACGGGTGTTTCCGGCTCCGGCAAGTCCACGCTCATCAATGACACGCTGTATCTCGCCGTGTCGCGCCATCTCTATGGCAGCAACGCCGAACCTGCGCCATTTGCCGAAATTAACGGGCTGGAATTTTTCGACAAGGTCATCGCCGTTGACCAGTCGCCCATCGGGCGCACGCCGCGCTCCAATCCTGCCACCTACACCGGATTGTTCACGCCGATCCGCGAGCTGTTTTCCGGTGTGCCGAAATCGCGCGAGCGCGGCTACGGGCCGGGGCGTTTTTCCTTCAACGTCAAGGGTGGACGCTGCGAATCCTGTCAGGGTGACGGTGTGATCAAAGTCGAGATGCATTTTCTGCCAGACCTCTATGTGCCGTGCGACGTGTGCCACAGCATGCGCTACAACCGCGAGACGCTGGAGGTGCAGTACAAGGGCAAGAACGTCTACCAGATTCTGGAAATGACTGTAGAACAGGCGCATGAATTTTTTGCGCCAGTACCCATCATCGCACGCAAACTACAAACCTTGCTTGATGTGGGCTTGGGCTACATCACGCTGGGACAAAGCGCCACCACGCTCTCCGGCGGCGAAGCGCAGCGCGTGAAGCTGTCGCTTGAGCTCTCCAAGCGCGACACCGGACGCACCCTGTATATCCTCGACGAACCCACCACCGGCCTTCACTTCCACGACATTGCCTTGCTGCTTAAAGTTATCCACAAGCTGCGCGACCAGGGCAATACAGTGGTCGTGATTGAACACAACCTCGATGTGATCAAGACGGCTGACTGGATTATTGATTTAGGCCCCGAGGGCGGCGAAGGCGGCGGACGCATCATCGCCCAAGGTTCGCCGAAGGACATCGCCAATAACCCGGAAAGTGTGACGGGGGAATATCTCAGGCAGGTGCTGAACAAGCGGTGATCGCAGGCTTGTTGTATTGCATAACTAGATACCCGTACATTAACGACTTCGGCTACTATGTCGGTGGTACGATTATGAACAAACCCATGAAAGAAATTCTGCAATAGCTGAAAACTTAAGGCGAAAGGTATGGCTCTATTCAATCAACGGCCTGTTTTGCATTGCTGCGCCTTCGTGGCGCTGCTGTTGATTCCATTCAGCTTGCTTGCTGACGTGGTAGTTGTGACCGGCGCAAAAAGTTCGTCTATCACCTTGAGCAAAAATCAGGTCAGCGATGTATTTCTCGGCAAGGTATCCTCGCTTCCGGATGGCAGCAGCGTGACTCCCATTGATCTGTCTGAATCCAGTCCGTTACGCGATGAGTTCTACTTGAAGGTAACGAACAAGTCTGCTGCCCAGGCCAAGGCGCACTGGGCAAAATTATACTTTACCGGACGGGGTATGCCGCCGCGCGAAGTCACAGACAGCAGCGATCTCAAAAGAATTCTCAATTCGACACCAAGTGCGATTGGCTACATCGAACGCTCCTCACTCGACAGCAGCGTCAAGGTGATTTTTGTCGTGCAATGATCCAGATTATTCAAACGGCCATGACTAAATACTTTAACGGGGGTAATTTGAAAATTAGCAAACTGCTCCACGCCATAGCGCTGACATGCGCGCTTGCAACAACAAACAGTTATGCAGATGAAGGAGATGGTATTGAATATTCAGGATCGGGTTTCATGACCATCGCCGCAGGCAAGATGCTGGGTGGTACAAGTGGTAACGTTGGCGGCTACAATTGTCCTTGTTATATCGCTGACTACGCCCAAGCCGCAATTTACGATGGGCGTAACGGTTTGCAATGGGGTCCCGATTCCAAGCTGGGGTTGCAAGGGAACGTCTCATTCGATAACCAGCGGTTTTCGGTTACGGCGCAAGCAGTATCACGCGGAGCCGAAAATGGTACCGCAGATTTAGAATGGCTTTACGGCAGCTATAAACTGAATAATAAAATAACTCTCCAGGCTGGTCTTCAGCGACTGCCGATGTTCTATTACTCCGATTCACAAGACATTGGGTTTGCTCTCCCTTGGACGCACCTGCCAACATGGCTCTACGGCTGGCAGGCGGTGAACTATACCGGTGCCAGCATGAGGTATCAGGATCAATTTGGTGACTGGTCGGCAATCGCCAGCCTGTGGGGCGGGAACGAACACAACAATAATAGTGGATACTGGAAAGTCTATGGCAACGGTGCCCA
This sequence comes from uncultured Gallionellaceae bacterium, assembly GCA_964480365.1. GTDB lineage: Bacteria > Pseudomonadota > Gammaproteobacteria > Burkholderiales > Gallionellaceae > CAIQPV01. The sequence continues at coordinate 2,494 of CAYZPM010000013.1, forward strand.
AAGCATCACCAACGTGAATTGGACGAATATCCTTGGCAGTTATCTGACATTGTCCAAGGATTGGTTTGAAACCCGAGTCGTGTACATGCAATCCAACACTCAAGATCAAGCTGTCAGCAATACCTTTGACTTCACTAACATGGCTTACGACCTACCGCCAACATTGGCTCCAATCGCGAAACAACGTGTATACGGATTAACCACAAAAGCTGATTACCAGAACTGGCAGCTTTACTATGAGTTAATTAATATCGATCACCCCGGACTGACCTACAAGGATTATGCCCAAAATCTTGCGGTCGGTTATCGCTATGGCAAGTGGCTGCCGATGGCTACGTGGGGAGAATACTGGGGTAAGGTGGTATCAGAAGGTGTCCTGCCAGGGGCGCCAACAAGCATCGCAAATAGTCAACAGACCTATTCGTTGAGCCTGCGCTATGACCTGACAACCTCAAGCGATCTGAAATTGCAATTCGACAGCACGAGCGACCATAGCGATCCGGGATTCACTCCGCTTTACGGCAGTTCGCGTTTGCTGACTGTTTCTTACGACAAGGTGTTCTAATTGCCCTGGATATTTGTATGAATTATCTGAACCGGATTGTTCAGTATCCGGGCATTTATAAGGCGATTTGCACGCTGCAGGTGCTGCTGGTAATGTCCGCAGTGGCCTGGCTGGTTAACCGCAATATTGAAGCGAATCGCGAGATACCGTTAGTCAAGGCGCTCGGAACTTACGTAGCCACTCTGGAAGGCGGTACGGTAAATAGCCGTGCGATGGGCGCTGCGATTTTGTTCGGATTGGTGAACCAAGAGGCCAAACAACTGGCTCTGGGGAAGCTGCCGCCCGATGCACCCGAAGTCCTGTCTGCACTGGATACTTTACGCACGCTGTATATTGCCGACATTGTTTTTCTGGTAAATAGGCGAGGCGTAATCGTCGCATATAGCAGCAAGGACAATTCGCATGGGACCGGAAGTGATCAGTCTTATCGCCCCTATGTGCAACTGGCGATACAGGGAACTCCCAATGTGTATCCAGCCGTGGGCAACATTAGCACTGATCGCGGTATTTATCTCGCTGCACCATTGCGCTCTGCAATGAATAACATGTCAGGGGCGATCGGGGCAGTAGTGGTCAAAGTCGGAGCCGATAAGTTGGACGCGCTTCTTAAAACCTGGACCGATGGCACAGCCGTATTGTTGTCGCCGCAAGGCGTGGTGTTTGCTACGAGCCGTGAAGACTGGTTGTTCCGCATGACTGGCGAGATGAGCGTCAATCGAATTGCCGATATTCAGCGCAACAGGCAATTTGGTAATGTATTTGATCAGCCTATCCCACCGCCTCTGCCATTTACGCTGGATATGCCGGAAACCAGCATTGATGGCGTGACCTACACTTTGCGCAGCCTCCCATTGGAGTGGGATGATCCAGCGGGAGACTGGATGCTGGCATTTCTGGAGCGGCGCGCTCCTTGGTGGACACAATGGAGTGTGCTGGGCCTTTCGGGTTTGGCCGGACTGATTACAGCTTTGGCATTGTTCTGGATTTACACCGTGGCGCGCAATGCGGTTTTGATCGAGAAAATGAATCTTCTGCGGCGACACAGCGAGGATGTGTTGCGCGAAAGCGAAGAATCACTCAGAGAGACGCAGATCATTGCGGGCTTGGGCACTTATGTGCTGGATGTTCCCACCGGGTTATGGGTAAGCTCGGACGTGCTTGATAAGTTGTTTGGGATAAACGAAACATACGAACGCTCTGTAGCGGGATGGGCGGCTCTTATACATCCCGACGACCGCACGATGATGGTCGACTACTTCAGGAACGAAGTCCTTGGACAAGGCAAGGCCTTCGATAAGGAATACCGTATCATCCGTCACGACGATCAGGTCGAACGCTGGCTGCATGGATTTGGTAAGCTGAATTTCGATGCTCAAGGGCGTCCTCTGAAAATGTTCGGTGCGGTTCAAGATGTTACCGAACAACGCGAGCGTGAGAAGGCGCTTGAGGCGGCCAGCCGCGCTAAAAGCGAGTTTCTTGCCAACATGAGCCACGAGATCCGCACACCGATGAACAGTATTCTCGGTATGGCGCACTTGGCACTTAATACAGAAGCCGATCCCAAGAATCGTGACTATCTTGAAAAAATCCATTTTTCTGGCTTGCATCTTCTTGGCATCATTGACGACATTCTGGATTTCTCCAAAATTGATGCCGGGAAAATCAAGATAGAATCGGTTGATTTCGACTTGAGTGGCACCTTTAATAACCTCAATAACATGATTGCCGAAAAGGCGATAGAAAAAGGGCTTCAATTCGATTTTGATATTGATCCCGGCATCCCGAACAATCTGCGTGGTGATCCACGACGGATTAATCAGGTACTCATCAACTACGCCAGCAATGCCATCAAGTTCACTGCAACAGGCAGCATTATCGTCCGCGCCAAGAAAATTGGAGAGAACGAAAACGGCACGCTGGTACGCTTCGAAGTTCAGGATACCGGCATTGGTATAAGCGATGAAGACAAAGCCAAGTTATTTCAGCCATTCCAGCAGGTGGACGCTTCCACTACCCGCAATTATGGAGGCACGGGTCTCGGGCTTGCCATCAGCAAGCAATTGGTGGCGATGATGGACGAGGGGGAGGTAGGTGTGGATAGCATTCCGGGCCATGGCAGTACCTTTTGGCTCACCGTACGGCTTGGCAAAGGCACCAAGCCTCATAAATCAATGCAGGGAAGTAAGGCAGATTTTCCGCCGACCATGTTAAACGGGGTGCGTATCCTTCTGGCAGAGGACAACCTTTTCAACCAGCAGGTGGCAACCGAATTCCTTGAAGATGTCGGCGCTATCGTATGCGTTGCCAAAAATGGGGAAGAGGCAATGGATCTGTTGCTTACGGAGCATTTTGACTGTGTGTTGATGGATATACAGATGCCTTTAATGGACGGCTTTGAAGCGACACGGCTAATCCGCTCTAATCCTGCGCTGGCTAAAATGCCGGTGATTGCCATGACCGCCAACGCATCGAATGAGGATCGTGTGCGGTGTATTGCCGCCGGGATGGATGACTACATCAGCAAACCTTTCAAGCCCAATACGCTTTATGCCATGCTTGCCAATTGGCTTTCAATACAGTCGCGACAGATACCTTTGTCCGACCTGCCTTCCAGATTGTCCGTCGCAACGACGTGGGCAGGGGACCCAAACATAATTGACCTGTCGGTGCTGGCTGAACTGATAGGTGATAATAAATTCGAGATGCGCAAGTTTGCCCTTAGATTTCTGGAATCAGCTAGGAAAGATATGAACGATATCGAATCGGCGCTGGAACGAAAAGATTTAGTGGCACTCAGCACATTGGGACACCACAATAAGTCACCCGCCAGAATGGTGGGCGCGATAGGTTTTTGCAACCTGTGCCAAGCACTGGAAGATATTGGGGGAAATGGAGGGAGCATAGAGCAAGCCTATGATATCGTAAGCTCAATGCGCCCTCTGCTGGATCGCATCAATGAACAAATAGATAATGACTTGGCATAGTCCTATGCAACGCATCCAGACAGAATGCGTGAGATTCTGATTTATCAAATCTATTGATCCAGACAGACCTTATTGCTCGCGATTACTATCACCAGCCTGACTCGCGCTCAGGTGTTGCCGTGATTTTATGTATGCTCAAATCCGCGCCGCTGAATTCTTCTTCCGGGTCGAGGCGGATGCCGACCACTTTTTTTATCACGCCATAAACAACAAAACCGCCGCCGAATGCAATGGCGATGCCCATGAGCGTGCCGATGAGTTGGGATATGAAACTAATGCCGCCCAAGCCTCCCAGCGCCTTTGCGCCGAAGATACCCGCCGCAATACCGCCCCATGCGCCGCACAGACCGTGTAGCGGCCACACGCCTAGTACGTCGTCTATCTTCCAGCGGTTCTGCGTCAGGGTGAACATCCACACGAACAGGCCGCCTGCGATGCCGCCAGTTACTAACGCACCGATGGGGTGCATCAGATCTGAACCGGCGCATATCGCTACCAGTCCGGCAAGCGGACCGTTATGCACGAAGCCGGGGTCGTTCTTGCCTGCCCACAGGGCGACCAGCGTGCCGCCCACCATCGCCATCAGCGAGTTGACCGCGACCAATCCGCTGATCTTGTCTATGGTTTGCGCGCTCATCACGTTGAAGCCGAACCAGCCCACGGTGAGTATCCACGCACCGAGCGCGAGAAAAGGAATGCTGGAAGGCGGGTGTCCTGAGATTTGCCCTTCCTTGCCGTAACGTCCGCGCCGCGCACCGAGCAGCAGCACTGCAGCCAGCCCTATCCAGCCACCCACGGCATGCACTACCACGGAACCGGCGAAGTCGTGGAACTCCGCGCCGAATGAGGCGTTCAGCCACTCCTGAACACCGAATCTATGGTTCCAGGCGATGCCCTCGAAGAACGGATAGACGAAGCCGACCAGCAGGAAGGTTGCAGCCAACATCGGATTGAAACGCGCGCGTTCGGCCACGCCGCCTGAAACAATGGCGGGGATGGCTGCGGCAAAGGTCAGCAGGAAGAAAAATTTGACCAGTTCATAACCATTTTTCTGCGCGAGGTCTTCTGCGCCGTTGAAGAAGTTGACGCCGTATGCGATGCCGTAGCCGATGAAAAAATACGCCAGCGTCGAAACAGCAAAATCGGTAAGTATCTTAACCAGTGCGTTCACCTGATTCTTTTTGCGCACCGTGCCCAGTTCCAAAAACGCAAATCCGGCATGCATTGCCAGCACCAGAATGGCGCCAAGCAAGATAAATAGAGCATCGCTGCTCGATTTCAGGCTACCCAAATTTTCCATACTTTTCCCCTATATAGTGCAAACCGGGAAGCAGCATGCAAATCTCGTTCCAGTCTAGCTTGTCACTGATTTATAAATACCTTTTATAAGCGCCGTAGCAAAACAAGGCGACAATAATCACCAATATGGTGCGCAAAACTTCATGACGCACCATATTGGCGCACCATTGCGGTGCGTCAAGCTGCGCTCAATCTTTCAGTGCGGTGCGCACGCTGGCGCGCTCGCTCATGCGGGTGAACCATGATGCCAGGTTGGGATGGGCGCTACGCCAGTCGCGTTCGGCCTGGCGCAGATCGAGGTAAACCAAGGCACTCACCAGCGCCAGATCGGCCAGCGTGATGGCATTTCCCTCGCACCACTCGCGTGCGCCCAATTGCTCCGCCGCATAAGCCAGCGCGCGGGTGATGGCGTTGTTGTGACGGTTGATGGTGTCGGCATCCTGCTTGTCCGCCGGGCGGATGACCTCGGTGCGCACCACTACTGCGGAATCTGCGATGCCATCTGCTAACGCCTCCCAGCGCTTGACGCGCATCCTTGCCTTCGCATCGTTGCGCGGAATCAGGATGGGATTGTCGTTCAGCGTATCGACGTATTCGGCGATCACCGGCGAATCGAACGCGCAAGTCTCGTCGTCCAGAATCAGCGCCGGGATACGCCCCAGCGGGTTGACCCGCACCACCTGACTCCCCGGCTCGCGCGGCGGATCAATGACGTAATCGTGCGAGATATTCTTCTCCAGCAGTACCAGACGTGCTTTGCGCACATAAGGGCTGGTGTTGGTGCCTAGCAGTTTCATTGGATACTCCTTGTGGTCCATGGGTAGGGATAGTGCATTCTCCGCCTCAATGTTACGTGCGGATCAGTTTGATACGCAAGTATCGAAAATAGCCCCATGCAGTTTTTCACGCCAAACAAAAAGCCCGGCACTTTCGTGCCGGGCTTTTAACCAACTCAAGAACCGATTAAGGAGCCTGAATGTTGGATGCTTGCTTACCCTTAGGACCTTGAGTCACGTCAAACGTAACCTTTTGGCCTTCTGTGAGTGTCTTGAAACCGTTCATATTGATTGCGGAAAAGTGCGCAAATAGATCTTCGCTGCCATCATCAGGAGTGACAAAACCAAAACCCTTTGCATCGTTGAACCACTTAACTGTACCAGTTGCCATGTAATTACTTCCTTTATTAAAAAACGGGAAAAACTCCCGCAGAACTATTTGAATCGAAAGATTGCACATGGAAAACCAGTACTGCAAAAACTTTGAATCAAATGCCAATGTGCGTTTTACGCTGCTTTAGTAGATACCGTCAAGCGAATTCATAAACAAAATATATTTCGGCCTGAAAATGGAGAAAAATAAAACTGTGGATGGCCTTTTCGTTATGTTTGCAAGGCAACTGATAACGTGTGGTCATTTCGATGAACCATGGAAGACAAAATACACACAATAAATTGCGAACATCACGCGTTATTTCCTCGCAAACACATAACTCGAAATTTTACTGAAATTTTACTTGCAGCAGCAAATCCAAAGGCGTAAAGTGCGATCCTCTCATTTCTAGAAGCTAATCATGGACACTTGCAGTCGATCTAAAAGCTGAATCGACGAGTACGCCCTGAGTTAGTCTCATGCCGCTGCCTCGTTGATTCAAAAACGAGGTAGCGCGTTTCATTCCTTGTAACGCGCCGCCATTTTGGCGGTGAACGTTTCCGATACTGGCCGTTTCCGCCCCCAAGCATAGTTTCATAGCCTTGTGGAGGTGCATCATGCTGTTCATTCGTTGGATCAAAAATAAAGAAGGTCGTCTTGTTTGTGCCTGGGGCGACGTAAGGGAAATGGATGTATCACTAATCCTCGCACTTTCCAGCGGAAAGTCGCAGCTTGCAGAAATTGAGCCGGAAGAGGAAGAGGAGGAGGGGGCATCCCGCGCTGACAGGTTCCGTTGCGCCTATCCAGCGCTTGTGTGGGTAAATCCGAAGCGACAAAGTAAGTCGCTTGCCGCATCAGTCGCCGCGATCGACGGGAATGCATGTCGTATTCCTGTAATGGAAATGACACACAATGAAAAACCTCAAGATTGTAAACTCCAAGGTTCGGAAGGATTAGTTGCGTTGAGGACTCATTGGCGGTCTTAAGCCGCAATATTGATGTAACATTAATTTAATATTATACGATGCTGCTTAATTTGATAACCGGATATACCATGCTAGGGCATCGCAAAACTTTCACGACACGGCAAGCCTTAACGGGCTTGCTGTGTGGGTTCTATTGCTGTTCTTTCCAAGTTGCGATAGCTGAGCCATCAGAAGTGCAAGGTACAAGCTCATCTAATGGCAATTACGCTGCAATCGAAGTCTCGCCAGCCGTTCAGGCTTCAACCGCTGCGCCAGTTACTCCAGAAACATGGGGCATGTATGGTCAATTTACGGGCGTCACACAATGGCATCCTGCTTTCACGGCGCCTTACACTGGGCAAAACAGTTTAAGTCCGAATAGCAGCAACGCTATGACGACCGATTTGACGTTGTTTGTCGGGATGCGTGTCTGGGGCGGCGAACTTTGGGCAAATCCGGAAATCGACCAAGGATTTGGTTTAAGCAATACCTTGGGCGTAGCAGGTTTTCCGAGTGGAGAAGCCTACAAGGTCGGGGCAAACTCTCCCTATCTCCGGTTGCCTAGACTGTTTTATAGGCAAGTTTTCAATATGGGAGGAGAAGAGCAAACCATCGCTCCTGCGGCCAATCAGTTGGGGCGCACCCAATCAGCCGACAACGTCATCCTGACCATAGGCAAGTTTTCCGTTACCGACGTGTTCGACACCAATACCTACGCGCATGATCCCAGATCGGACTTTATGAACTGGTCAATTGTGGAATCAGGAGCATTCGACTATGCGGCTGATGCGTGGGGATTTTCCAAAGGGGCATCTATCGAATGGACACAATCTCGGTGGACGTTGCGCGGCGGTCTATTCGATCTTTCTACGGTCCCGAATACCGTAAATCTGGATCCGAAATTCAGCCAGTATGAGTGGGTCGGCGAATTGGAGGAGAGATATCAACTGTCGGAACACCCCGGCAAAATAAAGCTATTGGGCTTTGTCAATCAAGGCAGATTTGGAAGTTACGCGGACGCCTTGCAACTCCAGCAGCAAACGGGCAGTCCGACACCGGATACTTCGCTCGTTCGGCGCTTCAGCTCGCGACCGGGCGTCGCACTCAACCTCGAACAGGAAATATCTTCCGATCTGGGAATTTTTGCCCGCGCCAGCATGAACAACGGTAGCAAGGAAGCAGACGACTTCACCGAGATCAACCAATCGCTTGCCGCAGGCCTATCCCTGAAAGGTGACCGTTGGTGGCGTCACGATGACACGATCGGCTTTGCTGCGGTCGCCAACGGGCTGTCTAACGATGCGCGCAATTATTTTGCAGCCGGGGGATTAGGAATCCTGATTGGAGATGGGCATCTGAATTACGGTTCGGAGAAGATCATGGAAACTTATTATTCCTATTCCGTGCCTGGAGTTGATCATTTGATGCTAACCCTGAACTATCAGTACGTCGTCAATCCTGCATACAACCAGGATCGGGGGCCGGTCAATATTTTCGGGGTTCGAGTGCATAAAGAGTTTTAATTTATTGATGCAACACCTGATTTGGATGTTCATCTTTTGAATCTCAAAGGGCATTATGTATATGGCTAGAATATTTCTGACAACGGCGATTATTTTTTCATTCATCCTGAGCGATATTGCCGGAGCCGCGCCCCAATCCTCTGCACTTGATTCTAATACTGTCGTGATCGAAGTATCGGGGAAGGTTCCCGGCTTTACGCAGGCGCAATTGGCCACCTATTTAGCCCGGAAAATGCAAGAGGAGACCGCAGCTCCTTGGCATTTTGCAGCGGGTGAACCGGGAGTGGAACATGCACCTAACCGGGTAGTCTGGTCGTTCAAGACCTTGCGCAAGGTATGGGAAGGTGGAGTACATAATGGCTTCCCGGCTCCGACCAATTCGGTAACTTATCTTAGAGCCGAAGTGAAACTATATTTGAATGGCGCCTACCAAATGACAATGGATACCCATCCCTCGGTTAGTGGTGGATCAGACGACAAAGCTCTGGCCGAAATGGTACACAATGTTTCCCATGCCCTGTTCATTGAGAACAAGACCGAAATGCCCTGAAGATGATATGGGTGCGTTAAATTCAGACTCGTGAAGCTGCAATCTCAATCCCGATATTAAAATTCCACTTGCCCAAGCAAAAGTCTGCGGCACAATAGTTTGCTGCATGTTCCGCAAATAAATAATGGTTAGCTTTGTTTAAGGTCTTACCGTTCCATAATCGAAATTGGTATCATGGGCGCTCTGGCTGACAATTCCCTAATCACACATGCGCCTGCTGTTAGTTGAAGACAACCATCCCTTGGCCGACGTAATTTGTCGCGCGCTCCAGCAAGCGGGATATGTGATCGATTGGGCTAGAAATTATAGCGAAGCGGATAGTTGGCTCTTGGGCCAAAGCTATGATGTTGTGTTGCTTGATCTTGGCTTGCCAGATGCGGACGGTGCGGATGTACTGCGCCGTCTGCGCACATCCGGTAAGCATACCCCCGTTCTTGTATTGTCGGCACGGGAGGCTGTGGATGAACGCGTCCGCCTTCTCGACTTGGGTGCGGACGACTATGTGGTCAAACCCATTGCGCTGAACGAACTGGAAGCACGCATCCGTTCCCTCATACGCCGTAGTCATGGCATTGCCGACTCGGAAATAAGCATTGGTGCTTTACGTATCGATACTGCGGGTCGCCGCGCCTTGGTTAATGATAGACCACTCGAATTAAGCTCCAGAGAACTGGCCGCTCTGGAGTGCATCGCTCACCGCGCTCACCGCATTGTTACCAAAGAGCAGCTATTGCAAACGCTTTATGGCTGGCAAGACGATATAAATTCCGTTAATGCCGTGGAAAAAGTAATTTCGAGGTTGCGCGCCAAACTGGAAGGATCAGGAGTGATTATTCGAACTGTGCGAGGCCTTGGCTACAGCTTGGGAACAGATGAAGATCAGACAACCTAGTCTTGCGCGGCAACTGCTCCGGCAATTGTTGCCGCTGATGGCAGCAATCCTTATCACCGGGAGCGGCGTGGTTTATTTTGTCGCCCACAGCGCGGCCACAGTAGCTTACGATAGATCCTTGATGGACGTGTCCCTTGCCCTCGCCAGTCAAGTCGAAACCATAGACAACAAATTGCACCTACAGCTACCCGCAATTGCCGAAAAAGTCCTGTTGGTAGATGGCTACGACAAGTTGTTTTACGAAGTTCTCGATTCAGATGGAAAAACTATAGCGGGCAATATCGAGTTGCCGCGCCCCGCCAGGCCATTCGAAGATGGGAAGCTCTACTACGATGGCAAGATCAATGGCAATGCGGTGCGAGTTGCAGCCTTGTCAGGTGAACACAATGGAACCCCGTTCATCATTCTATCTGCTGAAACAAAACTGAAGCGAGATTGGCTCGTGGGTGAAATTGTATTGGCCATGTTAGTGCCGGAAGGGTTGTTGATTATCGTAGCCGTTTTCATGATACTCAGAAGCGTTCGCCGTGGACTTGCGTCCATTCAGCCTCTACGCGAAGAGTTGGTGCGGCGAACTCATACTGACCTAAGCCAACTGCCCCTGAAAGATATACCGGAAGAAATTCATCCCATATTTACAGAAGTAAATGCATTGCTGGCCCGCCTCTCCCAGTCTTTGGATGCTAACCAGCGCTTTATTGCTGACGCATCGCACCAGTTGCGCACCCCGATCGCAGCACTACAGGCCGAGGCCGAGGTAGCACTGCGCTCTTCCGATCCGGGTGAATCCCTGAAAAGGATTGTCACGGGAACGTGCAGGATTACTCACCTGGCGCACCAGCTTCTGACATTGAGCCGTCTTGAACCTCAACAAATACATTCTCTGAAGATGGTCGATCTTGCCGAGTTGACCAGAGATGCGGCAGAACGCTGGATGCCTCTGGCACTTGCGCGCAATATTGATCTCGGTTTTGAGTTGAGCACGGCCAAGGTAATGGGAAACCCCATTTGGCTGGAAGAATTAGCCAACAACCTGATTGACAATGCCATTTGTTACACCCCCTGTGGAGGAGTCGTTACCGTACGTTGTGGCGGCACAAGTTGGGAGATTGAAGATAGTGGGCCGGGAATCCCCAAAGAAGAACATGAACGGATATTCGAGCGGTTTTACCGATTCGACACAACCGGCGTTGATGGATGCGGGCTTGGCTTGGCCATCGTGCGTGAAATCGCCTTTAACCATAATGCATCAATTACGATTGAAAAAGGACCCAATTTGGGAGGGGCGTTGCTACGAGTAACCTTTCCGCCGATCTAGCGCCTGGAAACAAACCCCAAAATGAGCAACAGAGCTTGGAAGATTTAAATTCCGTTCAGGAAAAACTGTCCAGACTTTGCCGCTAGAAATTCTTTGCCACTGGCGCAGTTCGGCGGCAATTTCAGTACGCAGGGGGAATACAATATGCCGGTAGTGGGATGATGCGTCGCGCTAAGAGTGCTGACTTAGGTTAGAATGTGCAGCGTTTTTAGAATCCAAAATTTGTGGAATCCGTTTGGTATAGTTTTGGCATATAAAAAAACCGCGCCAGCTTTAAATCAAGTGGTGGCGCGGTTTACATGAGTTTTGATGGTGCCCGGAAGAGGACTCGAACCTCCACACCTTGCGGCACACGGACCTGAACCGTGCGCGTCTACCAATTCCGCCATCCGGGCATTGCTGAGGGCGCGTAATTTAATCGTTATAGGATTTTGTGTCAATGAAAAACAAGAAAAAGAACATCCGCGAACTTGATCCGTTTCTGGAGCGCGAGCGCGAACAGTACGACAACCCTTTGCCCAGCCGGGAATACATCCTGCAATTGCTGGCCGAAAAGGGGGTGCCGATAGATGAAGAAGATCTGTGCGGCCAGTTGCATATCGAGCCAAATGAAGAAGATTTGTTTAACCGTCGGCTGCGCGCCATGGAGCGCGATGGCCAGATCATGCGCAACCGCAAGCGGGCCATCTGTGTGATGGATAAGCTCGACCTGGTCAAGGGTAAGGTGCAAGGCCATCCCGATGGTTTTGGCTTCCTGATTCCTGAAGACGGCAGCGCCGATCTCGTGCTGAGCGCAAAGGAAATGCATAAGGCTTTGCACGGCGATACCGTGATGGTCCGCGTGAGCGGCATGGATAGGCGCGGTCGGCGTGAAGCCAGTATTGTTGAGGTGCTGGAGCATGGTACGACGCGTCTGGTCGGGCGCTTGTATGAGGAACATGGCATTCAATTCGTGGTGGCGGAGAATCGCCGCATCAGTCAGGACATTCTGGTTGCGCCCAGCGAACGTAGCAATGCGCAGGTAGGGCAGGTGGTGGTACTGGAGATTATGCAACAGCCCAGCAAGCACGCGCAGCCCATCGGTCGTGTCGTAGAAGTGCTGGGTAATTACGCCGATCCCGGCATGGAAATCGAGATTGCCTTGCGCAAGCACGATCTGCCGAATGAATTTCCTGCGGATGCCAAGCAACAGGCCAAAAAGTTTGCGCCTGTCGTATCGCCCGACGAGTACGCCGGGCGCGAGAGTGTCGCCAATTTGCCGCTGGTGACCATAGATGGCGAAACCGCGCGCGACTTCGACGACGCGGTGTATTGCGAACCATCCGGTTCAGGTTTTCGGTTGGTGGTGGCGATTGCCGACGTGAGTTCGTATGTGAAACCCGGCGATGCGCTGGACAAAGAAGCGCTGAACCGTGGTAATTCGGTGTATTTCCCGCGTCGCGTGATCCCGATGCTGCCGGAAGAATTGTCCAATGGTCTTTGTTCTATCAATCCGAATGTCGAGCGCCTGTGCATGGTGTGCGACATGCAGATCAGCGCCGACGGCGACATCGAAAAGTACCGTTTCTATCCTTCAGTGATGTTCTCTCATGCGCGCTTGACCTACAATCAAGTGGCAGACATGCTGGCCAATCCGCAAGGCGAAACGGCGCAGCAATTCGCTGCCGTCCTGCCGCACATCAATCACCTGTACACCTTGTTCAAGACGCTGCTGCAAGCGCGCGAGAAACGCGGCGCAATTGATTTCGAGACCATCGAGACGCAGATGATATTCAACGAAAACGGCAAGATCGACCGCATCATACCGGTAGTGCGGAACGACGCGCATAAGCTGATCGAAGAATGCATGCTGGCCGCCAACGTGTGCGCTGCGGGTTTTTTGCGCGATCACCAACATCCTGTGTTGTACCGCGTGCATGAAGGTCCAACGCCGGAAAAACTCGAAGCAGTGCGCGAGTTCTTCAAGGAATTCGGCCTGCAATTGGGCGGCGGCGATGAGCCGGAAGCGGGCGATTACGCCAAGCTGCTCAAGCAGATCAAGGGGCGTCCCGATGCTCCTTTGCTGCAAACTGTGATGCTACGCTCGCTGCGTCAGGCGCGCTATTGTCCTGACAACGCCGGTCACTTCGGATTGGGCTATGAAGCTTACGCGCATTTCACCTCGCCCATCCGCCGCTATCCCGACCTGTTGGTGCATCGCGCCATCAAGGCCGTGCTTAACGGCAAGCAATACAAACCGCATGAAAAATGGGATGCGTTGGGTATCCATTGTTCGCTGACCGAGCGCCGTGCCGATGATGCCACGCGCGACGTGGAAGCGTGGCTGAAATGTTTCTACATGCGCGACCATCTCGGCAGCGTGTTCGACGGCACCGTCTCCTCGGTTACCGGCTTCGGCTTGTTTGTGGCGCTGGATGACATCTACACCGAAGGGCTGGTGCATGTATCCGAACTCGGTACGGATTATTTCCACTTCGATCCCGCCAAGCACCAGATGCTGGGCGAACGCACCGGCAAGCGTTACCGCTTGGGAGATCGAGTGCGCGTGAAGGTCGTGCGCGTGGACATGGAAAGCACCAAAATTGATTTCGTGCTGGAAAGCGTAGAAGGCGAAGAAAACGGAATTAAAACCGCCGCAGGAAAAATTGCCGGAGCAGGCGCGTGGGGCGATACCGCTCCGAAGAAGAAACCTGCTTCGAAGGAAAAGGCCGCTTCCAAGAAGCCGCGCCATTAGCCTGTTTACCAGCAACCAATAGCATCGTCATTCCCGCCTTCGAGGGAATGACGAATTAGCACTAATATAAAGAAAGAGAACAAGCATCATGGCTGAAACCCGTATTATTCATGGCTTCCATGCCGTTACCGCACGTATCCGCCAACATGCCGACAGCGTCCTGGAAATTTACGTGGATACCCAACGCCACGATGCGCGTGCACGCGACCTGCTCAAGCTGGCAGAAAACAACGGCGTACGTATCGTGCCGGTGGAAGGTAAACGCCTCGACGGAATGGCTGGGAACGCCAGCCATCAGGGCGTTGCAGCTCGGGTGGATGTGGCGCGTAAGGTGGTGAATCTGGACGATGTGCTGGACACTCTTACCGAACCTGCGCTGCTGCTGGTGCTCGACGGCGTGCAAGACCCGCATAATCTCGGTGCCTGCCTGCGCTGTGCTGATGCCTTTGGCGCCCATGCCGTCATTGCCCCGAAAGACCGTGCAGTGGGGCTAAACGCCACTGTTGAGAAAGTCGCCTGCGGCGCGGCTGAAACCGTGCCTTATATCACCGTCACCAATCTAGCCCGTACCCTGCGTGAATTACAAGAGCGTGACATCTGGGTGGTGGGTGCCGATAGTGATGCCGAGAATGACCTTAACAACTTCTACCACTCCGATGCGCTGGCATTGGTTCTTGGAGCAGAGGGGGAAGGATTGCGCCGTTTAACCCGCGAAACCTGCGACCAACTGGTAAGCATCCCGATGCTGGGCAGTGTAGCCAGTTTGAATGTATCGGTAAGCGCAGGTATATGCCTGTACGAGGCGAGAAGCCAGCGGGTGGGAGGAGTAGTGGATACCTCGCAGGGAATTTCTGCCCCAGATTGAAGCTGTTTGGCGGAACCGCTGTGCGGTCCGTCATATGTGCGCTTTATTCCGTTTCCAATATGAAACAAGAAGAACTTATCCTGATGGCACTTGAAAACATCACTTTGGGATAGAAATTGGAATTGTTTGCTGGGTTTTATAGTTTTCTTTATCCCGTAGCAGTTCTTCGATTTTCTTGTTGGCGGCTTGCAATTTCTTGAACAGTGCCAGAAGCAAGGCCCTGTCCATATAAGATTTAACCTCACCTTCCATTTTATCCACGACACTTTTCCTGATTTCCACTACGATGACTTCTCCATCCGTAATGACCGTTGCTGACCGCGTAAACCTTTCATTACCGAAGAAAGTTCCTTCCCCGATGCATTCCCCGCTGCGTATGACGCCTACGACCTTGTTACGGACGTAGGCCGTGGCGGTGCCATACATGAGGACGTGGAACGCGTCCATCGTGTCACCCTCCGTGGTGATGCGCGCTCCTTTGGCAACTGTTTTGACTTCCGATTCGTTGGCGATCTGAGCCAGACATTCACTTGGGATAGGGTCGAAAAATGAACATTTCCGCATCTCGTTGAACTGGTGGTTGGACACCTCTTCAATTCGCTGTGTGAAGTTAGCTAGGCTTGCCTGGATGGCATCAGTGATGCTGTCTGTTTCGCTCATTTTTACTCCGGGGTGGAAAAATATCCCTTATACGACGCTATTTTGCGAGAACTTGCAATTTACAGCAAGATGAATTTTCATCTGCTTTCTATTTGAATCCGGAAACAATGATTAGCCGGGCACAGGGGCACGGAGAGGATACAAGCTTCATGTGCCGTGCCTAAGGTTCAATATTGCTTCCGCGCACCTGATCCCACTCATTACCGCCCCTTCCAGCGTGGCCGGATAATCGCCTGCCGTGTAATCGCCCGCCAGCAGCAGGTTGTCCAGCGGCGTGCTGTGTGTGGGGCGAGAGAGGTTGGGTTCGCAAGAGAAGGTGGCGCGCTTTTCGGCGATGATTTGGTGCCATAACGGCGCTGCGGTGATACCCAGTTGTTCGCGTAGTTCCTGCACGACTTTTTGCGCAAGTTGTCCGTGTTCCAATTCCTGATGTCGTCCTTCTGCGC
Source organism: uncultured Gallionellaceae bacterium (assembly GCA_964480365.1). Lineage (GTDB taxonomy): Bacteria > Pseudomonadota > Gammaproteobacteria > Burkholderiales > Gallionellaceae > CAIQPV01. Next base: position 18,444 of record CAYZPM010000013.1, read on the forward strand.
TGATGACGGCGGCGAGGAGACCGTGATGTCCTGAGATCTGTCCCTTGTCGAACAACCATTGTGTAAAACCGCAGTCGAAGCCCAGCATGGCATGGGGAAGGCGCACCGTTGCTGGGTATTGCAGATACACAGTGTAAATGGGCTGAAAGGTCAATGCCTCGATCTGCGCGGCGATGGGTGCAAGTTGCGGCACAGCGCGCAACAGGCGTGCAGATGAAGCTGGTGAGGCGGCGCAGATGACGTGGCTGTGGTGTTGTGTACCACTCGTAGTGAGCAATTCAATTTCGTTGTCATGCGGGACGATGGCTTCCACGCTACATGAAGTGAATACAGTGCCTCCATGTTGCTTTACATACTCCGCAGCTCGATCTGGGAACAGCGTGGAGAAATCCACGCGCGGCAGCAGCAAGTCACTATATTTGCGCGATCCGTTCAGGCTGTCACGTAAAACATTCAGTAGAATCTGGGCGGAAGCCTTGTGGGCCGGGGTGTTGAGTGCAGAGATACAGATCGGTTCCCACAGCAGGCGGATCAGTTCGTCGTCTTGCTTGTGAGCGCGCAGCAACTCGAACGCGCTAATGTCGTGCGGCAGGGAAAAATTGATGCGACGCATGGTGAGCATGAAGCGTGCGGCGGATAGTCGTTGCGCGAACGTCAGCCCATGAGCAGTTAGCAGCCCGACCAGCAGATGCAGCGGAGCGGGCAGGGGAGGGGCTTTCAGTTCAAAGCGGTTGTGCAGGGCAAGTTGCAGCGGCAGGCGCAGGAAGTCGTGCTCGATATTCCCGCCGACTTGTTCGATGAGTTGCAGCGTGTGGCGATAGCAGCCGAGCAGGATGTGCTGACCGTTGTCCAGTTTAGTGTCGTCATGAGATACGCCGCGCGCACGTCCGCCGAGTTGTTTGGAGCTTTCAAATACCGTGACCGGGATGCCGTGTTTAGCCAGCGTGGCCGCCGCTGCCATGCCTGCATAGCCGCCGCCGATAATGGCAGTGTTCAAAGGGTATTTCTCTTTCATGGTAGAAATGACGATTGTCCCCTCTCCCGGGTGCCCGGCCAAAAGCTTATCGGACTCCGGGGGAGGGTTAGGTTGGGGGAAGCCTCATTGTTCAGTTCTTCATCCACGTTTTATAAGCCAGCCACAGTTTGCGCAACGGCGTCAGCGAAACGCGCTCTTTCAGCACATGGCAGCCACTGGCGACCACTTCATCCAGCGTGACACGGTAGATAGCCGCCATGATAAGGCCGGTGCGCTGGGCTTTGCGGTCTGCGGCGGGTAGTTGCGCTAAAGCCTGTTGATAGAAACGTTGCGCGCGTTCGATTTGGAACTGCATTAGCTTGTGAAATTCTTCTGTCTCACGCGCATTGAGGATATCGCCGGTATGCACGCCGAACTGCACCAGTTCGTCCAGCGGCAGGTAGATGCGCCCGCGCCGCGCGTCTTCGCCCACGTCGCGGATGATGTTGGTGAGTTGGAAGGCAATGCCGAGATCGTGTGCGTATTTGAGCGTCTTGCGGTCGGTGTAGCCAAAAATTTCCGCAGCCAGCAAACCGACTACCGAGGCGACGCGGTAACAATACAGTTGCAGCGCCTTGAAGTCGGGATAAGTGTGCTGGGTAAGATCCATCTCCATGCCATCTATGATTTCCAGCAGATGTTCCTGCGGCAGGTTGAACTGTTTGACCAGTGGCACTAACGCTTGAGCAACCGGGTGCTGCGGCTTGCCCGCATAAATGGCCGCCACTTCGGTGCGCCACCAGTTGAGCGTCGTGCGCGCCACGTTTTCATCCGAGCATTCGTCCACCACATCGTCCACCTCGCGGCAGAAGGCATATAGCGAGGTGATGGCGCGACGCTTGTCTGGAGGTAAGAACTTGAAGCTGTAGTAGAAGCTGGAGCCGCTGGCGGAGGCTTTTTCCTGACAGTATTGGTCTGGGGTCATTTCAGTTTTCGGTCAAACATTAACCCCTCCGGGCCTCCCCTTGTCAGGGGAGGAGAAATCAGCGCACCGACATTCCTCCCCTGAAAAGGGGAGGTTAGGAGGGGTTGGTTGGTTTCAAAAATTATACGGCGCACTTTGCATCAGCATGATAACCCAGTCGTGCAAGCGCAACACTGGGCGGCGGTCGAACATGTCGAAATTGACCGCACGCAGCTTGTCGAGGATGCGGTTGCCACCCGCGATAATCAGGCGCATTTCCAGCCCGATTCGACCGGGGAGGATGGTGCCGAGCGGTGCGCCGCTCTTCATCATGTCGCGCGCGCGCTCCACCTGAAAGCGCATCAAGTCGCGCCAGACCTTGTCAGGCAGGCCTTGCGCGATATGGGCTTCGGTGACGTCGAAGCGCACCATTTCATCCTGCGGCAAATAAATACGCCCGATAGTGTAGTCCTTCTTTACGTCCTGCCAGAAATTGATGAGTTGCAGCGCGGTGCAAATCGCATCGGAATAGATCAGGTTCTGCGGTGTGGCTTCTTGGTATAAATGCAGTAATAGCCTGCCCACCGGGTTGGCTGAGCGGCGGCAGTAATCGAGTAGTTCATCGAAATTCGCATAGCGTTTCTTCACCACGTCCTGTGAAAAGGCATCGAGCAGGTCGTGGAACAGTTGCAGCGGCAACTGGTACTCGGCAACGATGCTTGCCACATCGCGGAACAGCGGTGTCTGCGGCGCTTCCTTATCGGCGATGCAATTAAGTTCTGCGCGAAAGGCATCGAGTTTTGCCAAGCGTTCTTCGTTTGGAAGGTCGCCCTCATCGGCAAAGTCGTCGGCTTGGCGCGCAAAGTTATAAATGATTTCCACCGGTCGCCGCAGGTGCCTGGGCAACAGGATGGAGGCAACCGGAAAATTCTCGTAGTGGTCAACGGCCATTGAATAGTCAGTCAATCAGTTTGCGAAGACTATCCATCCAACCTCTGAAATGCTCACACTCTCGTTCCATAACCGACAGCGTAATTTTTTGCGCGGCAAGTGGCCCATGGCGTGTTTTCTTGTATTTTGGCACAAGGATGTTTTCAAGGCGTTTTGATGGTTTTGTTTCGTAGCTATCGTTGATGTGTTCAGGCGTGTCGAAGGCGTCGCGTACTTGTTTTAATTGAGGTAAGTATTTCTGCCACGATGGTTCCGTAAAAATCAGAGTGTTCACATCAGAGAACAGTAAACCTTCGAATTCGTAGGGTTGTATGTGCGGGATGAAACGCTCAGGATGACATTCGATATGGCCGACGATTGCCTGATGCAACGCGATTTCTAATTGCGTTGTGCGGGCATACACATCAGAGAGTTGCTTGGCCTCAATAAAGTTTGGAAAAGTGGTGTCTAGTCCATACAAGTCGAGAAAAGTGGTTAAGATTGCATTAGGTTTTTGTCGTAGGGTATTTCTGGCGTTGAACTTGAGCCGATCAAAATTAACCGCTCCACCTTTTGCATCCTGAGAGGTGTTTAATGTCTGCGGCTTCAAGAAGATTTGATGTGCATGGAGCGACGGTGCGACTATTCGCTTGATAAATTGTTCTTCAGTTTGTCCCTCGGTGAAAACAATGACCTCAAGCACTTAAGGTCTCCCGCCAAGAATGTTTCGTTTCCACATTTCGCCGAGGCTATATTCTGTTAGCCAATCCTGTAGCTCTTCTTTGTTTAAACGCTTTAATGTGGAAGCATCGTTTTCGCGCTCAACCACAATTACGTCTTCTGGTTCGAAAGCATTTAGTAGTTCAACCGACTGTGTGGAAACGATTACCTGTTTGGTTTCTGCGACTTGTTTTAGCATATCTGTCAACAGGCTGATGGCGTAAGGATGTAAGCCTAACTCGGGCTCGTCAATCAATACTGTATCGGGGAGCCGCTGTACTGGTTGCATGAGCAAGGTCGTCAGGCAGATAAATCGTAGCGTACCATCCGACAACACATGCGCTTTATGCGGTGTGTCAGGGTCATTTTGTTCGAACCACTCCAATTCTATTCTGTCTGGTAGTGGGTCGCGGATTACAAAGCCACCAAAGAAAGGAGCTGCAAGTTTTATGGTGTCTACAATATGCTGAAATGCTGCAGGAAAATATTTATGTAGCCAGGCAAGATAGGGGGCAAGATTGGCTGCATCTGATTTAAGGCGCAGATTCTCATTGCTTCCGTGCTGGCCTTTGACTGCTGCAGAATCTCCGGTGTCGTGGAAGTGGTACTGTCGCCAACTCTGCATGGCAGGTCGTACATAAGTGCTAACGGTTTGCGGATCATCTCTCAGCTTTGCCTCATCATGTGCAGTTCCGAGTGATATTGGTTTAGTTGTATATTGGCCGCTAATCCATGTTGATTCACGGTTGAAGATTAAACGGTTGTCGGCAGTTGGGCTCAAACTTATGAGGTAACCATTCTGTACGCCGAATTGCCTGTTTGGTTCAAAATATATTTCTGCATCAATTTGTTTGGTATGTTTTCGGCCACGATGCAATAAAGCATCAGGACCACCTTGCTTTTGTACGAATGTTTGAAGATTTCCATCCGCCAAGGCGGACAGCAATTTAAATACCCCGATAAAGTTGCTCTTGCCCGCGCCATTTGCTCCGATAAGTACATTCAAATTACGTAGCTTAAAATCTTCCAGTTCTGCTATGGATTTATATCCACGTAAAGTGATGGTTTCAATTTTCATTGTGTCGCCTCAAACATGGTCAGCTAGAAATTATTTAGTTATATATTTCAGGTCGTTGCGATGCAGCATGAATACGAACTGATCGCCTGCCGTCACATCCAGCCAAGTAAACGGCAGGTCGGGGCAGGCGGCTTCCAGCGCGTCGCGGTTGTGACCGATCTCAACAATCAGTATGCCGTTTTCGGTGAGATGCTTGGCGGCGTGCTTGAGGATATCGCGCGTGGCATCCAGCCCGTCATGTCCGCTGCCAAGAGCCAGTTTCGGTTCGTGGCGGTATTCCTGCGGCAAGGCCGCGACTGACTCGGCATCCACATAGGGCGGGTTGCTGATGATGAGGTTGTATTGCCTGCCTTTCAGATTGGCGAACATGTCTGAGGCGACAGGATGCACGCGATCCTGCAGTCCGTAGTCGGCGATATTGCGGTATGCCACTGTCAATGCATCTGGGGATATATCCACCGCATCGACTTCGGCATAGGGGAAGGCATGCGCGGCGATGATGGCGAGGCAACCGCTGCCGGTGCACAGGTCGAGCACGCTGTTGATAGCCCCCGGCTCGGCTATCCATGGGCTGAGTTGTTCGCGCAACAGTTCTGAGATGAAGGAGCGCGGCACGATGACGCGTTCGTCCACGTAGAAGCGAAAATCGCCCAGCCAGGCCTCGTGCGTCAGGTAGGCGGCGGGTACCCGTGTTTCCACGCGCTGGCCGAGCATAGTGAGCAGCGCATTTTTTTCGTGTGGGGTGAGGCGCGCTTCAAGGAAAGGTTCAAGCGTGTCCAGCGGCAGGTGCAGGGTGTGCAGAATGAGGTAAGCCGCTTCATCATAGGCGCTGGCAGAGCCATGACCGAAGCTAAGTTGAGCTTCGTTGAAGGCGCTTACCGCGAAGCGCAGCCAGTCGCGCAGAGTGCACAGTTCTCCAGTATCGCCAAAATTGTGCAATGCACTCATGTCTTTTTCACCAAGAGGTTTTCTAGTGTCAGGCGATAGATTTCCGACAGCGCTTCCAGATCGGCCACCGACACGCATTCGTTTATTTTGTGGATGGTCGCATTGAGCGGGCCGACTTCAAGCACTTGCGGGCAGATGTTGGCTATGAAACGACCGTCCGAAGTGCCGCCGCTAGTAGAGAGTTCGGTTTCGATTCCTGTCACTTGCTTTATGGCAGCGCCCACGGCATCTACCAGATTACCGCGCGGGGTGAGGTAGGGCTTGCCGGCCAACTCCCACTTCAAATCATATTCCAGTTTGTGGCGGTCGAGAATTTCATGCATACGGGATTGCAGCCCATCCTCGGTGCTGGCGGTGGAGAAGCGGAAGTTAAACAGAATTTCCACTGTGCCGGGAACCACGTTTGTCGCCCCGGTGCCGCCGTGGATGTTGGAGATTTGCCATGAGGTGGATGGAAAATATTCGTTGCCGTTGTCCCAGGTGGTCGCGGTCAGTTCGGCGATAGCGGGGGCGACCAGGTGAATGGGGTTTTTTACCAGATGCGGATAGGCGATATGCCCCTGCACCCCTTTCACGGTGAGCGTGCCAGACAGCGAACCGCGCCGCCCGTTCTTGATGGTGTCGCCGGTCTTGTTGACGGAAGTGGGCTCGCCGACGATGCAGTAGTCAAGTTTTTCGCCGCGCGCTTGCAGCGCCTCCACCACGCGCACCGTGCCGTCTACGGCGATGCCTTCTTCATCGGAAGTCAGCAGCAAAGCAATCGAGCCATTGTGGGAAGGATGAGCGGCAACAAATTTTTCTATGGAGGTGACGAAAGCGGCCAGTGAGCCTTTCATGTCGGATGCACCTCGCCCGAACAGCATGCCGTCGCGCACGGTTGGGGTGAATGGGGCGCTGTGCCATTTGTCCACCGGGCCGGTCGGCACCACATCGGTGTGGCCAGCTAAACATACCACAGGGCGGCTGCTTCCTCGTCGCGCCCACAGGTTATCCACATCGCCGCAACGCATCATTTCCAGTTTGAAGCCGAGCGGCTCCAGGCGTGCGCTAATGATGGACAGGCAGCCTTCATCCTGCGGTGTGAGTGAACGGCGGGCGATGAGTTGTTGGGTGAGTTCTAATGTATTGCTCATAGTTCGAAGCTTATAAATCAAGATTTTCGTAATCGGTTTCGTTAAAGCCGACAGCCAGTACGCGGTCTTTGCGTTCCAGCACCGGGCGCTTGATGACGTTAGGTTTCTCCAGCATCAACGTCAGCGCCGAGGCGTCGTCCTTGATGGAAACCTTCACCGCGTCGGGCAACTGACCCCACGTTGGCCCGGTCTTCTTTAGCAATTTCTGCCAGCCGATTTGCTTGAGCCAGCCGGACAACATGGCAGATGTGACGCCCTGTTTTTTGAGGTCGTGGAACTCGTAGGCTACTCCGTGCGCTTCCAGCCATGTGCGCGCTTTCTTTACAGTGTTGCAGTTCGGGATGCCATACAGTTTCATGCGCGTGGATTGGATTCGTCAAGGTTGAGCGTGATAACGTCAAAATCGACCGCGACGGACTGAACTGCCTTGTTTGTATCATCAGGATTGTATGCTTTTATTTTTGAGGTTTGCGAGTAGTCGACCAGGCTGGCAATATTGCTGGCGGAATCTGCGTTGCGCATGGCTTCTTCCTTGGTGATTCGCCCGCTCTTGAACAGTTTGTACAGCGCCTGCTCAAAGGTTTGCGAACCGGGTGATATGCTCTGGCCAATAGCATCACGGATTTTATCGATCTCGTCGTTTCTGATCAGGTCGGCGATGAGCGAAGTGTTAAGCAAAATTTCCACCGCAGGAATCTGCTTGCCATCTGTATTGCGCACCAAACGTTGCGAAATGACCGCACGCAAACACATAGATAAGTCGGAAAGCACTGACTGTCGCGCATCGTAAGGGAAGAAGTTAACGATACGGTTCAGCGCGTGATAGCTGTTGTTAGCGTGCAGTGTGGACAGACACAAGTGGCCTGTCTGGGCAAAGATTAGCGCGTGCTTGAGGGTTTCGCGGTCGCGAATTTCACCTATCATCAGTACGTCCGGTGCCTCGCGCATGGCGCTGGTAAGCGCATTTTCGTAAGACGACGTGTCGGAGCCAATTTCGCGCTGGTTCACGATGGATTTTTCGTGTGTGAACAAATACTCTATAGGGTCCTCAATGGTCAGGATATGACCGCTGGTGGTGGCGTTGCGGTGCTCGATCATGGAAGCCAAGGTAGTGGATTTGCCCGACCCGGTTGCGCCTACCATCAGCACCAAGCCGCGTCTTTCCATGACCAGGTCTTTCAGCGCGGTTGGCAGATTCAATTCTTCTACGTTCTGGATCTTGCCTCTGACGTAACGGATGACTATGGCGATGTCGCCACGCTGGCGGAAAATGTTGACGCGGAAGCTGCCAACGCCATTAGAGCGATGAGAAAAGTTCATCTCCATATGGGTTTCGAAATAAGCGATCTGCTCAGGCGTCATCATTTCATATGCGATGCGCTTGATGGTGTTCGCATCCAGTGCTTGCGCGTTCACCGGCATGGTCACACCGTCGATCTTGATATTGATGGGTGCTCCGACGGAGAGAAACAGGTCGGAGGCCAGTTTGTCGGAGGCGAGCTGTAGAAGTGGCGTGATAATCATGTGGTTCTCCTCAAAACAGTTGTGAGACGTAAGACGTAAGTTAAAACGAAACCCGCGTAGCGGACAACGCCAACTAACAACTTACGTCTAATAACTTACGTCTGCATTTAGATGCCTCTCAACAATTCGTTAATACCCACCTTGCCGCGAGTTTTTTCATCTACTTTTTTTACTATCACTGCGCAGTACAAGCTGTAGCTGCCGTCTTTGGAAGGCAGGTTGCCGCTGACCACAACTGAGCCTGCCGGGACGCGCCCATAGCTTACCTCTCCGGTTTCGCGGTCATAAATTTTTGTACTCTGGCCGATGAACACGCCCATTGAGATCACTGAGCCTTCTTCCACGATCACGCCCTCGACGACTTCCGAGCGTGCACCGATAAAACAATTATCTTCGATAATGGTGGGGTTGGCTTGCACCGGTTCCAGCACGCCGCCGATGCCGACGCCGCCGCTCAAATGCACGTTTTTGCCGATCTGCGCGCAGGAGCCGACGGTGGCCCAAGTGTCCACCATGGCGCTCTCATCCACGTACGCACCGATGTTCACGTAAGAAGGCATTAGCACCACGTTCTTGGCTATGAATGCACCCTTGCGCGCCGAAGCAGGCGGCACCACGCGAAAGCCGCCATCACGGAATTCTTTGGAGTTGTAGTCGGCAAACTTGGACTGCACCTTGTCGTAATAATTGGTGAAGCCACCCTTGATGAAGGAATTGTCCTCCATGCGAAACGATAGCAGCACAGCCTTTTTGAGCCATTGGTGGGTGACCCACTGCCCGTTAATTTTCTCCGCAACGCGCAGCTTGCCATGGTCGAGAAGATCAATCACGGTAGTGACGGCTTCTTTCAGCTTGGCATCCACGGTGCGCGGCGTAATGTCGGCACGGCGTTCAAAGGCGGGATCGATGATGGCTTGCAGTTGTTCCATGATTTTTTCCAGTTAAATTTTAAAGTTGGTAGACGTAAGACGTAAGTCGTGAGTTAAAAACAAAACCCGCCCTTCGGCTACGCTCAGGACAGGCTCCGCGACAACACCAACTAATAACTTACGTCTTAAGTCTTACGTCTGAATTCACGATTGAATTCAGCGATGCACTTCCAATGTGCAATGGGTGCGATATTACCCATAAATATGGATGTGCGGCAAACAATCATTGACCGCGTGAAGCTGGCGTTTGAGATCGTCGGCGTGGAAGCTACCCTGAATATCCCGTCCGTTACGCGCTACGTTCTCAATTGGCGCTGGGATTGGGATATTCTGCCGATTTTGGATTATCGAATTTCCGCCAGCAACTCCGGGTGCTTGTCCAGCAGCTTGAGCAACAGCACGGTGGATTTGTGCGGCTGCGTTTTGCCGCGCTCATAGTCGGAAAAGGCACTCACACCGCCACCAAACAGTTTACCTGCATCGGCTTGGCGTAAGCCGAGTTTTTTGCGAATGGCGCGCAACGAGGATGCCCGCTCGGCATTCGCCTGTCGGCGTAACTCGGACAGAGCTGCGCTGAAACGTTTGCCCTCTTCGTCGTCGAATTCGCATTCCCCGCATACTGGACAATGCCAGCCTGAAACTTGCGGCACAAGTACGGACAGCGAGTCTATTTTTATTTCCTTATCGACCAGCCCATGCACCAGCAGTGTGCCATCGTCGCACTGAAGGCAATACCGTTTATCTTTGCTCATGTTAAAGCTCCTTTCATTCATTGTAATGCTCATAATTCCTTGAACTGAATCACCACTGTCCCGGCCTGAATGGTCAGTTTGATATAGGCGGTTTTACCGTTGGGGCAGGGTGCGTGATACACGTCTTGCCACACCCGATGATCTCGGTTTGTAGTCATGCTTTTGAACAGCATTCCACGCTGCAAACCAAGTACGACAGACAATCCTTCCGCCTCGTTCAAACCCATAGTATCAAGCCCACGCAATGCAGTTTCCGTGAATGCATCAAGACCGCGTGTGAGCACAACTGATTTAATGGCCTCCAGATCGTAGTGGGCTTTGTGCTTTTCCATAGCGTTAATTTTACGGATTGGATAAATTTAAGTCAATCAAAATTTATGGATTAGATAAGTTAATAATGTGGGCGTGGCAGTGGGGAAAGCCGCTGATTTAGATTAAACAGACCAGTTATAGCAGGTCGTAAACCTACAACACCCAGTCGCTAGCCTAAATCAAATCCAAGGTAGCGCAGGTAAGGAAACGCGGATTTATTCGTCATCCCCGCGAAGGCGGGGATCCAGTGCTTTTATCTACTGGGTTCCCGCTTTCGCGGGAACGACGAAACCGTATAAGTCCGCGTTTCCTAAGGTATTTGCGGATTAAGTCAAGTTAGAACGCAAAGCATAAAGTGCGCCCATCGTCGCCCACCCCAGTTCCGCGCCGGGAGTGGGGCGAGTGAAGTAACGCTGGATCAGGTCGAATTCAGTTGGCATGCTGAGACAATAAACTTTCAAGTTGTCGCAAAAATTCCGGGTGTTCGCTGAGGTAAGCTGCACGCTCTTTAAGCTCTCTAGCTTCACGATCCCTCAGATTGGCCGATGAAAGTCGCTCCCCGAATTCAGGCGGCTTAATGGCGAACATTTCATCAAGCATGATATTGCCAAATTCAGTATTGAAATGCGCGTTGTCTTGCCAATAGACACCGGGGGCATCAGAAATTGTCTCGGTGCCAATCGCATGGTAGCCTTCAAAATCCCACACCTCCACAAGGCTGTTTTTTTCTGCCTCTACTACAGAAACGATTTGTGCGAGGGCGTCCCAGCGTGCCTGTCGCGTGCCACACTGGTACTCCTGTTCAAACGTCAATGAATGACGTGGATAAACCACGAGTTTCAGCACGATACCCCTCTCGATAGCTTTGCGCACAATTTCACGCAGACCGCTCAAATCCAAATTTGGCTGCTTGGGTAAAAGGGTTGAAGGCGGTTTTGCACTGATCTGATTGATTTTGCATGGTTTATAATATTTAGCGAAAACATCGCGAAAGCGGCCTTCTGTTCCGGAATCCAACCTCGCATAAAAAAACAAACCTTCGGGCGTGTGGCTGGGTTTTAGCTTGTGTTGGTAGCGCACAGTTGAGATCGAAGATGTTAGTGCATTGTAGGAAAACAGGAAGGCACTTTCATCCGTATTTTCCATTTTGGCAATGTCTGCTTTGCAATCCACTTGCGGCATGGCATCCGGATGGATGCCAAGCACAATCTGGCGCAATGCTGCATCTTTCGAAAGTGCGAACTGCACGTCGCATGCAACCATTTTCCATGGTGCTCCCGCCAATGCAAAGTTATAGCTCTTTCCCGTGGCACGCAATGCGGGGTGCAACGGATCAAAACCAATCTCGGAATATGAACTGCCAAATATTAGGGAGGTAGGTTGTTCACGTTGCACCAGTCCAGGCTTGACATGCCGCTCATAATTCTGAAATTTCGACTTGATGGCATTAAATCCATCAATTGAAATATCCTGGTAATACCAGAACGGATCTACCACACGATTGAACGCCACCGTCAGCGCGGAAAGGAATAGGAGTATCGCAGTAAAAACAAATAGATATTTATTGGCTGACATTTAAAACTGGAAATAAATAAATTCGCTCAATTCGGAAATACTTAACAGACCGAACAACGCGATGACCGCGTGAATGGCAGCCCACTTATAACTCAATTTCCACGTCATCCGAGTGGTGGCCATATTATCCGGCACATCAAGCGCAGGCCGGAAGCGTTGCATGATTTGTTGCGTGTTGGGGGCAAGCCAAATCACCAACAACTCGACCAAAATATAGTTGCGTGTGTTGTCAGACTCTCGTTCATTCATTACTAAAGGGTTGGTTGGATGCATCTCAAACCCCAGCATCGCCTGCACGATGGCGAGCGCATGACCGAAAGTGTCCGCCCGAAAAAACACCCAAGCCACGGTGACGACGAGGAAAGTGAGTAATGCCGAAACCAGGTGAATTGGCTTGGGAAGCGGCTGGTTTGGGTCATGTCCCAGCTTGCGCCGCACAGTGTGCCAGCCGTGATTGATGGTCAGATATAGCCCATGCAGACCGCCCCACACGACGAAAGTCCAGCCCGCGCCGTGCCACAGTCCACCAAGTAGCATGGTCGCCATCAGGTTCAGATAGCGGCGCGCCATGCCCTTGCGGTTACCACCAAGAGGGATATAGAGATAGTCACGTAAAAAGCGCGATAGTGTCATGTGCCAACGCCGCCAGAACTCGATGATGTTCACAGACTTGTAGGGCGAATGAAAATTGAGCGGCAGGATGACGCCGAACATGCGCGACAAGCCGATGGCCATGTCAGAGTAGCCGGAGAAATCAAAGTACAGTTGCAACGTATAGCACAGCGCGCCCCCCCAAGCCTCGATGAAGGTAAGCTGCAACCCAGCCGCCGGGGCGTTGAATATTGGCCCGACATATGCTGCGATACCATCGGCCAAGATGACTTTCTTGAACAGGCCGATGAAGAAGATGGTCAGCCCCACCGCCATGTTCTCATAGCTGAAACGGTAAGTGGAAGCGTGGGCGAACTGCGGCATCATCTCCTTGTGGTGTAGCACCGGCCCAGCGATTAGATGCGGGAAATAGGTGACGAACAGGGTGTAGTGGACGAAGTTGTATGCCTTCACTTTACCTTGGTATGTGTCCACCAGAAAGGCGATTTGAGTGAAGGTAAAGAAGGAAATGCCGAGCGGAAGAATGACTTCACCGATGTGCAGCGAGACGCCAGCGAAGTGGTTTAGATTTTCAGCGAAGAAGTTGGCGTATTTGAAATATCCCAACAGAATTAGATTGACAGCAATCGCCCCAGCCAGCAGCATTTTTGACTGACTGACTGACTGACTGACTGACTGACTGACTGACTGACTGACTGACTGACTGGCGACTCTATGTCCGATCAAATAGCCTGCAGCATAATTGAACACGATAGAGCCAAGCAGTAATCCCACAAAGCGTACATCCCACCAGCCGTAGAAAAAAGTGAAGCAGCGGCAAGCCATAGAGAAGCTAACGTGTGGTTGTGTTTCCCAATGAGGTAAAACCCGAAAAGCACAATCGGGAGAAATGCAAAAATAAAAACGTAGGAGTTGAAGAGCATTGTGCGTTAGGTAAGGGCTGAAACAAATTCAACGATGCGTTGCGCGGCTTCCACTGTTTCACCCAGTTCCGCCACCAGTGCGATTCGCACAAAGTTTTCGCCCGGATTCATGCCGCGCGCCTCGCGCGCGAGGAAGCTTCCCGGTAACACTGACACATTATAGTCGCGATACAGGTGTTGCGCGAAAACGGTGTCGGCCATCGGCACGCGCAGCCACAGGTAAAAGCTGGCATCCGGCAGGGTGACTGGTAGCACCGCTTGGAGGGTTTCGACTACGCGAGAAAATTTTTCCGCATACAGGCGGCGGTTTTCGGCGACGTGTGCATCATCTTGCCAAGCTGCGATGCTGGCTGCCTGGATCGCCGGGTTCATGGCACAGCCGTGGTAGGTGCGGTATAGAGTGAATTTCTCCAGTAATTTCGCATCGCCAGCCACGAAGCCGGAGCGCATACCCGGCACGTTGGAACGTTTGGATAAACTGGAGAATACCACCAGATTCTTGTAATCGCCGCGCCCAAGTTGCTGTGCGGCTTGCAGTGCACCGAGCGGTGGGGTATCGAAATAGATTTCCGAGTAGCACTCGTCCGAGGCGATGACGAAGCCGTAGCGGTCGGACATCTCGAACAGGGTCTTCCATTCTTCCAGGAGCATCACATGGCCGTTTGGATTGCCCGGCGAACAGACATAGATGAGCTGGGTGCGCTGCCATACCTCGTCCGGCAGTTGCTCGAAATTCAATGCGTAATTGTCTTCCGGCAGCGTGTTGAGGAAGTGCGGCATAGCTCCGGCCAGCAACGCCGCCCCTTCATAAATCTGGTAAAACGGATTAGGACAGACTACAACAGGGGCGCTATGCGTGCGGTCAATCACTGTCTGGGCAAAGGCGAACAGTGCCTCGCGGCTGCCATTGACGGGAAGAATTTGCGTTTTTGGATTCAAAGCGGGAGTCTTCGCATCCAGCGCAGGAATGCTATAGCGCCGTTGCAGCCAGTCGGCAATGCTGCCGCGCAACGCGTCGCCACCTGCGGTTGTGGGATAATTCGCCAGCCCGCCAAGATTGGCGGCGAGCGCGTCCTTGATGAACTGCGGTGTGGCGTGCTTGGGTTCCCCAATGTGCAAGCTAATCGCGCGGAGTGCCGGATTCGGTGTCACTTCCCGGAACAGCGCGGCGAGTTTCTGGAATGGGTAGGGTTGTAAACGGTTTAGGTCTGGGTTCATTTTTTTTCCGTCATTCCGGGCTTGACCCGGAATCCAGCGATGTCATTTGACTGGATTCCCGCTTTTGCGGGAATGACAACTTTTGTATTTGTTTAGATTAACCGGATTATAAAGGCGCAACCTGTGGCATCAAAACAAAAAGTTTTATCGGTAAGCAGTCTGCTGAGTGGGGCGATGGTCTGGGGATTGATGTGGTATCCGTACCGTATCCTTCAGGGGGCGGGGGTTTCCGGTGAACTGGCGACCTTGCTGACCTATGCAATCGCACTGATTTTCGGCTTGCTGGCTACGGGGCCGGTATGGCGTGAGTTGCGTACAGCCGGGTGGTGGGGGATTGCCCTCATGCTGAGCTCAGGCTGGACCAATTTTGGTTACGTGCTGGCCATTCTGGACGGCGAGGTGATGCGCGTGTTGCTGCTGTTTTACCTTGCACCTTTATGGACGGTACTCTTCGCGCGCTGGATGCTTGGTGAAAAATTAAACACTTACGGCTATGCCATCATCTCGCTGTCGTTGGGCGGAGCGTTCATCATGCTATGGAATCCGGAACACGGATGGCCGCTGCCGCAAAATCGGGCCGAATGGATCGGTCTTTCGGCGGGAATGGGTTTTGCGATGTTGAATGTTCTGGTGCGACGTACGCAACACCTGAGCGTGAATTTCAAATCTGCCAGCGTCTGGCTCGGCACCGTGCTGCTTACCGGCCTGTCGCTGCTTTATCACGGCAATCTTGTGCCGCAGGTGCAAAGCATCAGCCTGGATGCGTGGTGGATGCTGGCGCTGATCGGGCTGGTGCTGTGCGCCACCAGTATCATTGTGCAATATGGCCTGACGAATTTACCGGCCAATCAAGCTATCGTACTGTTTCTTTCCGAACTGGTCTTCGCCGCTGTGTCGTCGTATTTTCTGGCTGGAGAAGAAATGGGGCTGCGGGAAATTATCGGCGCAATATTGATCGTGTCGGCCAGCCTGCTTTCTGGGAAAATACATATTGAACCTCCTTTGATTATCACTAACGAGATCAGGTCATGAAAAAACAACTCACCATTGGCACCCCGCTTAGTCCCTCCGCCACAAAAGTCATGCTGCTGGGTAGCGGCGAGCTTGGCAAGGAAGTCATCATCGCGCTGCAACGCCTGGGCGTGGAAACCATCGCGGTGGATCGCTACCCGGATGCGCCGGGGCATCAGGTGGCGCACCGCGCACATGTCATCAATATGGCGGACGGTGCAGCGCTGCGCGCGCTGATCGAGCAGGAGCGTCCGCACCTCGTCGTACCGGAGATCGAGGCCATTGCCACAGGCATGCTGGTGGAAATCGAGCGCGAGGGCCTGGCGCGGGTGATTCCCACCGCGCGTGCCGCGCAGCTCACCATGAACCGCGAAGGCATCCGCCGTCTTGCCGCCGAGACGCTGGGCTTGCCGACCTCGCCGTATAAATTCGCCGATAGTTTGGACGAGCTATGCGCCGCGACAGATATTATCGGTTTTCCTTGCATCGTCAAGCCGGTGATGTCTTCCTCCGGCAAAGGGCAATCGAAAGTGGATAGCCCGGCGGAAGTGGTAGCGGCTTGGGATTACGCTGCTGCGGGTTCCCGCGTGAATCAGGGCAGGGTGATCGTCGAGGGCTTCATCAAGTTCGATTACGAGATTACCCAGCTCACAGTGCGTGCAGTCGGCAGCAATGGCGAAATCGAAACCCACTTCTGCGCACCCATCGGCCATGTTCAGGTACACGGCGACTACGTGGAAAGCTGGCAGCCGCAAGCCATGCCGGAAACGGCTTTGCAGCGAGCACGCGACATCGCCAGAAAAGTTACCGACGACCTCGGTGGCCTGGGCATCTTCGGCGTGGAACTCTTCGTGAAAGGTGATGAAGTGTGGTTCAGCGAAGTCAGCCCGCGTCCGCACGACACCGGCATGGTGACCATGTGCAGCCAACGGCAGAACGAATTTGAACTCCACGCCCGCGCCATCCTCGGTCTGCCCGTGGACACCAGCCTGCGTGAGCCGGGCGCCTCCGCCGTAATCTACGGCCAGCTTGAAGAAAAAGGCATCGCCTTCACTGGCGTGGAAGAAGCCCTGCGTGTCCCTCAGTCGGATATTCGCTTGTTCGGCAAACCCGAATCCTTCACCCGCCGCCGCATGGGCGTGGCGCTGGCGAATGGCAAGGATACGGACGAGGCGAGGACGCGCGCCAAGTTGGCGGCGAGTAAAGTGAAGCCGGTGAAGCTGTAGGGCGGAAGCACCCGCAAGCGATTCGCCATGTGCTGCCTGATTGTTTATCGCTTGCGCAACGGATCAAGCAGAGATGACAGGCCGTTATGATCCAACTCCTGCATCAGCGCCAACAGCAAACCGACCTCGCCGGGCGGGAAGCCCTTGCGAGCGAACCAATTGAGATACTTACCGGGCAAATCGGCGATCAACCACCCTT
The DNA here is from genome assembly GCA_964480365.1 of uncultured Gallionellaceae bacterium. Taxonomy (GTDB): domain Bacteria; phylum Pseudomonadota; class Gammaproteobacteria; order Burkholderiales; family Gallionellaceae; genus CAIQPV01. The sequence goes on from CAYZPM010000013.1 coordinate 35,453, forward strand.
TGTACTTGCCATAAGGCATGACGCGGGTAACCAGCAGTTGTAAGTGTTCGTGGTTCATCCCAATGACCAAAGTTTTGACTCGTACGTTCCTCCCCATGCGGGGCAGTCAATATTATGACCGTTCATCCGCTGATTTAAACCGCTCAATCCAGATTTTAACCCTTTCATTCCAAGTCCAAAAAGCAGACAGATAGCCTTGGCATTACACCCTGAAGTTGGGTAAATTACATCCGAACTTAACGATATTTCAGAAGCACGAATGCCCGGTTTAAGTATCTCTGTCTCAACGTAGCATGAATGGTTCTCCTCCCTCTAGGTACCACGCCTAGCTTATCGGGGCAGGCAACTGCCCCGATTCTTTTTTGTTCATATTTCGCCGCTGTTCAATTCCGGTTAGTCGCATCAATTCAAAACACTCGGAGAAACAGCGAGCTTTCCACCTGCGCTCGCCGTTTTTTTATGCCTCCGGTGCGGGCTGGAAAACATGCATGAATTCAGCCCCTTGACGCGTCATTTATCGATCCATTTATCGAGTCTGACAACCATTGTGTAAGGGCGTTGCTCTCAGTACACAAGGCTCAGGAAATTACGGTTGATTTTATATTCCGAATTTTTTTGCAGATGGGTGTTTGCAAAAACGGTCATTTCCAAAAGACAAAGCCCACTGGCAAAATATTTTCTCATTACAATCCTCCAGACACTCTATTAAATCAGTGCCGGAAATCATACGCACTTTACAATTTTTCCAGTCGTTCGCTAGGTGATCTATGGGTTGTTGAGTGCTTGAAGTCATGATTTACTCCTTTAGAGAGCGCAGGTCTTCAGTTCAGAGCAGACCTTCAGAGCAGGCCCTCAAATAAGGCCTTCAAGATGAAGAATACTCTTGCTTCCTGGAGTGTCAATATGCCGAAATGCCTATGTATTTCGGTCTAGGATGCCCCGACTATAAAAACATAACCACAATAGAAAGTAAAAACTGGAGGAAACCCTCGAATGACCGTTGCTGTTAGCGCCCGTTAGGTTGCGCATATTCCAATGCCTGCTTCTCACTTGCAAGCGATCGTTGAATTTCGATTGTGAATTGTAGCTCCTGGCAGAAAGTTGACCATCAGCTTTTGACCGCTTTGAAATACGCACATCTCAGATCAAATTCAAACGTTTGTCTCCCGCCGGAAATTACAGCAGGATCGCTGCCACCACTTTGCGGTCTTCTGCCATCAAAATGTTATAGGTGCGGCATACGGCGGCGGTATTCATGAATTCTACGCCAATGCCCACGGCAGTGAGCGCATGGTACAGGCGTGGATGCGGAAAGCGCTGTTGCGCACCGGTGCCGAACAACAATATCTCGGGTTTTAGAGCCAGGAAATAGGCGAAGTGGGTCTCGTCGAGCGTGTCGAACCCTTGCGGCTGCCAGTCGGTCAGCACTTGTTCCGGCGTGACTACGATGGGATGTTCGAAGCGTTCGTGGCTGACCGCGACATAGCCTTCGCCGTGGGCGGTGAAAATCTTTTTGGTAATACTGGTGTTGAGATGCAGTTTCAAGGTAACTCCATTTGCCGCAAAGGCCTCGCTCGGATAGAATTACGCCCTTTGCAGCCCGTGATTTCAGACGAATTCTACCGGATCGCGGATGCTTGGAATAGCCGATTTTGTATGGAGTGCTGCGGCATGGCGCCGCATTTTATAAAGCAGTGACGTATACACCCGCAAGGGGTACGCCGTGGTTGTAAGGGGCTAAAGCCCCCAATAAAACACGCACACTGCACTCCAAAAATGTGGTTGAGTGAGTTTTTGATATTGAAAGAACATTGTGAAACGACTTGATGCAAGCAATAGGGAAGCCATGCGCACCGTGCTGAAATCCACTAAGCTGTCCAATGTCTGCTACGACATTCGCGGCCCGGTGATGGCGCGCTCCAGACAGATGGAAGAGGACGGTCACCGCATTATCAAGCTTAACATCGGCAATCTGGCGCCGTTCGGTTTTGAGGCGCCGGAAGAAATCCAGCAGGACGTAATTCATAACTTGCCGAATTCCTCCGGTTATTCCGATTCCAAAGGTTTGTTCGCTGCGCGGAAGGCCATCATGCACTATGCCCAGCAGAAGAAGATTGCCGGGGTGGGGCTGGAAGATATTTTCATCGGCAATGGCGCATCGGAACTGATTGTGATGTCCATGCAGGGGCTGCTGAATACAGGCGATGAAGTGCTGGTGCCTGCGCCGGACTATCCGCTGTGGACGGCTGCGGTGACGCTGGCGGGCGGCACGCCGCGCCATTACCTGTGCGACGAGCAGGCAGGGTGGTCGCCGGATCTCGCCGACATGCGCAGCAAGATCACGCCCAACACCCGTGCCATCGTGCTCATCAATCCTAACAATCCAACTGGTGCGCTGTATTCGAATGAGGTGCTGCTGGAGATTATCGAAATCGCGCGCCAGAACGATCTTATTCTGTTTGCCGACGAGATTTACGACAAGATGCTGTACGACGGCGCGACCCACACTTCTATCGCTTCGCTGGCGGATGACATCCTGTTTGTCACCTTCAACGGCTTGTCCAAGAATTACCGTGCCTGCGGGTATCGCGCGGGCTGGATGATGGTTTCGGGCGAGAAAAAACACGCGCAGGATTACATTGATGGTCTCGGCATTCTGGCTTCGATGCGTCTGTGTTCCAACGTTCCGGGGCAGTACGCGATCCAGACCGCGCTGGGCGGCTACCAGAGTATCAACGATCTGGTAGGGCCTGGCGGGCGCTTGGCGAAACAGCGCGATCTCGCGCACCAATTGCTGACGGCGATTCCCGGCGTGACCTGCGTCAAGCCGAAGGCCGCGTTGTATTTGTTCCCACGCCTTGATCCCGTGATGTACCCGATAGCGGATGACCAGAAGTTTATTCTCGAATTGCTGGAAACCGAGAAGGTGTTGGTGGTGCAGGGCAGCGGCTTCAACTGGCCGCATCCCGATCACTTTCGCGTGGTGTTCCTGCCCAACGCAGACGACCTCACCGAAGCGATGGGACGCATCGCGCGCTTTCTGGAGTATTACCGTAAGAGATATGGAAAATAACCAGTTGGTAGACGTAAGACGTAAGTTGTTAGTTAAACCCATGCATCGGACAACGCAAACTTACGTCTTACGACTTCCGACTTCCAACTAGGAAAATAAATGAAACCAATCAATGTAGGACTGTTAGGCATCGGCACCGTCGGCGGTGGCACCTTTACCGTGTTGCAGCGCAATGCGGAGGAGATCGCGCGCCGTGCGGGGCGCCCTATCCTCATCACTGTGGTGGCGGACAAGAATGTGGAGCACGCTAATGAAGTTACCAAGGGGGCGTGTCGCATTACCGATGATGCCTTCGATGTGGTGAACGACCCGGAAGTGGATATCGTCGTCGAGCTGATCGGCGGTTGCGGCGTGGCGAAGGAGTTGGTTCTGAAGGCCATCCACAATGGCAAACACGTGGTTACTGCCAACAAGGCGTTGCTGGCCAGGCACGGCAACGAGATTTTTGCCGAGGCGCAAAAGATGCGTGTGATGGTGGCGTTCGAGGCCGCCGTGGCCGGTGGAATTCCCATCATCAAGGCCGTGCGCGAGGGACTTAGCGCTAACCGCATCGAATGGATCGCAGGGATTATTAATGGTACTACTAACTTCATCCTGTCCGAGATGCGCGACAGGGGGCAAAGTTTTGAAAACGTGCTGAAAGAGGCGCAACGCTTGGGTTATGCCGAAGTCGATCCGACTTTTGATATTGAAGGTGTGGATGCGGCGCACAAGATCACTATTCTTTCCGCGATTGCTTTTGGCACCCCGATGCAGTTCGACAAGGCGTACATTGAGGGAATTTCCAACCTTCAGGCGTTGGACATCAAGTATGCCGAACAGTTGGGTTATCGCATCAAGCTGCTGGGAATTACGCGCCGCAGACCAGAGGGAATTGAATTACGTGTTCATCCCACGCTGATTCCGGCCAAGCGCCTGATCGCCAATGTGGAAGGTGCGATGAATGCCGTGCTGGTGCAGGCGGATGCGGTGGGCGCCACGCTGTATTACGGCAAGGGCGCCGGTGCGGAGCCGACCGCTAGCTCAGTGATCGCCGATCTGGTGGACGTGACGCGCGTGCACACCGCCGACCCGGAAAATCGTGTGCCGCACCTTGCATTCCAGCCGGATCAACTGGTTGATTTTCCCATCCTGCCGATTGATGCTGTGGTGAGTAGCTATTACCTGCGCATGCGAGTGTGGGATGAACCCGGCGTGCTGGCCGACATCACGCGCGTGCTGGCCGACGAAAAGATTTCGATTGATGCCGTAATCCAGAAAGAAGCGCGTGAAGGTGAAGATGAGGCCGATTTGGTGCTGCTCACCCACCGGACAGTTGAGAAACTTATCAACGAATCCATAGTACGGCTTGAAAAGTTGCCGGTGGTGGTGGGCAAGATCACACGCCTGCGCATGGAGGCTTTGGGAAAATAAATGTGTAGCGTGGGTTAGCACAGCGTAACCCACCAACAAATGGATTCCCGCCTGCGCGGGAACGATGATGGTGAGTAACAAATGAAATACATTTCCACACGCGGCAATACCCCCGCCAAGACCTTTACCGAAATTCTGCTGGGCGGACTCGCGCCAGATGGCGGGCTGTACCTGCCTGAGGAATATCCACAGGTGAGCCGTCTCGAACTGGATGCGTGGCGCAGCCTGTCTTATGCCGACCTTGCCTTCGCGGTGCTGTCGAAATTCATCACCGACATTCCGGCGGACGATTTGCGTGCCATCATCCGCAAGACTTACACCGCCGAGGTGTACTGCAATGGCCGTTCCGATAGCCATGCTCACGACATCACGCCGTTGCGCACGCTGGAGCCGGGCGTGCATATTCTAGAGCTGTCCAATGGCCCGACGCTTGCGTTCAAGGACATGGCGATGCAGTTGCTGGGAAACCTGTTCGAGTATGCGCTGGATAAGCAGGATGACGAACTGAACATCCTCGGTGCGACTTCCGGCGACACTGGATCTGCCGCCGAATACGCCATGCGCGGCAAGCGCGGCATCCGCGTGTTCATGCTTTCTCCCAACGGCAAGATGTCCGCATTCCAACGCGCGCAGATGTATTCGCTGCAAGACCCGAACATCTACAACATCGCCATCAACGGCATGTTCGACAATGCGCAGGATATGGTGAAGGCGGTATCCAACGATCACGCCTTCAAGGCCAAATACAAAATCGGCACGGTCAACTCGATCAACTGGGCGCGTGTATCGGCGCAGATTGTTTACTATTTCAAGGGTTACTTTGCCGCAACGAAAACCAACGACGAGCAGGTGGCGTTTTCGGTGCCCTCAGGCAACTTTGGCAACATCTGCGCAGGACACATCGCGCGCATGATGGGCCTGCCCATTGGTCAACTCATTCTCGCTACCAACGAGAACGATGTGCTGGATGAGTTTTTCCGCATCGGCGTGTACCGCCCGCGTGGCACCGATCACACCTACGAGACGAGCAGCCCTTCAATGGATATCTCTAAGGCGAGTAACTTCGAGCGCTTCATGTTTGACCTGGTAGGGCGCGATGGTGCAAAGGTGCGCGAGTTCTGGAGTAAAGTGGATACTGGCGATGCATTCGACATCAAGGTTACGCCATACTGGCAGACTTTATCCACATTCCATTTCGCCTCCGGCAAGAGCAGGCATCAGGATCGCCTGATGACCATCCGCGAACTGTGGGAGGAATACGGCGTGGTGGTAGACCCCCACACTGCCGATGGAATCAAGGTCGGCATGGAGCAGCGCCGCCCCAGCTTACCACTGATCTGCCTGGAAACTGCGTTGCCTGCCAAATTCGAAGAAACTATCGTTGAAGCATTGGGGCGCCAGCCAGAACGTCCTGTCGGGTTGGAAGGCGTCGAAGCGCTGCCGCAACGCTGCGAAGTGATGGGTACGGATGTGGCGAAGCTCAAGGCATACATTGCAGCGAACGTGCCTTAAATCATGGCGCGATGCATCGCGCCACTACGGAAAGACGGGGTAGGGGCGCAATTCATTGCACCCAAAATCGCATGAACAATCTGCTCCTGCTCATTATCTGCTTCATCGCCGGTATGCTGCTGCATCGGTCAGGCCGCATGCCCAATCAAGCACCGGCAACGCTCAACAGCTTCATCATCCATGTCTCGTTACCTGCGCTGACGCTGCTGTATATCCACGATCTGAAGCTCACTGGCGGCATTGTGCTGATGGCGGCGATGGCGTGGATTAATTTCGCGCTGGCGGCGGGGTTTTTCTGGCTTGTCGGGCGCTGGTTGAAATTGCCGCGCGGCACGGTGGGTGCGCTAATGTTGACGGGTGGGCTGGGCAATACTTCGTTCTTCGGGCTGCCGATGATTGAGGCTTATTACGGTCATGAGGGCATAGGTAGCGGCATCATCATAGATCAACTCGGTTCGTTTCTGGTGCTGTCCACGCTGGGTATCACCGTGGCTGGGCTGTATTCGTCAGGACGTCCGACGGCGGGTGAAATTGTGCGGCGCATCGCGTTGTTTCCGCCATTTGTTGCGCTGATCATTGCACTCGCATTAATTCCTCTGGAATACGCACCGTGGTTCACCGCGCTGCTCAAACGATTGGGCGATACGCTCGCACCGCTGGCATTGGTGTCGGTCGGTTTTCAGTTGCGCCTCGGACATCTGGCGGGCAATGGGCGCAACCTCGCCATCGGGCTGGGTTTCAAGTTGTTGTTTGCGCCGCTGCTAATTTATTTGTTCTATGTTCAATTGCTCGGCGCGCACGGGCAAGCGATTCAGGTGACGTTGTTCGAGGCCGCCATGCCGCCGATGATTACCGCTGCCATCATCGCAACCGATCACGACCTTGACCCGCAGCTTTCGACATTGATGGTGGCGGTGGGATTGCTGGTTTCTTTTGCCACACTCAGCGGCTGGTGGTGGGTATTACAAGGGGCGTAGTCACATCGTGAAGGCGCAGGGCATAACGGCTGTCCGCGCTGATTGATCTCGGCACGTATGCGATAACTTCCCGTTTTTTCAGTTCGCGTTAAAAAAAGGATAGTCGGTGTAGCCCATTTCGTTGCCACCGTAGAATGTCGCTTGGTCGGCTGTGTTGAGTGGAGCTCCTTTGGCAAGACGTGTCGGCAAATCGGGATTGGCGATGAACGGCACGCCGAACGACACCATGTCGGCTTCGCCCTTAGCGAGTGCGGCGTTGGCGCGGACGAGGTCGTAACCACCATTGGTCATGTACACACCCTTCCATATCTTGCGCAGTTTGCCCAAGTCGAAGGCGTGGCCTGCCGCGCCGGGACTGTCCTTGCCCATCTCGGTGATATGCAGATAAGCGAGGCCAAAGCGATTGAGTTCCTTAACTACATGGCTGAAAGTTTCTTCAGGCTGGGAATCGTACATGTCGTTGAATGGCTGTAACGGGGAGAGGCGGATACCGACGCGATTACCGCCCCACACCTTGCATACTGCATCGGTCACTTCGAGCATCAGCCGCGCACGTTTTGACACCGTGTCGCCGTAGGCGTCTTCGCGCTTGTTCGAGCCGTCGCGCAGGAACTGGTCGAGAAGGTAACCGTTCGCGCCGTGGATTTCCACTCCGTCGAAACCGGCGTCCAGAGAGTTCTTTGCCGCTTTACGGAATTGCTCAATGATGGAGGGAATTTCCGCGAGGGTCAGTGCATGCGGAATCGTATAGTCCTGCATGCCTTGAGTGGTAAACGTTTGACCGGACGGTTTGATCGCCGATGGCGCTACCGGCAGCTTGCCGTCGGGCAGCATGGAGGAATGGGAAACGCGCCCGCAATGCCACAGTTGCAGGAAGATATGCCCACCCTTGGCATGCACAGCGTCGGTCACATGCTTCCATCCCTCAATTTGCTCCGCGCTGTGGATGCCAGGTGTGGCCGGATAGCCCACCGCATCGGCGGCGATTTGCGCGCCTTCGGTGATGATCAGGCCTGCACTGGCGCGCTGTGCATAATATTCAGCATTGAGTGCTTGGGGGACATTGCCTGCCCCGGCACGGTTGCGCGTCATCGGCGCCATCGCCATGCGGTTTTGCAAGGCGTAAGGGCCAAGCTGGATGGGTGAGAACAATGTGGTGCCGGTGGTCATTGGAATCTCCTTGTGTTGATAGTGCAACGATGCCAGAAACCAATTCGTTCGGATGAAGGTCGCATCATGTTGCATTATGATACGCGAGATGGATGAGTGATCCGATAGATTTGGTAAAGTAGAGAAGAACTCGTCAACGATACGCTCAGCTTGTCTCTCAATGCAGCCGGGTGATTGAACATGCTGATGTGCTGCAATTTAAGGCGCACACTTTACCTTGCTGGAGGTGCCATTGCCAGCCCCATGCGCCTCGCGTGTTATCATCACGGCCATGAAAAAAATACCTGATTCCTTGCAACGCTTCATGTTTGAAAACGCTTCGGTACGCGGCGAATTTGTGCATCTCGAAAGTTCCTGGCGTAGCGTGCTGGATCGTCATGACTATCCCGATGTGCTGCGCAACCTGATGGGAGAGCTTAGCGCCGCCGCCGTATTGCTGGCCGCCACCCTGAAGTTGCAGGGTTCGTTGGTTCTGCAAATTCAGGGCAAGGGGGCGATTAAGTTGCTTGTGGTGGAATGCTCCGGCGCTGGCGATCTGCATCTGCGCGCCACGGCGAAATGGTCCGGCGATCTGGTGCAGGGCAGCTTGGCCGACTTGATCGGAGAAGGGCTGTTTGTCATTACGCTCGATCCCAAGGACGGCAAGCAGGTCTATCAGGGCATCGTCGAACTGGAAGGCAAGAGTGTCGCCGCAATGCTGGAAAATTATATGGCCCGTTCCGAGCAATTGGAAACCCGATTGTGGCTGGCGGCGGATGAGCATTGCGCGGCAGGCATGTTGTTGCAGAAATTACCCGACCAGCCGGATACGCAGAATCGACACGAGCAGGATGCCGATACGTGGCAGCGCGCCGCCCTGCTGGCGGATACGCTCAAGCCGGAAGAGCTGTTGCATGAGTCCGCGCAAACCCTGATACACCGGCTCTACCATGAGGACGATATGCGCCTGTTCGATGCGCAACCGGTGATTTTTCACTGTTCCTGCTCGCGCCATAATGTGGGGCAGATGTTGAAAATGCTGGGGCCTGATGAGGTTCACAGCATTCTGGATGAGCGAGACACCATCGAAGTGTTTTGCGAGTTTTGCAATCAGCGTTATGAGTTCGACAGGATTGATGCGGAGCTGATGTTCGTCGAGGCTGTGGTGCAGCCCGGCAGCGAGGCGCGGCATTAGCTGATTGAATTCGATCAATTAATTTTGACTGTCAGTCACTAGTCGTTCGCCAGCAACTGGTTTGTGCCAAGAGCGGAATATGGCGTACAGGCGTTTGACAGGAAGAAACTGTGGCTAACCAAAAGAAAAAGCCACAAAGGGAATCACCCCTCTGTGGCTTCGTGCGACGTACTGGTTATGCTGATTTGCGGCGAGAAGCGATGAAGCCAAGCAGGCCGATTCCAGAGAGCAGCAGCGCACCTTCTGTTGGCTCAGGAACAGGAGCGGCGGATCCTTTATAGGCCCATAAACCAAGATCCTGAGCGCCAGCACTATTCCCGGCGGCAATGTCACTCATTGGATAACCAGAGTCACTGGTTACCCATCCATTAGTGTTATAAGGAGAATCTGGACCATATGCATAGGCCCAAGATTGTAAACTTGGATCGCCATTGCTAGTATAAATCCCCCAAATAAGTTGTCTTGGTTGTCCGTAGCCCATGAGGTTTGCATATGTTGACCAATTTGATCCCATGTCGGAAGTATCCGCCATGAGTTGTGTCATCGATGTGTTATTTGCCTCCGTAAAGCCAGCTGCATTCGCTACTGACAGCATATTGTTACCAGTAAATGTAGAGGTAGCTGTGACAGGGTTGAAAAAGTTATCCAGACGCAACCACACTAGTCCAGTTGTAGTATCTTGGAATGTTGTCAAACCGTCAACATTCCCACTCGCTACAATTGCAGCCTGTGATTGATTAAAGATGCTTAACAGTGATAAAGCTAAAACTGACGTATAAAGATTTTTGATTTTCATAATAACCTCCAAATGTATAACGATCACGATGAAACGAATGAGAATTAATACCTTACAAGCAAGTATCTTCACGACAGCCTACTAAACTTTTTGCCAATTTTACTTGCCCGATAAATTTACGCAATAGTCTATTCGGGCTAAGTAGGACTACGTAGGCATTCTGGAAAATCGCAAATACCGTTCGCCTTATGTCTCGACGGGTTTTCATTTTGTGGTGGTGTGGTGAGAGATGTCGAATAAAAAACGGAAGCTAAATCTACTTCCGCTTCGAAAGCGGAAGGTCAGAGTTGTAAAATACTTGCCAGAAAGCGGCAACCCGCCAATTTTCATTTCGTGGATTAATAGCCGTTTTGGTTTGATTGGGCTTAAATGAAATACAAACAACTTGGTGCAAGCGATTTGCATGTTTCCGAACTTGCTTTGGGAACGATGACGTTCGGGCAGCAGAATAGCTTGGGCGAAGCGCATGAGCAACTTGATTACGCCGTTGACCAAGGCGTGAATTTTATTGACACGGCTGAGATGTATCCGGTGCCGGGCAAGCCGGAAACCCAAGGGCGTAGCGAAGAGTATGTGGGCAAATGGCTGAAGACACGGGCGCGCGACAAGTTGGTTGTCGCCACCAAGGTGTCAGGCCCCGCGCGCGGATTCGACTGGATACGCGGCGGCCCCAAGGCAGTGGATCGGGACAACATTACGGCAGCCATCAATGGCAGCCTGCGGCGCTTGCAGACTGATTACATCGATTTGTACCAGATTCACTGGCCTGCCCGGAATGTGCCGATGTTCGGACGCAATGAATTTGAACCGGGGCTTGAGCGTTCCTGCACTTCGGTCGAGGAGCAACTGACGGTGCTTTCCGAACTGGTGCAAAGCGGCAAGGTGCGACATATCGGTCTGAGCAACGAAACGCCGTGGGGCATAGCCGAGTTTATTAAGTCTTCGGAAAGATTGGGTTTGCAGCGGATCGTGTCGGTGCAGAACCCCTATAACCTGATTAACCGTACGTTCGAAATTGGCCTGCACGAGATGTGCTACCGTGAAAATGTGAGCCTGCTTGCATACAGTCCGCTTGCCTTCGGCCTGCTGTCCGGCAAGTATGTGAAAGATGCGCCGGTCAACGGCAGATTTACCCTGTTCCCTGAATTCGGTCAGCGTTACCGCAAACTCAATGTGCCGGCGGCGACCGAGGCGTATGCAAATTTGGCCGCAGAACGCGGCTTGTCTCCGGCTTTGATGGCGCTCACCTTCATTCGCAGCCGACCTTTTGTTACGAGCACCATAGTCGGGGCAACCGCCATGTGGCAATTACAGGAGAATCTGGGCAGTGTTGAACTTGATGCGGAAACACTTCATGCGATAGAGTTGATTCATGCGCGCTATTTCAATCCTGCGCCCTGAAAATTAACAATAAATAAAGCGCTTAGCCAAGTTCCGGTAACGACCGAACTGCTCGCAGAGAGTTTCAGAAAGCAGGCAGCGGGTTTTCGGATAGCCTGTGCTGCGGAGGTGTTTGCGTTTATTCGCGTTCATTCCCATATTTGAACGGCGAGATTTGCCGTGATTTGTGATCAAATATCAATATTGTTAGTTTAAGCCGTTCGTGGTGAGCTTGTCGAACCACCGCCCTTCACTACAGAACCCTTCGACAAGCTCAGGGCGAACGGAATTTTTCTTAAACTAACAGCATTGGATCAAACATAGACTTCCGTCATTTTTCTAGGGAACGATAGGACTCTTGTGTCACGCAGTCTGGTTGTCATGAGTTGCAGTAGTACGAGCAGAAGCTTATTACCAAGACGCGGCATCTGCACAAGAATTGCGTTGAGAGATGCACGGCTGAACACGGCAAAATCCGTCGGGATGATAGTGTCACAACTGGCAAAGCGTGGGCTACCGTCAATCAAGGACATTTCGCCCAGCGACATTCCCGGCTCTGCAACCGCGATGCTATGACTCCCCTCGGATTCTATTTGCTTAGTAACAGCAACCTTTCCTGTCAGGATAAGAAGCAGAAAATCCCCTTCGTCGCCTTTCGTCAATAACCGGCAGCCACTTGGAGCGGAATAACACATCATGTAGCGACAGAGCGCTTCGATTTCTTCATTAGAAAAATCTTCGAACAGCTTTACGCGTTCGATACTCAGGATTTCATCGAAATATAGGGACGCACTGCCCAAACTTTGCAATTGCGGGTAGGGTTCATCGGGCCAAATTGCCAAAGGAGAAGTAATCATAATAAAGTTACCTCAGCGCTCAAGTTAAGAATTATTATTAGCGTTGAATTGCATCGCTGATTGCCCCGTTCTTTGCATTTTTGGATGAATCACCAAGTTACTGATTAATGCAAATATTCGAAGTAAGTGATGCAAGCGGCGACACAATTCAACAAGCTAGCCATGAAATTTTGCAGCAAGTTTAAATTCTTGACTGCTCAATTTCAGTAGCCAGTCACACCTCGTTACGTCCGGCGACGACTGGCGATGAAGCCCATCAAACCAAGACCGGACAGCAGAAGCGCACCTTCGGTAGGTTCAGGGACAGGCGATACAGGTGTTACGTTGTACGTACCTGAGAAATTTCCCCCTTTTGTTCCTGTAACTGTTCCAGTGACCTGCAGATCATAGGTGGTGCCAGCAACCAAAGAGGTGTTAGCAATATTAATACTCGATCCAACGCCTGGTATGCTGTACAAAATGGTGCTACCAGTCAAAGTTGTATTAGTCGAAGTGTTAATAAGCTTGGCCGTCAACAAATTAATATTATCGACCGTGATCGACTTAAGAATCTGCGTGGTCGTTTGTACGCCCGCGTCGAATGTTGAAGTCGGTGCAGTGAATAAAAAATTGTCCGTAAACGAAGTTTTAGGTGCTTCCGTTGCGTCGGTAAAAGAACCATTCCCTGCTGCAAGGAGACCCAAATTGATAGTGGACACCACAGGAGTTGGACCTGCAATAGCCTGCGCCGAAAATGCGCATGCTGCAGCCAATCCGAGAACTAATTTAGATAACTTGTGATTCATATGTCTGTTCCTTATCGAAAGTTAAAATTGCCAAGTAAACGTAAAAAGTTAGTAAACTAATCCGAATCTACAACTGGTATTTCTTAATTGAATACTTGCATTACTTAAAGTCCTCCTGCCGCGCCTGACTAACCGCCAAAAACAAGTAATGATTAACTAAACCAATCTCTTCCAAGCCAACTTAAAGTGGCGAGGCAAAGCTGATATGCAAAAGCCAAAACTTTGTGATTGGTAGTTAATTCATTTGCGGCGTGTACATTATACACACATGTTTATGTAATGCGTGTTATATTTGCACACTAATTAAATTTGGTGGTATCATTCAAGTGTATGATTCGTAATGGATGATGTTGGATTTGCAAGCTGAAATACTTGAGTAAGAATTGCCAGCGCCACTCGTCGAAGTTGACGCCATTTTTTGACCATTTCAAATCAATGGGATAAGATTCCAGGCGTTTTGCGATATTGCCAAATCGACTAACGAAGCGGTAAAAAAACGATTTTCGCCAACAAGTATAGTCATGACTTCGAAAATCATCACAACAACAAGCCAGTAAATCAATAGAGGACGACTACAAAAACTATCGAAACTCTATGTATCACCGCTTTGACTTAGATTGAGTGTCAGATGAAAGTGATATTGTGACAGTAGGTACTCGGCATAAAGCGAGCGCATGGGAAAAACTGTGCGGCAAGATCAGATTTTGCGGCTTGCCCAAGGTGGATTTAACATGACAGTAAGTTTGCCGCTGCCTACCGACAACACAAAGGAGGAGAAAGCATGATCCGCATCCTGATCACCGACGACCACGAGATCGTGCGTCAGGGATTGAAGCACATCCTGGGGGAAAGCAACGATATGAAGATCGTGGCGGAGCACTGCAACGGTCGAGATGCCCTGAATTGGCTTTACCGCAATGACTGCGACGTGGTGCTGCTTGATATCTCCATGCCCGGCATGAGCGGCATTGATGTGCTTAAACAAATCCGGTTAGAGAAACCTGCTTTGCCGGTGCTGATCCTCAGTATTTACCCGGAAGACAAATATGCCGTGCGCCTCCTCAAGTCTGGCGCATCAGGCTATCTGACCAAGGGATGTTCGTCGGAGGTATTATTGGAGGCGGTTCGCGTTGTGGCGGGCGGCAGGAAATATTTCAGCCCGACTGCGGTCGAGTTGCTTGCCGATGAACTCAGCATGACGCGTGGGCAGCTTCCGCACAAATTGCTGACGAATCGCGAATACCAGATTTTCAGGTTATTTGCCGTGGCCAAAACCGTTACGGAAATTGCCGCCATCTTATCTTTAAGCACAAAAACCATTAGCACCTACCGCGCCAACATCCTGGATAAATTGCATCTGCAAAACAACGCGGAACTGATGCGTTATTACGTCGATAACGATCTCACGATCTACTAGCGCGCTCTATATTTAGCCATCATGGTGGTCTTGCGGGACTGCACACCATCGAACTCTTTGCGGAGATCAAATAATAACTAATACACTTTAGATTACCGACATAATCCTCAGGTCTATTCTTAATTCTTCAGATAGTTCATCAGCCTCTTCGACGCTAACAATGGCATCCTGCACTTTAGACAGGTCAATCCAGTCCTGATGAATTGGTTCGTCAATTCTGGTCGAAAAGAACACTCTCACAATGGGAGAGGACAGGCTTTTCTTTGACTGCCCCTCAACAACCGCCACGCGACCGGATTTCAATTTGACCAGTGTGCCGAACGGATAAAAGCCAACGGTTTTAACAAATGCATGAAACACCGTCTTATCAAATTGCCCTTCTTGCCATTTTGTCATCTCACGAATTGCATTGGCAGGAGAAATTCCTTTCCTGTAATAGCTATCGGAAATCAGTGAATCATAGGTGTCGCATATCGCCGCCATCCGGGCAAAAAGCGACAAAGAGTCGAGAGGCAGGCTGTCGGGGTACCCTTTGCCATCCATCCTTTCATGGTGATGCAAACAAACATCCAGAACAATATTATCCAGATGGTGCTCATTTAGTATTTCCCACCCTCGTATAGGGTGGGTTTTTACGATGTTATATTCCTCTTGGGTTAACTTGCCGGGTTGATGGAACAATTCTTCCGGGAACCCTATATTTCCAATGTCATGCAACAACCCAGCCAACCCCAGACTGATTATGGTTTCCTGATCCATTTCCATTTTTCGACCGAGCATGATCATTAACGCGCAAGTCGCGATCGAGTGCAGGCAAAGGTAATCTTCCTTATTCTTTGAGCGTGTCAGGCTTAAGAAGGCATTTGGATTACGTGCTGTGGATCTCCTGATTTCGTCGACCAGAATGAGCACGCGATCAAGTCTCAACTCTTCTTTGTTGCACGCCCTTTTGAACATGTCTGTGACATCTATCCGGCCTTGCGAGTGAATTTTTCGCGCCCGCTTGATTTCATCACTCAGTATGACCGGTGGTTCTTGCTCGATCGTTTTCTGATCTGTTGCTTCCGTATCCGGTGGCGTGCTATCCGCTGAAATGGCACTTTCAACGTCCAACCCCAACTCGGTGTTTATCCATAATTCCTGGGTGCCACAAACCAAAAGTTCATCCAAATCTTTTTGCTGATCAAGCAAAAAAGATTTTCTCCAGAAAGGATGGTCGATCCAGCGTCCACAGAGCGAGTCGATATACATCCCAAGCCTGGCATCGCGTACATTAATTTTTTTCTTCATCAATGTATCCGTAAAAATAAAGCTGACCCTGAACCTTATCGTTTTACCAGTTTCCTGCCTGAATTCCGTGCTCTTCCAGTAATGCCTTGATCTTTGGTTCCGGTTTCCAGTAGTTCGGCCCCTTGAGGAACTTGCCATTTGAGTCGTATATCGGGTTGCCGTTCTCGTCCAGCTTGCTCTCATTGCTGTCCATGATAACGTCCAGCACTTCTTCCAGTGGCAAGCCGTATTTCAATGCCTCGGATCGACAGTACACCGTAATGTCGCCGAGCAAGTCGGCTATTGCAACGGCGATATCCGCATGGCTACCCCCATTTTGCGCAAGCTGTACGATCTCGTCAATTTCATGTACCTCGTCCAGCAAGGTTGTCTTGAACTTGGTCAAGCGATCTTGCACGTCGGAGGGTAATGATGGCATGTCGTTGGCGGGAAGTTTATACATTGCGTTCATCGCGGCAATGCGCTGATCAAATGGTTTTTTCATTGTAAATGTAGGTGGTTGACGGTAAGGTTTTGAAATTATATGCGTATTATGCAAGTTTGAGCATACTACAGCGCCGACAAATACGGCGTCAGGCGACTCTTGCTCGGGTTATAGGCGGAAAAGGAATTAGTTTTGTCTCAGACAAGGTCGGCATGCTAAAATTACAGGCTGATTTATAAGCTTTTTAAGGTATTGCCATACATGGAACAATTCGCTAAAGAAACCCTGCCGGTCAGCCTCGAACAGGAGATGCGCAAATCGTATCTCGAATACGCGATGAGCGTGATAGTCGGGCGAGCACTACCCGATGCACGCGATGGACTCAAGCCGGTACACCGCCGTGTGCTGTTTGCCATGCACGAATTATCCAACGACTGGAACAAGGCCTACAAGAAGTCGGCGCGTATCGTCGGCGACGTAATCGGTAAATACCACCCGCACGGCGACACGGCGGTATACGACACCATCGTGCGCATGGCGCAGAATTTCTCCTTGCGTTACATGCTGGTGGACGGGCAGGGCAACTTTGGTTCGGTGGACGGAGATAACGCGGCGGCGATGCGTTACACCGAAATCCGCATGTCGCGGATCGCGCATGAGTTGCTGGCCGATCTGGACAAGGAAACCGTTGATTTCGGGCCGAACTACGACGGTTCCGAGCATGAGCCGCTGGTATTGCCCGCGCGCTTCCCTAACTTGCTGGTGAATGGTTCTTCCGGCATTGCAGTGGGTATGGCGACCAATATTCCGCCGCACAATATGGGCGAAGTAATCGACGCTTGCTTGGCGCTGCTGAAAAATCCGGAAATGGATATCGAGGAATTGATCGACATCGTCCCCGCGCCGGACTTTCCGACGGCAGGCTTTATCTACGGCACGGCGGGCGTCAAGGAAGGCTACCGCACCGGGCGCGGGCGGGTGGTGATGCGTGCGCGTACCCATTTCGAGGATATCGGCAAGGGCGAGCGTCAGGCCATTATCATCGACGAGCTGCCCTATCAGGTGAACAAGGCTAATTTGCTGATCAAAATCGGCGAGTTGGTGCGCGAGAAAAAAATCGAGGGTATTTCCGAAATCCGCGACGAGTCGGACAAGTCCGGGATGCGCGCGGTGATCGAGTTGAAGCGCAATGAAGTGCCGGAAGTGATCCTTAATCAACTGTTCAAGATGACGCAGTTGCAGGACAGCTTCGGCATGAACATGGTGGCGCTGCTCGACGGTCAGCCCAAGTTGCTCAATTTGAAACAATTCCTCGACGCCTTTCTGCGCCATCGCCGCGAAGTGGTGACGCGCCGCACGGTGTTTGAACTGCGCAAGGCGAGGGATCGAGGTCACGTTCTGGAAGGTTTGGCGGTTGCGCTGTCCAACGTGGACGAAATCATCGCACTGATCAAGGCGGCGGCTGCGCCCGCCGAGGCCAAGCGCGAATTGATGGCGCGTTCCTGGCATTCTTCGCTGGTGGAAGACATGCTGAGTCGCGTGAGCGGTGCCTCGCGTCCGGAAAACCTGTTGCCGGAATTCGGCCTGGTGGGGGAGGGCAGTCAGCGCGCCTACAAACTTTCCGATGTGCAGGCGCAAGCCATCCTAGAACTACGCTTGCAGCGTTTGACCGGGCTGGAACAGGACAAGATCGTCGGCGAATATCGCGAAGTGATGGACAAGATTGCCGACCTGCTCGACATTCTGGCCAGGCCCGAGCGTATCACGCAAATCATCGGCGATGAATTGGTCGCGATCAAGGCACAGTACGGCGACAAACGCCGCAGCGAGATTGTCACCCACACGCAAGACATGAGCATGGAAGACCTGATCGCGCCGGAAGACGTGGTGGTCACGCTGTCGCACGGCGGCTACATGAAAGCGCAGAAACTGGACGAATATGCTGCGCAGAAGCGCGGCGGTCGCGGCAAGCAGGCGGCCAGCACCAAGGAAGACGATTTCGTCGATAACCTGTTTATCGCCAACACCCACGACTACATCCTGTGTTTCTCCAGTCGGGGGCAGGTGTACTGGATCAAGGTGTATGACGTGCCGCAGGGTTCGCGCACCAGCCGTGGCAAACCGATAATCAATTTGCTGCCGCTGGAAGAGGGCGAGAAAATCAATGCGATCCTGCCGGTGAAGGAGTTTTCGGAATATCAATTCGTCTTCTTCGCCACTGCACTCGGTACAGTGAAAAAGACCCCGCTGTCCGATTTTGCCAACCCGCGCAAGGCAGGCATCATCGCCATCAACCTGGATGAGGGCGATTACCTGATCGGCGTGGCGCTGACGGACGGCAAGCACGACGTGATGCTGTTCTCCGACGGCGGCAAGGCAGTGCGCTTTGACGAGAATGATGTTCGTTCCATGGGGCGCGTGTCGCGCGGTGTGCGCGGCATGAGGCTGGCAGCGAAACAGCAGGTGATCGCGCTGCTGGTGGCTGAAGACGAAAGCCAGACGGTGCTGACCGCGACAGAGAACGGCTACGGCAAGCGTACCCCGATTGCGGAATATACCCGCCATGGGCGCGGCACACAGGGCATGATTGCGATTCAGACTTCTGAGCGCAATGGCAAAGTGGTGGCCGCTACTCTGGTGACGACGGAAGATGAGATCATGCTGATAGGCACCAACGGCGTGCTGATCCGTACCCGCGTCAAGGAAATTCGCGAGATGGGCCGAACTACACAAGGGGTAACGCTGATTAATCTGGGCAAGGACGACAAACTGGCTGGTTTGAGCCGAATTGCCGAGCCGGAAGAAATAGGGTCGGAAGACGGCGAGCAGGGAGAAGAGGCAGAGGACTAAGCCCCTTCCAACTCCCCCTTGTCAGTACGAAAATTTTTGTTCCGGCACAGGAGAGCAAAACGTCCCCTCTCCTGACAAGGGGATGGTTGGGAAGGGTTCGATTTTCCTCGGGCAAGATTGTTTATATTGAAAACTTGAAGTAAGCCAACATGACTATTTATAACTTCAGCGCAGGCCCGGCAGTGTTGCCGAAAGAAGTGCTACAACAGGCGCAAGCGGAATTGATCGACTGGCGCGGCAGCGGCATGTCGGTGATGGAGATGTCGCATCGCGGCAAGGAATTCATGGGCATTCATGCGCAGGCCGAAGCCGATCTGCGCGAGTTGATGGACATTCCCGCCAACTACAAGGTGCTGTTCCTGCAAGGCGGCGCGCACCTGCAATTTTCGATGATCCCGTTGAACCTGTTGCGCGGTAAGGCTTCCGCAGATTACGTGAATACCGGCGAATGGTCGAAGAGGGCCATTGCCGAAGCAAAGAAATTTGGCGGCGTGAACGTGGTAGCCGACAGTGCGGACAAGAATTTTACCTATACTCCGGCTTTCAATACCTGGAAATGTGATCCGAATGCGGCCTATCTGCATTACGTAGCGAATGAGACCATAGGCGGCGTTGAGTTTAACTGGGTGCCGGATTGCGGCGACGTGCCGTTGGTGGCGGACATGTCGTCCAACATTCTGTCGCGTCAGGTTGATGTAACGAAGTTTGGCTTGATCTATGCGGGTGCGCAAAAGAACATCGGCCCTGCCGGGGTGACGTTGGTTATCGTGCGCGACGACCTGCTCGGTCATGTGGCGGCGCACACGCCGACCATGCTGGATTACAAAATCCACGCCGACAACGGCTCAATGTACAACACGCCGCCCACCTACGGTATCTACATAGCCGGGCTGGTGTTCCAGTGGTTGAAGAAGAATGGCGGTATCGCGGCGATGGAGAAGGTCAACATCGCCAAGGCGGAACTGCTATATGCGGCGATAGACGCCAGCGACGGCTTCTACCACTGCCCGGTCGACAAGGCAGACCGCTCGCGCATGAATGTGCCGTTCAACTTGAAAGATGCCAACCAAGATGCAGACTTCCTGAAGCAGGCTGACGCGCGCGGGCTATTGCAACTGAAAGGCCATCGTTCTGTCGGCGGCATGCGCGCCTCGATTTATAACGCCATGCCATTGTCGGGCGTACAGGCGCTGGTAGATTTCATGAACGAATTTGCCAAGAAGCCATGACCGATAAGTTGAAACAGTGCCGTGCGCAGATAGACCGCATTGACGATGAGATGTTGAAGCTCGTCAATCAACGCGCCGCTATTGCACAGCAGATAGGCCACTTGAAAAATAGTGATACGGTGCTGCGTCCGGAGCGCGAGGCGCAGATTTTGCAGCGTATGAAAGAAAATAATCCCGGCCCGCTTCCGGTTCAGAGCGTAACGCAGTTGTTCACCGAGGTGATGTCGCATTGTCGCGCGCTGGAAGCACCTCTATCGGTATCCTATCTCGGCCCGGAGGGAACCTTTACCGAGGCAGCTGCACTGAAGCGATTCGGTAATGCGATACAAGGGCAGTCTTGCGCGACCATCGACGATGTGTTCCGTTCGGTGGAGAGCGGCGCGGCTGATTATGGTATCGTGCCTGCGGAGAATTCCACCGAAGGAGCTATAGGCCGGACACTGGATTTGTTGCTGCAAAGCCCGCTCCAAGTATGCGGCGAAGTGATGCTGGCGATCCATCAATGCCTGCTTGCCAAGCAGTGTGATTTGGGCGCGATCAAGACCGTTTATTCGCATTCGCAATCCTTGGGCCAATGCCAGGGTTGGTTGAATGCGAAACTGCCGAATGCAGCGCGTATCGCCGTTGCCAGTAATGCCGAAGCAGCGCGTATGGCTGCGGAAAATGCACATAGCGCGGCTATCGCCGGGGTTCAGGCCGCAGCACATTTCGGCTTGTCAGTATGTGTTGAAAACATTGAGGATGATGCCAACAACACCACACGTTTTTTGGTGCTGGGCAATCAGCAGGTAGCACCTTCCGGCAAAGATAAAACCTCGCTGGTCATGTCCGCCGCCAACCGTCCGGGCGCGGTGCATGATTTGCTGGTTCCTCTCGCCAAGCACGGCGTCAGCATGACTAAACTGGAATCACGCCCGGCGCGTTTTGGTCTGTGGGAGTACATATTTTTTGTTGATATTGAAGGGCATCAGTCCGATGCCAAAGTGGCCATCGCATTGGCCGAGCTGAAACAAGTTGCCGCGTTTGTGAAGATTTTAGGTTCGTATCCAGTCGCTGTTTAGCGACATCGTCGAGTAAACCGAAAACTATAAAAACACCGTCATTCCCGCGAAGGCGGGAATCCAGTGGTTTTAAACAAAAGGTATTTTTTGAATGGCTGGATTCCCGCCTTCGCGGGAATGACAAGAAAAGAGTTTAATCAAGGTTTCAAATGAATTATTCTGAACTGGCACCACCCTACATCCGCGCCATCGCGGCCTATCAACCCGGCAAGCCGATTTCCGAATTGGAGCGCGAGCTTGGTATCAGCGGCATCGTCAAGCTGGCCTCCAACGAGAATCCGCTCGGTTGCAGCCCGAAGGCTACAGCCGCGATGCTTGAGGCGATCAAGACCATCGCACTGTATCCGGACGGTAATGGTTTTGAGTTGAAAGCTGCGCTGTCCAAGCGTTATGGCGTTGAACATGAACGCATGGTGCTGGGTAACGGTTCCAACGACATGCTGGAATTGGCGGCGCGCGCTTTTCTCACTGTGGGCGACAAGGCGGTGTATTCAGACCATGCCTTTGCGGTGTATCCGCTGGCGACGCAGGCGGTAGGAGCAACAGGCATCAGCGTGCCAGCGATCAATTTTGGCCATGACCTGGAAGCGATGCTCAAGGCCGCCGTGGAGCAACAAGCCAAGCTGGTGTTTATTGCCAACCCGAATAATCCAACCGGCACTTTCCTCGGCGAGGCGGAATTGCTGGGTTTTTTGCGCGCATTGCCGCCGCAGATTCTGGTGGTGCTGGACGAGGCTTATAACGAATACCTGCCGGAAGAGTGCTGTTATGACAGCGTAAGTTGGTTGAAGGATTTTCCTAACCTGATTGTTTCGCGCACTTTTTCCAAGGCCTACGGTCTCGCCGGGTTGCGCGTGGGTTATGCGTTCGCTGATGCACAGGTGGCCGACATGATGAACCGCGTGCGTCAGCCGTTCAACGTCAACAGCGTCGCGCAAGCCGCCGCTGTAGCGGCCTTGCAGGACGAGGCTTTTGTCAGGCAGACTCACGCATTGAATCAAAGCGGCATGCAACAGATCACACAGGGCTTGAGCAAGCTTGAGCTGGAATTTATTCCGTCTTATGGCAACTTCATCAGCTTCAAGATTGGCAATGGGTTACAAAAGTATCGCCGTTTGCTGGAATTGGGCGTGATTGTGCGGCCTGTCGCCAGTTACGACATGCCGGATTATTTGCGGGTGAGCATCGGGTTGGAATCAGAAAACGAAAAATTTTTGTCTGCGCTTAAGCAGGTACTTGGAGAAACAGCATGATTATCGTAATGGGAAAAGATGTCACTGACGAGCAAGTTGGCGCAGTGGTGAAGAGGCTGGAATCAGCGGGCTTGAAGGCCAATATCTCGCGCGGCATCGAGCGTACCGTGATCGGCGCAATTGGTGACGAACGCCCCCTGACCGAGGAAATGTTTACCTCGCTGCCCGGCGTGGAATCGGCGATGCACATCGCCAAACAATACAAAATCGTGTCGCGCGAATCGCACAAGGAAAACACGGTCATTGACATCGGTGGCATCAAGCTTGGCGGAAACCAGATACAGGTTATTGCCGGGCCATGCTCGGTGGAAACGCAGGAACAAATGGATTTGTCCGCAAAATTTGTGCATGAGGCAGGTTGCCGCTTGATGCGCGGCGGCGCATTCAAGCCGCGCACCAGTCCCTATGCTTTTCAGGGCAAAGGCGTGGAAGGGCTGGACATGTTTCGCAAAGCGGCTGATCCATACAAATTGCCCATCGTGACTGAACTGATGGACGTGCGCATGCTGGATACCTTCATGGAATACGATGTGGACGTAATTCAGATAGGCACGCGCAACATGCAGAATTTCGATCTGCTCAAGGAAGTGGGGCGCATCAACAAGCCGGTAATCCTCAAGCGCGGCATGTCGGCCACCATTGCCGAGTGGCTGATGTCGGCTGAATACATCGCGGCGGGCGGCAACCACAACATCATTTTCTGCGAACGCGGCATCCGCACCTTCGAGACTTACTACCGCAATGTGCTAGACGTGACCGCCATTCCCGTGCTGAAAAAGGAAACCCACCTGCCGGTGATCGTTGATCCTTCCCACGCGGGCGGCAAAGCATGGATGGTGGCGGCATTGTCGCAAGCCTCGCTTGCTGCGGGCGCAGATGGCCTGCTGGTCGAGATGCATCCCAATCCGTGCGAAGCATGGTGCGATGCCGATCAGGCGCTGACTCCGCCAGAATTGAAAAAGCTGATGGTCACGTTGGGTGCGATTGCCGGGGCGGTCGGGCGCACGCTTTAAGCCATGCAGCCTGCCTTTCGCAAAGTCGTCATTTTTGGTGCAGGCCTGATCGGCGGCTCGTTCGCGCTTGCCTTGCGCAAGGCGGGGGCAGTCAGCGAAGTAGTCGGCTTCGGGCGCAGCATAGCGACGCTTGAGCACGCTAAACAACTCGGCATCCTTGACCGCATCGGCACCGACCTCGCGGAACTTGGCGATGCCGACTTGGTGTTGCTGGCGACACCTGTTGGGCAGATGGCGGAACTGATGGCGCGCATCGCGCCGCATTTGGGTAAGCACACGCTGGTCACCGATGGCGGCAGCACCAAGAGCGATGTGGTGGCTGCGGCCCGCGCGAACCTTGGCAATAAAGTTTCGCAATTCATTCCCGCTCATCCCATCGCCGGTGCCGAGAAGACCGGCCCGGACGCAGCGCTGGCCGATCTGTATCAAGGCAAGAAAGTGGTGTTGACCCCGCTGCCGGAAAACAGTGTCGAATCGGTGGCGCGCGTGCGCAAAGCGTGGGAACTGTGCGGTGCCGTGGTGAGCGAACTGACACCGCAGCAGCACGACGAAGTATTCGCCGCCGTGAGCCATTTGCCGCATTTGTTGTCGTTCGCGCTGGTACACGATTTGGCGCAACGCGAGAATCGTGATCTGTTGCTATCCTTCGCCGCCAGCGGCTTCCGTGACTTCACCCGCATCGCCGCCAGCAGCCCGGAAATGTGGCGCGACATCAGTCTCGCCAACCGCGATGCTTTGATGCGCGAAGTGAAACAGTATGCCGATGAACTGTATGTTGTGTATCAAGCGCTGGAAAACAACGATGCCGGCAAGCTGGAGGAGATTTTTCGTCTGTCCAGTGAGGTAAGGGGTAGTTGGAAGCAACAATAAATTCTCGCCTTTGACACGCAAGGCGAGTATGTTGTGTACCTTAAGTAACTGGAGACGAACATGATGCAAGCTGTCAGGGCAACCATAGATCCGCAGGGACACGTCCACTACACCGAGCCGGTGCGTGTGGATGCGCCGCGTCAGGCGCTCGTCATTTTTCTAGATGAAGGTAATGAAACCGCACTGCTGGCACAGCCCGCGCTGGCAAATGACTGGCTCAAACCGGAGGAGGATGCGGCATGGGAGCATTTGCAGCCGGGCAAGTAATTGTCGTTCCCTTCCCGTTTTCTGACCTCAGTGCGCAAAAATACCGTCCCGCGTTGATACTGGCTGATGCTGGTCGTGGCGATTGGGTGTTGTGCCAAATTACCAGCAATCCATTTTCTGATCCTGACGCGATAGAACTGAACGAAAGTGCCTTCAGTCAAGGCAGCCTGCAACGCACCAGCTATGCCCGTCCGGGCAAGCTCTTCACCGCAAACGATAGCTTGTTTGTAAGTCAGGTCGGGGTTTTACACGCCGCCATTTTTCAACAGGTGCGCGATGCAGTTGTTGCGATGTTGCGGCGATAAGGCTGTCGGGGGCTAAGACCGTTCGTGGTGAGTTTGTCGAACCACCTGCTACTTACCTAAAGGCAACTTCGCCGATGGTAGTTCACATTATTCACAGAACCATTCTTCCGCTTGCTTTTTATCAGACTGGTCTATATGCTGGTCTGCACGTAAATAAATATTGCGGAGTAAATCATGAAGATCGAGATCGGTTCTTACGAGGCAAAAACCAAACTTCCCGAATTGCTGCGGCAGGTTAAAACTGGCAAGAGCTTTACCATCACCAATCGCGGAGAGGCCATAGCCGATTTGGTGCCCAGCCTTGGCGCGAAGACGCAGGATAAGGCTGCGGCAGCAGAAAAGCTCAAGGCATTCATGCTGGCCGACCCGGTGCACGGCGTGAATATCAAGGAACTCATTGAGGAAGGGCGTGCGTGAGCTTCGTCCTTGATAACTCGGTGACCATGCGCTGGTTCTTCGGTGACGGCAAACCGCAAGAAATCGTCTATGCGGGCAAAGTGCTGGACGCGATGAAAAATGCCCGCGCCCTCGTACCCACGACATGGGGGCTGGAAGTGGCGAACGTAATCGCCAAGGCAGAAGCAAAAGGCTGGGTGACCGAAGCACGGAGCGAGGCGTTTCTTGAGATGCTGGAAGGCGTAGAAATCGAAGTGGACGCAGCCACATTCTCGCACGCGCTGTCGCACACCCTGCAATTGGCACGACGCTACAAACTATCCGCCTATGATGCCTCCTACCTTGAACTGGCTTTGAGGCTGGGTTTGCCGCTGGCTACGCTCGATGAGGATTTGGATAAGGCAGCGAAGAAGGCGGGGGTGAAGAGGTTTGGTTGATGGGGTGGGGAAAAAACCGCCGGTGGTAGACCGGCAGCTAGTCACTTTTTCTTGCGTCGCCAAGAAAAAGTAACCCAAAAGAAGGCGACCCCAATCCGCCACCTCTTCGAGGTTCCCTGCGTTGCTCGGCTGGTCAGGCTTCCTCATAAACTCGCACGATCCGCTACGCGGCCACGTGCTCAAACATATTCGTCAGAATTCCCTGACCAGCCTCCGCTACTCGGTGGCGGAACAGGGGAGAGGTGAGGTGCGCGAGGAATACTTCACAGAATAATTCTAAACATCTGCCAATATTTTCTAATGGCGGAAGCCGATGGTTTACATCGAGTTCAAATTTGCTTGCCGATCTTGGTTTAAACCGAAAATATCCACAGGCAGAGTGTGGTAGATTGCTGGCCTATATATCCGCCGTTGGGAATGGAGAGAGACATGCCAAACGAAAATAAAAGTTTAGATATTTTAGGAATAAAACCTATTGCTGATTCAGTTAATACGATTACAACAGGAGCTGTTGAGGGGGCTTCCGCTTTTTTGGGCCGCATCTGCTTGCCGGCAGCAGAAGAATTCGGCTTGCTATTGAAAGACAGAGTAAGTGCTTGGCGCACCAAGAATACAGTTTGTCTTGCTAATAAAGCTCAAAAATTACTTGAGCAGCAAATTGGTGGGCTTGCTGTTAGTGCACATCCTAGAATAGTTCACTTTGCCATTGAAAATGGCTCATGGGCCGAGGAAGATTTTATGCAAAACCTTTGGGCGGGATTATTGGCTTCGTCTTGTACACCTGATGGAAAGGATGAAAGTAATCTTATTTTTATGAGCATGCTTTCTCAACTTACTAATAGCCAAGCCAAACTTATTAATCATATTTGTGAAACTGCTGGAATTTCTAAAAGTGTAGCCGGATGGATTTATGCCGATCACTTATATTTGGATGTTGATGCGTTGACCATAATTACTGGGATAACAGATTTGCATCAACTGGATAGAGAGCTCGATCATCTCAGAGCTCTACAATTGATTATGGGAGGCTTTAATACGGATTCTTATCTGGCGGACGTAACACCACATTCTCTTTGCTTGCAACTTTATGTTCGAGCTCAAGGTTATGTTGGCTCCCCTATTGATTATTTTGGGGATAGAGTGAAGTCTTCACCAATCAAAGTTATGCCTGCGGCTTAATTGAGTTATCGAGCGTTAGGTTGAGGGTATTAGCTGAAGTTCGCATTCCTCAATGAAAGTAGTGAAATCGACGCACTCTTTGCGTGCGGCCCATTTCCCCTGTTCCGCCACCGAGTAGCACAGACTGCTCAGGGAATTCTGACGAATATGTTTGAGTACGTGGCCGCGTAGCGGATCGTGCGAGTTTATGAGGAAGCCTGACCAGTCGAGCAACGCAGGGAACCTCGCAGAGGTGGCGGATTGGGGTCGCCTTCTTTTGGGTTACTTTTTCTTGGCGAAGCAAGAAAAAGTGACTAGCCGCCGGTCTACCGCCGGCGAAGTTGCTTTTGGAAAATTGGGATGCAGCTATTTGCACAGAACCCTTCGACAGGCTCAGGGTGAACGGCCTTAAAACATGACAAACCATGTGCCCTCCCCCCCTCTGGTATCATTCCACTCCCAAAAATTAATTAGCGCAATCCGTTGCAAGGTTCACCCACCAATGACATCCGAAAATTTTCTTGATCTCCCACCTTTATTAAGCGCCCACGGCACGGTACGCCTGCCCGGCTCGAAGAGCATTTCCAATCGCGTGCTGCTGTTGGCCGCACTGTCCGAAGGCACGACCGAAGTACGCGATTTGCTGCATTCCGACGATACCGAGCGCATGCTGGATGGCTTGCGCACCTTGGGTGTAACTGTCGAGTCGCTGGGCGATAATGCCTATCGTGTCACCGGTTGCGGCGGGAATTTCCCGGTGAAGGAAGCCAAGCTGTTCCTCGGTA
Organism: uncultured Gallionellaceae bacterium; assembly: GCA_964480365.1. Taxonomy (GTDB): domain Bacteria; phylum Pseudomonadota; class Gammaproteobacteria; order Burkholderiales; family Gallionellaceae; genus CAIQPV01. Next base: position 63,345 of record CAYZPM010000013.1, read on the forward strand.
ATGCGGGTACGGTGTTTCGCCCGCTGACGGCGGCGCTGGCGCTGGCCGGTGGAAGCTATGAATTGTCCGGCGTGCCGCGCATGCATGAGCGGCCCATCGGCGATCTGGTGGATGCGTTGCGCCAGTTGGGCGCGGACATCCGCTATCTTGGCAATGAAGGTTTTCCACCGTTGCAGATTTCGCCTGCCAAACTGGCGGGAAACACGATGCAGGTGCGCGGCAATGTGTCCAGCCAGTTCCTCACTGGCTTGCTGATGGCTTTGCCCTTACTGAGCCGCACAGTGAAAATCGAAGTAATAGGTGAATTAATTTCCAAGCCATATATCGAAATTACGCTACAGATGATGTGGCACTTTGGCGTGTCGGTGCAGCGTGAAATCAATAATTGGAATTCTTTTACAGTAATGGCAGGTAGTCGTTATATTGCTCCCCACTCAGGGGAGATGTATGTGGAGGGCGATGCTTCATCTGCCTCGTACTTTCTCGCTGCCGGTGCAATTGGCGGTGGGCCAGTACGTGTTGAAGGAGTTAATCCACATAGCGTACAGGGCGATGTAAAGTTTGCAGATGCCTTAAAAAAGATGGGCGCGCGAATACATAGCGATAGTGGTTCAAACTGGATCGAGGCGTGCGCACCGGAATCTGGCAGACTAAAAGCGATCAATCTCGACTGCAACCACATCCCCGATGCCGCAATGACGCTGGCCGTGGCGGCGCTGTTCGCCGACGGCACGACCACGCTGCGCAACATCGCGAGTTGGCGCGTCAAGGAAACTGACCGGATCGCGGCGATGGCAACCGAACTGCGCAAACTCGGCGCGACGGTGGAGGAGGGGGTTGATTACATCCGCGTCACGCCGCCCGCACAGATCAAACATGCGGCGATTGACACCTACGACGATCACCGCATGGCGATGTGCTTCTCGTTGGCCGCATTCGGTGGCACAGGCGTGCGTATCAATGATCCCAAGTGCGTGGCAAAAACTTTCCCCGAATATTTCTCTGAATTTGCCAAAGTAACGCAGGCCGTGCCGGTGATCGCCATTGATGGCCCTTCTGCGTCCGGCAAGGGCACCGTGGCGCAATTGGTGGCACAGGAGCTTGGTTACCATTATCTCGACAGCGGGGCGTTATATCGGCTACTGGCATTGGCCGCGCAGCAGCACGGTGTGGTGCTGGATAACGAGGCGGCGCTGGCTGGATTGGCGGCGCAGATGGAGATTCGTTTCGAAGGCGCAGATATCTGGCTGGATGGCGCGAAGGTGGGTGATGACCTGCGCGGCGAGGAATGCGCCTCGGCGGCATCCAAAGTAGCGGCGTTGCCTGCGGTGCGCGCGGCATTGCTGGACAAACAGCATGCCTTCCGCCGTGCGCCGGGGCTGGTGGCGGATGGGCGTGACATGGCGTCGGTGGTGTTTCCGGACGCCGAGCTGAAGGTATTTTTGACCGCCAGCGCCGAGGCGCGCGCAGAACGGCGATATAAACAGTTGATGGAAAAAGGAATGAGTGCTAATATCGCCGCCCTTTTGCAAGATATACAGGCGCGCGACGAACGGGATACCCAGCGTAGCGTTGCTCCTTTGCAACAGGCTCCGGGCGCGAGTCTGCTGGATACCACGGCTTTGAACATCGAGCAGGCGGTACAGGAAGTGCTGATACGCTACCGTAAGTAGTTGTAATATATTAAGCCCCGCAACGAGCCCCTCGTTCGGGATTTTTAACTAACCCCCGCCCAAAGCGGGTTTGTCTTGGAAATTCATAAATGAATGCTAATGCTGCCGTAGTTGATATGGAAAGTTTTGCCTCCCTGTTTGAAGAAAGCTTGACGCGCAAGGAAATGCGCGCGGGTGAATTGATCACTGCGCAAGTCGTACGCATCGATCATAACGTAGTGGTGGTGAATGCCGGTCTCAAATCCGAAAGTTTTATCCCTGTTGAAGAATTCTTTAACGCCGCCGGTGAAGTCGAAGTCAAGGCTGGCGATTTCGTTACCGTAGCGATTGAATCGCTAGAAAACGGTTATGGCGAAACCAAGCTGTCGCGCGAAAAGGCCAAGCGCCTCGCTGCATGGCATGAGCTGGAAATCGCAATGGAAGAAGGCAAGATCGTTGAAGGCTTTGTCAGCGGCAAGGTCAAGGGCGGCTTGACCGCCATGGTGAATGGCATTCGTGCCTTCTTGCCCGGTTCGCTGGTGGATATCCGCCCGGTCAAGGACACCACGCCGTACGAAAACAAGACGATGGAATTCAAGATCATCAAGCTGGATCGCAAGCGCAACAACGTGGTGGTTTCGCGTCGTGCCGTGCTGGAAGCCAGCGTAGGTGCAGATCGTCAGGCCATGATGGAAAACCTGAAAGAAGGCGCAATCGTCAAGGGTATCGTGAAGAACATCACCGACTACGGCGCGTTCGTGGATCTGGGTGGTATCGATGGCCTGTTGCACATCACCGATCTGGCATGGCGCCGCGTCAAGCATCCTTCCGAGGTGCTGGCAGTGGGCGACGAAGTCGAAGCGAAAATCCTCAAGTTCGATCAGGAAAAGAATCGCGTTTCCCTCGGCATCAAGCAAATGGGCGATGATCCGTGGAATGGCTTGGCACGTCGCTATCCACAAGGAACCCGTCTGTTCGGCAAGGTGACTAACCTGACCGACTACGGCGCATTTGTGGAAATCGAACAAGGCATCGAAGGTTTGGTACACGTTTCCGAAATGGATTGGACCAACAAGAATGTGCATCCTTCCAAGGTGGTTGCACTGGGCGACGAAGTGGAAGTGATGATCCTGGAAATCGACGAGCAACGCCGCCGCATTTCTCTCGGCATGAAGCAGTGCCAATCCAACCCATGGGATGATTTCGCTCTGAACCACAAGAAGGGCGACAAAGTTAAGGGTCAGATCAAGTCGATTACCGACTTCGGTGTTTTCATCGGCCTGGATGGCGGTATCGATGGTTTGGTGCATCTGTCTGATTTGTCCTGGGCTATGCCCGGCGAAGAAGCCGTGCGCAACTACAAGAAGGGTGATGAACTTGAGGCCCTGGTGTTGGCGATTGATGTTGAGCGTGAGCGCATTTCGCTGGGTATCAAGCAGATGGATGGTGATCCTTTCAATGGTTATATCGCCGGACATGACAAGGGTGCTGTAGTGAATGGCGTGGTTAAGGCTATCGACGCCAAAGGCGCGACCATTACTCTGGATGGCGATGTTGAGGGTTATCTCAAGGCTTCCGAAGTGTCCGCAGAGCGTGTTGAGGACATCCGCAACCACCTCAAGGAAGGCGATACTGTAAAGGCAGTGATCGTTAACGTGGATCGCAAGAACCGTGGCATTAATCTGTCGATCAAGGCGCTGGACAGGGCAGAAGATGCGGCTGCGATGCAGAAGTTCAGCGCAGACAATACGGCTACTGCCGGAACGACCAATCTGGGTGCTTTGCTCAAGGCAAAAATGGGCAGCAACAAGGTTGACGCACAGTAAAGGATAGTGAAATGACCCGTTCTGATCTTATTGCCAAGCTTGCAGAGCGTTACCCGCAACTGCTGGCCAAGGATGCCGAGTTGGCAGTCAAGGTTATCCTTGATACCATGGCAGCAACCTTGGCGCACGGTGGGCGGATCGAAATCCGTGGATTCGGCAGCTTTGCGCTGAACTACCGTCCGCCACGAACCGGACGCAATCCAAAGTCGGGTGACAAAGTGCAGGTGCCAGCCAAGTATGTACCTCACTTCAAAGCCGGCAAGGAATTGCGTGAGCGGGTTGATTATCCTGCATCGTAAAGTCGTTGTGCAGCAATAAATACGGGCGGCCTGTCGCAAGATGGTGCCGCCTGTTTTTTGTCCATTCGTGTTATCCTGAAAATATTGGTGTAGTTGAATTTTCTTGCGGGTAAATCATGCGTTATCTGGTTTGGTTATTGCGTGCCGTCATGTTCATTGTGTTGCTCGGTTTCGCCGTGAAAAACGACCAACCCGTTGTGCTGCGCTATTTTTTCGGCTACGAATGGCAGGCTTCACTGGTGGTTATCTTGCTGCTGTTTTTCGCCGTGGGTATGGGTATAGGCGTGCTGGCCATGTTGGGTAATGTGTTCCGCCAACGCAGGGACATCGCCGCGCTCAAGCGGGAATTGAGTTTGAAGAGCAAGCTGGCCAGCGTAGGTGATGACTGATACGGCAGTCAGCCACGGATAAGAAACTATGAATCCTGCATTTTTAATCTTTCTGATAGGGAATGAATTCTTCCTGCTCAGGGATTTAATTCAAAGACAAGATTTCCCTGCAACTCTATAGTTACCTAATCGTTTATGGAATTCGAACCGTGGATGCTGCTCATCTTCCCCTTGTTTTTTGGTATGGGTTGGCTGGCGGCGCGCATAGACATCAAACAACTGGTGGACGAGTCCAGCGTTCTGCCGCGTTCCTATTTTCAGGGGCTTAACTTCCTGCTTAACGAGCAGCAGGATAAAGCTATTGATGCGTTCATTGAAGTAGTCAAGGTTGATCCGCAAACAGTCGAGTTGCACTTCGCCTTGGGGAGTTTATTCCGCCGCCGTGGAGAAGTGGATCGCGCCCTGCGCATGCATTTAAATCTGGTCGAGCGTGGCGATCTCGATAAGGAGAAGCGACAGCAAGCGCTATTTGAACTGGCTCAGGATTATCTCAAGGCCGGAATTCTGGATCGCGCCGAGGAGCTGTTCCAGGATTTGCAGGACACACCTTATGCCAAGTCCGCGCTGGATTTTTTGTTGGAGCTGTACCAGAAGGAAAAGGACTGGCTCAAGGCAATCGATGTGACACAACGCCTGAGCTCAATTTCTGGTGATCCGCTTGGCAAGGAAGCAGCGTTTTTCTATTGCGAACTGGCCGCCGCCGAAATCGCAAGCCAGCGTACGGATGCCGCGCGCGCTTATCTTGAGCGGGCGCTGGAAGCGCATCCGCAGGCGGTGCGTGCCACCATGATGCTGGGCGACATGGAAAGCATGACTCAGAATTACTCGTACGCCATCGAAATCTGGAAACGCATAGAACAACAAAATCCGCAGTACCTGCCGCTGGTGGCGGAACGGTTGCTGGAGGCTTACCGGCAAACTGGGCGCACGGATACGGCTATTGTTGTGTTGCAGGACTATCTCGCGAAATATCCTTCGCTGGATTTGATGAACGTACTGTTTAATGCCATCCTGCAACGAGATGGCGCGGAGGCGGCTTACAATCTGGTGCGAGATGAATTGCAACGCAACCCGACGCTTCTGGGACTGGATAAGTTGCTGGAGGCGCGCCTGTTGGAAATAGCCGATGATCGCCGTGCCGATGTGGAGATGGTGAAGAAACTGGTGCATCAACGCACGCGCTCGCTGGCAATGTACCGCTGCACCAGTTGCGGGTTTAAGGCGCGCCAGTTCTACTGGCATTGTCCGGCCTGTCACGGCTGGGAAACTTATTCTCCGCGAAGAAGTGAAGAGAATGGACTGACTGTATGAACCTGAATAATCTATTAATCCGTCATTCCCGCCTGCGCGGGAATGACGCCGTTTTGTACTAATGGGCTATTTGGAATGAACGACCCGAAAGTCATTGTTGCGCTTGATTATCCCGAGGCCTCGCCCGCACTGGACTTGGTGGCGCGGCTGGAACCCGTATTGTGTCGCCTCAAGGTGGGCAAAGAGTTGTTCACTGCAACGGGGCCGCAACTGTTGGAGCGATTCATGAAGCGCGGCTTCGAAGTTTTCCTCGATCTGAAATTTCACGACATCCCCAACACTACGGCGCAGGCCTGCAAGGCTGCCGCCGCATTGGGGGTGTGGATGGTGAATGTTCATGCGCTGGGCGGACGCAAGATGATGGAGGCGGCGCGTGAGGCAGTGGTGCAAGCGTCGAGGCCGCCCAAGCTGATCGCGGTGACCGTGCTCACCAGCATGGCACGGGAAGATTTGGTCGAACTTGGCATTGCTGCTACACCCGCCGAACTGGTGCTACGTCTGGCTGCATTGGCGCGCGACAGCGGGCTGGATGGCGTGGTGTGTTCCGCGCAGGAAGCGGCTTCGCTACGCCAACACTGCGGCAGCGAATTCTGCTTGGTCACGCCTGGCATCCGCCCGGCAGATGCTGCGGCTGACGATCAATCGCGTATCATGACACCGCGCGCCGCATTGGAAGCGGGTTCCAGTTATCTGGTGATCGGGCGACCGATTACCCGAGCCGCCGATCCCTTGCGGGCGTTGCAGGAAATTTCACAACAAATTGGAGGAATGGCATGAGTTTGCCATCATTTGAAAACGCAAAAGTGCTGGTGGTCGGCGATGTGATGCTGGACCGTTACTGGTTCGGAGATGTCGAACGCATATCACCCGAGGCTCCGGTGCCCGTGCTCAAGGTTGGGCGCGTCGAAGAACGTCCAGGCGGCGCCGCAAACGTGGCGCGGAATATCGCGGCACTCAGCGCACAATGCACGTTGTTGTCGGTGGTGGGGAATGACGAAGCGGGCGCTTGTCTCGAAAAACTGCTTAACAAATATGACAATCTGAATGCTTTGTTGCACCGTGATAACAGTATTTCTACCATCGTCAAATTGCGTGCCATTGCCCGGCAGCAACAGTTATTAAGGATTGATTTTGAAACTGCGCCCAGCCACGAAGTGTTGCATGCCGCACTGGCAGATTTTCGCGCCCAGTTGCCGTTCGCCGATGTGGTGATCCTGTCCGATTACGGCAAGGGCGGACTGGCGCATATTGCAGAGATGATTCGGTCTGCACGTGCGGCAGGAAAACCGGTGCTGGTTGATCCAAAAGGGGAAGATTACCAGCGTTATAGTGGTGCGACCTTGCTTACGCCGAATCGTAGCGAGTTTCGTGAAGTGGCGGGCAGTTGGAAAACAGAAGCCGAACTTAGTGCGAAAGCAGAGAAACTGCGCACAGAATTTCAACTGGACGCGCTGCTGGTGACCCGTAGCGAGGATGGCATGAGCTTGTATCGCGCCAATGAAGTGCTACATGAGCCGACGCAAACGCGCGAAGTATTCGACGTGAGCGGTGCGGGCGATACCGTCATTGCGACGATTGCGGTGATGCTGGCGAGCGGTGCGGATTTGCCAGCGGCAGTGCGCGTCGCAAATCGTGCGGCTGGTATCGTGGTGGGTAAACTGGGCACAGCGGTCGTGACGCGTGAAGAGATTATTGAGGATATGGATGAAGTTTAAACGTGAATCCCTACACATTAATCTTCTGATAATGGCAATACGCCCTTCAGCTTAGGAGAAAATATGTACTACATCGTAACCGGCGCAGCCGGGTTTATCGGTTCCAATCTGGTCAAAGCGCTGAATGAGCGCGGCGAGAGCAACATTATCGCGGTTGACAATCTCAAGTCCGCCGACAAGTTCAAGAATCTGGCGGACTGCGACATTGCCGATTATCTGGACAAGGAAGATTTTCTCGGCAAGCTGGCGGACGGTTTTTTCGATGGACTGCTGACTGCGGTGCTGCATCAGGGCGCGTGTTCCGACACCATGGAAACCGATGGCCGCTACATGATGAAGAACAACTACCGCTATTCGCTGGAACTGTTGAATTATTGCCAGAATGAGGAGGTTCCTTTCCTGTATGCCTCTTCCGCTTCGGTGTACGGAGGCGGGGCGAAGTTCAAGGAGAGCCGCGAGTACGAGGCGCCGCTCAATGTGTATGCCTATTCTAAATTTCTGTTCGACCAGGTGGTGCGCCGTCGCTGGAGCAGGCGCAGCGCGCAGATTGTCGGCCTGCGCTATTTCAATGTGTATGGTCAGCGTGAGCAGCACAAGGGGCGCATGGCCTCGGTGGCTTATCACTTGTTCAATCAGTACCGTGCCGATGGACATGTGAAACTGTTTGAAGGATGCGATGGCTATGCCAATGGCGGACAGTTGCGCGATTTCGTTTCGATTGATGATGTTGCCAAAGTCAATATGCATTTCCTCGACAACCCCGGAAAATCCGGTATTTTCAATCTCGGCACCGGGCAAGCACAGAGCTTCAACGACGTGGCAGTGGCTACCGTCAACACCCTGCGTGCCAGCCAGGGCGAAGCTGCTCTAACGCTGGAAGAACTGTGCCAGCGGGAATTACTGCGTTACATTACTTTTCCTGAGCAGTTAAAGGGAAAATACCAGAGCTATACCCAAGCCGACATGAGCGCGCTGCGCGCAGCCGGATATGCCGAGCCGTTCCTGAATGTGGAGCAAGGCGTGGCGCGCTATGTGAATTATCTGTTGCGCATGTCAATTTGAAATATTCCCGTCAAGGCCGAGGTGAAAACGGATAAGAAGGACGTCAAAACCGACAAACAATAATTCCCGCAATTCAATAAAACCCCGCCCGGCGCAAGCCACGCGGGGTTTTTCTTATGTTTCGATTTGCATAAACAAACATAAGGACATCTCATTTGTATCCTGATTTGTACAAACGCGATATTTCCCTGATACGCGAGGAGTGAATGATGATGCCACTTGGCTTGCCGTCCCTGCTTTGCTCAGTATCCTTGAAAGGAATTATCATGAAGATTAATGCGTCATCCATTATCTCCTGTCTTCCGCCTTTGATTATCGCTGTTGTTGCAAGCGTTGCCATACCATCGTTTGCCATGCCGCAAATGAGAGATCAAGGCGAATTGATGCAACTGCAACTCAGGCAATTGCACAGCAGGCTAAAATTGACCGAACAGCAGGAGTCGATTTGGAACTGCGCGGGGACTGAAAGACAAAACAAGATAAAATCGCGTCAGGCCAGACTCAGGCAAGTAATCAGGGAAATGTAAAGAAGCCCTCAACGACCCGCAGGCGGATTTACGGGCGTTGTCCGCTAAAATGGATGCGTGCTCGAACCCATTGAGCTATGGAAAAATAAATAATTATTTTAATGAAGGGGTGTCATGCTGTCAGTATTGCTTGTTGATGACGATATCCAGATACGCCAGTTACTGAGCGATTATCTGTCTGAATTCGGCATGGCTGTGGTTGCTGTGGCCGACGGGAAATTGATGGCAGAGGCTCTAGTGAAAGGCTCATTCGATCTTGTCATTCTTGACCTGATGCTGCCTGGAGAAGACGGCCTTTCCTTGTGCCGCAGTTTGCGCGCAAAATCCGACATCCCGATACTGATGCTCACTGCGCGAGGGGAAACGATGGATCGTGTTGTCGGGCTGGAAGTGGGGGCCGATGATTATATCGTCAAACCTTTTGAGCCACGCGAATTGGTTGCCCGTATCCAGACGATATTGCGGAGAACCAAGGGTGGACGTGAAAGCTCTGAAGAGCAGGAAAGTATGGTTTCCTTTGCGGGCTGGCGATTGAATTCCGTTTTGCGCCAGGTCATTTCTCCGGAAGAGTTGGTTATTCCACTTTCCAACGCCGAATTTCGTTTGTTAAAAGTTTTTATTGAGCATCCCTGCCGAGTGTTGACTCGCGATTTTTTGCTCGACCAGGCGCGCGGGCGAAACATGGATTTATTTGATCGCAGCATTGATTTGTTGGTCTCACGCTTGCGTCAGAAACTGGGCGATGATTCACGTACTCCCGGCCTGATCAAGACGGTGCGTGGCGAAGGCTATTTGTTCGATGCAAAGGTAACGCGATGAGAAAATTGATCCCGGACACGATTTTTTTGAGGCTTTTCCTGCTCTTGTTTGTCACGCTTACGATTAGCCATTTTGTTGGAATGGAATTATTTTCCAGTTTTGATCATCCACACACTATTGATCCGGATCATCTGCGACCACATCCATTGAGGTTTCTTGGGTTCATTGTGCGCTTGTCTGGCATTGCGTTGACCGCATGGATAGCGGCACGTTGGCTTTCCAACCCTATCAATCAAATGGCTAAGGCAGCAAGGGAGCTGGGTGAGAGTCTGGAGCGTGCGCCGTTGGATACGACACGCGGCCCATCCGAAATTCGGCAGGCATCTATGGTGTTCAACCAGATGCAGGCGCGCCTCAAACAGCAGATTGCGGAGCGCAATCGCTTTTTGGCGGCGGTTTCCCATGATTTGCGTACGCCGATTACACGGCTTAAATTACGTGCGGAAAAAATTGATGCGCAGGGTTTGCAAGAAGAAATCCGGGGTGACATTAATGAAATGACTGCGATGATAGATGCGACGCTTGATTATCTGCGTGGCGATGGAAGGCCGGAAGAACCGTGTTATCTGGATGTCTCCGCCCTCATGTATTCCTTGGCAGAAGATGCCGAGGAGCGGGGAGAGGTCGTGACGGTATCCGGCAATGCTAAACCCATCATGGCGCAGCCTATGGCATTACAGCGTTGCCTGAACAATCTGATCGAAAATGCTTTGCGTTATGGAAATCGTGCGGACATCAAGTTGGATGATACCAGCGACAAACTCATCATTGAAATCCATGATGCCGGGGCAGGTATTCCGGAAGATCAGTTGGAGGCCGTTTTTGCGCCATTTTATCGCCTTGATCAGTCTCGCAGCCGACACACAGGCGGAGTCGGACTCGGACTTTCCATTGCCCGTGATATTGCCCAAAAGGTGGGAGGAAGTCTTGCCTTGAGGAATGCGCCAGAAGGCGGATTGATCGCCACTTTGGCACTACCCAAGCGGCAATGAGTTCTAAGGGTAGACTTGTGCGGGGGCGTAAACGTTATTTGTACGGCTGATATCAGGGGGGCGATGCTGTAATATTATGAATTTAAGATAATTTATTTTTTTATTTTTTTCTAAAGTATCTTAAAAATGTGCCGATAAACTTCTAAGCGTTAATTTACGTGTGATTAACTTGCCATCTGGAGGTCTTACATGAGCACAATCGGCAGTATTTCTGGTTTAAGTAATTTGTCCTATGTACAACCTGCATCCAACAGAGCCCAGTCTGCCGGGGGCGATAACGATGGCAACAGCGGGGCAGGACAAGTCGGCCAAATATCGAATTTCATGCAAGCAATCATGCAGGCGCTGGGTCAGAGCTTGTCAGGCAGTTCCAGTACATCGTCTGCCACATCGACATCCAATTCAACCGCTACTTCAAGCTCGCCCCAGAGCTTGCAAGCGGCATTGCATTCATTTATGCACAGCTTGTTTGCAGCACTGCATCAAGCGAATGGACAGAGTAACAGTGCTTCGGCGAGCGGAAACAGTACCGATTCGGATGGGGATAATGATGGCAGTTCGTCTGCATCAGGAGTTGCTAGCAGTTCGCCCGCATCGGGGGTTTCTGGTAGCGGTGGCTCCAATCTGGCAGCTACTCTCCAGAATCTGTTACAGCAACTCTCTTCAAGCAGCCAGAGTACATTGACAGCAGGAAGCAGCGGTAGTACAAATGCGCTCAGTAATTTGAGTTCCAGCTTTCAGAATTTGATTAATGCATTAGGCTCATCGCAAGGTCAAGGGACATCGACAGCAACCGCGACTCCCACCCTGCAAACATTTTTGCAGAATTTGCTGCAAGACTTGAATGGCGGTCAGAGTATTTCTGGGGCACTGGTCAACACCCAAGCCTAATGCATGGTTTCGTGTTTGAAAACAGACTGATCGTGTGACCGGCCTGTCTATCAATGATGCCTCCGGCCCAATTCGGAGATGTCTGATTGAGATGTATTTGTAAAGAGGCAGAGTAGCCATGAACGTTACCTCAGTTGCTTCCACATCTGTCCCTATAGGGACGGGGCAAGGTGCGCCGAGTCCTGTTAGCGTTGCCTTGCCTGTCGCTAGCTCTTCACAACCCGTTGCAAACGCGGCTGCGAGTCCAGCAGCGCCCTCTCCGGCTCAGATTACGCAAGCCGTCAAACAAATAAATGATGCCTTTGCTCAAGGGGGTCAAAATGTTTATGCCACATTTGAGTATGATAAAGCGGTAGGCATGGAGGTGATAAAATTCACTGACTCGAATACCAATCAAGTAATCAGTCAGGTCCCCTCAAAAGCCGTTCTTGCTATCGCCCAGACTCTTCAAAATTCACAGGGTTCAGGTTCATTAGGGCAGTTGATAAATACTCAGGCATGAATCGTTGAGTCTGCTCTTGTATGCACGCTCTTCATCGGATAGTTCTGGATCGCGACATCAGCTTGGTCGCGATCCAGACAAGGGTGCATAGCACGTCAGGCTTGAGTGCTTACCAGAGCGCCGCTGATATTTTGCCCATTACCTATATTCTGATAAAGATTTTGCAAAAAAGATTGTAATGTTGGCGCACTGGTTGCCGATGTATTTTGTCCTTGAGATGCATTCAAAGAACTAACCAAAGTTTGAAAGCTGGAATTCAGGTTGCTAAGTGCATTCGTGCTACTCCCTTGTGTACTGGTCGTGCTGGTCGAAGTGGCCTGACTGCTTGCAGTCAGTTGCTGTAGCAGGTTCTGAACATCGGTAGCCATATTGGAGCCCCCATGATGGCGGTGGTGCCCAATTCCCGATGCAGATGAACTGCCATCGGTGCTTGTCGCCGTTGTTCCAGAACTGGTCGCTGCCGCCACACTGCCAGTTGCTGTCGTTCCATTGCTGGTTGCCGCTGCTCCATTTGCCTGACCAAGAGCTGCAAATAGATTTTGCAAGAATGCCTGCACTGCTGCCTGTGGAGTTTGAGTTGAGTTTGAAGGCGATGTAGAGCTGGACGACGTTGTGCTGGGTGAGGCTGTAGAAGACGAGGTGCCAGAACTGCCTGACAAGCTTTGCTCTAGCGCCTGCACGATTGAGTTCATGAAGTTAGAATTGCCAACTCCACCAGTGCTTCCGCTACCATCGTTATCTCCGTCAGAATCCCCGCCTGAAACCCGCTGGTTCGAATTGGATGTTGGTTGTAAATATGACAAGTTACTTGTACTTGAGACATTGCTGATCGAGCTCATAGGATTCTCCAAAGATATGTAAATCGATTGTCGGAAACAATCAATTCTGGAAATCTATCAACAAATATCTATTTATATGCTGGGAAAAGAAGGAGAAAAACACCGCAATTCATTTTGTATCAAATTGCAAACAATACTCCAATGAGAAACGCGTCATAACTATTTGTTGCATATATGATTTGTATATGTACGCCAATTTGTATATAAAGATTTGTATCAAGATGTTTACAGAAAGGGTACTTTTGACACACATAGGACATGCCTTTGCTTGGTTGTCAGGATTAAATGACCAACTCCGATTGGATCATGCAGATTAAGTTATGACTGTGTTTGAAATCTCACATTATTGTTTTATTGATTTACCACAATGAGAACCAAATTTGCAATTGCCACAAACGACGCATACCAGTGCGTCCTTGAAACTTTTCTGAAGGCCGGATGGCAGTTGGAGAAACTTTTTGTTTCACCAGAAAACTGGATGGATGACAACAAGAAAGTGATTGCGCGGGCGCTGGAACTTGGTGCGGCTATTGAATATTCTCCAATAAGCACTCCTGATCTGGCTGATCTTGGGTACCGTGGCTGTACGGCACTTATCGTGGCTTGCTATCAGTGGAAAATCCCGGAGTGGAGTCCGTACATCAAGTACGCTGTGAATTTTCATCCATCACCACTACCCGAAGGTCGCGGACCGTATCCCTTGGTCAGGGCGATACTCGAAGATCGCTCAAGCTGGGCGGTAACTTGTCACCAAATTAACGAGAAATTCGACCAAGGGGATATTCTCGATGTAGAAAACTTCCCTATCGATCCAGATGAGTGCCATGATTCGCTGCGTCTGAAAGTAGCAATGGCAGCTTCCCGACTTGCCGAGCGAGTCGCTCTTGGGTTTGAATCCAAATGGCAATCGGCAGTACCACAAGGAACAGGAAGTTATTGGCCGCGCTGGTCAGAGCAGGATCGCGCCATTAATTTTAATCAGCCGGTCAAAATAATCATGCGGCAAATCCGCGCATTCGGTGACTTGGAATGCATGGCGAAGATCAACGATGTTACGATATTCATCCATCGTGCGAAAGGCTGGATCGAATCACATTCGGCGCCTCCCGGTGCGGTGATGTATGCCAGTAACCTTGCGATGGTCGTTGCAGCAGCTGATGGACACATTGCTATTACCGAATGGAGCTTCAGCGCTCCGGGTGCAATTACTTCAAACACGAGGCGCTGAAACGGGTGCCCGGTTATGAGAGCAGAGAGTTAACTTATCAATTTTGGTTATCAATAATGAACACAAACAGCTGTAATATCTTTGCTTATCTGAAGCTATATCTAATGCTTGGAGCCGTCCTTTCCACTGTTCTGATGGGGGGGTGCGCATCCCCCTCAAAACAACAAAAGGTTGATAAATCAAAGGTTGAGCAGCTTGCTACTCGTGGATATGATTCCGGAATTGAGTATGCAACTTCAATTACAAAATTATCATGGGATATTAAAAATGAATACCGTCAAATCACTATTGTTCAACCTAACCGGGAAGGGAAATATCCATTAGTCATTTATCTGCCAGGGCTTGGAGAATCCAGTGATGCTGGAGCAGATATGCGTAACGTATGGGCAAAATCCGGATATGTCGTCCTTTCTTTTCAGTCACTGGAAGATGATGAAAACGTATGGTCGTCAAAGGCTGCGCGCAATGCCGATTTCGCATATATCAGGCATGAACGATATTCTTCCGAGGTCATATCAGAACGCCTTGATATCTTGACGAAGGTAATTGAATATCTGAAACAACATGTCGTATCAGGCGAAGCGGGTATGCAACGCATGGATTTGTCTCACATTGCGATTGTCGGCTTTGATGTTGGGGCCAGCTCAGCGATGGTTATTGCCGGAGAAGATTATCCAAATGTTTCAAATGCTGACTTGCCGGTTCATGTGGATGCGGTGATCGCCTTGAGTCCCTATGCTGATTTTTCCGGTTCGGCACTCGATGTGCGTTATCGCAATATTAATTTGCCGGTGCTATCCATTACCAGTGATGCGGATGGAGATATTCATGGAGGCGTCCCGCCATCGCTTCACCAAGCTCCATTTCAATATATGCCACCCGGAAACAAATATTTATTGTTGTTGGCCGGGGCATCCCATTCTGTCATTGGCAATGAAGATACAGGGAAGTCAACTCTCGCTGAAGGAGATAGCAAGAATCAACAAACTGAATCTGGCAATACCGGTGAAGGTTCGGGTAGTGGGGGCGGCAGGCGTCATGGCAAAAAAGCATCCAATAGTGGTGGCGATTCCGGATCACCTTCCCAGCGCGAAGGCGGGAGTTCTCCGACTCAACGCGCTCTTATTGAAGTTGCCATCGAGCAGGTAACGACAGCCTTCCTGAATGCTTATATCAAGAGCGACAAATTTTCGCTGGAATGGCTGAACAAAGATGCGCAACCTTGGCTAAATAAAATTGGACAATTGAAAGAAAAATAGGGCATCCGTAATCTGTGGTTGATTATGAATTTCTGGATGAAAATTCACGCGGTATTTAAACCGTATTTCGTGGTTGATTTAGGATTGTGGCCTACTTTTAAAGTTAAGTTCAGACGCTGTCTGTCAAATTAAATCTGAACGCTACACATTAGAAACTTAGCGCGACCGTCCGGTTTTAGCGCGGGCCAGATGCTCGTACAAGCTTTGGTCGAGCTGCAATCAAACCATATACCCCCAGAAACGTACTTTCATGTACGACTCGTCTGTAAAAACATATTCGCCTCCGAGACAAAACGGCCAAGATCACCCAATGATGTAACTGCTTCATCTACTGTGAGTGGTATCGCCTTACCACGCCAATCCTTGGGGTTGTCAAGTTGCGGCGTATCCTCTGTATGCAATATCCTTTTTGATATTGTATCGGCCAGATAAAGGCATTCGGACAATATACCATTTGCTACCGGCACATCGTGATGTCGACGTATGCATTCCACCAAGGTATCGGGAAATTGCCAACGTTCAGCAAGCATGGAGCCAACGACAGTATGATCGGCACCGATGAATTCACTTTCGGTGTCATGCAGACGCCGCCCGCTTTCGTCGCTCGTGTGAAGAGCCTCACGAAACTTATCCACCATGAACTGGGAAAATACCACCTTACCAAAATCATGCAGCAATCCCGCGATGTAACAATCCATCGGATCAATCTTTCCGACCGCATGGCTGGTAGCCAATTGTCGGGCAATACCTGCACAAATAAGCGAGTGGCGCAGGTAGAGATCCATATCAAACCCTGCGGCATTGGAACTCGGTAAAACTCCGACCACAGCAAAAGAAAGTGCCAGGTTTTTCACCGTGTTCAACCCGAGAAAAACAACTGCATGGTGAACCGATATCACCTTTTTTGGTAAACCGTAGGAAGCGGAATTTAGCACCTTGAGGATTTTAATCGTCATCACCGGATCTTTCTCAATGATGGCTACGATTTCATTCGGTGCGCAGTTGATTTCGCGGGTTAGCTCCAGTATTTTCTGGACGCTTTTAGGAAAGGCCGGCATGCGCTCAACCGCTGCTTCCAGTTTTTTGCTTATTTCCTGTGTTAGGGTACCCATCTAACATCCTGTAAGAAAATTAAATTTCTTAACGCGGTGTCACATTGACATCGGACGCCAAGCAACTACATTCTAAAGGATATCGCAACTGGAGTACGGAATACTAGACATTTCCATGACTGACGCTCATCAACATAGGGTGCATGAATATTCAAACAAAAGTTTATTCTGCGCAAGCCGCGTTCCTAGCCACGCTGGACAACAATCTGTCAGGAGCTAATCGTCGTCCCAACAGTTCCGCCACGCCGATAAATTTTCCCGCACCGTACAGGCGAACCTTGCCGTCCGGCAGATCGGCATCAATACCCAACCGCTGTCCTTGCGCCATGCGGTTCACTTGCACCGCATCAAGTTCGAGCATGGGCATATCCTGCAACATGCAATCCAGCGGCAGCAGACAGGCGTCACGCTCCGGCATGCTCATCGCTTCGAGTTGATCCAGATTATATGCATTGTCCAGACGGAATCCGGCAATTGCCGTGCGGCGCAAGCCGCGCAAATGTGCACCACAGCCCAAGGCATTGCCAATGTCTTCGGCCAGCGTGCGGACGTAGGTTCCCTTGCTGCAACGCACGCTGATTTCCATTTCATCACCGGCAAAACGTTCCAGCACCAACTCGTGGATGATCACGTTACGGCTTGCGCGTTCTACGGTTTCGCCCTTACGGATGTATTCATACAGGGGTTTGCCCTGATGTTTGAGTGCGCTGTGCATCGGCGGAATCTGACTGATTTCACCGCTGAAGTTGAGCAGTGCTGCACGTACTTGCTGCTCGTGCAGCGCCACTTCGCAACTGCTGGTGACTTCGCCTTCGGCATCGCCGGTGGAAGTTGTCTGTCCGAGTTTTACCAGCGCTCGATAGGTTTTGTCGGCATCAAGCAGGCCGGAAGAAAATTTGGTGGCTTCGCCGAAGCAGATAGGTAGCAGTCCGGTCGCCAATGGATCGAGCGTGCCGGTATGCCCCGCTTTCTCTGCCTGAAACAGGCGGCGCACTTTTTGCAGGGCGGTATTGGAACTGAGTTGCAGCGGTTTGTCGAATAACAGGACGCCGTCTAATGGACGTTTTTCACGGGTTAGATTGCGCACTGCTCGGTTCCAGATTTTGTGGTCTTAAACGTCGTAAGTTGATAGACGTAAGACGTAAGTTGGTAGTTGGTTTTGTCGCTTCGCAGTTTTTAACTTACGACTTACGTCTAATAACTTACGTCTTACTGGCCTGTCTTGTGGTCGCTGGCGACCGCTTGGTCTATGAGTTGCGAAAGGTGGGCTCCGCGCTCGACCGATGCATCGAAAACGAAGTGCAATTGCGGTGTGATGCGCAGCTTCATTCGATGCGCCACTTGGCTGCGCAGGAACCCGCTGGCGCGTTCCAGGCCTTCTTGCACGGCCTTGTGCGATCCGTCCAGCGTGGTAAAGAACACCTTGGCATGCGAATAATCGCGTGCCACTTCAACACCGGTCAGGGTGACCATGCGGATACGCGGATCCTTTATTTCCAGACGCACCAGTTCGGCCAATTCGCGGTGCATCTGCTCGGCAATACGATCCGTTCTGGCGTAGTCTTTTGGCATACAGACCGGCGCCTACAGCGCGCGCGCCACTTCGATGATTTCGAATGCTTCCAGCATATCGCCAACTTGAAGATCGTTAAAACCCTTCAGCGACAGACCGCATTCGAAGTTGGATTTGACTT
>CAYZPM010000014.1:0-81277 GCA_964480365.1 uncultured Gallionellaceae bacterium
AATGGGTGGCAGAATGTGCGTGGAATCGGTGGCAAAGTGCGTCTGGAATACGCAGAAATGATTTTCTGGAGCATACGTGATTGCAAGACTCTCCATCGGCGTTTGTCGTAGTGGGTGAAACGGATTGAATGCAACTTGTATAGACCTGACCCTGCGATTCTTTGATTACCACTTTGGGCACGCAGCCGATTAACTGCACCTTCCGCATCGTGCATCAACCCAAAATGGTTAGCAAAACAATATTGCCAAATGCCTTCACTTAGCTCGCCAAACCCAACCGGGTAATGCTTCCAGCCGGGCTTTGCGCTCCGGTGCCATGTTGTTTTTTGCTTTTCGTTGGTGGCTTACCCATTTACCGACGGGATATCCATCTGCCGTTTTGTAATTAGAAGCGAGCTTGGTATGTCCCTCTTTATCTGCGAATTCTTTGAGATGGCGAAATCCTTCTTCCCATCTATCTGACAAAACATCCCAAGTCCAACCGGGCAATGCTTCCAACCGCGCTTTGCGTTCCAGCGACAGGTTGTCTTTTGTTGCTCGCTGAACACTAGCCCACTGACCAAGGCGATATCCATCTACCATCTTATAATCGCCAGAAACCTTGGCATGTCCCTCCCGATCTGCGAATTCTTTGAGATAGCGAAATCCTTCTTCCCACTTATCTGAAAAAGCGTTCCAACTCCAACCGGGCAATGCTTCCAGCCGTGCTTTGCGCTCCGGTGAAATACTGCCCTTTCCTCTTCGTTGAACACTAACCCAGACACCAGTTCGATATTCATCTTTTGTTTTGTAATTCGTCGGAACCTTGGCATGCCCCTCTCGATCCGCGAATTCCTTAAGATAGCGGAATCCTTCTTCCCACATATCTGACAAAACATCCCAACTCCAACCGGGTAATGCTTCCAGCCGTGCTTTGCACTCCAGTGATAGCTTGTCTTTTGCTTTTCGTTGACTTAGCACCCATCTGCCGACAACATATCCATCTGTTGTTTTGTAATCATCAGGTACCTTAGCGTGCCCCTCTCGATCTGCGAATTCCTTGAGATAGCGAAATCCTTTTTTCCAGCTATCTGCATAAGCATCCCAACTCCAACCGGGCAATGCTTCCAGCCGCGCTTTGCGCTCCGGTGACACGCTGCCTTCCGTATCTCGTTGAGTTTTGACCCAGATACCAACTCGATATCCATCTGCTGTTTTGTAATCGCGAGGTACCTTGGTATGCCCCTCCCGATCCGCGAATTCCTTAAGGTAACGAAATTCTTTTTCCCAATTATCTGCATGAGCATCCCAACTCCATCCGGGCAAACCTTCCAGCCGCGCTTTTCGCTCCAGAGACATGCTGTCTTTTCTTTTTCGTTGGTCACTTACCCAGCTTCCGAGTCGATGTCCATCTATCGTTTTGTATAGCCCAGGAAGCAAACAATGCCCCTCTCGATTTGCAAATTCATTGAGATGGCGAAATCCTTACTCAGCACACCTCTTTCGTCTGCGTTCAGCGCTTTGAGTTGGTCGAGCTTGATCTTGCGTTTGTTGGCGCTCATGTTGCCGGAGACGAAGTCGGTGCGCAGGGTTCCGCCGGGGCGATGTTCGTCGCCGATCCATGCCATGATGTTTTGGATTTCGGTGGTGAAGGCTTCGGCGCGATTGACGCGGCTGTGGAAGCTGATGATGCGTTTGAGATCGTAGTCTTTGATGGCTTTGAGCAGGCCGATCTGGGCGGCGAGCGATTCGCTGTCTGTTTCAATTCCCGTACCGGTGCTGACCAGTTCGCGGTTGGCTATCCACCCCGCGATGTTGGGATCGTCCACGCCGATGATGACGATGCGGTAATCGGTGAGCAGTTTGCGTTCGATGGCTTTGCCGAACGGCAGGGCATACAGCACTTCGCCAAACAGGGCGGCGTTATCCATGCCGACGACTTCGACCCCGCGATCTTCGGCAGCTTTATGGACGCTGCTGGTGTAGGTGCGCGGGGTGGCGGTGGCGAATAAGCGCTTGGTGCCGCGTATCTGCGCATTGTCGAGGACGGCGGTGAAGTCGCTGCCGACCTTGCCCGCGCAACGGTGGGCTTCGTCCGCCACGACCAGATCAAACGCGGGAATGGTCGGGTCGGCTTGGGCGGCGGCGATGACGGCGGAAGATTGGTAGGTGGAGAAAACCACGCGGTTGCCTGCGCCGCCGAGAAAGCGTTTTACTTCGTCGGCATCCGAGGTGACGGGAAAGGCCAGATCGGCCACGCTGTGGATGGCTTCGTCGTGTCCTTTGGTGCCGACGGTTTGATCCGAGCAGACGCACAGCACTTCAAACGGGATGGCGGCGGCGAATGTCCATTCGCGCAATAATTGTGACAACAGTCCCAGGGACGGAACCAGCACCAGAGTCGTTTGCGCGCCCAAGTGCTCCTTGATCCACAGCGTGACGTAAGTTTTGCCGGTGCCGCAGGCCATGATGAGCTGGTCACGGTCGGCGCTTTGCAGGCCTTGCACCACGGCGGCTCTGGCTTCGTTCTGGTGATCGCGGGGTTCGGGACGGGGTTTGCGCTTGGCCTGCGGCAGTGATTCAAAGTTGGCTGGATAGTCCAGCGCGGATTTATCGAAATCGGACAGCAGAAACCGTATGACAGGTTTTTCCTGTGCATCGCAGACTTGCTTTGCATTCGCTCCGATGCGGTCGGTGGTGGCGATCAGCAATCGGTGCTGGATGCTCGGCCTGTTCGATTCGCTGAGGAATTTATCTACATCGTGTTTGGTGATGTCGTAGTCTGGCGAATAGCATTTGGACTGCACCGCCCAGTTGTCGCCGTTCTTGTGCCGAAACACCAGATCAATGCCGCAGTCCGCACCCCAGCGTCCCGTCCACTCATCCCACAGCCACACCTGATCAACTTGCGTCGCCCATTCGGGATCGGTTTTCAGGAACCATTTGACGAAGTGCTCGAACTGCTTGCCCCGCTTGAGCGGATCGGGGTCGAGGCTGTTGTAGAAGTCGGAGAATTGAGCGGCCATTTAATTTACGGAATTGAGGATTGAGTAAATGTAACCCGCGCTTCGCTCCTCACTCCCGACGCCGCACTGTCTGCAACCACTCGATGACCTTCCCGGTAGCCCGCTCAACAGGGTTCGATTGTAATGAAACATTGAACAGCTTAAGCGTGTAACACCCGAATACGCGGTGCGATCTTCGGCAACAACTCCCGCGTCGCCATGCGCATGTCGTACTCCGATTGCAGATTGAGCCAGAAGCGCGGGTCCATCTGGAAATACACACCAAGGCGCAAGGCGGTATCTGCCGTGATCGGGCGACGGCCATTCACGATGTCGCTGATGCGGCTGGGCGGCACATCAATATCGGCAGCCACCTGGCGCGCCGTGATTTCCTTGGGCTTCATGAACTCTTCCAACAAAATCTCGCCGGGGTGAATTTCTTCAAGCATTTTTGCCATGTTTGCCCCCCAAAACAGGATTGTTTGCGTACTCAACAGCTACACAGTTTCAATGATAACTCCATTGCCCTATAACCCGTCATTCCCGCGAAGGCGGGAATCCAGATAATCGAATTATCCCTGCGTAGCAGGTCAACAAGATGTTTTGTCCGCTTCGCGGAATATTTGTCTCGCTGGATTCCCGCCTTCGTGGGAATGACGGTGCCAATGAATTATTTTGGGTGAATATACCCGAACAAATCGCCTCGCGCCATGAGATTGCCATCCGTTTCCCTTATAATGAGCACCTTTGCTTCGGTTCAATTCCATGCTGTTCGATTCTCCCCATTCCCGCCCGCGCTACACCCAACTGCACGGCTCTTCCGACGCGCTGGCCTTGGCGCAATACGCCGCAAAAAACTCTCCGCTGGTGGTAATTGCCGCCAATGCGCTGGAGGCGCAACGACTGGTGGAAGAAATTCCATTCTTCGCACCTGGGCTGCGCGTCCATTTGCTGCCGGACTGGGAAACGCTGCCTTACGACCACTTCTCTCCGCATCAAGATTTGGTTTCTGAACGGCTTGCCACGCTGCATCACATCCGCAGCCAGTCTTTCGATGTGGTGGTGGTGCCGATCACCACCGCGCTGTACCCGCTGCCGCCGGTGGAATATCTGGCCTCCTTCACCTTTTTTCTCAAGCGCGGCGAGAAACTGGATATCAACAAGCTGCGCGAGCAGATGACTTTCGCCGGATACAACCATGTGCAGCAGGTGCTGACGCCCGGCGAATATTGCGTGCGCGGGGGATTGATCGACCTGTTCCCGATGGGCAGCATCGTGCCCTACCGCATCGACTTGTTCGACGACGAGATCGAGACCATTGCCACTTTCGACGTGGACACGCAGCGCACCCTGTACCCAGTGCCGGAAATCCGCCTGTTGCCTGCGCGCGAATTTCCGCTGGATGAAAAAGGACAAGCTCACTTCCGCCAGAGCTTCCGCGAACGCTTCGAGGGCGACCCCTCCAAGTCCAGCATCTACAAAGACGTGAGCAAAGGCATCGCACCCGCAGGGATCGAATACTACCTGCCGCTGTTTTTCGAGCGCACCGCCGTCCTGTTCGATTATCTGCCCAGCAATACCACGCTGTGCCTGCATCATGAAGTGGACGAAGCCATCGCCGGTTTCGCCAAAGATGCGGTATCGCGCTACAACCTGCTGCGCGGTGATCCACGGCACCCCTTGCTGGAAACACATGAGTTATTTCTGGATGCGGAGCAGTTTTTCATACGGGTGAAGGATTTTGCGCGGATAGATATACTTCAAAACCGAACCCCTCCCAGCCTCCCCTTGTCAGGGGAAGAGTCTGGCTTCCCACCTGACAAGGGGAGATTGAGGGTGGTTGCTTGCCCCACCGCCTCACTGCCTAACATAGCGGTCAATCGCCGCGCCGAAGTTCCAACGCAGGCGTTCCAGAATTTCCTGCAAGCATACCCAGGCCGCGTGTTGCTACTCGCAGACAGTTTGGGGCGGCGCGAGATCATTTCCGGCTATCTGAACGAATATGGCCTCAAACCGGCGTTGTGCGACGACTATGCCGCATTCCTCGCCAGCAGCGAGAAATTCATGCTCGGTGTCGCCACCCTGCAAAACGGCTTCATTCTGCCCGATGAAACAATCGCCCTTGTCACCGAGAGCGAACTGTATGCCGAGCAAGCGCGCAGCCGCGTCGCGCGCGCCGCGAAGAAGAGCAACGTGGAAGGTATGTTGCGCGACCTGTCCGAGCTCAAACCGGGCGACCCGGTGGTGCATGAGCAGCACGGCATCGCACGCTATCAAGGATTGATTAACCTCGACCTCGGCGAGGGCGAGAATGAATTTCTGCTGCTGGAATATGCCGAGGGCGACAAGCTGTATGTGCCGGTGGCGCAACTGCACGTAATCAGTCGTTACAGCGGCGGCGCACCGGAAGATGCGTCCCTGCACAAGCTGGGCAGCGGATCATGGGACAAGGCCAAGCGCCGCGCCATGCAGCAGGTGCGCGACACCGCCGCCGAGTTGCTGAATCTCTACGCCCAGCGCGCGCTGCGCAAGGGTCATGCGTTCAAGTTCGCCTATCACGATTACGAAGCCTTCAGCGCCGGTTTCGGTTTCGAGGAGACACCCGACCAGGCCGCCGCTATCGAAGCGGTGATCCTCGACCTGCAATCAGGCAAGCCGATGGATCGACTGATCTGCGGCGACGTGGGCTTCGGCAAGACCGAAGTCGCACTCAGAGCCGCCTTCGTCGCGGTGATGGACGGCAAACAGGTGGCGGTGCTGGTGCCCACCACACTGCTGGCCGAACAGCACTTCCAGAACTTCTCCACCCGCTTCGCCGACTGGCCGGTAAGGATTGCCGAACTGTCGCGCTTCCGTTCCGCCAAGGAGCAGACTCAGGCCTTGAAAGACATGGAGGATGGCAAGCTCGATATCATCATCGGTACGCACAAGCTGATCCAGAAGGGCGTGAAGTTCAACAACCTCGGCCTGCTCATCATCGACGAGGAACACCGCTTCGGCGTGCAGCAGAAGGAACGCCTGAAAGCCTTGCGCGCCGAAGTGGACGTGCTGACGCTGACCGCCACGCCGATCCCGCGCACGCTGGCGATGTCGCTGGAAGGCCTGCGCGATTTCTCGGTGATCGCCACCGCGCCGCAGCGCAGGTTGTCGATTAAGACCTTCGTCAGCAACTACAGCCAGGGCGTAATCCGCGAAGCGGTGCTGCGCGAACTCAAGCGCGGCGGGCAGGTGTACTTCCTGCACAACGAGGTGGACACCATCACCAACGTGGCGGAGAAGCTGGAGACGCTGTTGCCGGAGGCGCGCATCCGCACGGCGCACGGACAGATGGGGGAGCGCGATCTGGAAAGCGTGATGCGCGATTTCTACCACCAGCGCTTCAACGTGCTGCTATGCACCACGATTATTGAAACGGGAATTGACGTTCCTACGGCCAATACCATCATCATGAACCGTGCCGACCGCTTCGGCCTCGCGCAGTTGCACCAGTTGCGTGGCCGTGTCGGACGTTCACACCATCAGGCTTATGCCTATCTGCTGGTGGACAACAAGGAAGGACTCACCGCGCAGGCGAAGAAGCGACTGGAAGCCATTCAGGCGATGGAACAGCTCGGCAGCGGTTTCTACCTCGCCATGCACGACCTTGAAATTCGCGGAGCGGGCGAAGTGCTGGGCGAATCGCAGAGCGGCGAGATGCAGGAGATCGGTTTCAGTCTTTACACCGACATGCTCAACGCCGCCATCACCTCGCTAAGACTAGGCAAAGAGCCGGACATGGCGCACCCGCTGGGCGTCACCACCGAGATCAACCTGCACACCCCGGCCCTGCTGCCCGACGCCTATTGCGGAGATATCCATCAGCGGCTGGTGATCTACAAGCGCCTAGCCAACTGCAATACGACTGAAGACCTCGATGAGATGCACCAGGAATTGATCGACCGTTTCGGTCTGCTGCCCGATCCGGCGAAAGCCCTGCTCGACTGCCACCGCCTGCGCATCGCCGCCAAGCCGCTCGGCATCATCAAGGTGGACGCATCAAGCGAAGCGATTCAAATCCAGTTCGTGCCGAGTCCCCCGATAGACCCGATGAAAATCATCACCCTGATCCAGACCAAACGCCACATCAAAATGGTGGGGCAGGACAAACTGCGAATTGAATTGAAGTACGGCGAATTGAACCAGCGGGTACTGGCGATTAAAAACTTTTTCAATGAACTTGCATAAACAAAATTGCAACCACAACAAGATCCGACTAAGAGCATGAACCTAATAATCCAAGCCGTCCACGACATTCCCGCCGCCCATCTTGATCGTATCGCAGGTCTGGCAACCGCTACCCGCATCGAACAGATCGCCGCCCACGCCTACCGCCTGCGCGAGGCGAAGCCGCACGATGCTATCGCAACTTTTTGCCACGATCACCAGCTTGATTACGGTTTCGTCCGGCCCAGCCAGCATCTGTCCGATTTCGGCCTGCTGGTGATAGACATGGATTCCACCCTGATCTCCATCGAGTGCATAGACGAGATCGCCGACATGTATCAGCTCAAGCCGCAAGTTGCGGCCATCACCGAATCCGCGATGCGTGGCGAGATCGACTTCGCCGAGAGCCTGCACCGCCGCGTGGCTTTGCTGGAAGGGCAGGATGAAGGCGCGTTGCAACAAGTGTATGACGAACGCCTCAAGCTCAACCCCGGCGCGGAAGCCATGCTCGCCGCGTTGAAGCAGCACGGCATCAAGACGCTGTTGGTCTCCGGCGGCTTCGTGTTTTTCACCGAGCGGCTGAAGCAGCGCCTCGGTCTGGACTACGCCCACTCCAATACGCTGGAAATCGTCAACGGTAAACTCACGGGAAAAGTTTCAGGAAACATCCTCGACGCGCAAGGCAAGGCGGAATGGCTGGTGCAAACGCGCAATGAGCTTGAGCTAACACCGGAGCAGGTCATCGCCGTGGGCGATGGCGCGAACGACCTCAAGATGATGGCACAGGCGGGTATCAGCATCGCCTACCACGCCAAGCCCGTGGTGCGCTCACAAGCCAGCTATGCGCTCAACTTCGTCGGACTGGATGGGCTGGTGAATCTGTTTGCCTGATGTTGGTCAGGTTATTTCTATTCGTTCCCGGCAGGCAGCGGCAAAATCACCGCCACGCTAAATCCACCGCCCGGCGGGGTGTCAAATTTTATCTTGCCACCCAACTGCACGACACGCTCGCGCATGCCGCGTATGCCGTAGGAAGTCGGGGAAATGACTTGACCTTCCGGCAGTCCACGCCCGTTGTCGCTGATCGTCATGACAACTTCTTCCTCATCCTGATAGAGATCAACTTCTACTCTGGAGGCGCAGGAATGCCGCGCGACATTGGTAAGGGTTTCCTGAAAAATACGAAACAGGTTGATTAATTGCAACTTGTCCAGCCTATCTTCAAGGGCTTCGTCCTCGACGCAAATAACCCGGCATTCGATACCGGTGCGCTTATTGAACTGGGCGGACTGCCATTTTAGCGCCTCCAGCAGGCCGAGATCGTCGAGTATGGTCGGACGCAGATCAGTGATAATGCGGCGTGTGGCCAGCACTGCATTGTCGAGCAGGCAAATCATGGATTTGGCGCACTCTTGCAGAGGCTCCATCTTTTTTTCCACTGGTAATTTTCTGGCCAGCCAGTATGCGTCCATCTTGAGCGCAGCCAGCGTTCCTCCCAGTTCGTCGTGAATTTCCCGTGCAATGCTGGCTTTTTCTTCCTCGCGTACGGTCTGCAGATGCGAAGAAAATTCGCGCAATTGTCTTTCCGCACGACTGCGCTCAGTCATATCTTGAACAATGGCAAGAAACACAGGGGAATCCACCTCCATAAGTTGGAGTCGCACTTCCACCGGATAAGTCGTGCCGTCCTTACGGCGATGAAAGGTCTCGAAAACCAGCGATTGTTGTTCGCCTCTGCGCAGCGGCGCAATCAACTCTTCGTAGCTCTCCCGTGTGTACGATGGCTTCAAGTCCAGGGGAGTGAGTTGTTCCAGTTCGTCGGCAGAATATCCCAGATTTTTCTCCGCGCCCTCGCTTGTTTCAAGGAAACGCAGGGAGTTGGCGTCGAACAGGTAAATTTCGTTGAATGAACTTTGCAGCAAATGACCGAATTGTTGAGCCAGCGCTTCCGCGCGCTTGTGCTCGGAAACGCTTTCCAGCAACATTTCCCTTTCGGCCTTTTTGCGCCGGGTGATGTCGTGACTGGTGGCAAAAAGAAAACGCTGCCCTTCGATCTCCATGCCGGAGGTACTGATTTCGACATCCATAAGCGACCCGTCCTTGCGGCGGTGCACCGACTCGAACCGGGTATTTTTGTCCATGAGCCACTTGAAGCGTTCCCGCAATTCTTCAGCCGACCATTGCGCATCCCAATCAGCCACGTTAAGGCAGACTATTTCTTCCGGGGTATAACCCAGCATATGGCAGAAGGCGTCATTAGCCTCAACGATATTGCCCTGCATATCCATCACATGGATTCCATCCATGGCGTTTTGCATCAATGTCTGATTGCGGAGCAGTAGCGTCTCGGCTTCCTTCCGCAGCAGCCGGGCCTGTTCGCGTTGCGCATGGGCAGCCATGACATGTCCGACCACACCGGGCAACAGTCTCAGGTATAGCCCATTGATATCTTTTACAATGTAATCATCAACGCCATTTTTCATCGCCTCAACGGCCACCTCCGCACTCCCTTCCCCGGTCAGCATAATGATGGGAATGGGAATTTCCGAATATTCGGATAGGCTCTTCATGAAGCTGAGTCCGTCCATATCCGGCAAATTGTAATCAAGCAGTATCAGGTCCGGCCTGGCTTCGGATATGCGGTCAAACCCGGCGTCCGCTGACGAAGCCAAAATCAGCGCATACTCAAAATCCTTGAAGGCGCGCTGGTAGAGACGCTGGTCGTCTTCGCTGTCGTCGATAACCAGGATGGTTGTGGTCATTGGCTGCTCTTGGGCAGGACGGAAACATTGAGCCAGTATTCGGAGAGCCGCGCAATCGACTGGATGAATCCCACCAAATCCACGGGCTTATGCACGTAGGAATTCGCCCCGGCGGCATAGCATTGATCAATGTCCTTTTCGGCATTGGATGTCGTCAGGACGATGGCGGGGATTAACATTAAGGATGGGTCATTTTTGATTTGGCGCAGCACTTCTCGCCCGTCTGTTCCGGGCAGATTCAGGTCGAGCAGAATGATGCTGGGTCGGGGAGCCTTCTCGGGGTCGGAGAACTCGCCGCGTTGAAAAAGATAATCGAGCGCCTGATCGCCATTGGTGCAACGCTGGATCGGATTGGACAAATTAGTCTTCTTGAAGGCGCGCATGGTGGCAAAGAAATCGTCGTCGCTGTCTTCAACGATCAGAATAGAATGTGACTCGTTCATTACCATTTATGCTTCTCCGTTCAAAGTGAAATAAAACACTGTCCATTCGCCCGGCTCGGATACCAGCCAAATACGTCCATTATGCCGTTCGATAATCTTTTTGACGATGGTAAGACCGGCTCCGGAGCCGCCGCCGTATTTGTTCTGCTCATGCAGCCGCTTGAATATCCGAAATACGTTCTCGTGATGTAGCGGCTGGATGCCGATGCCATTATCGCGTACATAAAAAATCGGCTGCTCACCGCTCCGGTCGCAGCCGACTTCTACCCATTTCGTCGGCTTGTCATTGTATTTTACCGCATTGGAAATAAGGTTCTGGAAAACTTCGCCAATGCGCGTGATATCGCCCGATATTGTGCCCAGGCGGCCATTGCGGCGCAACTCGGCGCCACTGCCTCCGAGCGCAACGGGTGTCCAGCAACTAATCATATCTTTTGTCACAGCGTCAACGACGGCATCCACATCGACCGGAGTATGGGCAAGCTCCGTGCTGCCCGCACGGGAGTAGACCAACAGGCGGTCAATCAGGGACGACAGGCGTTCGGCCAACCGCTGTATGTTATTGACATATTTCCGCGCACCCTCATCCATCTGCTCCGCGTAGTCTTCCTTGAGCATACTGGCGTAGTTATGTATGCCGCGCAACGGCTCCTTGAGATCGTGCGCGGCAATGTAGGAAAAGTCGTCCAACTCCTTGTTGATGGCGATCATGCGCACCTCATTTATTTTGGCTACCCTTAACTCCTCGGAATACCTGGCACGGTAACGATGCATGGCCTCAATGGAAGAACACACGATAACCCCGTCCATTAGAAAAACCATGTTGGACCAAAAGCTCGTCTGTATGGCCTCGATTGAAAGCGAGTAATAAGGAATGGTAAATATAAACGTAGCCAGCGATAAACCAATCATCGTGGCGAATATTCCCGGCCACAGCCCACCAACCACCGCCGCGAGCGTGACAGCCGGAAAGAAAGTTATGTATTGCAACCCGGCATTGACAGGTGCGATCATCATACGCATCAACAGGGCGATTCCCATCAGCACAATCGCAACCAGATAGTTGAAAACCCCACCGCGCTCTCGGTGAATAATACCGGGCAGGCGTTCGACTATCCACTCAATCAGGTTATGGGCGAATGTTTTTATAGATTTGCTTATGTTCAATTTAATCTCGTGGCGAAGAGATGCACCAAGCGTGGGATTATCAGTTTGATAGCCGTTCCCTTTGATTGGAGCTAAGAGTCTACAGAGATTGTCTGACTGACGGTATAGGACAAACACCGATGGGACATAGGGCCAAGAGCCGGAGCGTTGCGCCGGATGCATCATGCTCTGAACTATGCGGCGGAAAGCGCTGCGCTGAGCGGAAGGGTGGCGGCAAAGCCGCCGGCTCCCTGGTCTATCTCTTGTCGGGGCTTACGCTTTAAGCCACCGTCACTTCCTTCGCCGCATATACATCTTGAATCGCATTGAGCAGCACCACACCGTCCTGCATCGGTTTCTGGAAGGCCTTGCGCCCGGAAATCAGCCCCATGCCACCAGCTCGCTTGTTGATGACTGCGGTGCGCACGGCTTGGTGCAGGTCGTCCTTGCCGGATTCGCCGCCGGAGTTAATCATGCCGGAGCGTCCCATATAGCAGTTCGCCACCTGATAACGCACCAGATCTATCGGGTGATCGGTGGTGAGTTCGCTGTATACCTTGGGGTGGGTCTTACCGAACTTGATGGCGTTGTAGCCGCCGTTGTTCTCGGCCATTTTCTGTTTGACGATGTCGGCGTTGATGGTGACGGCAAGGTGGTTGGCCTGTCCGGTTAAATCGGCGGCGACGTGGTAATCCTTGTCTGCCGTCTTGAACGCCGGGTTGCGCAAGTAGGCCCACAGAAAAGTCGCCATACCGAGCTCATTGGCATGCGCGAAGGCTTCGGAGACTTCAATTATCTGGCGGCGCGACTGTTCCGAACCGAAGAATACCGTTGCACCTACAGCCACCGCCCCCATGTCGAACGCCTGATCCACGCTGGCGAACAGCGTCTGGTCGAATTCGTTGGGATAGGAGAGCAGTTCGTTGTGGTTGATTTTGACGATGAACGGAATCTTGTGCGCATAGCGCCGCGCAATCGAACTCAGCACGCCGAGCGTGGAGGCCACGCCGTTGCAGCCTCCTTCGATGGCGAGCTTGACGATATTCTCGGGGTCGAAATAAATCGGATTGGGTGCGAACGAGGCGCCGGCGGAATGTTCCACGCCCTGATCCACCGGCAGAATGGAAAGATACCCTGTGCCACTTAAGCGCCCGTGATCGTATAAAGTTTGCAGACTGCGCAACACACCGGGCCTGCGGTCTTTCATCACCACTACGCGATCCACGTAGTCCGGTCCCGGCAGGTGCAACGTTTCCTTGGGAATTCCGACACAGCGATGCGCCAGCAAATGTTCCGCTTCGTCCGCCAACAGTTGCGAGATATTGGTCATGGCACTCTCCTAATGGTTGGGTAAAATCAAGGAAAAATACTACTCCTCATTCAAGTGCCGAGGATATACCCTACAAACACTATTTTATGCATGCGTGTTCGGATGCTAGCCGGTAAATCTCCAGCAAGTCTTCCTCATCTACGTCTATGACCCCCTCCATTTTTCCAAGCGCCCATTCGATATCTTCTTCCGTCAGTTCGTCAGCAGGGGCGTAAGCGCGGCGCGGCGGCATATGGTGGCGCTGTACCGGATAGCGTCCGACATGGATCAGATTGTTGATGACGATAGCCAGCACCAGCGAAAATACCGCATTGGCCAACACGGCGCTGGACACCCACAGCCAGCTGTAATGCTGTATCTGCGCCACATTCAGCACCATGATCATCGCCGTAGCCCCGCCGGGAGGATGCAGCGAATGCGTCAGGTGCATGACAAGGATCGCCAAGCCCACCGCACAAGCCGCTGCAATGACCGGATCGGGAATGGATATGCTGCACAACCAGCCCACCACACCGGACAGCAGATTGCCAATCAGCAGCGGCCACGGTTGCGCCATCGGACTGTGCGGCGCGGCATATATCAACACGGCTACCGCAGCCATCGAGGCGAACAGCATCAGCGAATGCCCTTCTTCCGGCAGGAAGTGCAACGCTTCCCCCAACAGCAGTATGCCGAACATGGCCGCAACGGCACTGCGGAATTTTTCGGCGAGAGAAGTCGAATCGAATCCTGGCCTGAATGATGCGAACAAATCTTTAATGTTCATGCAACGCGCTCCGTAAAAAGTGCACGGAGAATATATCAAAAGATATGGAAGCGCACTACACTGATTTGGCTGATGCGCGAAAAAGCGTTACGGGCGCTTTTATGTCCGCTTGACCCGGACGGCGATCATCACCACCCACGCGCCGAGCAGCACGTACCAAAGCAGTGACCACTCAGGAATATTGAGAGTGAGGAATGTCCAGCCTTTGGCGGCGCATTCGCCGGAGCCGTGCATAAGTTCCTTCAACACTTCGGCCATGGGGAAATTTTCCAGCATGTAGTCCAGACCGGGGCCGCAGGCTGGCACCTCATCCTTGGGCAAATGTTGTATCCAAATGTGGCGGCTGGCTACGCCGATGCCACTCAATGCGCACAGGGTAATCAATGCAGCATAAATTTTTGTGCCGAGACGTTTGGGGTTGTGCAGCGTGGCGAGGATGAACAGCACCAGCATGGCAATAAAGATGAAGCGCTGAATCATGCACAGCGGGCAGGGTTCTTGATGCAACACATATTGCAGATAGAGCGCCGCGCCGAACAATCCGGAGATGACCAAGGCCCCAGCCAGATAAAGCCAGCGATTGGCAAGGGTGCGCCACAGATTTGTCATTATTCAGTCAATCCCATTTCATTTCAGCAACCGTAGGGCGGGCTACGCCCACCATAACAAAGTCAGGCAACCCGCTAGGGACTAAAGCCCCTGCGGAGTTGACACTGTCGGGCGAAGCCCGACCTACATTTTGTTATTCCGTCTCATCTATCCACGCCATCTGAATAGCTTCAAGCACTTTTTCGCCGCCGTGCATGTGGTCGTCGTCGAAGTCTTCCAGTTCCAGCACCCAGTTGTGCAAGTCGACAAAGCGTACTGTTTTCGGGTCAATTTCGGGGTGTGCCTCCGCCAATTCGATAGCGATCAGGCGTACGTCAGTCCATTTCATTCTATTACTCCTTGACCATGTTGATGGTGTATTTTGGTATTTCGACGACAATATCCTTGTCGCTCACAGTTGCCTGGCAACTCAGGCGCGAGGTCGGTTCCACGCCCCATGCCTTATCCAACATATCCTCTTCCAGATCGTCGGCTGGATTCAACGAATTAAAGCCTTCGCGGATGACGACGTGACAGGTGGTACAGGCGCAGGATTTCTCACAAGCATGTTCGATTTCAATGCCGTTTTCCAGCAACACCTCTATCAGCACCATGCCGGGGTCAGCCTGTATCACCTTGCCTTGAGGGCACAATTCCACATGCGGCAACACGATTATCTGCGGCATTTCAAATCCCTTCCAGATCGGTTATTTTGCGCCCACCCAAGGCATTCGATACGCTCTTGTCCATGCGCGCCTGGGCAAAGGTCTGAGTGGCATCATTCAAGCTGGAGATGGCGCGCTTGATGGCGAGATGGTCGGTAGTTTGCAGCACGGCGCGCAATCCGTCCATACTGGCGCGGATGCGGGCCTGCTCTGACTGGCTCAGTAACATCGCACCATCTTGCGCCAAGGCATTTTCCACAGCCTCAATCAGTTGCTCGGCATCGACTTGTTGCTCGCGCAACGCGCGCGCCAGCATATCGTCCTGCGCGTGTTGATTGGAATCCTGCAACATGCGCGTGATCTCCGCGTCACTCAATCCGTAAGACGGCTTGACCGTAATGTGCGCTTCCACTCCGCCGCCCAGTTCATGCGCAGAAACGCTCAACAACCCGTCCGCATCGACTTGAAAGGTAATGCGGATACGTGCCGCACCTGCCACCATGGCCGGAATACCACGCAGGTCAAACTTCGCCAGCGAACGGCAATCGCTTACCAGTTCGCGCTCGCCCTGCACCACATGGATGCTCATGGCGGTCTGCCCGTCCTTAAAGGTGGTGAATTCCTGCGCGCGCGCGGTGGGGATGGTGCTGTTGCGCGGAATGATTTTTTCGGTGAGACCGCCCATGGTTTCGATGCCTAGCGAGAGCGGAATCACGTCGAGCAGCAGCCAATCATCGGCGCTGCGGTTGCCCGCCAGCACGTTGGCCTGTATCGCAGCGCCCAGTGCCACCACCTTGTCCGGATCGAGATTGGTCAGCGGCGTCTGCTTGAAAAATTCCGCCACGGCGTGTTGCACCTGCGGCATCCTGGTCGAGCCACCCACCATCACCACGCCCTTGATGTCATCCACTTTCAACCCGGCATCGCGCAAAGCGCGGCGCACAGATTGCAGCGTGTTTGCCACCAGATTCTGCGACATAACCTGAAAATCATGCTGGCTCAACGTGGAATTAATCGTCTCTCCACCGCTGAGTATTGCGGTGATGTTCGTTTCGAAATGTTTTGTGAGTTCCTCTTTGCCACTGCGCGAGCGCGTCAGCAACAAACGCGTATCTTGTGCATTCAAAGCCGAGAGATTATTTTTTTCCAGCAGCCAGCAGTAAATACGATGGTCGAAATCGTCGCCGCCCAGCGCCGAGTTGCCGTTTGTGGCAAGCACTTCGAACACGCCCTTGGAAAGTTTAAGAATGGAAATATCAAAAGTGCCTCCGCCCAGGTCATACACTGCATACACACCCTCGGCAGCGTTATCCAGTCCGTAAGCAATGGCGGCGGCGGTCGGTTCGTTGAGCAGGCGCAGCACGTTCAGTCCCGCCAGCTTCGCTGCGTCCTTGGTGGCCTGGCGCTGCGCATCGTCGAAATAAGCAGGCACGGTGATCACCGCGCCGACCAGTTCGCCGCCAAGCGACTCCTCGGCGCGCGCGCGCAGCACCTTGAGAATTTCCGCCGACACTTCGACCGGACTTTTCACCCCGGCCACGGTGCGTAGTTTCAGCATACCTGGCGCATCCACAAAACGGTAAGGCACTCCGATAGTGTCGCCGATGTCACTTAGCCCACGCCCCATGAAGCGCTTGGCCGAGATGATGGTATTGATGGGGTCGTCGCTCTGCATTGCCTGCGCGACATCGCCCACATGCACGCTGCCATCGCTTAAGTAACGCACCACCGACGGTAGCAAGGTACGTCCATCAGCGTCGTTCAGCACCACGCTGATGCCGTTGCGAACCGTCGCCACCAGCGAATTGGTGGTGCCGAGATCAATACCCACCGCTAGTCGGTGTTGGTGCGGAGCGGCGCTGAGGCCTGGTTCGGAGATTTGTAGTAGCGCCATTTAAGTTGTTAGACATAAGACGTAAGTTTGTAGTTAAAACCAATCAAACTTACGTCTAATAACTTACGTCTTACGTCTGCATTTAGTTATCTATCACATCAAAAGCGGAAATAATTTCTTCCGCGAGTTTTTCCAGAAATTTGAGTTTGCGCACGCCTTCTGCGGCGGCTGCATAACTGTGCTCATCGTCAATTTTAACCGCAAGGAACTCCTGCAACAGGCGCACTTCATGCTGCAAGCGCGCTTCCAGCTTATCCAGTTGGTCGATATCGCACGCCTGCTGTGCCTCCTCGATTGCTTCGCGCCACTCCATCTGCTCCATCAGAAAATCCATCGGCATCGCGGTATTGGTTTCCTCCTGCGTATCCACACCATGCAACGAAAGCAGATAACGTGCGCGCGCGATGGGCCGATGCAACGTCTGGTAAGCCTCATTCACGCGAGTTGCCCATTGCATGGACATGCGGCGCTCGGCTTCGGAAAGATGGGAAAATTTGTCCGGATGAACCTGGGCTTGCAGCTCGTGGTATTGCTGGTCGAGCTGCGCGCTATCCAGCCGATAGTGTTCCGGCAGGCCGAACAGATGGAAGAAGTTTTGCTGGAAATCGAAACCGGTGAGTTGCATCAATTCGTTCTCATCAAAATGCTGGAAATTATTTAGCCACGGATTTACATTGATGTTCACGGATGAGATCACCGGGTTTATCCGTGTTTCATCAGTGTTAATCCGTGGCTAATAAATTATTCAAACCTTAAAACTTTCGCCGCAACCGCACTGATCCTTGACGTTCGGATTATTAAATTTGAACCCTTCATTCAAACCCTCGCGCGCGTAATCCAGCTCCATGCCGTCAAGGTAAGGCAAACTCTTGGGATCAACCAATACCGTCACTCCACCGCTGACAAACTGGAGATCATCCTCTCCCGCTTCGTCGGCAAACTCCAGCTTGTACGCCATGCCCGAGCAGCCGCTGGTGCGCACTCCGAGACGCAAACCGACGCCCTTGCCGCGTCTCGCCAGAAAATTCTGTACATGTTTAGCCGCGCGCTCAGTCAGTGTAATGGACATGTTGTTACTCCTTGCAGCTCTCTTTGCAACTCTCGTTGCAAGCGCTCTGCTCCATCACCGCACTGTGCTTGCTCTTGTAATCTTTCACTGCCGCCTTGATGGCATCTTCCGCCAAAATAGAGCAGTGAATCTTCACCGGAGGCAACGCCAATTCTTCAGCGATCTGCGTATTCTTGATCGCCAGCGCCTGATCCACAGTTTTGCCCTTGACCCACTCGGTCACCAGCGAACTCGATGCAATCGCCGAACCGCAACCGTAGGTCTTGAACTTGGCATCTTCGATCACGCCCTGCGCATTCACCTTGATCTGCAACTTCATCACATCGCCGCAAGCCGGAGCACCTACCATACCAGTGCCGACTTGCTCATCGTCCTTATTCATCGAACCGACGTTGCGCGGATGCTCGTAGTGATCCAAAACTTTTTCGCCGTATGCCATTTTCTTGCTCCTTGTCAGTCGCAGACGTAAGACGTAAGTTATTAGACGTAAGTTGGGATGGTTTTAACTAACAACTTACGTCTTACGTCTAACAACTGCTTTTAATGCGCCGCCCACTCAATCGCGCCAATATCCACGCCATCCTTGTACATTTCCCACAACGGCGACAGTTCGCGCAGCTTGCCTATCTTGTCTTTCATCAAGGCCACAACATAATCCACCTCTTCGACAGTGGTGAATCGCCCCACGCTGAAACGTATCGAGCTATGCGCCAGTTCGTCGCTACGCCCCAAAGCGCGCAACACGTAGGACGGCTCCAAACTTGCCGAGGTACAGGCGGAGCCGCTGGAAACTGCAATGTCCTTCACCGCCATGATCATGGATTCGCCTTCGACGTAGTTGAAGCTTACGTTCAGGTTGTGCGGCACACGCTGATCCATATCGCCATTAAGATGCACTTCTTCCATGCCGCACAGACCCTTCCACAAACGGTCACGCAACATGCGGATACGCTCGTTTTCTGTTGCCATTTCTTCCTGCGCAATCCGGAAAGCTTCGCCCATACCGACGATCTGATGCGTGGGCAAGGTGCCGGAACGCATGCCGCGCTCATGCCCGCCGCCATGCATCTGCGCCTCGATCCGCACACGCGGCTTACGCCGCACGTACAGCGCACCGATGCCCTTGGGGCCGTAGGTCTTGTGCGCGGAAAACGACATCATATCCACCTTCAGTTGCTGCAAGTCTATCGGCACTTTGCCGGTAGCCTGGGCCGCATCAACGTGGAACAAGATGCCCTTGTCGCGACAAATCTCACCGATGGCGGCGATGTCCTGCACCACGCCGATTTCGTTGTTGACATGCATCACCGAAACGATGATGGTATCGGGACGCAGTGCCGCCTTGAATTTTTCCAGATCAAGCAGGCCATCCGCTTCGGGCGAGAGATAGGTGGCGGAAAAACCTTGCCGCTCCAGCTCACGCACGGTGTCGAGCACGGCCTTATGCTCGGTCATCATGGTGATGATGTGTTTGCCCTTGCCCGAGTAAAAATGCGCCGCGCCTTTCAGCGCCAGGTTATTGGACTCGGTCGCACCGGAAGTCCAGACGATTTCTTTCGGGTCGGCATTCACCAATGCGGCCACTTGAGCACGCGCACGCTCCACCGCTTCGTCCGCCACCCAGCCGTAAGAATGAGAACGGCTGGCCGGGTTGCCGAATTTCTCGGTCAGGTACGGAATCATCGCTTCGGCCACACGCGGGTCAACCGGTGTGGTAGCCGAATAGTCCATATAAATTGGCAAGTGCAAGCTCATGTTAGCGTCACGCTGTAGCTGTTGTAGACCTGTTGCTGCGTTTGCTGACAATCGTCGGCGCCATTCCCGCTTGATCATGCTCCTGTATGTGATTGTCCACCAGTTGCTGCAAATTCACAGTAGTCAGATAGGCTTGCAACACCTCATTCAACCCGAACCACAATGCATGAGTGTTACACGGTTTCCCGTCCACGCAATCTCCCCTGCTATTGCAATTGGTTGCATCCATCGGCTCGTCTACCGCCTTGATGATGTCGGAGATGGTAATCTGCGCGCCGGGACGCGCCAGATAATAGCCGCCTCCTGGGCCGCGTACGCTTTCCACAATGTTGTTCCTGCGCAGCCTGCCAAACAATTGCTCCAAATAAGACAGCGAAATTTTCTGGCGTTCGCTGATACCCGCCAGCGTGACCGGGGCGGTGCCGCCGCGTGTCGCCAAATCAACCATTGCCGTAACTGCAAAACGTCCCTTGGTAGTAAGCCTCATAATATTATCTCCTCGAATTCAAACATTGAATTAGTAAATTTTCCGTGGCGTAAATTTAGAAATTCCCGCCACCAAATACACACTGCTGGGAAGGATAATATAATACCATAACGTTTCAGTCAACTATCTTGTTCAAATAATTAGGGTCAAATTTATCGGCGGTTGCGCGCTCTTCTTCGACGTTCACACCCATCTTTTCCAGTTGTTCAAGGATGAGGTTGATGCGCTGATCCACCACCATGCTATGTCCGAGCAAGCCATGAATGGCTTTGGACATCGGGTCGTTCTGGTCATTGCCGACACCGTAGGCATTGAAACCCTGTGCCTTCTTTGCCTCATCTAAAATGCGCGCAGGGATGCCGGCTGCGGTCGCTCCCGCCGGAACATCCTTCACCACCACGGCATTGGAACCGATCTTGGCATTATCGCCAACATGGATAGGTCCCAATATCTTCGCCCCGGCACCCACCACTACACCGTTGCCCAGCGTGGGATGGCGCTTGCCTTCCTGCCATGAAGTTCCACCCAAGGTCACGCCATGGTAGATAGTCACGTCATCACCAATCTCGGCGGTTTCGCCGATTACCACACCCATGCCGTGGTCAATGAAAAAGCGTCGGCCTATGGTCGCCCCCGGATGAATCTCGATGCCGGTGAGTCCGCGACCGATGTGCGACAAAAAACGCGCCAGCCATTTGAAATCGGCAAGCCACAGGTGATGCGCCATGCGATGAAAAATACGCGCGTGCAGGCCGGGGTAGCAGGTCACCACCTCGAATGTCGTGCGTGCCGCAGGGTCGCGGTCAAACACACTGTTTATATCTTCCCTGATTGCATCAAACATCATTCACCCGCTCTTCACCCTTCTTGAGTCGCGCATTGTACCCGGTCGTGGCGCTGAGAATACCCCGAAGAATGTTGATCTCCTCCTGCTCCAGCCGCGCCCGCGCATATAAACGGCGCAATTTCTGCATCAGCTTGTTCGGATGCTTGGTGTTGAAAAACCCGATCTGCCCCAGCACGTCCTCAAGGTGTACAAAAAACCTTTCCATTTCTTCATGTTTAGCCGGTTCCACTTCAACCTGCCGCAAACTCAGCCCCGCATACTGCATCGCCACGCTTAACTCATAACATGCCACCTGCACTGCCGCCGCAATGTTCAGCGAACTGTATTGCGGATTGGCCGGAATACGCACCAGCACATGGCTCTTGCCCATTTCCTCATTGGTCAGCCCCGACATCTCGGTGCCGAACAGCAACGCCACCTGATGCTGCGCGGCGTGGTGCGCCAGCAGCGGCATCGCCTCGCGCGGCGTCAGCACTTCGTGCGAGATGTCGCGCAGCCGCGCCGTCATTGCCACCACAAATACACAGCCCTGCAAGGCCTCGTCTATCGAGCCGCACACCACCGCATTGCGCAGCAAATCATCCGCACCTGCGGACATGGTATCAGCCTGTGGATCGGGGAAATGGCGCGGGTTGACCAGATACAGATGGTGCAATCCCATGGTCTTCATTGCCCGCGCCGCCGCGCCGATATTGCCCGGATGGGTGGTATGGCTGAGGACAACTCTTACATTGTCCATAAGATTCTGTTTATTCAAAACGTAATTCCAACTAAAATACGCAACCGGAATTTTCCGACCGCTCATTAAAAAGGTTCGTTATGCATCCCATGCTCACCATCGCGGTGAAAGCCGCTCGCCGCGCCGGCAATTTGATCCACCGTGCCGCCGACAACCTCGACCACCTTACCGTAACCAAGAAATCGCACTCCGATTACGTCAGCGAGGTAGATCGCGCTGCGGAGCAAGCCATCATAACAACCTTGCTGGATTCC
Organism: uncultured Gallionellaceae bacterium; assembly: GCA_964480365.1. Lineage (GTDB taxonomy): Bacteria > Pseudomonadota > Gammaproteobacteria > Burkholderiales > Gallionellaceae > CAIQPV01. The sequence goes on from CAYZPM010000014.1 coordinate 21,933, forward strand.
TATCCGACCCATGCGATTCTAGCAGAAGAGAGCGGCGCCCAAGGCGACTCGGAGTATGTCTGGATCATCGACCCGCTCGACGGCACCACCAATTTCCTGCACGGCTACCAGCAATATTCCGTGTCTATCGCCTTGCAGCACAACGGTGTATTGACCCAGGCCGTGATCTACGACCCGACAAAAAATGACCTGTTTACCGCCACGCGCGGACGCGGTGCTTACCTCAACGACCGCCGCCTGCGCGTGAGCAAACGCAAGGAACTCGCCGATTGCCTGATCGGCACCGGCTTCCCCTACAGCAAGTTCGACCATCTCGACGCCTATATGAACATCCTGCGCGACATGATGCAAAAGACCTCCGGCCTGCGCCGCCCAGGCTCCGCCGCACTCGACCTGGCCTACACCGCAGCAGGGCGCTACGACGGCTTTTTCGAAACCGGCCTCAAGCCGTGGGACATCGCCGCCGGATGCCTGCTGATCACCGAATCGGGCGGATTGGTCGGCGACCTGCAAGGCAACGACAGCTTCCTCAAGACCGGACACCTTTGCGCAGGCAACCCCAAGATATTCGCACAGATGCTGCAAGTGATTGCACCACATCTGACCGAAGGGTTGAAAAGCCCCGCACTCTAAGAAACAGCCGTACGCATGACCGCCGCCCAACACACACCGATGATGACCCAATATCTGCGCATCAAGGCAGAGCATCCTGACATGCTGCTGTTCTACCGCATGGGGGATTTCTACGAGTTATTCCATGAGGATGCGGCACGCGCGGCCAAGCTGCTGGACATCACGCTGACCCAGCGCGGCGCTTCCAATGGCAAACCGATCAAGATGGCGGGCGTGCCCTATCACGCCGCCGAGCAATATCTGGCGCGGCTGGTCAAGCTGGGCGAGTCGATTGCGATCTGCGAGCAGATCGGCGACCCCGCCACAAGCAAAGGTCCGGTGGAACGCAAGGTAGTACGCATCGTCACCCCAGGCACGCTCACCGATTCCGCGCTGCTGGAAGAAAAGCGCGACAGCCTGTTGCTGGCACTACATGAGCACCACGGCAAGTTGGGGATGGCCTGGATGAATCTGGCTTCGGGGCAATTTTTCGTGTGCGAAACCACTGCGGAAAATCTGCCTGCCGAACTGGAACGCCTGCAACCCTCTGAAATCCTGCACGCGGAAAATATCCGCGTCCAAGCCAACAACCATGCATCACTAAAGACCTTGCCCGACTGGCACTTTGATTTAGAAACATCACGGCGCGCACTGTGCCAGCAGTTCGCCACACTTGACCTAGCCGGATTCGGTTGCGATGATTTCAGCGCAGGGCTGGAAGCGGCGGGCGCGCTGCTCGGCTACGCCAAGCTCACCCAAGGCCAGGCCATCAGCCATATCCGCAGCTTGCAGGTATACAGCGCAGAGCGTTACGTGCGCATGGACGCCGCCACGCGGCGCAATCTGGAAATCACCCAAACCCTGCGCGGCGAAGCCGCCCCTACCCTGCTCTCGCTGCTCGATACCTGCGCCACCAACATGGGCAGCCGCTTGTTGGGCCACTGGCTGCACCATCCACTGCGCGAGCGCGCTGTGCTGAGAGATCGGCTGAATGCCGTAGAGCAACTGCTGTCGCCTCCCTCTCCCACCGGGGGAGGGACTGAGGGTGGGGGAACAAGTGGCGAGGTACGCACAGAGTTTTCCCCCACCCTAGCCCTTCCCCGTGGGGAGAGGGAACTGTACCGCACCGTACATGAGTACCTAAAACCCTGCGTAGACGTAGAACGCATCACCGCGCGCATCGCCTTGCGCAGCGCGCGACCGCGCGACTTGTCAGGCCTGCGCGACACACTGCTGACTTTGCCACAACTACACACCTCGCTGTCTGCATGTGATACACCTCTCATTGAAGCGCTAGCCGACGCACTGCACCTTCCCGTTCACCTTAATATTCACACATCCGTTCGTCCTGAGCCTGTCGAAGGATCGTCGCACAGCGACGGCGAGTCAATGAACGCCAAGGCTTCGACAGGCTCAGCCCGAACGGAAAATAATGAACTTGTCACCATATTGCAACGCTCACTAAAAGCCGAACCCTCCAGCGTCCTGCGCGAAGGCGGCGTGATTGCCGACGGCTTCGATGCCGACCTGGACGAACTGCGCGGCATCCAGACCAACTGCGGCGACTTCCTGCTGGCGCTGGAAGCGCGAGAACGGGCGCGCACCGGCATCACCACCTTGAAAGTGGAATACAACCGCGTGCATGGTTTCTACATCGAAGTGAGCCAGGCTCAATCCGTCAACGTGCCGGATGATTACCGCCGCCGCCAGACGCTGAAGAACGCAGAGCGTTACATCACGCCGGAACTCAAGGCGTTCGAAGACAAAGCGCTGTCGGCCAACGACCGTGCGCTGGCACGCGAGAAATTGCTCTACGAACAACTACTGGATCAGCTCGCACCGCACATCCCGCAATTGCAATGCATCGCCGCCGCGCTTGCCGAACTCGATGTACTCGCCACCTTCGCCGAACGTGCCGCCACACTGAATTTCAGCGCGCCGCAATTCGTGGACGAACCCGTGCTGCGCATAGTCAAAGGACGCCATCCGGTGGTGGAAGCGCAAGTCGAGCAGTTCATCGCTAACGACACCGACCTGCATCATGCGCGCCGCATGCTGCTGATCACCGGCCCCAACATGGGCGGCAAATCCACCTACATGCGCCAGGTCGCACTCATCGCGCTGCTCGCGCACTGCGGCAGCTTCGTCCCGGCGCAGCAAGCCGTGCTGGGCGAACTGGATCAAATCTTCACCCGCATCGGCGCATCGGACGACCTCGCCAGCGGGCGCTCCACCTTCATGGTCGAGATGACCGAAGCCGCCAACATCCTGCACAACGCCACCGAAAAAAGTCTGGTGCTGGTGGACGAGATCGGGCGCGGCACCTCTACCTTCGACGGCCTCGCCCTCGCCTACGCCATCGCTCGACATCTACTGGAAAACAACCGCAGCTACACCCTGTTCGCCACCCACTACTTCGAACTCACGCGCCTGAACGAGGAATTCCATCAACTCGCCAACGTGCACCTGTCCGCCATCGAACACCAGCACAGCATCGTGTTCCTGCACAGCGTCAACGAGGGCGCAGCCAGCCAGAGTTACGGTCTGCAAGTCGCCGCGTTGGCGGGCGTGCCGAACAGCGTGATCCGCAGCGCGAAGAAACAACTGCGCGTGCTGGAGCAAAACAGCGCCGCGCAAAGTCCGCAGGGAGATTTGTTCGACCACAAGGCGGCAGAGATCGAAGAAGCGGAAGAGCATCCGCTGTTGGCGGCATTGCGCGAAGTGCAGCCGGATGAACTGAGTCCGAAAGAGGCGCTGGAGAGGATTTATCAACTGAAAAGATTGGTGTAGAAAAATTCTCCGGAGGGCGGCAGCAATGACAGAAAAATTTAATTCAGATGAACGTGTTCGAGTATCCAGAGAACTACGCACACCAATAACTGAAGCAAGTGAAGCCATCATTCATGCCTGTGATTTTTGGCTGTGGCTTGTTAGCCGATTAGACGTTGCAAGTAACTTCTGCAATGGCGATCCTGAAAAGTACTTCTTTGAGGAGTTATTTGGAAAAACTTTTGACGCACCAGATACAGATGGTGACAAAGCAGTAAATGAAATCGGAACATTATTAGATGGTTCCTATACCGAGGATGGAAGCGCTCCCTTTGCTTTAATTCAGGTAATGGGCGTTGTGGTTGATTATTCTGCTCAGGCTATGAAGGCAGAAAAAAATGGAAACCATCAAATGGCGTGGTCATTTGCCTGCGATGCCCAATACTGGGCGGGAATATTAAATGCTGAACTCGCCAGAGGAAAGGAGCCTAGCGTACTTTCGGTCAATGCGCTAAATGCTGCTCTCGCAAGGTGGCGAGATGATCCCAAGCAGGCGGAAAAAGAATTTATCCGGAAATGTTGGTGCGAATGGAAAGAAAATCAAGACCGATATAAAAGCAAGGCAGCATTTGCCCGCGACATGTTAAGCAAGTGCGAACATCTCACTAGCCAGAAAAAAATTGAAGATTGGTGCAGAGCATGGGAAAAAGCGCACCATGCTAGCTAAGTTAGCATTAAGCACGCAGAGTAAGCACCATTCCTGCACAGCTATCTAGTTTGCGTTAACTTTGCTGTATTTAATACGCATCGTGCCGTTGCTTAACGGCGAATTGGAAACGATGCAATGAAAGATGACCAAACTCTACATTTTCCTGCCCACATACAACGGCAAAGACTGCTGGCACAATTGAACATCGCTCCGGTGGATACTCTCACTGCACGGCGCTATCTGGACATACTTTGCCCGGCGGCACGTGTGCTGGAGTTAAGGCGGCGCGGCTATCGAATTGAAACAGTTTGGGTGAAGCGCCGAACCGATTGCGGCAGGGAGCATCGTGTTGCGCTTTATGTTTTTCGACCGGGAGAAATACTCAATGAACAACTGGAACTGCTCATTGATCATGAGCACTCAGGTATCAAACCTAACCCGCGTAAGGCGTAGGGCGACAATAAACGAAGCGTATTGCGCCGGATGAAAACACACAAAGCGCAATGCCCGTTGGTTATTGCGCCCTACGAAGATGTGCGAAGCGGTAGGGCAGATTTGCTCCGATCAGGAATCGAGCCATCAGGCTACTTTGGCCAGATCATAACGTTGGCTCATGACTGCGGTCGCGAAACGCAGGCAGGCGCGAATATCATCGGCATCGAGACTCGGGTATTGCTCCAGTATTTCGTCTGCGCTGTCACCCTCGCTCAAATAACCTAGTATAGTTTGCACGGCAATACGTTTACCACGAAGAGCCGGCTTGCCATTGCAGATGGCTGGGTCAATGGTGATGCGTCCGTCAGAATAGTTTGGGTGGGACATAATTAATTCCTTTCTGTGGCTACAGCCGAAATGCTACGTCAGTCTGTGCAATACTGCCAGCTTAAGTTGTTTACGCGGCTCTTTGGCATCCAGTCTACGGTTGGATTGCCTTTGGGCGCAAGTTTGCACTAAAACGATTCGCGGCTGATACCGGCTTTGGCGGCAACAACTCCGAGTCTGCCCTACTGAACTACAACATTACAGAGTCGAGTGCTCATCGGCAAACGAACCGGATTGTTTGTTAAAGCCATTCCATGCTTGAGAGGCCATATCGGAAAAGTTGCTCGTCATGTCTTTTGCCTGAGACACCGGCTCTTCGTTGAGCGTCAGTTTGATGTCACGTTTGTGCACTTGATAGCTTTGCATGGATTTCACGGGATACCTCAGTTTGCGCATTAAAGCAATTTGTGAAGCATTTTTACCTGCTACGCGAGGACGAGTCAAGGCAGTTTGGCCGTGGTAAGTATGGAATAATCACGCTGAACTCTTTCGGCTACCTTTTTATGTACAACCCGCCCCACCTCGTCGTATCCATCTCAGGCCACGGTTTCGGTCATGTCGCACAAACTGCGCCGGTTCTGAACGCATTGCATCAACTGATGCCACAACTGCGCATCACGGTACGCTCTGCCGTACCACTTGTACATCTAAATTCTCGTATCCATGCGCCGTTTACGCATCTGACAAGCGAGGGCGACATCGGCATGGTGATGTCTTCGGCACTGGATGTGAGCGTGGAGGACAGCCGCGCCGCTTACCAAAAATTTCATGCCGATTGGGATACCCGAGTTGCGGAAGAAGCGCGAATCTTGCGTGATCTTGAGGCGGATTTCGTGCTGTCCAATGTCGGCTATCTGCCGCTGGCGGGGGCACAACAGGCAGGCATTCCTAACGCCACACTGTGTTCGTTGAACTGGGCGGATATTTACTGCCATTACTGCGCTGATCATTCAGATTCAGTTCGTGCAACCCCTTCGACAGGCTCAGGGCGAACGGAAGATGAAATCATCGCCGCGCAGATATGGGATTGCTACGCTAACGCTGATGCTTTCTTGCGCGCCACGCCTGGCATGGCAATGAGTAACCTGCCTAACCTGATCCCCGTCGCACCTATCGCCGCTGTCGGCACGAATCGACGCGATGAACTCAATGACCTCCTGAAGCTTTCGCGGAGCGAAAAGCTGGTGCTCGTCAGCATGGGCGGTATCGCTAGTCGCCTTCCTATCGAATGCTGGCCGCGAATAGACGGCGTGCGCTGGCTGGTGCAGGGAAGCTGGCAAGTTCATCACCCGGATGCGATCATCATTGAATCTTTGCAGACGAAAAACTTTTGTCCGGGCACCCGGATGAGTTTCGGCGATCTGCTCGCCAGCAGCGACACGCTGATCTGCAAACCCGGCTATGGCAGTTTCGTCGAGGCCGCATGCTGCGGCGTGCCTGTGCTCTACGTCAACCGCCCCGACTGGCCGGAGTCGCCTGCCCTGATCGAATGGCTGCAACAACACAACCTGTGCCGCGAAGTCTCACGGTCGGCATTGGAGGCTGGAGCCATCGGCGCGGAATTGCAAAGTATTTGGGACGAGACGCAACCAGCGCGCGTAATACCTGACGGCGCAACGCAGGTTGCAGCCTGGCTGATACGCAAGCTCAGTCAATAATTCGCTCCAATAAAAAAGCCCGCGACTAGCGGGCTTTTTTATTGGCTGACTACATCAGTGGTGATGACCGTCTTCGCCATGCGTGTGACCGTGCTCCAGTTCTTCGGCAGTGGCGGCGCGCACGCCGGTGACCACGCCGACGAAATTCAACGTCTTGCCTGCGAGCGGATGATTTCCGTCCACGGTGACTTCGTCTTCGGTGACATCCACCACGGTGAATAACATGTAATCTTCATCGTCTGCGTCTTCAGCACCCCCCTCGAATTGCATGCCGATTTCGATATTTTCCGGGAACAGGTTGCGCGGTTCGGTGCGTACCAAATCATGTTCGTATTCGCCGAAGGCTTCATCCGGTTCCATTGTCACATTAAATTTTGAACCCACGTCCTTGCCATGCAACTCCTCTTCCACGGTCGGGAAAATGCCGTCATAGCCGCCATGCAGATAACTGATCGGTTCGTCAGTTTTTTCCAGCAGAGCGCCGTTTGCGTCAGACAGCTCATAACGTAATGACACAACGGTGTCTTTCGCAATCTTCATTTCAGTTCCTTTATCAGATTAAAAATTTCATGGGCGTGGCCGTGTGCGTGGACACCGTATAAAGCATGGCGCAACTTGCCTTGTTTGTCGATCACAAAGGTGGAACGCTGTATGGCGACCTTCTTGTGGCCGTCCACTTCCTTGTCGTAAAGTACGCCGTATTTTTTGCACACTCTGGATTCCGTATCGGATAACAACAGCACGGAAAGCCCATATTTGTCGCGAAATTCGGCGTGACTCAAACATTCGTCACGGCTAACACCGACCACCAGCGTATCGAGTTGGGTAAATGCGTCGTCCAGATCGCTGAATTCGTTTGCCTCCAAGGTGCAGCCCGGTGTGTCGTCTTTGGGGTAGAAATACAGGACGACATTCTTCTTGCCGCGCTGCGCCCCAAGGCTGAACGTTTTCATATCCGCATCGGGCAACTCGAAATGCGGTGCTTCCATTCCTGTTTGTAAGACCACCATCACCATATAGTCACTCCTCCTTCTTGCTGCGCGTAACCATCATTTACCGTCAGCATGGTAATCACGCCTGCAAGAATTCTAACTTATTTCATACGCCACGAAAGTATTTTTGTAATTCCCTTCCAACGCTATAATATGAAAATGAAAAAATCTCTTCCCCTGTTGGGCGGCCTGACCGTAAATGCATTTTTGCGAGATTACTGGCAGAAAAAGCCTCTGCTCATCCGACAGGCCATGCCGCAATTTAACGGCCTGCTCGACCGTAAGCAAGTGATCTCACTTGCCTGCAACCCGGATGCACAGGCGCGCGTAGTTTCCAATCGTCGCGGAAACTGGAAATTGCATCCGGCTCCGTTTGAGCCGGAAGATTTCGACACGCTGGCCAAAACCAAGTGGACAGTGTTGTTGCAGGGCTTGAATCATTTCCTGCCGGAAGGCGCTGAACTGGTCAAAAAGTTCAACTTCATACCACATGCGCGCCTCGACGATCTGATGGTGAGTTATGCCCCCAAAGGCGGTGGGGTCGGCCCGCATTTCGACTGTTACGATGTATTCATTTTGCAGGGTATGGGGCATCGCCGCTGGCAGATTTCCACGCAGGCGGATCGCACGCTGATTGAAGGAGCGCCGCTGCGCATCCTGAAAGATTTCAAGGTTGAGCAGGAATGGGTGCTGGCACCGGGTGATATGATTTATCTGCCACCGCATTGCGCCCACAACGGCATCGCCGAAGACGACTGCATGTCCTATTCCATCGGCTTCCGCACCCCCTATTATCAGGAACTGGCGGAACAATTCCTGGTGTACTTGCAGGATCGCGTTTGCGTCGATGGCATGTATGCCGACCCTGATCTCAAGACGCAACGCCACCCTTCCGAAATAAGCGCGGACATGCTGCATCAGGTGGAACATGCGATCAGTCAGGTGCAATGGGTCAAGCGCGATATTGCAGGTTTTCTTGGTTGCTATCTTAGCGAACCCAAGCCGCACATATTTTTCGATCCACCGGAAAAACCGCTCAGCCGCGCCCGCTTCGGTCAGGCACTGCAAGCCCGTGGCGTAGAACTTGATTTAAAATCGCAGATGCTGTGCCACGGCGACACGATATTTATCAACGGCGAAACACACCCCGTTGACAAAGACTCCTACCGTGCGCTACGTACACTCGCCGATGCGCGACAACTCGATGCGACGCAGGAGTTTCCGTCGCAAGCGCTCGATTTACTTTACCAGTGGTACACAGACGGTTATATTTCACCTGTCAGAAGAAAGTGAGCTAATCCTCATGAATGATGAACTGCAACACACACAACTGGATGGCACGGCAGACTATATCGCTGCGCTGGATACGCTGTGCGGATTGGCGCAACGCAACCTGTATGTATTCGAAAAGAATTTCGAGAATATCGGCTTCAACTCGGAAGCGCGCTACAACACCCTGCGCGCCTTTCTGCTTGCCAGCCCGTACAACCGCCTGCACCTGCTGGCGCACGACACGCGCCCACTAACGCTGAGCTGCCCGCGCCTGATGATCCTTTTGAGCCAGTTCGACAACAACATGCACATCTACCAGACACCCAAAAACCTGTTACATGTGACCGAACCTTTCGCCGTGGCGGATGAATCGCATTTCGTGCGCCGCTTCCATTTTGACGACCCGCGAGGAATCTTTGCACAACACGATTCCTCAGGCGCACGCATCCTGAAATCGCGCTTCGAAGAAATGTGGACGGCTTCCCATCCTGCGGTTTCGCCGACTACGCTGGGCTTGTAACTCCAACGCCCTCCTCCGGTAGAGGAAATTTGTGTGGCTACCCTATAGTCCGCTCAGGCTTTTTATATGAGCCATGGCACTACGCCCCAGAGCGTGTAGCGCATACCCTCCTTCGAGGACAGAAACGATGCGGCGGCCGGCGTGACGATTGGCAATATCCTTGATCTGTTCTGTCACCCAGCCGTAATCGGCATCGCACAGGCCAAAACCTCCCATATCATCTTCCCGGTGTGCATCGAATCCTGCCGAAATGAACAGCATCTGCGGCTGGAAGCGCTCCAGCGCCGGTAGCCACTGCGAATTTACGGCAGCGCGAAATTCTTTGCTTGCGGTGCCTGCTGGCAACGGGACATTGATGATGTGCTCATTTCCACTGTCGGCCCCGCAATAAGGATAATAGGGATGCCTGAAAGTCGAGCACAACATCACACGCGTATCGTCGCGAAAAACGTCTTCCGTACCGTCGCCATGATGCACATCGAAATCAGCAATGGCTACCCGCTGTAAACCGTGATGTTCGAGGGCATGCGCCACGGCTATCGCCACATTGTTGAAGATGCAGAAACCAGCAGCACTGTTCCGCCCGGCATGGTGGCCGGGTGGGCGGATATTGCAAAATGCATTTCCCACCTGTCCGGAGATCACCATATCTGTCGCCAGTGCCGCAGCACCGGCGGCGCGCAGTGCAGCTTCCAGGCTATGCGGATTCATCGCCGTATCAGGATCAAGATGAATCAGCCCCTCACTGGGCGCACGGGTAAAGATTTGCTCGATGTAAGCACGCTCGTGTACGCGCGCCAACTGTTCCTTGCTTGCTCGTGGAGCCTCATGGCGTTCAAGAAACGGCAGCACCCCTGATGCGATCAGTTGATCCTCAATGGCGTGGATACGCGCCGGACACTCTGGATGATCCGCCCCCATGTCGTGCTTGAGGCAGGCAGGATGCGTGATGTAAGCGGTGTGCATGATGATTGTGTGAAGTTCGCCAGACGAAAGTTTACGAGATAGCAAAACCGTATTCTATAGTTGATTTGGTCTTCGTAAGTGAATGTCGCAACAGTGCCGGAAACGGATGTCCGGGGATGATCAGAAAATGTCCTTTATGAGGTGCCTTTCATGAGGTTGCCGCTCATGACTGCTCATCGTTATGCACTATTCAACGCCAGATTCCAGCTGCGAAGTGGAATACATGTCTGCAGACGATAAATGGCACGGTCGGAAAGTGCAGAATGAATCTCGTGACCAACGGATGATGCGACATCCAGAGTAGCGTCCCCTTTCAGCTCCATTAGTCTTTCATAGGCAGCGTAAGCATGTGTTACCGGAATAACCGGGTCATCCTCCCCATGCAGCAAGTGCAATGTCGTTAACTCGGGAGCTTTTTCTGGAAGCTTCGCAAACCGGCCGGAAAATGCCAAGACCCTTCCGACGCCGCCATCATGAGTTATGCTGAATTCCAGTGCCATAATCGCACCCTGAGAAAAACCGACAAGTGCAGTATCCGACTGTAATACCTTGAATCGATCCTGAGCCTTTTTCACCAAGGCATGCAGAGACGGAATGGCCTCAGCAACACGCGATGCCCGATTTTCTTCGGTCACTCCGCTTATCGAGAACCATTGTCGACCATTGCCTCCCCCATCGTATGGGAAAGCACCTTCGGGGAGCAGAAACGCTGCGCTTGGGAAAACCCCTTTAAACTTGTTGGCCAACGGCACCAGATCTGACGGTTTCGCGCCTACACCGTGCAACAAAATAAAAAGCTGCTTGACCGGCATGGTTTCGGGCAACAATTCGATACCCTGAAAAATTTGTTCAGTCATTTATTTTCACCGATGAAAAATACACTTTCAATCTTATTTGCGCTTCTTGTTTGCAGGCACCCTTTACTAAAGCAATTTACTACATTTGTTGGGTTATGTGACAAAGCCGCTAACCCAACCTACGTAACTACCAATTCAGCCATATGGGATCATGTCATAAGCTTAGTTCGGGCAGCAGATGCCGGTACTGTCCGAATTAAGATCAGATCATCCCTCGAATTTGGTGACCACTTCAGCCACCCGCTTGCCGAACAGCTTGGCAGTTTCGAGATCGCCCGGCAGCATTTCGTCGGGGCCGCTGTCCGACGGTGATTGCGCCATGGCGCCACTGAAGGAACCGACGTAGTTCACGTCATTGCGCTGTGCCGCTTTAGCGTTGCTGGGCATCAAGCCGGTACCGACCCAGATGCCGCTGTGTTGCATGGACAGCGTAAACAGGTATTGCAATGTGGACAATTTATCTCCATTCATGGAGGCGCTATTAGTGAAACCGGCAAACACCTTGTCTTTCCATTGCTGGGTGAACCATTGCTTGGAAGATGCATCGGCAAACTTCTTGAACTGCCAACTCACGGTGCCCATATAAGTCGGACTACCCATGATAATGGCATCGGCTGCGCTCAATGCATCCCAGCCACCTTCAGGCAAATTGCCTTCGCCGTCAATGGCGATGAGTGTCGCGCTTGCGCCTTCTGCAACAGATTGAGCCAGGCGTTTGGTGTGACCATAACCAGAGTGATAAACCACTGCAACTTTTGCCATTATATTTCTCCATAAATTCACATCAAATGTTTATACAATCGCTGAATCCGATTGGAACCGCCCTTTGTTAAAATCATCCAATGCCTGATGAATTTCTTGCTGAGTATTCATCACAAATGGACCGTACTGCACTATAGGTTCGTTAAGTGGCTTGCCTGCTACAAGAATTAGGCGCGCGTCTTTTATCGCCGTGAGCGTCATGCCATCTGCTCCCAATGTATTGCTCAAAATGCCCATGCGGCGAGACTCAACGTGTACGTCGCCAACCATCACCTCTCCTCGATACACATAAATAAAGGCGTTATGTGTATTTGGTAACTCAGTCGAGAATGAAGTGCCAGTCGGCATATGGATGTCAAGATATACCGGTTCTGTGGTTTCGCGGGTAACCGCACCTGTCACGCCATTGCTGCTTCCGGCGATCACGCGTACGGTGACGTTCTCTGCCGTCACATATTCCGGGATTGTCTCGCTTGGGAAATCGCGATACCACGGCTCGGTCATCTTGCGCTGTGCGGGCAGGTTGAGCCAAAGCTGGAGGCCTTCCATTACGCCGTCTTTTTGTTCAGGAATTTCGGAGTGAATTACACCACGTCCTGCGGTCATCCATTGCACACCGCCGTCCCCCAACAAACCTTCATGCCCCGCGCTGTCGCGATGCCTCATGAGACCTGACAGCATGTAAGTCACCGTCTCGAAACCGCGATGTGGATGGTCGGGAAACCCCGCTATGTAATCGTCCGGGTTATCGCTACCAAACGCATCCAGCATTAAGAACGGATCGAGACGGCGCTGCAACTTGCCAGTAAGCACGCGAGTTAGCTTTACGCCTGCACCATCCGAAGTGGCAACCCCTTCGATTTGACGTTCGATGCCGCGCGATTGACGTAATGTTACTTGGGTAAAAGCGTTCATAATCTTTCCCTCCAACGGTAGAAAATCAGCTTACAGAATCTCGCCAGAGATAAGCATCCATGGACAATCCACCATAGGCAAAGCGAGGACGATAGCGCTGGGGCGCATCGCCGCTTGCTGCGCCCAACGCAACTAGAAGCGGCAAGAAGTGCTCTTCAGTTGGATGAGCTTCCGAACCATAAGGTGCTAAACGATATTCGAGCAGGGCCGAAACATCCTGTGCGGCCAGCCTCTCAGCCACCCATTCTGCAAAAACCTGGGCTTTCGGGAATGGTGCTTGATCGCCTTCTGCCTGCCAATCCAGCCAGGAGAAATTATGTGTGATCGCGCCGGAGGTGACGATAAGAACGCCTTCATCTCGTAAGGGCGCCAGTAACTTCCCCAACTCAAAATGAGTTGCTGGCTCCCTGTTGCGCGCCAGAGAGAGTTGCGTGACCGGCACATTGGCTTGTGGGTACATTGCCGATAGCGGCACCCAAGCGCCATGATCCAGACCACGGCTGGGGTGAAGATCAGCAGCCAAACCGGCAGAGGACAGCAACGACACAACCCGCTCGGCCAGCGCCGGTGCGCCCGGCGCGTGATACTGCATGCGGTAAAGTTCCGGCGAAAAGCCCGTGAAGTCGTGAATGGTTTCAGGGGCGCCCGATAGACTGGCCGTTGGCTGGCGCGATTCCCAATGCGCCGACACCACAAGAATCGACGCTGGCTCGGGAACCACTTGGCCGATCTCGCGCCAGCAGGCCACAGTGTCCGGTTCCTTCAACAAGGCATCCGGGGCACCGTGGGACACAAAAACGACAGGCATACGTTCAGACATATCAGACTCCAATCTCCATTAGTGCCAAGGCAGACTTAACCCTTGATCGCTTCTACCGGCAGGGTGAGGGTGACATCATCCGACACATAGGGAGCATATTTACCCATGTTGAAATCGCTACGCTTGATCTTCAACACGGCATTGGCGCCGATTGCATCCTTCTTGACCATTGGATGCGGCATCTCCTGGAACGAAGTGACCGTAAGAGTTACCAGTTTAGTTACGCCCTTCACCGTCAGATTGCCTTCGACTGTCACCGGCTTGTCGCCATCAAACTTAACTGAGGTAGATTTGAAAGTGATGGTCGGGTATTTTGCGGTATCAAAAAAATCTTCGCCCTGGATGTGTTCGTTGAACAAGGCGTAGCCAGTATTCACCGATTTTGCATCGATTTCGATGTCCACTGAGCCGGTCTTGGCCTCACGGTCGAAAACAATCTTGCCGCTGATCTTGTCAAAACTGTGCAACTGGTTGGAGTAACCGAAGTGGTTGTACTCGAAACGCGGTGAAGAGTGGTTTGGATCAATATTAAATGTTTCCGGTGCAGCGAACGCGCTGGCAGCGAGGGATACAAGAGCAAGGGTAAATGTGAGTCTTTTCATGGTGGTTCTCCTTTAGTTAAAAAATGGTTAAAACATTTGAAACAACTTACTACTTCTTGCTGGAAGCAGATGCCACCAGCCGAAATTTGATTTGCACTTCGTTAGCTACGGTACCGAAATCAGCCCACGAGCCTTCCCCGATACCATAATCACCACGGTTAAGCACGAAACTTCCTTCGAATACGCCGTTGCCACCTTCCTGATGAAACGTGCCCTGAGTTTTCGCATCCAGTGTTCGCCCCTTGATGCTCATCTTGCCTGTCACCTCGAACCGATTGTTGCCAAGAGGTTTGATTGACGTTGAGGCAAAGCGTACAAACGGAAACACTTTCGCATTGAACCAAGGTTTTTCCACTACCGAGTCGTTGGCTTCGTCTGATCCAGCATCAATGCTGGCGATCGCGATCTCCATTTCGGCTTTGGCTAACGCAGGCTTTGCAGGATCGAAGCTGATCTGGCTTTTGAAACTCTTGATAACACCTTCAACTGGTACGTTCATTTGTTTGAACACAAATGACATTGAGCTCTTGTCAGCCTGGATTTGGTTGAACTCGGTCGCTTGTACGCTGGAGATAAACAAGAGCGCAACCAAACCAATAATAAATACAAGTTTTGATGCAATGTGGTTCATGGCAATTCTCCTAAAATTTCTTGATAAATGGCAGCATACGTATAAGGACATCGTCGCGATCAATAATGTGATGTTTGATTGCAGCGCCAGCGTGGCCCAGAACCAATCCGGCCAAGGTGTAATTCAGCGCTATGTGTACAACTGCGAGCAAATTTCCCAACTCCTTGTTCTTCGCGAGCAAGTCGGGTAGCGGCAGCACGCCGAAATACACCGTCTGGAAACCCTTGGCCGAACTCATTAACCAGCCGCTGACCGGAATGGCGATCATCAGGACATAAATGAGCCAGTGGGTTAATTCAGCCGCAACATGTTGCCAAGCTGGCATCCCAGCGGGCGGCCCTGGCGGACGATGGGTAAAGCGCCAGATGAGGCGAAACAACACCAGCAGAAAAATCGTCACGCCGGCCCACTTGTGCCACGAGTAAATTTTGAGCTTCAAGGGTGTCAGTAGCAGGTCGTGCATATAAAAGCCAACGCCGAAGGTCATAACAATCGCAATCGCCACCAGCCAATGCAGGGCAATAGCAGTGCGGGTATAGTTAGCAGTATGTTCCATGACGAACCCCAATAATTGATAGGCGCACTGTACACAAATCTATACGCAATAAATAGCATACAATTAGCAAAATATTATTGCTAATATCGCAACAATAGATCGGGGTATTTATGGATCGAATCGATAGTATGCGACTCTTTGTGCGGGTCGCCGAACTGGGAAGCTTCTCGGCTGTGGCGCAGCAGATGAATGTAGAGCGCTCAGTCGTAACGCGCAAGGTGGCGGCGCTCGAAGCACACTTGGGGGCGAAGTTGCTTGCACGTAGTACGCGGCGCCTGAGCCTCACTTCGGCAGGTGCGCCCTATCTCGAAAAGTGCCGCGAAATTCTAAGCTTGGTAGAGGCTGCCGAAGCGGACATGACCGAAAATCGACAGGCGCCTCGCGGCCATATCCGCATTACTCTGCCATTTTCATTCGGTATTCACCAGTTAATGCCGATGTTCGGCGACTTCATGACCGCCAACCCGGAAATATCAATCGAACTGGAATTCAATGACCGCCGGGCTAACCTGATCGAAGGAGGCTTTGATTTGGCAATTCGCATTACTGGTCGACTGGAACCAGGAGATGTGGCACGAAAAATTGGTAATAGTCAGGGAACTGTCGTCGCAGCACCAGAATACTTGAAGCGACATGGCAGGCCCAAGCACCCGAGCGAACTTATCAAACACGAATGTTTCGGTTATTTATTGGGTGCGCGCTCAAGTTGGGCTTTCATCATTGACGGTGACATTAAGTGGTTTCCCATTGCAGGAAGGCTGGAATCCAACAGCGGTGATGCATTGTTGGTATCCACAATTCATGGATTGGGTATCAGCTATGCTCCTACCTTTGTCGTCGAACGAGCCGTACGTGAAGGTTCGCTGGAAATTCTACTGCCCAAGTTTTCGACACCAGAAATGGGAATCTACGCGGTCTTCCCGAGCAATCGTTATGTACCTCACCGCGTCAGAAGCTTAGTTGATTACCTTGCCCAGCGAATTGGGCCTAAGCCGCCGTGGGATGAAATCCTCCAAATAAAGTAGCTTTAAGATAGTCCATTAGACGACGCGTTCGACTGTTGCGAATTTAGCAATAGTATTTTGAAGCTTGTAGTCTTTTTCTCCACAAATAATCCAGTTAGGCTGAGAGCGTGGAAATTGGGGGAATGTACTTCTTCCCCAAAATTACATGGCTCCACAAGAGTTCATCCATTAAACCAACTTAGAGGAATCAACCATGTCTGAAAATAATCCCCATATCGCCCAGAAATCACCCTGTGCCGTTGAAGTTGAAGCTGGCAAAAGCTACTGGTATTGCACCTGCGGCAAGAGTGCTGGACAGCCATTCTGTGATGGCAGCCACAAGGGTACCGAGTTTGTCCCTAAGGAGTACAAGTCAGAGCAATCAGAGACTGTCTATTTTTGCGGCTGCAAGCATAGTGGCAATGGCATAACTTGCGACGGTAGCCACCAAAACCTGTAATGGCGACATGGAGCAGCGAAGGTTGCTGCTCCCTCGTTTCGCCGATTTATTCGATAGCGGCTAGAATCACGATATTGAATCACAACACCTTGCGGACGATTTTTATGCCGTCGTCTTCCTCACTGGTTTCGATGGTAAAACCGAGGCGAGCCATCAGGTGCAACATGCTGCTGTTATTTTTCAGCACTCCACCTTCCATGGTTCTCAGCCCTTTGGCGCGCGCGGCATCCAATAATGCCGTCATCAATTTAGGCCCCAGTCCTATGCCACGCATATTGTCGGCAACAACCAAGGCGAATTCGCAACTCTCGCCATCCGGATTGATGGTAAAGCGCGACACTCCCAACTCGATTTCTTTGCAATTTCCATCTGCCACCGCAATCAATGCCATTTCGCGACTGTAATCAATTTGAGTAAATCGAACCAGCATGGAATGGGAAAGTTCCTGCACGCTATTCATGTAGCGGAAATAACGCGATTCTGCGGACAAGCCGCGCACGAATTCTTGCGTAAGCTCCGCATCTTCCGGGCGTATCGGGCGGATGGTGATGTCTGTGCCATCAGCCAGTTGCCAATGGCTGACAAGATGAGTCGGGTAAGGGTAAATCGCCATGTGCGAGTAGCGATCGGCACTGGGCTGGCGGGGTTCAACCAACACCCGCGCATCGGCGGCCAGCGCGCCATGCTCATCCACGATCAGCGGGTTGATATCCATTTCCATTAGCATGGGTAGTTCGCACACCATTTCCGATACGCGTAACAGTACGCTTTCGAGGGCTTCCATATTAGCCGGGGGCATGTTGCGGAAAGCGCCCAGCATTTTGGCCACGTGCGTGCCTTTGATAAGATCTTTGACCAGAAAAGTGTTGAGCGGGGGCAGCGCCACGGCGCGGTCACCCATCACTTCCACCAAGGTGCCGCCTGCTCCGAAAGTAATCACCGGCCCGAACACCGGATCGTTGGTCACGCCGAGCATCAGTTCGCGTCCGTACTCTTTCATAATCATTGGCTGAATTGCAATCCCGTCAAGATGTGCCTCGGGACGGCTGCACTTCACGTTATTCATAATCTCGTGGTACGCCGCACGCACAGCTTGTGCATTGCCCAAGTTAAGCTTGACCCCGCCCGCATCGCTCTTGTGAGTGATGTCGCGCGAATTCACTTTCATTGCCACCGGATAGCCCAGTTGCTGAGCAATCAGCAGCGCTTCGTTAGGCGAATGGGCGACCATGGTTTGCGCCACCGGGATATGGAAGGCCGATAACAATGCCTTGGATTCCATTTCGTTCAGCACCTTGCGCCGATCCTGCAGCGCGCCCTCGATAATCAGGCGCGCGCCTTCCACATCCGGCTCCAGATGATGACTTACCGGCCCCGGCATCTGTTCCAGCAATTTCTGGTTCTGATAGTAGGCAGAAAGGCAGGAGAACACTTCCACAGCGGCTTCCAGTGTGCGGAAATTCGGGCGTTGAGCATGATTGAAAGCCTTGCGGGATTCGGCGACCTGCCCCTCGCCCATCCAACAGGTCAGCAGAGGCTTTTTGTATTGAGTGGAAAGATCCATCACAGCTTGAGCCGCCTCCAGCGGCTTGGTCATGGCTTGTGGAGTTAGTATGGTCAGCACGCCATCCACATTAGGGTCTTCCAGGCAAGCTTTGACCGCAAAGTGATAACGGTCAGCCTGCGCATCGCCGATGATGTCCACCGGATTGCCATGCGACCAATTTGACGGTAACACCTTGTTAAGTTGCTCCATGGTGGTGTCGGACAAAGTTGCGATAACCAACCCCAGATCGACAGCACGATCCGTGGCCATCACGCCAGGGCCTCCACCATTGGTGACGATGGCCAAACGGTTTCCGGTGGGGTGGAAGCCGACGGACAGCGCCTTGGCTGCGGCAAATAATTGCGTGATGGTCTGCACCCGCACTACACCCGCGCGGCGCACGGCGGCGTCGAATGCATCGTCGGAACCCACCAATGATGCTGTGTGTGACATGGCCGCTTTGGAGCCTGCCGGGTGGCGCCCCACCTTGACCAGAATCACCGGTTTGATACGGGCGGCAGCGCGGATAGCGCTCATGAAGCTGCGCGCATCGCGGATGCCTTCGATGTACATCAGAATGCTCTGGGTCTGTTGGTCTGATACCAGATAGTCGAGAATTTCGCCGAAGTCCACATCAGCGGATGAACCCATCGACACCACGCTGGAGAACCCCACGTCGTTGGTCTGCGCCCAATCCAGAATGGCAGTGCAGAGTGCGCCGGATTGCGACACAAAAGCGAGATGACCGGTGTTGGCGCCGCCCTTGTTGAACGTTGCGTTGAGACCGATGCTGGGACGCATCACACCGAGACAGTTCGGGCCAATCAGCCGGATATCATAACGGCGTGCATTCTCCAGCACTGCCCGCTCCAGCGCCTGCCCCTCGGGGCCGGTTTCGCCAAAGCCTGCGGTGATGATGACTGCCGCCTTGACGCCGTGCTTGCCGCAATCCTCGATGATGTCAGGCACAGTTTGCGGCGGAGTGGCGATGACCACCAGTTCAACCGGCTCCTCAATCTTCGCTATGGAGGTGTAGGCCTTGCGTCCTTGTACCTCGGGATTCTTGGCATTAACGGGATACAAGGCACCTTGATAGCCGCTTTCCAGCATGTTCTGAAACACGATCTGACCGACCGAATCAATCCGGTCACTGGCGCCAAACACCGCAACGGACTTCGGTGCAAAAAGGGGATTTAGATAATGTTGGCTCATGATGTGCGATACCAAATGTAAGTGAATTTGTTGTAAGTTATTGCATTGCTGGCGGAGCATTCAATGCAGCAATTCATGCCGAAACCGTGAGTGCCAGCGCGGTCAGTTTAGCGCGAAATGAAAAAATTACTCTTTCGAAGGAAACTGCCGAACTTAATGTTTTCATGGTCAGCATAGTATGCTTAAGTTAAGCTTTTAATACGCTACCTTATTTTGGGTATTTTTTGGTGAATGATTCTTCATATTTAATAGTACGCGCTGTTGAATAGAACTTCAAACTTGAATCCGCGCGCTGAAACTTGCCCCGTCACAACAAGAAAAGTTTGCGCGCCGCTTCTTCCTTAAGCGTGTCGTTGATTTCGCGCATGACGCTGTTCAGGTCGACCGGTTTCTCGATGCGCTCGAAGCACCCGGTCAATGTGCTTTCCGGATGCAGCTGGCTGCTCTGGTAGAGCGACCATATCTCCATGCCATAGTCAGTGGTTAGAAGCTCAGGCGCAAATTGGCCGAAATAGTTAGCCAGGTTCTCGACATCCCGCAGCAGCATTTTGCAAGCATGGTTGTTGGCGGCGGCATCGATGGCTTGGGGCAAGTCGATTATGACGGGCCCTTCACTGCCAACCAGCACGTTGTATTCGGACAGATCGCCGTGGATAGTCCCGGCGCAAAGCATGCGCACCACCTGCGTAATCAATGTGCGGTGATACTCGCGGGAAAGCTCCGCCGTGAGCACCAGATCGTTGAGCCGAGGGGCAGCGTTGCCCTCGCTGTCGGTCACCAGTTCCATCAGCAGCACGCCCTCATGGAAGTTATACGGCTTGGGTACGCGCACCCCCGCAGCGGCGAGACGGTACAAGGCGTCCACCTCGGCATTCTGCCAAGCTTCTTCCTGCGCTTTGCGTCCATAGCTGGTGCCTTTTTCCATGGCACGGGCACGACGGCTATTTTTCACTTTGCGACCTTCGGTATAATCTACGCTCTGGCGGAAACTGCGTTTATTGGCTTCTTTGTAAACCTTCGCGCAACGTATCTCTTCTCCACAGCGCACCACATAGACCGTGGCTTCCTTGCCGCTCATCAACTGACGGATGACCTCATCGACAAGGCCATCCTGGATCAGCGGTTCAATTCTTTTTGGGGTCTTCATTGATGGGTGATCGTCACAAAATAGTCCTGATTACAAGCTGCGATATGTTGCATGGAACATGCATTTCAACAGGAATGACGCCAGAGAGATTTTTATCCGAAGAACTCCCGTCCAGCTTTTGAAAAAGCCGGGAAAATTCATATGACAAAAGAATGAGATAAAGTAATACAAAATACCTGAAAACACAGTGACTCTTTAGTGTGAAAGACAGGAATCGAACCTGCACGCCTTGCGGCGCTGAAACCTAAATCCATTTCCCTATAACGCTACGTCCCTTGCTGTATACCGGCTCCATAAATTCATCTGTTGGAAAACTCTGGGAAAACTTCCATCCAACCTATGTTCGAAGGATACCACATGAAGAAGACTATTTATTTCCTTGCCCCAATAAGGTTTCGTGCTACCCATTTTTTCGGCCATAAAACTTGTCTGTTTGTCCTCAATCACCTTCTGGTCATGCCCTTCAAAAAACTTCCCCAGCCAGTCATGTGCTTAAACTTTGTCATAGAAAACTTTATGCGCTTTCTGTAACGTCTGAAGGCCGCCAATTGCCTCGTAAAGTGTTTGCGTCGTATTTGTACTCTTCAGGTCGTTTACCTGTCCACCATTTATGCAATCACGGAGACACCTATAAGATGTGGTATCAATATATTATATTGTCTTGGGCTCTTAGCCCTTACCAATAATTTTCAGCCGTGATATGACCCGGTTCAAAACGGCGGTGTTTTTTTAAACCTCGCGCAATTAACGTATTGGTTGTGTCTTTCACCATATGCGGATTGCCGCAAAGCATGAACTGGCTGTTTTCTGCGCTGATTGCCATGCCGACACGTGCTTCCAGTCGACCGTCAATGATCGCCTGCGGAATGCGACCATGCAGTGTGAAATTCGACGTTTCGCGGCTGAGAAACGGAATATAGGAAAACTGTCCGGAATGGTTCGCTAAAATTCGCGAGATGTTCTCTTGGTAGCCGAGCTCGGATAATGTCCCCACGGCATATACCAGCACCACTCGCTCGTGACGCTGCCAAGGCTTGTCCGTTTCCAGAATCGAGAGAAATGGGGCAATACCTGTGCCCGTAGCCATCATCCACAGATGCCTGGACTGAGGAACCTCATCTATAATCATGAAGCCGTGGGCACGCGGGGCGACCAAAATTCTATCACCGGAAGTGAGCTTGGCCAGATGTGGGGTCAGCGGCCCGTTTGGAATTTCTACATAGTAGAATTCCAGTAGCCGACTATCGGGCGGATTTACCAGTGAATAGGGCCGTCCGATCACTTCACCGTTAATTTCCAGTGCTATCTTGACAAACTGGCCAGCTTGAAATGGCTCAATTTCAGACTCAACATAAAGTGAATACAGCGAGTTGCTCCACTGCTTGTTTTCAGCAACTTTTCCAATATTCCAAGCAGCCATTGCATACTCCAAATATCTTACAATGATGTTTAATTATAGGCTCTTTTTGAAAAGGCCGAGAAACTACAACGGGTGTGCATCGTGACGGGGGGCGCTTTTCCAGCGGTTGCAATCCCATCTGGCAACCGCCCAAGCGGAAGCAACCAGATCAGCTATGGAGTTAACGAAATGACTGAAGCTTTCGGTTGGCCGTTGATCAACAGGAGTCATTCGACGAGTAGAATGCAGAATGAGTTAATTCGGCCACAAACCGGACATTTGAGTGTGTCTTCCAACTTAAACGCTCACAGCTAAATTTCATCTCTAAAGGGGGCGGAATGAAACAAATCGCATGGATTACTCTGGCACGTTGGACATCGGAGGCTAATAAATAACATGAAAAAAGACTTTTGGTTGGAGCGTTGGGCGCGTGGAGAGACCGGCTTTCATCAGAACGAGATCAATCCATATTTGAGCCGACACTGGCAAGATTTACATCCAACGTATGGCAGCAAGGTGTTCGTGCCGCTCTGCGGCAAAAGCCAGGACATGCTTTGGCTGCGGCAACAGGGGCATTTAGTCATTGGTGTGGAACTGAGCTCCATCGCGGTGCGTGATTTCTTCGCTGAACTCGGCAATAACCCGCACAAAAGCGAAGGCACTAAATTCGACCAATACGAAGCGGATGGTGTTCTGATTCTGTGTGGCGATTTCTTCGATATAGGCAAAGATGATATTGCGGGGGTGGGTGCAGTGTACGACCGCGCATCATTGGTTGCGTTACCGCCGGACATGAGAGAGCGTTACGTGAGCCACCTAGTTGGCATTCTGCAGCCAGCAACGCAAATCCTACTCATAACATTCGACTATCCCCAACATGAAATGTCTGGGCCACCGTTTGCGGTTTCTGAATCAGAAGTTAATGCACTCTACCGCAATCACGCTGATGTTCGCTTGCTGTCGCAACATGACGCCCTGCCACAAAACCATCGGTTTCAAGAGCGAGGAATAAGCCGGATGCAGGAAAACATTTTTTTGCTGACGATTCACGAGCGAATATAAAGCGACTATGCCCGCTTTACGCAACGGTGACTGTCTCTAAGGGGGCGCGTAGCGACCTTTGGAAAAGGCGGAATGATATGTCAGGTGTACGTCGTCACAGCCATTGGGAACTGTGGTAGCGAATGGGAAAACCGGCCAATGCTTGTAAGTCGCAACTGGCCGCTTCGGCGCACAATAGGAAGACAGCCAAATTGGGTTAATCAAATTGTTTCATGAATCATGTTGCTTTGATCCTGACTGCTTTCTCTTTCAGGATATCATTTGGAAGAAACGGTGATACCATGAAGCAGCATTTCAGCCATTCAGCTTGACAAGAAATTAGCAGTAACCAACGGAAAACTCTTTGGATGCCACACTCATCAACATATTTGTAATCGGCTTATTACCAGCCATGCTTTCAGCCAGCAATTTTTGTGATTCAATGATTTTGCCCCGTCCCACGAGGTAGTAGTAATAGGCGGCAAGGTCTTGCCAGCATTCGGGGCGTTGAGTAGCACCTGTTTGAGAATCAAAAAACAACACAGCGTTACTCATTTCATCAGTTATAACTTGATATCGAAGTTTATTACTCATAACAATTTCTCTCTATCTAATTTATTGATCCACGTTTACAGCATTCCCTTGATGTTGTTGGAAAAAATTATTTGGAACTCTGCAAATTAATTGTTAGCATATTAGCATAAACTAATAAGCACGCAAGCTGATTATTATTGGTGGTAATTGAAAATTAGGGAAAGTGATGACCGTCGTTTCGGGTTACGTAGTAACCAAGAGCAAATGGAGCGGGTAATTTGGAAAATTCACCCAAGTTTCATGGAAACATTCAGGAAAATTCTGGAATAGTTTTACAGGATTCAACGGGATATGCCGGGATACAACAGGACAACAAACGCTATAACATACAGAATAATTGCTAAATATCTTGGTGCGAAAGACAGGAATCGAACCTGCACGCCTTGCGGCGCTGGAACCTAAATCCAGTGCGTCTACCAATTCCGCCACTTTCGCCCAATATATTTCGGGGGCGATTGTAGCACACCAGCCAAGCCGCTCGTGCAGCGCACAGAAAAGCGAAGAATTTCTGCGGTGACTGTTTGGGGGCACTAATACGGTGCGAAACATCAAAGCCCTAAAATCATTTACCGTGATACGTCTTATCACCATCATTAATCTTCACCACCACCCGGCCACGCGACTGGCCTTGCAACATGTTCTGAAATGCCTCTGGCAATTGTGGAAAAGCGAAGGGTTGCGCGACCCGCTCCAGCAAGCCGGGGCAGAGGTCGGTGGAAAGGCGCTGCCAGATTTTCTCACGTAACGGCATGGCGGTAGCGGCCGAATCAATGCCGATCAAGCGCACACCACGCAGGATGAAGGGATATACCGTGGCATGCAACTCTGCGCCACCCGCATTGCCAAAGCTGGCGATTGCGCCGTTCTGCCGCATGGTGCGCGTCAGCCATGAAAGCACAGCACCGCCCACGGCATCCAGCGCCCCGGCCCACTGTGACTGCTCCAACGGTCGCGTGCTCTTCAGGTCAACTTCATTGCGCGGCAAAATTTCACTTGCACCCAACATTTTCAGGTATTCGTGTTCGCTGACTTTCCCGGTCAGCGCTACCACGTGATAACCGAGTTGCGCCAACATTTGGATGGCAAGACTGCCCACGCCACCAGTCGCCCCGGTGACGATAACCTTGCCGTTTTCAGGCTTGAGATCGTTCTGCTCCAGCCGATGAATGGATAGCGCCGCAGTGAATCCCGCCGTACCCAACGCCATCGCCTCGAACAGGCTCAATCCGGAAGGTAGCCGCACCACCCAGTCGGATGGAACCCGCACATATTCGGCAAAACCGCCGTCATGCGCGACGCCCATATCATAGCCGGTGACGATGACTTCATCGCCCGGCTTGAAGCGTTCATCCTGTGAGCTTTCCACTACACCCGCCGCATCTATACCGCCGATACAGGGGAAACGCCGGATGACTTTCCCCGCGCCCGTCGCCGCGAGGGCATCTTTGTAGTTCACACCGGAATATGCAACACGGATCACCACCTCGCCGGGATCGAGTTCATCCAGAGTCATTTCTACGAAACGACACACTGTTTTTCCGTCTTCGTTATAAATACGGTAAGCGCGAAAAGTTCCCATGCTGTTAAATATGGATGGTGCGTTTATCCACCGCCAGCGCAGCCTCATGCACCGCTTCAGACAAGGAAGGGTGGGCATGAATGGTGCGCGCCAAGTCTTCGCTGCTGGCCGAGAATGCCAGCGCCAAAACCGCCTGCTGGATCAGCTCTGAAGCCATCGGCCCTATAATATGTACACCGAGGATGCGGTCAGTTTTTGTGTCGGCGAGGATTTTGACGAAGCCCGCAGTCTCGCCCAGTGCGCGCGCTCGGCCATTTGCCATGAAGGGAAATTGTCCCGCCCTGTAATCCACACCTGATGTTTTCAGTTGCTGCTCGGTTTTTCCCACCCAGGCAATTTCCGGCGCGGTGTACATGATGCCGGGCACCAGATTCAAGTCACAGTGTCCAGCCTGCCCGGCGATCAATTCAGCCACCATCACGCCCTCTTCCGACGCCTTGTGCGCCAGCATGGGGCCGCGCACTACATCCCCCACCGCGTACACGTTAGTCAGGTTGGTGCGGCAATGCTCGTTCACCTCGATGCGCCCTGCACCATCCAGTTTCAACCCAACAGTTTCCGCGCCCAAACCCTGCGTATTCGGTATGCGTCCCACTGCTACAATCAGTTTATCCGCAACCAGTTCTTGCGCCACGCCCTGCGCATCGCGCCACAAAATTTTCAATGCATCGGCATCTTGCACAACGCCATCAATCTGCACGCCGAGATGGATTTTTAGCCCCTGCTTGGTAAACGCACGCAACGCTTCCTTCGCCACTTGTTCATCGGCAGCAGGAATGAAAGTTGGCAGCGCTTCCAGCAACGTCACTTCAGCTCCCAGCCGGCGCCATACGCTGCCCAGCTCCAGCCCGATCACGCCCGCGCCGATGATGACCAGACGCTTGGGAACCTCGGTAAAAGATAAGGCGCCAGAATTGTCCACGATGCGTACACCATCAAACGGCGCTTGCGGCAAGGCGCGCGGCATCGAACCAGTGGCGATAATGATATGTTTTGCACGCACCTCCTCGCCGCCCGCTACTCCAATGCGCCAAGCATCATCGTCCCGCCCCAGCAATTGCGCGCGACCGTGCAAGGAAGTCACTTTATTTTTCTTGAACAACTGGCCTATGCCCAAGGTGAAATCGGACACGATTTTATCCTTGCGTGCCAACATCTTAGTTACATCCATGCGTGCGTTATCCACACCGATGCCATGCGCGGCAAAATCATGCGTCACACGCTCAAAATTTTCCGACGACTCCAGCAATGCTTTGGAAGGAATACAGCCCACATTGAGACAAGTGCCGCCCAAGCTGGGCTTACCCGCGTTCTTCCATTCGTCTATGCATGCAGTGCTCAACCCCAGTTGCGCGCAGCGGATTGCCGCCACGTACCCGCCGGGTCCGGCACCGATGACCACCACATCGAAATCAGCCATAATTTACCTCAGTTAACGGGCATGGCAAGTGTGCCTCTTCCCTGATGATGAAACTTGTCATGTCCGTTTCCCCCTCTCCAGCTCTCCCCCGGAGGGAGAGAGTGATTGTGTCTCGCTGCGCGAGTTTCACATTAAATATCCAGCAACACCCGCCCCGGAAATTCCAGCGCTTCCTTGATAGTGACGAGAAACAGCACAGCGTCGCGGCCATCGACGATGCGGTGATCGTAGGACAGTGCCAGATAGTTCATCGGACGGATGACTACCTGACCGTTCTCCGCGATGGGTCTGTCCTTAGTGGCATGGATGCCGAGGATGGCGCTTTGCGGCGGGTTAATGATGGGAGTGGAGAGCATGGAGCCGAACACGCCGCCGTTGGAAATGGAAAAGGTGCCACCGCTCAATTCTTCCAATGTGATTTTGCCCGTTTTGGCGCGCGCGCCGAAATCGGCGATCTGTTTTTCAATGTCTGCCAGCGAAAGTGTATCGGCATCACGGAGGATGGGCACCACCAATCCGCGCTCGCTGCCGACGGCCACGCCGATGTCATAGTAGCCGTGGTAAATAATATCAGTGCCATCCACCGAGGCATTCACCAACGGGAATTTTTGCAAGGCAAGCACCGCCGCCTTGACGAAGAAGGAAGTGAAGCCAAGCTTGACGCCGTGCTTCTTCTCAAATGCATCCTTGTATTTGTTACGCAGCTCTATCACCGGCTGCATGTTCGCTTCATTGAAGGTGGTGAGGATGGCGGCGTTCTGTTGCGATTGCAACAGGCGTTCCGCGATGCGCTGACGGATGCGTGTCATCGGTACGCGCTGCTCTACCCGTCCACCGGCAGTGGTTGGCGAAATGGCTGCAACGGGTGCGGCAGGTTTTTCCAATGCGCTTAGCACATCTTCTTTCAGCACGCGTCCATCGCGCCCGCTGCCGCTAATCGCTACCGTATCTACTTTATTTTCTGCCGCAATTTTCTGCGCGGCAGGCATCACGGCAGCTTGCGCCTGCACTTCGACAGCGGGCTTGGTTTCCGCTTGCACACTGGGTTGCGCGTCGGTATCCAGCAAGGCGATCACTTCGTTGCTGGTCACTTTTTCGCCATCACCCTTGAGGATTTTGGTCAGGGCCCCGCTCTTAAAGGAGGGCAGTTCGAGCACTACTTTATCAGTCTCGATATCTATCAGGTTTTCGCCTTCAGCGACCGCTTCGCCAACTTGCTTGTGCCAAGTCACCAAGGTTGCTTCGGACACGGATTCTGAAAGCTGAGGAACTTTGATTTCAATGATGCTCATGGTGTGCTGCTCCCGGATTAGGTTTGATGTCGAGATCGTCGCGGAAGGCGGCAGCGATCACCGCCTTTTGTTGCTCCTGATGCACCGCCAGATAACCGGCTGCAGGTGCGGCGGATGAAGGGCGTAGCGCGTAGTCGAGGCGCATCCCTTTGCGCAAATGGCGCAGCAAATAATGCTGGAGGCGATGCCACGCGCCTTGATTGCCCGGCTCTTCCTGGCACCACACCACTTCAGTGGCATTCGGATACGCGGCTATCTGTGCGGCAAAATCATGGTGCGGGAACGGATAAAGCTGTTCGATGCGGATGATCGCCATATCCGCGATGCCTTTGGCGCGCCGCGCTGCGTGCAGGTCGTAATACACCTTGCCGCTGCATGCGATGATGCGGCGCACCTTGGCAACATCCAACGTATCCACTTCGGCTATCACCGGCTGAAATTTCCCCTGCGTAAACTCGGCGAGCGGCGAAGCCGCATCCTTGCTGCGTAGCAGGCTCTTGGGCGTGAATACGATCAGCGGCTTGCGTAGCGGACGCAACATCTGGCGGCGCAACAGGTGGAACATCTGCGCGGCGTTGGAGGGATTGCACACCTGGATATTGTAATCGGCGCACAGTTGCAAATAGCGCTCGATACGCCCGGAAGAATGTTCTGCACCCTGGCCTTCATAACCATGCGGCAACAACATCACCAGTCCGCACAATCTGCCCCACTTCACTTCGCCGGAGGCGATGAACTGGTCTATCACTACTTGCGCGCCGTTGGCGAAATCACCGAACTGCGCTTCCCACAGCACCAGCGAATCCGGCTCTGCGGTAGAGTAACCGTATTCAAAACCCAGCACCGCTTCTTCGGACAGCAGCGAATCAATCACTACGAAATCCGCCTGCTCGGGTGCGAGATGTTGCAATGGCGTATAAGCGCCTGCGTACCGCTCCGTGCGTTGCTGATCATGCCATGTGGCATGGCGATGGAAGAACGTGCCGCGCTGGCTGTCCTGCCCGGAAAGGCGCACCGGATAGCCTTCGGTGAGCAGCGTGGCATAAGCGAGGGTTTCCGCCATACCCCAATCCAGCAGTAAATCGCCGCGTGCCATTGCCGTACGATCCTCGACGATTTTTTGCACGCGCGAATGCAGTGTGAAGCCTTTCGGGACAGTAGTAAGCGGAATCGCGAGTTGCTGCAAGCGTTCAAGCGGCACCGAGGTGTCCACCGCGACATTCCACGCCGTGTCACCTTTGAACTGCGTCCAATCTGTAGCTACCCTGCCGCTGCTTTTCTTCAGCGCTGGCTGGATAGAGTTGCGTCCCTCATCCATCGCCTTGCGATAGTTCGTTACCATCGCATCCGCTTCATCGGCCTGAATCACCCCTTCCCCTGCCAAACGCTGCGCATACAAAGCTCGTGTACCTGGATGCTGGCGGACGAAGCGATACATGAACGGTTGGGTGACCAACGGCTCGTCCTGCTCGTTGTGCCCAAGCTTGCGGAAACACACCAGATCAATCACCACATCCTTCCGTTGCGTCATGCGGTAATCCAGCGCGATTTCGGTAATCAGCAATACTGCTTCCGGATCATCTGCATTCACATGAAAGATCGGTGCGCCAATCATTTTCGCCACATCGCTGCAATAGTTACTGGAATGTGTGTCGCGCAAGTCGGAAGCAGTAAAACCAATCTGGTTATTGACGACGATATGCACCGTACCTCCCGTGCGATAGCCGCGCGTCTGCGACATGGCCAGCGTCTCCATCACCACGCCCTGTCCGGCAAATGCCGCATCGCCATGTATTAGTATCGGCAATACTTTTTCGCCTTCGAGATCCTTGAGGCGATGCTGGCGCGCGCGCACTGACCCTTCCACCACTGGATCGACAATTTCAAGATGCGAGGGATTGAAGGCCAGCGCGACATGCAATGCGCCGCCCGGTGTGCCGATGTCGGCAGAAAAACCCTGATGATATTTCACGTCACCGGAGGTCAAGTGTTCGGCGTGTATACCCTCGAATTCGGCAAACAACATTCTGGGTTGCTTTCCGAGAATATTCACCAGCACGTTCAGCCGTCCGCGATGTGCCATGCCGATCACGGCTTCCTGAACACCTAACCCACCTGCACGTTGCAGCAAATGATCGAGCAGCGGAATCAGCGTCTCGCCACCTTCCAGTGAAAAGCGTTTTTGTCCCACATATTTGGTGTGCAGGTAACGTTCCAGCGTCTCGGCGGCAGTCAGCCGTTCAAGGATGCGGCGGCGCAATGCGGCATCATATCCTGTCGATCCGCGTACTCCTTCCAGCCGCTTCTGTATCCAGCGTTTCTGCGCCACATCGCTGATGTACATATATTCCGCGCCTATGCTGCCACAATAGGTCTGGCGCACCAATCGCAATATTTCGCGCAAAGTCATGCGCGCTCCACCCACCAGCGAACCTGTATCAAAAGTGGTATCCATGTCCGCTTCCATCAACCCGTAAAAGGCCGGATCGAGTTCCGGTACTTCAATTTTTGGATAACGATTCAGCGGATCAAGATTGGCGGCACGTACGCCGAGAAAACGGTGAGCATTGATAAGCTGTAACACACGAACTTGCTTGCGCTCAAGATCGGCTTCCTGAATGAAAACACCACAGACACCCGCTTGCGGCAAGTCCGCAAAGGCACGTTGAATGGGGCTGTGCGCGATTTCATGCACTGCGCCAGGCGTGGCTTGCAGCGCATCGAAATAGCCACGCCACTCATCTGGAACCGAGTCCGGATTAGCAAGATAATCCTCATACAAGCCCTCGATGAACACATCGTTCATCCCGAACAACTGGGAGGTGTCGCGCATGGCCTGCATGTAGTTTTTTACTGGTGCGTTCATAGAACATCCCTCTAACGTAGGGCGAATGCAACAAAGTCAGGCAATCCACTGTCCAACAAACTAGACGTGGAATTGACACAGCGTAGCGTTATCCGCCGAATGCAACCTTTAGCAAACTTCACATACGGCGGAAGGCGCTTCGCTTTTCCGCCCTACGCCTTACGCGGATTCCAATAATAACGATTAAATTGCTATTCTCCAGAAAGGCCGGAAAACAAAATAGCTATTATCCACCCCAGACAAATAGAGGCCAAACCTGAAAAGATGAGCATCAACGGCCTTGCCCACATATGTCTATCTTTATATTCGTATTTCCCAGCTGCATTTTTTGTACAAAAAGAATTGCCAACTAGGAATATGAGCAAAGCAGTCGTGAAAAAAATCAAACTTGGCCAAGTTACTAAATCACCAACCAAACTGCCGTTCCTTAACGTAATCACTACCAAATCAGTGCCTCTGGCTATATAAATGGTTACAAAATACGCAACAAAACCTATGAGCGCCAACCACCCTTCCAATCCAGCCCCAGTGACGCTTTTATTTGCCCCAGATATGTTCGGAATAAATTCCTTATTTTTGTTCATCCTATCCGCCTTACCGAAGATAGCCCGCATAGATAGGTGATGAGCAACCCATCATTTACTACCGACCACCGACCGGCACAAAATCGCGCTTGGTCGCCCCCCGATACAACTGGCGCGGACGACCGATCTTGTGATCCTCATCCGCGATCATTTCGTTCCATTGCGAAATCCAGCCTACGGTGCGCGCCACCGCAAAAATCACCGTGAACATGTTGATCGGGATGCCCAGTGCGCGCAGCACGATACCGGAATAAAAATCCACGTTCGGATACAGCTTGTGCTCGATAAAATACGGGTCGCTCAAAGCGACGCGCTCCAACTCCATCGCCAGTTCAAACAACTTGTGGTTTTCCAGTTTGAGTTCTTTCAGCACTTCATAACAAGTCTTGCGCATCACGGCAGCGCGGGGGTCCATGTTCTTGTAAACTCGATGACCGAATCCCATCAGGCGGTATTTCTTGTCCTTCACGCCCTGCACATATTCAGGGACACGCGAAATATCGCCGACTTCTTCCAGCATTTTCAGCGCGGCTTCGTTCGCGCCGCCGTGCGCAGGCCCCCACAGCGCAGCAATGCCAGAGGCGATGCAGGCGAACGGGTTCGCCCCGCTTGAACCGGCCAAGCGCACCGTCGAGGTGGAGGCATTCTGCTCATGGTCGGCGTGCAGAATAAGGATGCGATCCAGTGCGCGCACCAACACCGGATTGGGCTCGTAATCCTCAGCCGGGGTGGCGAACATCATGTACATGAGGTTTTCCGCATAGCTGAATTTGTTCTTCGGGTACATGAACGGAGCGCCGGTGTGGTATTTATGCGCCATCGCCGCAATGGTTGGCACTTTTGCCAACATGCGCATCGCCGATATTTCGCGGTGGTGCGGATTCTTGATGTCCAGCGAATCATGATAAAAGGCCGACAGCGCTCCCACCACACCGACCATAACCGCCATCGGGTGCGCATCGCGGCGAAAACCGGAAAAGAAATGTGCAATCTGGTCATGCACCATAGTATGGTGCGTAACGATATCCTTGAATTCGGCACCCTGCGCGGCATTCGGTAATTCGCCGTTCAGCAACAAATAACTCACTTCGAGAAAATCGGACTGCTCGGCCAGTTGCTCGATCGGGTAACCCCGGTAATAAAGCAGCCCGGCATCACCGTCAATAAACGTGATTCTCGAAGTACAACTGGCGGTGACAAAAAATGCCGGGTCGTAAGTGAACAGCCCAAGCTTGGTGATGTTGTGAATGTCAAGTACATCCGACCCCAGCGTGCCTGACAGTATCGGCAATTCGACGCTGCGTCCATCATCCAAAGTCAGTGTTGCAACACGTTTGCTATCCATAACTTCCCCTTAACATTATGCGGTGCTAAACCGCCCTGATCTTTTCCAGCAATGCCTGCTGTTCGCCTTCCATCGCCTGCTGCCTGCCTGCAATCATATCCCAGAGCACGGTGTCCGGCATATCCAGCAAGGCATTGAACGTACCTTTTTGCATTTCATCCAGTCCCGCATAATCCTGTTCGACAAAGCGTCCCAGCACGAGGTCAAGTTCCAGCAGGCCACGCCTGCATCGCCAGCGCAGGCGTTCCAGCTCCTTCATACCGTGCGCTTCGCCATCAAGCCTTTTATATGTCCTATCGCCTGTGTCGGATTCAATTCCTTGGGGCACACATCCACGCAGTTCATGATGGTGTGGCAGCGAAACAGCCGGTACGGGTCTTCCAGATGATCCAGACGCTCGTTGGTAGCATGGTCGCGGCTATCGGCGATAAAACGGTAGGCTTGCAACAGGCCGGCAGGGCCGACAAATTTGTCCGGGTTCCACCAGAATGAGGGGCAGGAAGTGGTACAGCACGCGCACAGGATGCACTCGTACAAACCGTCCAGCTCGGCACGATCCTTGGGCGATTGCAGACGCTCGGTTTCCGGTGGAGGATCTTCATTAACCAGATACGGCTTGATCGAATGGTACTGTTTGAAGAATTGCGTCATGTCCACAATCAGGTCGCGAATTACCGGCAGACCTGGTAGCGGGCGTAATTCGATGGGCTGTTTCAGACTCGACAACGGCGTGATGCAAGCCAGCCCGTTGCGCCCGTTAATGTTCATCGCATCCGAACCGCACACCCCCTCACGACAAGAACGGCGAAAGCCAAGACTGTCGTCTTGTGCCTTGAGCATGACTAACGCGTCCAGCAGCATCGCATCCCCTGCCTCGAAATCCAGTTTGAAATTCTGCATGGATGGCTGGGCATCAGTTTCCGGGTTGTAACGGTAAATACGGAATCTCATGTTTTCACTTTCCTAAGCCGGACGAGCCGGAGCCAAATGTAGGTCGGGCTACGCCCGACATGGTGGGCACAGCCCACCCTACGGTTACTTTGTAGCGCGACAACGTGCGCGACTAATAAACCCGCGCCTTGAGCGGGAACGATGCCACCGTAAGCGGCTTCAGCCGTACCGGTTTGTAATCCAAATGATGTCCTTCGCTGAAATACAATGAGTGTTTTAGCCAGTTGTCATCATCGCGATTAGGATAATCATCTCGCGCGTGACCGCCACGGCTTTCCTGGCGCGCGGCGGCTGCGGTCATGGTGGCTTGCGCCACTTCGATGAGATTATCGAGTTCCAACGCTTCCACGCGAGCGGTGTTGAATACCTTGCTGTGATCTTTAATCTCAGTCCTCATGGCGCGCTCGGCCACTTCGTAGATTTTTTCCACACCTTCGGCGAGCAGATCAGGGAAGCGGAAAACGCCGCAATGTGCCTGCATCACGCGGCGCATCGCTGCACCCACTTCGGACACGCTCTCGCCGTCCTTTTGCCCTTCCAATCGGGCGAGGCGCGACAATGAGCGATCCGCCGCATCGACCGGCAATGGCTTGGGATGCGGGTTGCGTTCCAAATCTTCGATGATCTGCCGCGCCGCTTCACGCCCGAACACGATCAAATCAAGCAGCGAGTTGCAGCCTAATCGGTTCGCGCCGTGTACCGACACACAGGCGCATTCGCCTACTGCATAAAAACCCTGCACGATCTCTTCCGGTCCACCGGCATAGGGTGCGACTACTTGGCCGTGGTAATTGGTGGGGATTCCGCCCATCATGTAATGCGCGGTAGGCACCACCGGAATAGGGTCCTTGGCCGGATCAACGTGCGCGAACTTGATTGCTATCTCACGAATGCCGGGCAGACGATGGCGGATCACGTCTTCGCCGAGGTGATCCAGTTTCAGCAGCACATGATCGCCATCCTTGCCGCAGCCGCGTCCTTCCTTGATCTCGGTCGCCATGGCACGCGATACCACATCGCGACTGGCAAGATCTTTGGCATTGGGCGCATAGCGCGACATGAAACGTTCACCGTCTTTATTGATGAGATAACCGCCCTCTCCGCGTACACCTTCAGTAATCAGCACACCCGCGCCATGCACGCCGGTAGGATGGAACTGGAAAAATTCCATGTCCTCCAGCGGAATACCCGCGCGTGCTGCCATGCCGAGACCGTCGCCTGTGTTGATGTAGGCGTTGGTGCTGGCCTGGAAGATGCGCCCTGCCCCGCCGGTGGCAAATAGTGTGGAGCGCGCCTGCAAAATCATCACTTCGCTGGTTTCAATTTCCATCGCCACCACACCGAGCACATCACCGTCCTGGTCACGGATCATATCCAGCGCCATCCATTCCACGAAGAAGTTGGTATTGGCCTGCACGTTCTTCTGATATAGAGTATGCAACAACGCGTGGCCGGTGCGATCAGCTGCGGCGCAGGCACGCTGTACTGGGTTTTTTCCGTAATCCTGCATATGCCCGCCGAACGGACGCTGGTAAATTTTTCCGCTGTCCGTCCGGTCGAACGGCATGCCGAAGTGTTCCAGTTCGTACACGACCTCGGGTGCGGCACGGCACATAAATTCGATAGCGTCCTGGTCGCCGAGGTAGTCAGAGCCTTTTACGGTGTCGTACATATGCCAATGCCAGTTATCCTCGCTGACGTTACCGAGCGACGCCGCGATGCCACCCTGCGCCGCTACGGTGTGCGAGC
The DNA here is from genome assembly GCA_964480365.1 of uncultured Gallionellaceae bacterium. Classification (GTDB taxonomy): domain Bacteria; phylum Pseudomonadota; class Gammaproteobacteria; order Burkholderiales; family Gallionellaceae; genus CAIQPV01. The sequence continues at coordinate 57,585 of CAYZPM010000014.1, forward strand.
GCGTGGGAAACACTTTGGATAATACCGCCACCTTCAGCCCAGCCTCCGATAATGCCAATGCGGCGCGCATCCCTGCACCACCCGCCCCTACCACTACCACGTCAAATGTCCGCTTCACCACTGCCATTTTATTTCCCTTAATGCCAGATTATCCATTAGGCACAGATCAGGTATCACCTGCCCCACAACCCTCAATCCTGAATTCAGAAGCTCCACAAAATCTGCACCGACCAGATCAAATACATTATTAGCGTCAATATCACCAACACATGGATGGCAAGACGCAGGTGAGCCAACTTGATGTAGTCCATCACGATATCGCGCATGCCAACCCATGCGTGGCAATATATTGCGAGCAGGAACAGCAAGGAGAACGAGCGCACCACATCGCTGGCGAACAATCCCGTCCATGCATCGTAATCAACATTGGGATGCAGTAGCAGCCAGACCGCCATGAACAATATATAAACCGCCATTACCACAGCAGTAACACGCTGCATCAACCAATCGCTCAGGCCGTAATGCGCGCCGGTTACAACGCGATTTACCATAGCCGTGCTCCTATTAAAACCGTCAGCGTTAAACTCAACACCACCACCCACATACTGCTGGCACGCGCCTGCGCCAGCTTCACCCCGAAATTCAGGTCTATCGCCAGATAGCGGATTCCAGCGCAAAGGTGGTGCAAAAAGGCCCACAGTATGACAATCAGGAACAATTTGCTGACCGGGTGTTGCAACACACCAGCCAGCGAGGTAAAGGTTTCGATGGAGCGCAAACTGTATTGCAGCGCACACAACAGAAACGGTAAGGACAGAAACAACAGCAAACCGCTGATGCGGTGCAGGCCGGAAACAATAGCTGGAAGAGGAAACTTGATATGGTGCAGTGCAAGATGTTTGGGTCGATTCTTATTCATTGTTTCTTCCCGAAATTTGATTCGCGTATCTTACACGCCTTTGCAGGCTAACAGAATACTGGCAGACAATTACAATGTCACATTTTGTGAATGATGCGGCAGTTCCAGATAATGCTTGGATTGCATCTCGGTCAGGCGGCTGGCGGTGCGGGAAAATTCGCCAAATGCCATCGCGCCACTGCAAAGCTCTCCCGGTATGGCCTCTGACGAAGCAACCAGCCTGACATTGTTGTCATAAAGCACATCCACCAGCCAGGTAAATCGCCGCGCCTCGGAGGCATGCTCGGCGGTCATTTGCGGAATGTGCGACAAAAACACCGTAGGGTAACTGTGGGCAATTGCCAGATAATCTTCCTGGGCATGCGCCCCGCCACACAGCTCTTTGAAATCGAACCACACCACACTGCGCGCGACTTTTTTTACGGGAATCAAACGCCCCAGAATCTCAATATGCTCTTTGCCACGCCGCGTTCCTGAGGCTATCTGTTCAAACAATACGTCCAGACGCGCTTCACTCACGGCTTCGTCATCCGCATCCTCAGTCACGATAAACAGAGGTTCACGAGTTACTGCCTGCAGACGATAATCATTACCGCCATCCACGTTCAACACCTTTAATTTACGCTTGAGCAATTCAATCGCAGGCAAAAAGTTTTGCCGCTGCAAACCGTGCGGATATAGGCCATCGGGCGGAAAGTTGGAGGTGGTCAACAGAACTACTCCGCGCTCCAGCATTGCTCCAACCAACCGCCCCAAAATCATCGCGTCGGCTATATCATCGACATGAAACTCGTCCAGACACAACACACGGGTGTGTTTGGCGATGTTGTCGGCCAGGGCGATCAGCGGGTCATTTTTTCCAGACAGCAACTTCATCTCATGATGAACTTCGGCCATGAAATTGTGAAAGTGGATGCGGCGCTTGCGGCGATATGGCAGACACTCGTAAAACGCATCCATCAGGAATGTTTTGCCGCGCCCAACTCCGCCCCAAAGATACAAACCGCTGGGTACATCCGGGCTAAGTAAGCTGCGCCCCAGGAATTTGTTGCGCTTAGTTTTGAAATCCATTAATTGATACCAGAGGTCGTCCAGTTTATCAATTGCAGCGGCTTGGGCAGGGTCACAAACAAAGTCGGGTGATTCGCTGGCGGCTTGATACCAGGCCTTGGGACTCATGCTGTCGTTAGGGGAAATGGTAAAAGTGTGATGAGACATGGGCGGTTCGATTTTCAGCTTTAAGGCGCTGCATGGGCCAGTGCTTTTTGCGATAACGTTGCAATTATGCCTCGTTTCCATACAAATCGCCCCGACGGTCAAAGAAATTCTCAAAACTGCGAAATAGTCAAAGACTCGAAATTATTTTTTCTTCTTGTTGCAGTGGCTGCATTTTCCATCACGTTTCGCTGTTTTGCAATCAGGCTATTGCTCATGCAATACGGCTCAACCATGAACCTCATGACCTTCCCAAACCGCTCCTTCTGGCTGCCATACCATCTGGCAGATCAATACTAAACAGACAATCGACCATGTGATATTTATCACAGACAACCGCCCGCAATCCCCCTATTCTGCACCTGTCTTTAATCCACTCTAAAGGAGCAAAAATGAAATTCAATGTAGGCGGTATTGACCGCATCTTGCGTATCGTGGCAGGCTTGGCGCTTATCGCGTTAGCTGCCACCGGAACAGTCGGAGTATGGGGCTGGATCGGGGTTGTGCCTTTGCTGACCGGCATCTTCAAGTTTTGCCCGGCATATGGGTTGTTTGGCCTTAGCACTTGTCCCATGCACAAATAAAGACTGAGCAAGCTTTCCACCAAATCCCCTCCCGGATACGACCGATAGACAATCCTGTTTATCGGGCGTATTGTTTCGCCTTCCCGATGTCCCACACTGCCTCACCGGCTTGACCAGAAAATCTGAGAGATGAACAACTTCGATATTCCGCTAGAACCGGAAACCTATACCCGCACCGATCTGGCGAAACTTCAAATCTTCGAAAAGGTACTGAAGGGCAATGTTGAGGCTATTATCATCACCGACACGCACGGAAATATCGAATGGGTCAATAACACTTTCACCCTGTTCACCGGCCATAGCAAGGCCGACGTTCTGGGACAAAATCTGTATTTCCTGTTCGCAAGTGGCCAAAATGCTTACAGCGAACTGTGCCCGAAACTCAATGAAACCAACCACCAGCAAGTTGAAAGCTGGATGCATCGCAAGGACGGCAGCGAATTTTCGGTGGAACTCACTTTAAGCGCAGTGCGTAGCGATGCGGATATGATCACCCATCATGTGCTGGAATTTTCGGATAACACGGAATTCCATCATGCCCGTGAGGAGCTTGTACGGCGTACCAAAGAACTGAGCCGCTCCAATCAGGAACTGGAACAATTCGCCTACGTCGCCTCGCACGATTTGCAGGAACCGCTACGCATGGTGGCCAGTTATACCCAACTCATCGCGCAACGTTATCAGGGCAAACTTGATGCAGATGCGGATGAGTTTATCGGCTATGCGGTGGATGGCGCCACACGCATGCAGGCCATCATTAACGACCTGCTCGTACTTTCCCGTGTCGGCACCCGCAACACGGCTTTTGCCTTGGTGGATTCGAAAGAGGCACTGGACAAGGCTTTGGCCAACCTGCGCCTGGTGATCGGGGAAACCGATGCCAAGATTATTTGCGGCTCGCTGCCCACGCTTAATGCAGATGGATCGCAGTTCATTCAATTGTTCCAGAATCTGATCGGTAATGCCCTCAAGTTTCGCGGCGACCGTTCGCCTTGTGTGGAGATAGGCGCGGAACGGCAAGATGAGGAATGGGTGTTCTATGTGCGCGACAACGGCATTGGCATTGCACCGGAATACTTCGAGCGGATTTTCCTGATGTTCCAGCGTCTGCATAGCAAACGGGAATATCCTGGCACCGGGATAGGCCTTACCATCTGCAAAAAAATAGTTGAGCGTCACGGTGGACGGATATGGCTAGCATCGGAACAAGGCAAGGGCACGACGTTCTACCTCTCTATCCCTGTCTCGCTATCATAAGCCGGTCACACTAACATTTAGGTAAAGGGGGCAATATGGACATGGATACTTTGGGAAGACCTGCGGATTTCCTGCTGGTCGAGGATAACCCCGGCGATGTGCGACTGACGCAGGAAGCGCTCAAAAGCCATAAGGTGAAAAATAACCTGCATGTGGTAATTGATGGCGAGGAGGCCATAGCCTTCCTGCGCAAGCAGGGCAAATATAAGGATGCACCGCGCCCGGATATCATCCTGCTCGACCTGAACCTGCCCAAAAAAGATGGGCGCGAGGTGCTGGCTGAGATTAAGTCTGACCCGCGTCTCAAGGCCATCCCGGTGGTGGTCATCACCTCTTCCGAAGCCGAGCAGGACATCATCAAATCATACAACCTCAACGCCAATTGCTACGTGACCAAACCGGTAAATTTTGACCAATTCATTAAGGTAGTGCAATCTATTAACGATTTCTGGCTTACTATTGTAAAATTACCTAGCGGTATTGAGTAATTCGCGCCAGATACACGCAATAATAAAAAATGCAGTGGGAGAGACGCAATTTATGAATACCCCCCAGAAGAAAGTTAATTACTTGTCGCTGGTGCACGCCGGCACTATAGGCGAACCTGCGCCCATGCTACAAGCGGGCGTCGGCATCGCATCATTGGCAAGCGGCGAAAACATCTGCAACGACGAAGCCGAAATTATCAACATCCTATTGGTGGAAGACAACCCCGCTGACCGTCGGTTGGTCGCGGAACGGCTAGGCAACAACCGCAAAAACCATTTTCATCTGGTATATGCTGAATGCATCAGTGAAGCCCTGCAAGCTCTGGCCCAGAATAAAATCTCGGTTATCCTGCTCGACCTGCAACTTCCGGATTGCCGTGATCTGGAATCCCTCACCAAAGTCCACGCCGCCTCCTCCGGAATACCAATCGTCGTGCTAAGCGAGATTGAGGATGAGACCTTGGCCCTCAAAGCGCTCCAACTCGGCGCTCAGGATTTTCTGGTGAAATGGCATACCAATGAATACTTGCTGGTGCGCGCCGTGCAGTATGCCCTAGAACGCAAGCTGATAGAAGAACATCTATACCATCTTGCCCATCACGATGCCCTGACCGGCCTGCCCAACCGAAAATACTTTTATGACCAGTTCAAGCAAGCCTTGGCTATGGCGCGGCGACATAACCGCTTGCTGGCGGTCATGTTTCTGGATTTGGGGAGATTCAAAACAATTAACGATAGCCTGGGGCATCATTGCGGCGATGTCTTGTTGCAGAAGGTCAGCAAGCGCCTGGCCGAATGCGTGCGCGAAACAGACTGCCTGGCACGCATGGGCGGAGACGAATTCATCATCGTTTTTAACATAAACCATTCAGAAGATGCCACCACCGCCGCAAACAAGGTGCTGGAGATTTTTTCTGCGCCTTTCATGGTAGAAGGACACGAGATTCAAACCCAAGCAAGCATCGGAATCAGCGTTTATCCGCCCGATGGGGAAGATATGGAAACCTTGATCAAGAACGCAGATTTAGCGATGTATCAGGCAAAATCGGAAAACAATAACAGCATCAGCCGTTTCTGGTTCTATTCCCCCGAATTCAATGCCAGGACTGCCGAACTTATCCGGATTAAAGAACGACTACACCATTCATTGGCGGATAAAGAGTTTGTGGTTCATTATCAGCCGCAAGTGGATATTCACCATGGCAACCTGATCGGTATGGAAGCGTTGCTGCGTTGGCAACACCCGGAACAGGGCCTGCTCATGCCATCCAAGTTCATGCAGACTCTTGACGAAACCGGTTTTATTGTAACAGCCGGGAAATGGGTGCTGCGCGAGGCCTGCAAACAAAATAAGGCATGGCAATCAGGAGGACTTCCACCTGTCGTCGTAGCCGTGAACATCTCCTGCCAAGAAATCCGACACAAGGATTTCGTAGCTTCCCTGAAGCAAATACTGGAAGAAACCAAGCTGAATCCGAAATGGCTGGAGCTGGAAATCAGGGAACAGGTCATTGAGGAAGACGAAAGCCTGGCTCTCATCCGCCTGACCGAAATCGCTGCACTCGGGGTACGCATTGCACTGGATAATCTCGGCCACAGCCATATTCCTTTGAGTTTCCTCACGCGCTACCCTATCCATTCCATCAAATTAGACCGTTCCATCGTGACCGATGTCGCCACCGACGCCAACCATGCGGCAGTAGCCAAAGCTGTCATTGCCATAGCCCGCGTGCTCAACATAAAAGGCTTGGCGGAAGGAGTTGAAACCCAGGAACAGCTCAATTTCTTCAAGGCCGAACACTGCGAAGACGCGCAGGGCTACATGTTCGGAAAACCGCTTCCGCCATTAGCCTGCACCGAGCTTTTTAACCGGCTGAAAGTTGGGCGCGAGGCCCAGACAAGCTGAGATCTTGGGTGCATTTTCATTGCACCTTGGCTTGATTTCTGTAGCATAAATCCACCACATCATGCCCGAACCTATCGAACACGCGGATCTACAAATATCCGGCATGACCTGTGTCCGCTGCGCCGCGCGCGTCGAGAAGGTGCTCAACAGCATAACGGAAGTTTCCGCTACGGTGAATTTTGCCACCGAAAAGGCACGTGTTGATTTCAACCCGAAATTTACAAATGTTTCCGCCTTAATCGCGGCAGTGCAGGGTGCGGGCTATAACGCCCACCCCATGCGCGATTTCGCGGCAGAAAAGGAAATTCGCGCGCAGGCCTATCGCCACGAGCGCACGCAATTCGTTATCGCCTTGTTGCTCACCGCCCCCCTGCTGCTGGAAATGGGAATGATGTTCGTCGGCCTCCACGCCATGCTGCCTGCATGGCTGCAATGGCTGCTCGCCACCCCGGTGCAATTCTGGATCGGCAAGCGCTTTTACACCGGCGCATGGCATAGCCTGCGCGGCGGCAGTGCAAACATGGACGTGCTGGTCGCACTCGGCACCAGTGCGGCCTATCTGCTGAGTTGCGCCATGCTGCTGCTCCATACCGGCAAGCCGGTGTATTTCGAAGCCAGCACCGCCATCATCACTCTGGTGCTGCTGGGCAAACTGCTGGAAGCACGCTCCAAGGGCAAGGCTTCCGCCGCGCTGGAGGCATTGATTAACCTACAACCCAAACTGGCGCATGTGGAGCGCGATGGTGTCATGGTTGATGCACCTGCGACACTGGTCAAAGCGGGAGACATTTTTCTGGTGCGCCCCGGCGAAAGCGTGCCGGTGGACGGCATAGTATTGGAAGGAGCATCCAGCATGGACGAAGCCATGCTCACCGGGGAAAGCCTACCGCAGGAAAAACACGACGGCGACAAGGTTTACACCGCCACGCTCAACCAGCACGGCCTGCTCAGATGTCGCGCCGAGGCGGTCGGCGCACAAACCCAGCTCGCCGCCATCATCCGCTTGGTGGAACAGGCACAAGGCTCGAAAGCGCCGATTCAAAAATTGGCGGATCAAATTTCCGGCATCTTCGTGCCGGTGGTGCTGGTGATTGCCACAGTGACTTTCATCGTCTGGTGGGCGCTCGGCAGCGGCTTTGCGGCGGCGTTAATCAATGCGGTCTCGGTGCTGGTCATCTCATGTCCGTGCGCACTGGGTCTTGCAACGCCCACCGCCGTGGTAGTCGCCACCGGGCGCGCTGCCCATGCTGGCATCCTGATCAAGGACGCCACCGCGCTTGAGCACGCGCACAAATTGTCCGTACTGGTGGTGGACAAGACCGGCACACTCACCGAGGGGAAACCCAAAGTCACCGACCTGCTGCCCACATCAGGCAGCGATGAAAAACACCTGCTGCAAATCGCCGCCAGCATGGCGCAAAGCTCCACCCATCCGTTGTCGCGCGCCATGCTGGAATACGCTCAGGCGCAACAGGTGACGCCGATCCGTACCGACAGCTTCAGCGAACTTTCCGGCAGAGGATTGAGCGCCAGGATCGGCGGAACTGCCTACCTGCTCGGCTCCCCGGCATTTATCACCAGCGAAAACATCGCGCTGGATGAAGCGCAAATTACCGCCCTGCAGCAACAGGGCAAGAGCGTCATCGCCGTAGCGCGCATGGGTGCCCTGCTTGGCATCATCGCCTTCGCCGACACGTTGCGCCCCAGCAGTGCCGATGCCGTGGCTCGCCTCACCGCAATGGGCATCCGCGTAGTGATGTTGAGCGGCGACAACGCCGCCACCGCGCAGGCTATAGCACGACTGTCAGGCATTGCCGAATTTCGCGCCGAAGTGTTGCCTCAAGACAAGGCAACACATGTTCAATCATTCAAAGAAGAAGGGAAAATGGTGGGTATGGTGGGTGACGGCATCAACGATGCGCCCGCGCTGGCGGCGGCGGATGTGAGCTTCGCTATGAAAAGCGGCAGCGACATCGCCATCGAAGCGGCAGACATCACTCTGATGCGTAACGACCTGATGGGCGTGGTGGATGCTATAGATTTGTCGCGCACCGCACTGCGCAAAATCCGCCAGAACCTGTTTTTCGCTTTCGCCTATAACGTGTTTGGCATTCCGCTTGCCGCGCTCGGCATGCTCAATCCGGTAATCGCAGGCGCCGCAATGGCGATGAGTTCGATTTCGGTGGTCAGCAACGCCTTGCTGCTCAAAAACTGGCAGCCTTTCAATTCAAATCCTCGAAACCGGAAGCAGATTTAACCACGGATAAACGCAAATGTTCACGAAGGGAATTTATCCGTCGTAATTTACACGCGTGCGTTCGTCCTGAGCTTGCCGAAGGGTTCACCTTGAACGGCCTAATGTCTGTACAAACTAGAGCGGTCGGCTGTTGCCGATCGCTCTAATCGCAGGCATTTACGGGAGGATGTAAGCTTAGCAGGGGCTAGAGTTAAACATGCTCAGACTACAAACATTGGTGTTGCCTGAACCAAATGTACCGACCTCAGTTTGCTTTCCTGATGGTTTGAGGTAAGCCGAACAACTTGGATCGTTAAAGCTCCAGTTGCCGCAGGATGCGGGTTCGGACGAAACCATTTCATTTGTTTTTTCTGTCATCTTCCCGGATGGTTTGATGTAAGCCGAGCAGCTTGGATCGTTAAAGCTCCAGTTGCCGCAGGACGCTCCTTCGGCGGCCAAAGCCATTTGTGCAGGGAAGGCCAGGGAAGAAACAAGTGCCAAGGCTGCAAGATTCAGAAATCTACCATTTGTTGTCATGATATTTCTCCTTTTCGTTTGATTGAGGTGTTCATTGTTGACAAAACAGGAGTTTTTGAACATCGGCGCTTTGCTTAATTTGCGTTAAGCAAATGCCTGAATTTTTAATCGGTGTTTGTCTTATAGCTGCGGGAGCGTCATCGCCAAACGGAAACCGATGTTGTCGCCATGTTTCAATGGCCCGTACCTGAAGCGATTAGCTGCGCGCACGAACTGAGGTATGTCGAACCACGAACCGCCACGAAGAACGCGCCTCGCACCATCACCTTGCCAGACACTTCCATCAGTCGGTGCGCCATTGTAGTTTTCGTGCCAGCTATCTTCCACCCATTCCCATACATTGCCTGACATATCGTATAAGCCCCACGCATTGGCTTGCTGGGTGCCTGACGAGTGTGTCGAATCACCACTGTTACTGCCATACCATGCTACGGTGTCTATATCGTCGCTACCGCTGTATTTATGATGCCCTCCAGCACGGCAGGCATATTCCCATTCAGCTTCACTCGGCAGACGATAATGCTTACCCGAGTTGGAGTTGAGCTTTTGAATATATTTCTGCACATCGTTCCAACTCACATTTTCCACCGGGCAGTTGTCGCCACAGCTTGAGAAATGACTGGGGTTGTTACCCATCACTGCACGCCATTGCCCTTGCGTCACTTCGGTTCTGCCCATTGCAAATGGTCGACTGATAATTACGCGGTGGACTGGTTTTTCGCTATCAAACATGTTCCCACCCATATCAAAGCTGCCTGCCTGAATCACTACCATCTCTGGACAATCAGGACAGGTTTCCCCTGTTTTCGGAACTTGTACAGCAACTCGTGCTGCTTCCTCCATTAAATTGGCGCGTGCTTGTTCCAGTGTCGCGTAGCGTCCTAAGGGGTATTGTTTGAGCCACTCGGTGACCGCATTGATATCTTTGCTGTCCCGTACGATTTCCCATGACTTTTGTTCAATTTCTTCTTTGCTCTTGACGTTTACCGGAGCCAAGGAAGAAGCAGGTTCAAGGCTGGCTATCTGCGCAGCCTTGCTCATCTGATCCAACAAGTTATGAATATACATCTTGGTTGGCTCTTCGAGCATAGATGACATCGTGCTTTCCCTCACAAACCATAATTATGGAATTTTTCATGGACTCATTGACCAAATATATTGATGATGGTTTTTTTGGATCATCATTGTGGCAATACAGGAGCCTTTGAAATATCGGTGATATTCCCAAAATCCATTCAGTATTTATTGAAGTTGTGCCTAATCGTTTGTCCTATGCCGTCGACACGAAAATATTCGTATCACAATGGTGAACAAAGAATCCAATAGCTCCTTTGATAAGCTGTACGAACCCTTGTTAAATATATTGCGCAGGTACCTACTCAAGAGCTTTGCGAATCCGTCACGAAACAATGGGCCAGCTTCGCTTTGTTCCGCGCTATAACTTGCAGAACGCGTTTGCCTGCCTAAATTTGTCAAATGCAGGACATCACAAATTCTTGGGGGAACCCGCGCCTATATAAGTCCAAATCCACGCACCATCTCACTTTAGCGGTTCGTGGCTTGGTGCCACCCGAGTCACTGGATCCGTGGTATAAAATTCTTCAGACCAATGGTTTTTTAAGTTGACTTGATGCGCTTGGTCCACTCCGGCTTGAAGCCGGGAGACCGTTCCCGGAGCAGCGTAGGTCGCCATCCCTTGATCGGCGACCGACAGCAATTGGGAGGACTCTTCGATCAGCAACGATTGGAGCACACTTTCCGCACTATCAAAGGGAAGAGTGTAGGTGCTGGACGACAAGTCTTCGCTGGCGGGTACCGAGGGAACAATAACAGTTGTAGTGGTTGCCGTGGTTGCAACCGGTGCTGTTGTTGCTGCGGTCGCTGCTGTTGCCGTTGCCGTTGTCGCTGCTGCTGTTGCTGTTGCTGTTGCTGTTGCTGCTGCTGTTGCTGCTGCTGTTGCTGCTGTTGCTGCTGTTGCTGCGGTTGCTGCGGTTGCTGCTGTTGCTGCGGTTGCTGCGGTTGCTGCGGTTGCTGCGGTTGCTGCGGTTGCTGCGGTTGCTGCTGTTGCTGCTGTTGCTGCTGTTGCTGCGGTTGCTGCTGTCGCTGTTGTCGCTTCTGTCGCTGTTGTCGCTGTTGTCGCTGTTGTCGCTGTTGTCGCTGCTGTTGCTGGTGTGGCTGTTGCTGTCGCAAGTGTCTCGTTCGGTGGAGCATTGGCTGTAGCAGTGGCAGTTGATTGTATTGTTTCTGTGATCGGTGTTGCGATGGCCACCGTTTCAACTGGGGCTGCAGGCGCTGTGGTTAATGAAGCTGCCACCGTCGTGGCAACAGATGGGACTGTGGGTGTTCCCGTAGATTGAGATATTGTTGCCAATGCCACTGGCGGTGCTGTCGCTCCCGGTATTGGCGCTGTTTGGGTTGTTCCAGCCGCAACCGAAAGAACCGTCGTGGAAGGTGTCACCGTTTTTTGGATAGTTGTTGACGATGCAACTGGTGTCGATTGGGGTACTGTCGAGGCGACCGGTGGGGTGGCTAATGCCGTTGAGGATGTTGCCACTGTCGATGATGGCGATGATTGTGCCGTTGTCGCTATGATCGCTCCTGTGCTGGTAGTAGAGGTTGGCGCAGTCGTGCTCGTCGTAAAATTCGAGGTGGCTCCAGCGCTCAATAAAGTGTCGAATGTCGTCTGGGTGGCCTGTTCGAGAGGGCTTAGTGGAAGACCCGCAATCTCGCCGTTGGAATTGAGGAGACTAAGCAGCGAAGCTGAACTCGAACTGGTCTGGCTCGTGGTGCCTCCCACCAACACGTTGACAAGCTCGTCTGCCGGATTTGCCGGAGTCAGCAACGCATTGATGGCGTTGGTCAGATCGGTACTGGTGGCGTTGGCGCTCAACCCCAAAGACAAGGCCAACTGTTGCTGCTGTGCTGCGGTGAGACCCGAAACGGAAAAAGTGGGTAAGAACGACTGCAAGGTGTCAGTAACGTCATACGTCAGCAAATCCAAAGGGTTGGAAGCCCCCAGCACCGTGATGGAACTCGGGGTAGGTAAAGCGACCTCGGAAGAAGCCGAGACATTTCCCACCCCACTCGCGGAAGATGTTTTCTGCAAGGGATAGAGCGGATCGACCAAAAGCAGTTGAGCCGCATCGGAAATGGACTGAATCGGAGCCGTCACGACGTTCTCCTTAGCGCGGAACAGGAATCATCGGAAGCAACCCTATTTCACCGGTTGGAGAAACTTTATTTGGAATAGTTCAAATGAGTTAAATGACTTTCACACCTACCACCGCCAGCGCACTCATGTTCACGATGCGGCGCACGGTTACAGTGGAAGTCAGAACGTGGACCGATCTCGCCGCACCCAGCAGAACGGGCCCTATGGTGGCGCCTTCACCCGCAACCATCTTGAGCAGATTGAAGGCAATATTGGCCGCATCGAGATTCGGCATGATGAGTAAATTGGCTTCGCCTTTCAAATGCGAGTCGGGAAATATCTTCATGCGCAATTCTTCCGAAAGAGCGACATCACCGTGCATTTCGCCCTCCACTTCCAGGTCGGGTACGCGTTGTTCCAGCAGCTTGCGAGCCAAGCCCATCTTCCGCGCGGACGCATTGTCAAAACTGCCGAAGTTGGAATGCGACAGCAGCGCTACCTTGGGGGTGATGCCGAAACGGCGTACCTCTTCCGCCGCCAGCAAGGTTATTTCCGCCACTTCTTCTGCGGAGGGATCGAAATTGACATGTGTGTCGCAAACAAACAAGGTGCGGTTGGGTAGCCGCAAAATATTCATCGCCGCAAACACGGTAGCACCGGGACGCAGGCCGATCACTTCGCTGATGTAATGCAAATGCTCTTGCGGACGCGAGAGGGTTCCGCACAACATGGCATCCGCCGCCCCCATGCGGATCAGCATCGCGCCGATCAGCGTATTGTTGCGCCGCATCTCACGCTTGGCATATTCCTGAGTCACGCCGTTGCGCTGCATCAGACGGTGGTATTCCATCCAGTAGGCGCGATAACGCGGGTCGCTTTCCGGATTGACCACCTCGAAGTGTTCGCCTGCATGGATGCGCAGGCCCAGGCTGTGAATACGTTGCTCGATGACCGCCGGTCGTCCGACCAAAATAGGCTGCGCCAGCCCTTCGTCCACCACCACTTGCACCGCGTGCAACACGCGTTCGTCCTCCCCCTCGGCATAAACCAGCCGTTTTGGATTCTTCTTCGCCACATCGAACACCGGCTTCATCAATAAACCGGAGTGGTAAATAAAATTCGACAACTGTTCGTGGTAAGCAGCCATATCCGCAATCGGCCTAGCCGCTACGCCGCTGTCCATCGCAGCCTGTGCCACCGCAGGGGCGATCTTGGTAATCAGGCGCGGGTCGAAAGGTTTGGGGATTAAATACTCCGCGCCGAAGGTCAGGCTTTCTTCACCGTATACCGCAGCCACTGCGTCGGATTGTTCGGCCTCGGCCAGCTCCGCGATGGCATACACGGCAGCACGCTTCATGGCCTCATTGATGGTGGTGGCGCTTACATCCAGGGCGCCGCGAAAAATGTAAGGAAAGCACAAAACATTATTAACCTGATTGTGATAGTCCGAACGCCCTGTCGCCAGAATCGCATCCGGTCGCACTGCCTTGGCCTGCTCCGGCAGAATTTCCGGATCGGGATTGGCCAGCGCAAAAATCAACGGGTCCTGCGCCATCAGCGCGACCATTTCCGGCTTCAACACTCCTCCTGCGGACAGGCCGAGAAATACATCCGCCCCGGCAATGACTTCGGCCAGCGTGCGTGCTTTTGTTACGACTGCGTAACGCGCTTTGTTGTCGTCCATTTCCTCGGTGCGGCCTTGATAGACCACTCCCTTGATATCGGTGACGATAATGTTTTCCATGCGCACACCGAGGGATGCCAGCATATCGAGACATGCCAATGCTGCTGCACCCGCCCCGGATGCCACCAGCTTGATCTGCTCGATATTTTTACCCACCACCTTGAGACCGTTTATCAAGGCCGCGCCCACGATGATCGAAGTGCCGTGCTGGTCGTCGTGAAACACCGGAATTTTCATGCGCTCGCGCAGCTTGCGCTCGATGTAAAAGCATTCCGGAGCCTTGATATCCTCTAAATTGATGCCGCCAAAAGTCGGTTCCAGCGCAGCGATAATGTCCACCAACTTATCAGGATCATGTTCGTCGATCTCGATATCGAACACGTCTATCCCGGCAAATTTCTTGAACAACACTCCCTTGCCTTCCATTACCGGCTTGGCCGCAAGCGGGCCGATAGCCCCCAGCCCCAGCACCGCCGTGCCGTTGCTGATAACCGCCACCAGATTGCCGCGCGCAGTGAGGTTGCGCACCTCACCAGGATCGGCCACGATGGCCTCGCACGCCGCCGCCACCCCAGGCGAGTAGGCAAGAGCCAAATCGCGTTGGGTCATCATCTGTTTGCTCGGTGTTACTGAAATCTTGCCTGCCGGGGATAGGCGGTGGTATTGCAACGCATCCTCGCGCAATTGTTCGTCCATAATCATCTTCCCCAAAAAGCCTATGCCTAATTATTCATCGAACATGGAATGATCCTAACCATTCGATAGAAATCTATCTTGGCATTGGGAAGAGGTTATTTTACTGCCATGACCTTCCGGTTTGCGGCACGAATTTGTGGTTCCCCAAAAATACCCGTGCGGTGTGGCTGGATTGAGGTGGACAGTGATTTTTGACCTTGGCCAAAGCGCGCTGTAATCGTTGCTCAGTCAATAAGGCATCTTTAAATAAGTTCAACGCAAACTTAGCCAGCATCGGGTCGCTAGTGGAGATTAAATTTTTCAATTCTTGATTCAGCAATTTTGCGCACTGTGCAGCTTTAATTAGATTTTCTTCTTGTTTATTGAGCATGGTATCTCCTGATAGACTGAAAATTAGGTAACCGCCAGTATGAATAAGTGACTATGTGGTTTGTTTTTGGAATAGCCGAAGAGCGTGCCTAGCCAAACCGCTCGCTAATGAAAGCATCCATTGCGACCCTGGCCTGCTTCTCAGCGGCCCATAGTTCATCGACATTGTTCAGCTGTTTGACGGTTGGGTTTACACCGGTTTCCATATAGCACTTAGTCATCGATTGAATGAGTTGACATTGCTCGGACTGAGCAAGATGTAAGGCAATCTTCCACCCATGCACCAGCTCAATCCATTGTGCTGAACCGCTCTTACGGGTTAATTCCGCGTCATCCTTCGCAAACTCCTCAATACCTAAGCTCTGGTATACATCCTGACGTATTAAACTACTTTCAGCATTGATCATAATAGGCCCTACTTTTTTAATAAACTTTGCTATTTTGACGAAGTAGTGGCTTATAGAAAATAGGCGACTTGCCTGATAAGCTATCAGTGTTTGTCCTATGTGCAGGTTTGCGGAGAGTGGCTGAGATGTGACCGTCAGCAACTTTGGTATGATATTCCGAAGGTAATTGAACAACAGACGGCGCGCGTCCTGAAGGTTTGTAATATGCAGTTGCTACAAAAAGGTCAAAACAGTTTTCACTGTAAAAGATACGTAAAATATAACGTCGCGAATCTAAGCAGGCTGAAATGAACCAAAGTTTAATTATTTAATCTAATCTTGCGTCTACCGCCAATTGGCAATATCATGAGGTAGCGATACGATATTCTTGGCGATTCGGTTCGTCAGTGGGGAGATATCATGGCTATTAGCTCAATCACCTCTAGCAACAGCGTTCAGCTTGCTCAAGCTCGGCAAGCCCTTCAGGCACAACAGGCTCAGCAAGCTCAACTGACACAGCAAGACCAGCAGACGGTGCAGATAATACTGGCCCAGTTGTCTCAGGTTGAACAGCAAGCGCAGGCACAACAGGCTCAGCAAGCTCAACTGACACAGCAAGACCAACAGACGGTGCAGTCACTTGAGTCTCAGACAACACAGACCGCTCAGCCGACGCAGACCGCGCAGGCTGCGCAGACCGCACAGACAACCCAGCCCACACAGACAACACAATCACAGTTGGCTTCGCAAACAAAACTGGTTTTACAGTCGCTGCAAGCACAACAGGATATTCAGCAAGCCCAGCTTGCTGGGCAAGAACAGCAGTCTGTGCAAAACCAACAAGCACAACTGGCTCTGCAAGCACAACTGGGACAGCAGCCTCTGCAAGGGCAGACCGTTGGCTCTAACATTAACATTACAGCTTAAGACGCAGGTTATTGGGATCGTTCAATATGGCGTTGCGGTTAATATTCGAGGGTATGAACCAAAGTTTCATTCGGCAATCTAATTTCGCATCATAACGCCTTTTCCACCACTATGAGAGTGTGCAGGGACGTTGTATAAAGAGGAGGTACATCATGTCTATCACCGCAGTCACATCGGGCAGCAACGCAGCGCAACTGTTGCAGCAAGTTCAGCAATCCCCGCAACCAAAGCATGCTCAACCAGCTCAGCAGCCTCAACAGCCCCCGCAAGTGCAACCCGCTCAGCCTGGGCAGACTATTGGCTCTAACATCAACGTTACAGCTTAACTGCTCAGTTTAGTCGGTTAAATTGCAGCGCGATTAGGCTACTTGCTTAAAGAAACAGTCGGTTCGAAGGCTTCAATCAGCCCAGTTTCATTACGCGAAGCGACGCGGTTAAGTTCTCGGGTAACAGCGAAGCTGCTATAACACTCTGCGATCTCGTTGCCAGGCAGCGGAGAGACACGGCGGTTCTTTGCTCGTTAGCGATATTGGCGCTCAGTATTCCCGTAGCATCGTTATTTCGGTATCGGCTTGGCGCAAGCGGATGGCAAGTGTTCTGGCGAGGGCTGTAATCAGGTTAAAGGCCAGCTTTTTGTGCTCTTCGGAAAGCTTATAGAACGTTTCGCGGGTAAGAACGTATACCTCGGTATCGGTTAATGCAATGGCATCGTTGCCGTGGGTGCCACCATCGAGAAATGCCAGGCTGCCGAAGAAGTCGCCCCGGCCAAAACTCGCGATGTGCCGTGACCTGCCCGCACCGAGCGGGGCGAAGATGCGTACCGCGCCACGGCGTATCCAGAAAATCTCCTTGCCCTCCTCCCCAAGTGCGTAAACCGTCTCACCGGCTTTGTAGTAACGCTGTGCCATCTGCGCTTCCAACTCTTTTATAGTCTCGTCTCGGTGGTGACTGAATAGATCCATCTCATGCAGTTGCGCGGGCGTTTCGACTTGCAGCACAGATTCGCGTTCGCCGAGGATACGGTCTTCGACCCATTCGATGGCGTTGTCCAGTTCAGGGAAGATGCGCACGGTTTCATCGTCAGCTTGCACGATTTCCATCTGTTCGAGAAATTCACGAAGATTACGGCCATTCGGCAGAACTTCCCGGACACCGCTCAGTAGCAGCATCGCTCCCCGCTCCTGCAAGGCATCGCGCACGTTGAGCAGCAAGTGCGCGGCTGTTACATCAACGGACTGCACGCGCTTCAAATCGAGAATGATGTAGTTGCGCGTGCTGAGTTCATGTTCGATGTCAGTGTAGAGCTGTTGCGTAGTACCGAAAAACAAGCTGCCCTGAAGCTCGAAAACTACGGCCTGATCGCCCTTCTGCTCGATAATACGCATTTCAGCTTCGGGGCGATGCCAGGTTGACGACATCTGGTTTACATAGACTTTGTGCCGCACGACAGAGCCGCCGATTTGCTCGCGCAGGAAAAGAAAAATTGCCATGGCGATACCCGTCGCCGATGCGGCGATAAGCCCCACCGTCAGCGCCACGATTACCACGGCAACGACCACTGCAAAATCGAATACCGTCGCCCGCGATTCGATGAAGTGCAGAGGTTCCCTGTCTATCATGCGGAAACCGATGACGATCAGGATACCGGCCAGTGCGGCGACCGGAATCCAGGCGATGAAGGAACTGAGAATCAGCGCGGCAACGAGGGAAAACAATCCTTCCAGTACGCCGGAAGCGCGTGTCTTCGCCCCGCTGTTGATGTTAACCATGGTGGCGCCCATCGTCCCCGATCCGGGCATGCCGCCGACAACGGCTGAGGCCATGTTGGCGGCCCCCTGAGCAACCAGTTCACGGTTGGAGTCGTGACGGCTGCGCGTCAGTTGATCCACGACGACGCAGGTCTTCAGCGTATCAATTGAAAGCAGGGCGGCAAGCGTCAACGCGCTGCCGAACAGGCTGGCGACCTGAGCGAGGTTAAGTGCGCCAAGCTCATGCAAACGTCCGCTGATCGAAGCAAGATAACCTCCCGGTGCAACGCCAAGGGCGCCAACAACCAGCGGATTGTTCGTCACTATCAAGAGTGCGGCATCCTGCGAAGCAAGCGCAAAATAAGTTGCAATCCCGGCCAGTATGCCCAGAATGGTTCCGGGTATCTTTTGTGTGATTCTGGGAGAAATGACGGCCACTACTACCGTCGCAAACCCGACAGAGAGGCCGCGCCAGTCCCAGAGCCACGGCGAGAGCAACGCATCAAGGAAGCCCGTGCCGCTTGGTGCGCCGACGAATTTTGGAATCTGGCTGCCTATGATGATAATTCCTACCCCGGAGAGATAGCCGCTCACCACCGGATAGGGAACATATTTAATGAGCCGCCCTACACCGACAAAACCGAGCAACATCTGCACGCTCCCCGCGAGGACGCCGAGCATAATCAGCAGTAACACTATCGTGCCCGGCGCGATGCCCTGCCTCACCAGCTCGATGGCAAAAGCCGACAATACAGCAGCAGCCGGGGCGCACGGCGCACTGATTAGCCTGTCCGTGCCGCCCATCGTCCCCGCCACCAGGCCGATGACCGTGGCGCCGATGATGCCAGCCAGCGCGCCCATTGCGGCGTAGCTCGGGCTGATGGCTGCATAAACTGTCACGCCGAAAGCAATCGCCGTCGGCAGCGCCACCAACATGGACGCCAAGCCGCCCCATAAATCTCCGGGAGACTGGTTCGGCCCAAGCAACATCTTGAAATTCGTTTTATGTTCTTTCTGCTTCACCATCAATCCACCTCAAGAGCACATTATGAGCTGACTTTAACTACCACCCCCAACGCCCGGATACGTGCCGCAAACACTTCCATTCGCTGCATTGTCAGTGCAGTCAAGCGTGGTGCTTCCGGTTGCAGAGATGGCCGCGCCAGACTGTAAAGCAACACACCCTGCGGCTTGATGCCATCGCGCAGGAGGCTGGTTAAAAATTCCAGATAGTCGGTTTCATCCTGTGCGCTTGGCGCTACGCCATCCAATTCAAACCAGCAGGTTTGCAACCAGGTTGAACAAAGAGCGATGGCAGTGGCGAGGTTTTCACGCACTTTACCGATACCGATATGCGTGTCATTGACGCGCTGCATTCCGGCTTCGCTGGCGCGATCGAGTTTGAACCAGACTTCGCCATTGAGTAGCGCCATCCGGCGTAGACCTTGCTGAACATTTTCGCGGTAGATCAAACTGCCGTTGCTAATTAAAACCAGCTTGATGTCGGCGGGCAGCGCCAATTCTTGCTTGAGTTTGGCAATGATTTCGATGACTTGCGCGAACTCTTCCGCGCTGGTCGGTTCTCCATTCCCGGAGAGAGCGATGTCGTTGATGCGGCGCGCGCCCTCCGGCACGCGGCGCTGCATGAAGTCGCCGTGCAACAGTTCTTGCAGGAAGCCGCGCAGTTCGTGTTCCAGCAGCGCGAGATCAACCGGAGGTGCCGCGCCGCGCGTGAGGTTGGGTACCTGACAATAGATGCAGCGCCAGTTGCAAGCGCTGTTGGTATTGAGGTTGATGCCGACCGAGACACCGCCCGCGCGGCGCGACACCACCGGATAGACATAGCGCAATCCGGCGCTGTCGCGGTTGTGGTCGGTTATATTGAGATCAGATTCATTAGCCACGGATTAAAACCGATTCAAGCAGTTGCTTGATGTTGCTCATAAGGTATCCTTTTGCTCTGTGTTTTTCATTTAGCAAAGCTATTGCGAGGCAACCCCCTAGTCCAAATATGTCGCTACAATGCAGTCGCTCACCAAGTGGCACTATCGATCCATAACCATCAGTTGCATCAAAATAACAAGCACTCAACGTCACGTTTAGATTCTGAACGCTGATTCGAACAAAAGTTAGAGACATTTCAAAAATATCTTTCGCAACGCTAGTGTCTCCAACAGGCTCTCCTCGGAGCCAAATAGAGATAACGCATTGATGTTGTACTGATCCAGTTTGGCTAATACTTTGTATCTTTCGCAACGGGGTATATTGAATTTCCAGAGTTCGTCTTGACCGTCGATGTTTTCTGCAAAAGCGTCCTCGTGGGGCGCGTAGTGATATTTGCCATCGCGCTGTATCGTGCAGATGGTGTACTGGCTCTGTTGGTGAAAGTGTCGTCGATGACTGCGTACATTTGGGCCAAGTCCTGTAATCCCAGCATTATTAAGCGAACCTGATTTGATACCCGTTGCCCATTCACGATAAACATAGATGGAGACATTTGAGGCATCAGACCAAATATCGCGAAACGCAAAGTACGCGGCTACATAAGGCGATGCAGTCCAATCAAGCAAAGGTGAGGGAAAGCCATGGTGTCGGAGATACACAAAATATTCATAAGCTAGAAAATTGCCTTCGGCAAAGAAGAACCCAGGTTCATCAATACGTTGTGCGAATTCTTCAACAGAGGGGATCGGCCAGGCGCTTTCATTGAAAGTCTCAACCTGTGCCTTGGTGTTATGCACAACTCTGTAGTAGTCCACCATTCCGAGCGGACATTTCGGATAGCGTTCAAGCGTCGTAATCAGCTTCCACTCACTATTGGCTTGACCCCTGAAGAGATAATCTGAAACATAGGTACCAGTGCTGAGCTTGCGCTTTGCGTGCTCGTCCATGAGTTGTGCTACTTGGTACTCAAATTCTTCCCAGTGCGAGAGGTTGATCGTTTTCATTTTCATGCAAGAGTTACTATCAGTTATTGCAGCCAGGTAGGGCGAGCAGGGTTTTATTGCCCACGCTGTTTTAAATCCGCGTGGGCACAATGACGTGCCCACCCTACCAAGCTGAAGCGTCAAGACTTCACGAGCGGCAAGAACTTGGCCGGGTCAACCGGTTTGCCGAATTTGCGGATTTCGAAGTGCAGTTTGACTTGGTCGGAATCGGTACTACCCATCTCGGCGATCTTCTGCCCCTTGGTAACGACCTGCCCTTCTTTCACCAGCACCTGATCGTTGTGCGCGTAGGCGCTGAGGTAAGTGTTATTGTGTTTGATGATGACCAGTTTGCCGTAGCCGCGCAAGCCGCTGCCGCTGTACACCACCTTGCCTGCGGCGCTCGCCACCACGGCTTGTCCGAGTTTGCCCGAAATATCCACGCCCTTGCGGTTGGCGCTCTCGGAAAATTCGCCGATCACTTTTCCGTTGGTCGGCATGCCCCACTCCAGCGCGTCATCGGCCACGGCACTGTCGGTTGCGGCTTCCGGTTTAGGTTCCGCTTTGGGTTCCACTTTAGCCACTGCAACCGGTTCGGGTTTATGCGGAATCTCCTGCATTTTCTGGATCTCGGCCACGGCCTGCTCGGAATAAGGCAACTTGACGACTTTGGGCTGATCCTTGACGGGAATTTCCTGCGGTTTGCTTTCCACTACTTTGGGTTTAACCGCCACCGCTCCAATCGGGAACAGGCGGATTTCCTGCCCCACCTGAATTACGTCGGGATTCTGGATGTTATTGATCTCTGCAATTTCGTGATAGCCGAGGCCGTGGTTGAAGGCGATGCTATACAGTGTATCCCCCTTCTGCACCACGTAAGTCTGCGGACGCCAGTCTTTTTCAGGTTGCACGGATTTATTGGCATGAGTAACAGGCGTTGCGGTATCGGCAACCGACACAGCCGGTTTTTTCCCGGCAACGCCCTCTTCCGACACCGGCGCATGGCCGCCGCTCGATGCACAGCCTGCCAGCGCGACAGCGGCAAATATTGCACCCAGCCAATTAAAAACGCGAGTTGTCATGCTTTTCCCATTAATAGTGGCACGAACCTGACCGCATCGAGGCGCGTTTCGCGGTAGCCCTGCTCATCGCGCTCAATCAGGTGCAGATACTGCTCCTGTGCGCCCAATGGCAACACCATTCTACCACCCACGGCAAGTTGCTCCAGCAGCGCTCTTGGAACATGGGTCGCGGCGGCGGCCATGATGATGCCATCAAACGGCGCAACCTCCGGTAAACCCATGTTGCCGTCCGCATAGCGTAGCGTTACGTTGCACACCTGCAATTCCTTCAGGTAACCCGTTGCGCGTTCAAACAGCGGCTGTAGGCGCTCCACCGAATACACTTCTTTTGCCACTTCTGCCAGCACCGCCGCCTGATAGCCGCAGCCGGTGCCGATTTCCAGCACGCGGTTGAGTTGCCTGCCGTTGCGCAGAATTTCGACCATGCGCGCCACGATGTAAGGCTGCGAGATGGTCTGGCCGAAGCCCAGCGGCAACGACACGTCGTCATAGGCACGGCTGGCCAGCGCCTCATCCACAAAGACATGACGCGGCACCGCGTTCATCGCGGCCAGCACCACCTCATCCTGTATGCCTTCCGCACGCAGCCGCTCGATCAGGCGGTTACGCGTGCGCTGCGAAGTCATGCCGATACCGCTATGCTTCATATTCATGCAGCACCACCCAGCCAGCCGCGCACTGCGTCGAGTTGGCTATATTGCGTCAGGTCTATCTGCAACGGCGTGACCGACACGCGTTGATGGGCTATCGCGTGAAAGTCCGAGCCTTCGCCCGCATCTTGAGCCTTGCCCGCCGCACCGACCCAGTACACGGTTTCGCCCTGCGGGTTGAGCGCTTTCACCACCGGTTCGGCCTTGTGGCGCTTGCCCAGGCGGGTGACTTCCATGCCTTGCAATTGTTCATAGGGAATGTCCGGCACGTTGACGTTCAGCAACCAGGGATGCGTGTGGGTATTCTTTTCAAAACGCCGCACCAAGTCCGCCGCCACGTGTGCTGCCGTGGCGTAATGCGCCAACTCCTTGCCCGCCAACGATACGGCGATGGACGGGATGCCCAATAAAAATCCTTCGGTGGCAGCCGCTACCGTGCCGGAATAAATCGTGTCGTCACCCATGTTGGCGCCGGAGTTGATACCGGAAATCACCATGTCTGGCTGGGTATCCAGCATTCCGGTAACAGCAAGATGCACGCAGTCGGTCGGCGTGCCATTGACATAATAAAATCCATTGGCGGCACGACGCAGATTGAGCGGACGATCCAGCGTCAGGGAATTGCTCGCACCGCTACGGTCGCGCTCCGGCGCCACCACCACGACATCAGCAATGGCGGAAATAGCTTCCGCAAGACAGGCCAGGCCGGGAGAAAAATAACCATCGTCGTTGCTGAGCAGAATACGCATTAGGCCGGATAAGTTTGGGTAGTTAATCGGGTCGGCTGAATGGAGAACCCCCAACACCCGACCAAGTAAAAACAAAGCGCCTGAATTATAGGGGGTGTTTCAATTGCGGACAATGATATGCGGAATAAACCCAGATTGTCCATTAGAGAAATTTAGGGAACAATGAGCGGAACGTATTTCAG
>CAYZPM010000015.1:0-78417 GCA_964480365.1 uncultured Gallionellaceae bacterium
GCCAATACCGAAACCCTGTTTCGCATTATCCAGTCCATTCCCTCGCCCAAGGTGGAGCCGCTCAAGCGCTGGCTTGCCAAGGTTGGCAAGGAGCGACTTGATGAGATAGAAAATCCCGAGCTGGCAATGGGGCGCATGCAGGATTTGTACGAAAAGAAGGGCTACCCGAAGGAGTGGATCGACAAGCGCTTGCGCGGTATCGCGGTACGACAAGATTTGACCGATGAATGGAAAGATCGCGGCGCGGAATCCAGCAAGGAGTTCGCGATTCTAACCAATGAAATCATGCACGGCGCTTTCGATCTGGAGGTGGACGAATACAAGCAGGTGAAATCCTTGACTCGGGAGAACCTGCGCGACCACATGACCGACATCGAGCTTATCCTGACTATGCTGGCCGAGGCGACGACCACCAAGTTGCACCGGGATCGTGATTCACACGGCATGGAGCCATTCACGAAAGATGCAAAGGACGGCGGCGCGGTGGCCGGCAGGACGCGCAAAGATATCGAGCAACAAACGGGCAAGCCGGTGATCTCGACCGAGAACTTCAAGCAGTTGGCAGGCGCGAAACCGAAGAAGCTGAAGAAGAGCGAAGATTAACCATGAAAAATCCGAATCAGGAACGACTCCGTCGCCTGATGCGCCAATTTCCGCTTTCTGAACACGTTGCCAAGGACGTGATAAGAAAATTCCATTTTCTTGATATCTCCGCGCCATCGACACATCTCATCTATATGTCGATGAAATTGAAAATAATCGACATATGAACGAAGCCAAAACTCATATTCGACGGGACATAGGGCAGTGGAATATTATAAGCACACAAACCGACTATGCTTAAACCCAGATTGTCCGTTAGCACCGTCATTCCCGCGCAGGCGGGAATCCAGCGAAATAATACTCCGCGAAGCGGACAAAACCTTATTGTTGGCACGCTATGCGGGAATTTTTTATCAACTGGATTCCCGCCTTCGCGGGAATGACGAGTTTTTCGGTCTAATGGACAATTTGGGTTAAATACAAGCTCCCGTCCCAACCGCCCATGAAACCCCGGCCCTACTGCAATCACATCGAGACCTTGCCATGAACCCCGACCTCAGCGCCCTGCTCGGCTACCCCGCCGCTTTCCTGACCACCATCGCCTTTGTGCCGCAGGCATTGCATTCCTGGCGCACGCGCGACCTCTCCGGTATTTCGCTGCCGATGTATGCGATGTTCACCCTTGGGGTAGCGCTTTGGCTGGGCTATGGTGTGGTGATCGGCAGCTTGCCCATCATCGCGGCGAATGCGGTCACGCTGCTGCTGGCTTCGGTGGTGTTGTGGTTGAAGATTCTGCAGGTGCGGCGCGGGGCTGCTGGATAATCTTTACAACCAACCTAAAAACGGCAACCTATCCACGAAAAACACGAAAGGTACGAAATAAAACATGAGGTTGCATTCGTTCGGTGAATCACCCATTGGGTTATATTTTGCAGTATAGGGTTCTATGAATTTGTTCGTGTTTTTCGTGCCTTTCGTGGACAACTGCTTTTTCAAGGATCAAGCATCCTTCTCGCCCCGGTCACGCCTTGCCAACTCATAGTGAGTTTCGGTGCCGGGTTGGAGCGTGCCGCAGTTCAAATTAAATAAATTCTTCCAGCACTAAATTAACCATACGTATTGACACTCTGTTTTGCAGAGTTATATACTTTGCAAAACAGAGTCACACTTTCGGGAGTGCCGCCATGCCACGACTTGCAACACAACAACTCGATTCCATCCATTCGATGCTGTCCGCCGGACACCGCAATTTGCGCATCGAGCGGCATAGCTTGATTCTTTGGGGAATCACTTGCGGCGGCTTGATTCTGTTCAGCGATCACATCCTTACTGCCGAGCAATTTCCGGACTTGGGGCAGCGCGCCTTGGCATGGCTGACTCTACTTGCGATCACGCTCTCCGGCGTCAGCCTGTTTGACTGGCACCTCACCCGCCGAGCAAAGCAGGCACGCGACGAAGCCTGGTCATTCATTCACCGGCAAGTGCTCAAGGTTTGGTGGCTGCTGATGTCGGTCGGTGTACTGATGACGTTCGCCACTTTCTTTTACGGCGGCGGCTACATGATTATTGCAGCTTGGGTAGTCCTGACCGGACTCGGCTTATACGTCCACGGCCTGTTTTCCGAAGAATTGCTGGAGTGGACGGGCGCACTCATCATCGCCATTGGCATCGGTATGCTGACGTTCCGTTTAAGCTACACGGCCTCGCGCTGGGTCGCCACCTCAACGCTGGGACTGGGCCTGCCATTGCTTGCCGCCATGCTTGATCGTGGCCGACAACGTGCAGCCTGGGTGCGGATGCTACAATCAGCAGGTTGGCTGCTGTGCGTGCTGATTCCACCTCTGCTGGCACAGCATCTGGTCAGCGCCAACATCCCGCCCGATGCGCCGATGGTATCACTGGAAGAATTCCGCAAACAGCCTATGTCCCAACAAGTCGTTGTCCTGCCCGCAGGCAGCAGCATCCCGGTCAAGGTCGAAGTTTCCGGCGACCTGTTCCGCCCAAGTAATTCATCGGTGTTGCCGCTGGTTCTGAACGAGCCAGTCGAGATCATGATAAACAACGGGCAGCCAACCGGCGACTGGCGCTTCCCCGGCGAAAGCTGGATGCTGGCGCGCGAAACTCACTGGATCAGCATCCCATGGATGAAAGCCGAGCTGACTCTGCAAACCGGGCCGGAAATACGCACCAGTCTGGTCATCGAAAACCAGCATCAACCCACTCATTAACCCACCAAGGAGCACACCATGAAACTCGCCCGCATTTTGATCGCCGCTACCACTTGTGCCGTTTTGACAGCCTGCGCCGCACTGCCGCCCAGCGCTTCTGAAATCGCCAAAGTGCCTTTAATCCAGTTTGGACAGCCTCTTCCTGCTGATGATAACTACGTCCTGCATTTTCCGGCAGGCACGCCGCTGCCAGTATCCACCATTGTGGATGGAAACTTATTTGAGCACGACGGCCAGGCAACCCTGCATGTCACCCTCAAGCGCGATGTGTATGTTTACCGGCAATTTGCCAGCTTCGACGGACAGAACTGGCAGCCCTCGCGTAAGTTGATAGAAACTCAATTGGAACTCCAGATTCCGCAGAAAGATGGCAGCAATGCCGGATTGCTGCATATGAAAATTGACCAGAAATAGGCTCACAAAAATGGACATGCTCGACCCCCTGTTGCACCAGCCCCTGCGCACCCAGCTCGCCGCGTTTCTGGCGGGCGCGGGTGAAGCCACCTTCACCGAACTCAAGCGGCAACTGGAGGTTTCCGACGGCAACCTGGATTCACACCTGAAGAAACTGGTTGCCGCCGATTATGTGAATGTGCGCAAGGATGACAGCGCTGCCCGCACCCAGACTTGCTACGCTTTAACCAAAGTCGGGCGCGCCGCATTGCAGAGCTATATCCTGGCGTTGCAAAAATTGCTGCCGCTCGATAGTCCCGCGCCGTTGGCTCAAACAAAACGGCGCGGGATAAAATTACGATCAGCATAAATGCAAACCGGTTCTGAATCGTCCCACATGATGGGAAAACGATCACTTATCGCATTGCTGATTTTCTCCATTGTGTTTGGGGCAGTTGCTGCATATCTCAAATCCCACCGCATGTTCGAACCAGCGTGGTACGCATTTTTTTCGGTCATGCCGGGAGTTATGCTGTTCGACTGGTACTACCTCGACAGCAATGCGCGTTCTTTTACACGTACAAGATGGCTAAATATCGCGGTTGTTGCAGTACCGCTCCTGGCCGTTCCTTATTACCTGATTCTGAGCCGAGACAAGCCGCAAAGAACCCGGTCGCTGCTCGCATGTCTTGGTTTCACAGTTGTATGCATATTGGCAGCGGTAGCCAGCGCATCCGCCAGTCGATACGCTGACAAAAAATATGAAAGTGCGGCTGAACGCAATCATGTAACCAGAAAACTTGCCTTCTGGCAGGAGTCATTTGCCAAACCCTTTTCGGAACGCATAGGCCCCGCACCGCCTGAATTGGTGGAATATCTCGCGCTGGACAATTTTAATAACGGATATCCCAACAAGCCGCGAGCCGCAATTCTGTCTTCCGATTTCGCCTCCGACGTGCGCAATGCGTTTGCGGAAATTCCTGCGCCGGTGCAACGCCTGTTCGCGCAGAAACTGGCGGGCATCTATTTCGTCGAAGATCTGGGCGGTAGCGGATTTACCGAGCAAATCTACGATGCATCGAAACCCGTCGCTGGCTACATCATCCTCGATGCATCAGTCTTGCAGAGCAGAACGGCTAATAACTGGGCAACCTGGAAAGAAAATACCCCTTTCATCGCAAGCCCCGATTTCAAGCTGAATGCTACTATCGAGGCAGCTTCGCAGGATAATCGCAAACAGGCGATCCAGTACATCCTGCTCCATGAACTGGGGCACGTACTATCCATTAATGTGGGCCTTATTCCAAATTGGGACGTTGATCCAAAGGATATTAATACAACCGCAAGCTATCCGTTTTTCCACCTGTCGTGGGAAATTTCAAAAGACAGCAATCAATATGTAACCATCTTCGATAAAAGTTTTCCGCAGCGCAAGGATGTTGCCTATTATTTCGGAGCGAAACTCCCGGCGGCAGAGATGTTCCATACTTACGACGCGCTTGAGCGTACCAATTTCGCCACGCTTTATGCCGCCACGAATCCTTATGATGACTTTGCCGAATCTTTTGTGACTTACGTTCATACCGTACTGATGGGCAAGCCCTTTGAAATCACCCTGTCCAGCGGCGGAAAAATTACGAAAGTTTACAAGTCTTGCTGGGCCGAGAAACGTTGCGCGGCAAAGAGGAAGATACTGGAGCGTCTTCTCAATTTCGGTGACTCAGGTAAAAGCTGATGCAGGTGCAGTTTGTTTCCAGCCCGTTCCAGATTTTGCGCGTAATATGCCAAGTCTGTTCGGCATTCCCACCAACTGCCCTTAACGATTTTCAGCAACTATCCATAACGCCGCGATGATTCGGGGTTACCCTGTGCCCCATGATCATCTTTTCCATTTTCTTCGCTCTCGGTATCTGGCTGCTGCAACAACAAGCAACGCTACCCGACTTCGCGTGGGGATGGCTACCTATATTGTTTATCCTGATCATGCTGCTGCCGAGCCGCGCGCTGTGGCAACGCCTTGTACGTCAAGCAATGCTCATCATTGTGGCCTGTGCGCTCGGCTTTTCATATGCGGCATGGGTTGCGCAGCAACGCTTGGCCGATAGCCTGCCTGCGGAGTGGCAAGGCAAGGATATTGCGGTGATCGGCGTGGTGGCGGAACTGCCACGGCAGCATACGGGCGGTCTGAGTTTTGCCTTCGATGTGGAGAAGGTGCTTACGCCCGACGCTCATGTGCCACCGCATGTTTTGCTGTCTACTTACAATAACGAAGGGGACGAACCGCTGTCGCTGCACGCCGGGGAACGCTGGCAACTCACTTTGCGCCTGAAGCAACCGCATGGCTCCAGCAACCCGCACGGTTTCGATTTCGAGGCTTGGATGCTGGAGAACCAGTTGCGCGCCAGCGGTTATGTGCGGGACGATGAGGGAAATAAGCGGCTGGATGCGATGGTCTATGCGCCAGGCTACCTCATCGAAAGCATGCGCGAAGAAGTGCGTGCGCATTTTCAGAAAGTTTTGGGCAATGCGCCCTACACCGGCGTACTGGCCGCGCTCTCCATCGGCGATCAGAGCAGCATCCCCGCCGCGCAATGGCAGGTGTTCACGCGCACCGGCGTCAATCATTTAATGAGCATTTCCGGCCTGCATATCACCATGCTCGCCGGGATGGCGTTTGCACTGGTGTATCGCGCGTGGAAACGCAGCGTGCGCCTTACCCTGCGCCTGCCTGCGCGCAAGGCGGCAGCCGTGGTCGGTTTGCTAGTGGCGCTAGCTTATACGCTGTTGTCGGGGTTTTCCGTTCCGGCGCAACGCACGGTGTACATGCTGGGCACGGTGGCCGCCGCACTGTTTCTTTCACGCACTGTCGCCGCTTCGCAAATCCTCGCCGCCGCCTTGCTGGTGGTGTTGCTGCTCGACCCGTGGGCGGTGTTGTCGCCCGGATTCTGGCTGTCGTTCGGTGCGGTGGGGCTGATACTCTATGTCTCCGCCAACCGTATTGGACGCCCGCATTGGCTGGTTGAATATGGCCGCGTGCAATGGGCGATGATGATCGGCCTGATCCCGCCGCTGCTGGCTATGTTCCAGCAAATATCCCTGGTGTCGCCCATCGCCAATGCTTTTGCCATCCCGCTGGTGGAGTTCGTGGTGGTGCCGATCACCCTGCTCGGTGCGGTCATTCCCTTCGACTGGATTTTGCAACTCGCGCATTTTTCCATGTGGCTATGCATGGTTGCGCTGGAATGGCTGAACCAATTGCCGGACGCGGTGTGGACGCAACACGCGCCGCCGGTTTGGACTATCGTGCTGGGCATGGTCGGCGTGCTGTGGTGCTTGCTGCCGCGTGGATTCCCGTCGCGCTGGCTGGGGCTATTGATGGCGCTGCCGATGTTCTTGATCCTGCCCACACCGCCGCCAGAAGGTGCTATGCATATGGTGATTTTTGATGTCGGACAAGGCATGTCCATCGTCGCGCAAACGCACGATCATGCGCTGCTCGATGATACCGGGCCGGGTTTTTCAGAAGAAGCCAACAGCGGCAACCGCATCCTGATTCCCTCATTGCGCGCACAAGGCATCGCGCAACTGGATGAGTTGATATTATCCCATGACGACACCGACCACACCGGCGGCGCGCTATCCGTGATGCAAGCCATGCCCATCGGCTTGCTCTCTTCGTCACTGCCCAATGACAGCCCCATCCTGCTACAGTCGCATAACCATCAACGCTGCGCCGATGGTCAGAATTGGGATTGGGATGGCATACATTTCGAAATGCTGCATCCGTCAAGCGCCAGCTACGCCGATGAAAAAGTCAGCAAGAATAATCGCGGCTGCACGCTGCGCATCAGCGTGGGCAAGAACAGCGTGCTGCTTGCCGCCGACATCGAGAAAAAATCCGAAGAACGCCTGCTGGAATTTCACCCTGACAAACTTGCCGCCACCCTGCTGGTCGTTCCGCACCACGGCAGCAAGACCTCATCCACCGAAGCGTTCGTGGAAGCCGTACATCCGCGTTACGCCGTGTTCACCGCAGGCTACCGCAACAAGTTCGGCCATCCCAAAGCAGAAGTGGTGGCACGTTACCGCGCAGTTGGCAGCGAGTTGTTGCGTTCGGCTGAGGATGGCGCAATTGTGGTGGACATGGATGCGGAGAATTTCACGGTAGAGCGGTATCGCAAGACACATGCAAGATACTGGACGCACACTATTGTCGAATGACTATGTAGTTATACTTAGTACGAATGGACTATTGCTCCCCCATCTTACTGGTGATATGTTTATGCCGCATTAGTCGATAAACAGAAGCAATACGGCTATTATGAAAATCTATCTAGTGAAAGTTCAGTTGCCCACGGGTGATTTACTCATCACCATCCGAGCAGACTGGGATCCAAAACTGGCAGCGCAGCATGTCATTGATAATGTCGGTGAGTGCCATTTAGTGTTTTCGAGAGAGGTCTAATCATAATACCGGATCGAGCACGCTTCAGCGGCCTGCGTATTCAAATGAATTGTTTTGGTCGCAATTCTTCTTTAACCCTTGTAGCCAACGTAGTGCTGAAATTTGTCGGCTAGCTTCCACTCTCCGCAGTCTTGTTTTCGCTAAATAACTCGGAGAAGGCTTGATCCGTGTGCAACAAGTGTCCAGCTACTACATCGTAAACCAGAAACTCGACCAGCTCGCCGACCGAGACGAAGGATTCGTCGGCTTGACGGCGAAGCTTCCAAACCGACTCCAAGATAGCATGATGCTGCTTGGCATGTTCTGCGACTCCCTCATAACCATAGCCAAGAAGGAGCTTTTCCTCATGCGCGAAGTGTTCCACTACGTGTACCAACAGGGCATCAAACGCGAAATTGAACTGGCTTGGCTCGGCATCTCGTGTAAGCATCTTTTCCAGAAGAACGTTAGCCAGGCGGAATAACTCACGATGCTCCTTATCAATCGTCGGTTCACCATTGGCGTAGTCATCCGTCCAGATCAGGCTCACAATGGGCGCACCGTCAGTGCTGACGTTCATACCGTTCCATGAAGAAATGCGGTTACGCCCTTCTGATTTCGCTTGGTAAAGCTGGCTATCCGCTATAGCCACCGCATCCACCGATGACAGAGTTCTGGCGCAATCAAGCGTAGCCACTCCAATGCTAACAGTGACACAGTTTCCGGCAAGAGAAGTGCTATGGGGGATGGCCAGAGCAGCCACTGCGGCTCTGATCTTTTCTGCTAATGCAATCGCGCCTTGGTAATCCGTCTCCGGCAGAATCGCAGCAAATTCCTCCCCTCCATAGCGTGCTGCTAATTCCGGCGCACGATTGATTTGTCGTTGAAAAACTTGGGCAACTTTCTTCAGGCACTGGTCACCCGCAACATGCCCGTAAGTGTCGTTGAACGCCTTGAAATAATCTATATCCAAAAAGATCAAGGAAAGTGGCGCCCTGGACCTACGTAATCGAGCGAATTCAATCTCAAGCACCCCATCAAAATGGCGGCGATTCGGAATGCCGGTGAGACCGTCCGTTTTTGCCAGCAACGATAGGCCGTCGTGAGCTTCCGTCAGAGACTTGACGAGATCTTCTTTCTCGAAGGTTAATTGCCATGAGTGTCGCAGAGATTTGTTGAAACGGATCGCAATGCCGACCATTAGAACAAGGAATATGGAACTATATACAGCTAATACGATATTTTCTGTTCCTCCACTAAACATCAAAACAAAAATCATCGGTAGAATCGCAGGTAGTGCGAAAGCAATAAACGCGGGCATAAATGCGCCAAGTATTAATACGCCCCCCATTACCATGGCCTGTATCGCCGTGATCGTTATAATCATGGCTACTGGAGTAGCATCTTTGATTAACAACCCTCCAATTCCCCAGGCAACACCGGACAAGCTTATGGTCATGGCATAACGGATAGCTGCGCGATGATCATAACCAGTCGAGGCAAGTTGCGCTTGGCAGCGGCGGGTGAGCCAGATACGGATACCAAGTGTTGCATAGACCAGGCATAGCCAGTCAAAGACTAGGTGGCTTTTGCTTGACTCCATCTGTGAAATGGCTACCAATAAACAGCCCAATGCACTACCGATCAATGGAATTGCGGAATTGTCGATCAGGTGGCGAAATAAAGCTTCATCTATGCGCTTTTCCAATTCCATAGTTCAGATTCCTTGACTACACATAGTGGTTTAAGCAATGAGAAATTTGCTCGATCTTCTGGCATTAGCCGAACCCCAAGTTACCAAATCGCTTGCCGAAAAACGCCCGGTCGTGACGGGCAGAAAATGGCCGACATTCAAATTTACAGCCCTACCCGATTCTACGACTGTTTTTTATCCGATACATAAAATTTAGTTCTAATAAGTTAGGGCGTTTTGTAATGTTGCAGGTTCACGCATTACAGGTGGCTGGATTGCGAGCATTATTCAGCGGCTCTATTTGAAGCATTTGTGGGTGCCTCTATGGGAGCAAGATTCGCATTTTCACACGACAATTTTACGCATTAACTTGACCTGACAGTATTTTTCGCTATAATCCGCCCTCCCAAAAACCTTGCTCCACCGTTCGCATGACGGGGGGCTTTTATCCATAAGGAGATTCAATGCGACATTACGAGATCGTATTTATCGTACATCCCGATCAAAGCGAGCAGGTGCCCGCGATGGTCGAGCGTTACCGTACGCTGGTGACGGCCAAGAACGGCCTGATCCATCGCCTGGAAGACTGGGGACGCCGTCAACTGGCTTACCCGATCCAGAAAATCCACAAAGCGCATTATGTGCTGATGAATATCGAGTGCAACCAGGAAGTTCTGGACGAACTTGAGCACGCGTTCAAGTTCAATGACGCCGTGTTGCGCCACCTGACTATCAAGACCAAGGCGGCGGTAACAATACCTTCGGCGATGATGCGGGAAGAGAAATCGCGCTCATTTACAGGCGACTCGGCTCCCGTTACAGGCGACCCGGTTCCCGATGCAGCACCAGCAGCACCGACTGAAGTAGCGGCTGCTTGATTGAATTAGGTTGCAATCGGTTCGTCGTTGATGGAGAACTGGTTGAGTTGGACGGTTTGCGATACACCCCGGCGGGGGTAGCGCGAATTGCATTAAAGATCCGCAATGTTTCAACGCAACAGGAAGCCGGTATGCCGCGTCAAGTGCAGTGTGAAATTCCTGCCTTGGCTTTTGGTGCAGCAGCCCGGCAAGCAAGCGTCCTGCAAGTCGGGCAGCGTGTGAAAGCAGAAGGATTTTTAACTCAACGCAGTTTGCGTATCGCGCAACTGGTTATGCATATCGATAACATTACATTGAAATAAAGGAGCACAGCATGGCTCGTGTATTTAAGAAGAAAGATGACAAGAAGAACAGCTCTTCGCGTTCGTTGTTCAAGCGCCGCAAGTTCTGCCGCTTTACTGCGGAAAAGATCGCGGAAGTGGATTACAAGGATTTGAACATCCTCAAGGAATTCGTCAGCGAAAACGGAAAACTGATCCCTGCACGCATTACCGGCACCAAGGCGCGTTTTCAGCGCCAATTGAGCACCGCAGTCAAGCGCGCGCGGTTTCTGGCGTTGATGCCTTACACCGACTTGCACTAAGGAGTAGACCATGCAAATAATACTGATGGAAAAAATGGCCAATCTCGGCCAATTGGGTGATGTGGTCAAAGTAAAGAATGGCTACGCTCGCAATTTTCTGATCCCGCAAGGCAAAGCCAAGCGTGCGACCGAAAGCAACAAAGCTGAATTCGAAGTTCGCCGCGTCGAACTGTTAGCTGCTGAGCAAGCCAAAATAGCGGAAGCCCAAGCAGGCGCAGAAAAAATCAATGGCCTGACCGTGCAAATCGTACAAAAGGCTGGCGTGGACGGCAAGCTGTTCGGCTCCGTGACCAATGCCGACATCGTGGCTGCACTGGCGGTGCAGGGTTTTACCCTGGACAAATCGCAAGTACGCATGCCGGACGGGCATCTCAAGCAGGTTGGGGATTATCCAATCAGCATAGGATTGCACAGTGATGTGGTAGCCAATATCAACGTATCGGTGCTTGGCGAACACTAACCAATCACTTGGCAGCTTGCTGCCTTATAACCAGCCACTTGGCTATTGTCGTTTGATAGCCTGGTGGAATGGCTAGTAGTTTTATCAGTGAGATGGCTAGTTGTTTCATCAGCGACTTGTAGCAAAAAGCCCTGTTAGGAAACTAGCAGGGCTTTTTCTTTGGCGTTACCTACTCATTTGTTTGCCTCTTTCTGAGGTGCGGCAGGCAGCAGCAAACTCACCGTCACACCCAATCCGCCAGCGGATGGAGGCGTCCATCGGTCATGCGGGTGATTTGCGCTTCGGCTTTGGTGCGCAGATAGACTGGTTCGATTACCTTCTTGTTCTTGGTGTACCCTCCCTACGAAATTGGACTTGGACGATCATTGCTTGTTTTTTCATGCGGTGATATCCCACGGCAAGAATGCAAATCACCCGCCAATTCATTAGCGTTCTGGTAACGAGCTTCCGGATTTTTTGCAAGGCACTTGGAGACAATAATATCCAGTGTGTCTGGAATTTCCGGATTCAATGAACTGGGCTTTTGAGGCTCTTCGTTAACAATCTGGTACATGACCGAATTATTATTCTCGCCAGAGAATGGGTGCTGCCAGGTTAGCAGTTGATACAGTACGATGCCAAGCGCAAAAATATCCGAACGACCGTCAATTGATTTTGACTTCACTTGTTCAGGCGACATGTACAAAGGTGTCCCAATAATCTTGCCTGCTTCTGTGTGCCACAAAGAGGAGTCCATTCTCGCAATTCCGAAGTCGGCAATTTTGACATGTTTATCTCTCAATACCATTATGTTTGAAGGTTTGATATCGCGGTGTACGATCCCATGCTGATTAGCATAAGCCAAACCGATCGCCACTTGAAATGCAATATCCAGCGCCTCATCAATGGACAGGCGCTGATTGCCCTCGATAATGTCCTGTAACTCGGGGCCCTCCATAAGTTCCATGGCAATGTAGGCTACATCGCCACTTTGACCCAAGTCGTGGATTGTTACTATGTTGGGATGATTCAAGCGTCCTGCTGCCTTGGCCTCCTGAAAGAATCGAGCTTCGTATTCTTCCCGTTCATCCTTATTCAATCTTTGCAGGTTTATCGATTTGATTGCGAGAAAACGCTCAATTAGTGGGTCATGGGCTTTGTAGACAATTCCCATTTCTCCTCTACCCAACTCTTCAATAATTTCATAGCGCCCAAGATGGCTAATCATTTCATCTCCATATTCTCAAAGTAATGGTCTAGCGCTAATCAGGAGAGCGAAATACAGAGGCTCCGGGCCTGATCCCAGATGAGGTCTGTTCACTCAATTTATTTATCACAAGCTTCTCAAGGCGTTCCAGACTCTGAGACCAACCGTCTGACATTCCCATCTTCATGAAGGCATCCCGATCCGCAATCGATGCGAAATGAGTCCGGATCGTGAGTTTAGTTTTCCCGTCATGCTCAACGAAGGAGATCGTCCACAGCATTTCTGTGGATGGTTCGCGCTCGCAATATTGTTTCAGCATATCATGCCACGCTGGAGGGTGCTCTCTTGTGTCGACGGTGCTAACGATAAGTTCGGGCTCGATAATTTCGTGATAGATGCCGGTGAGCGGGTAGTCAACGCCGTCTGGAGAGCGCATGACAAAGCGATACCGACCTCCCGGTCGCAAATCAACTTCACACACTGGACAGGTCATAATGTGCGACCCCCACCATTGCGCAAGTTGCTTCGGATCAATCCAAGCCTTGAATACGAGCGCGCGCGGAGCAGCGATGACACGTGTGAATACGGTGTCATTTCCGAGCATCTCGACATGCATAGTAAAGCTCATTTCGTTGTATTCCCGGTTTTTAGACTATTTTTCCTGGTCAGTTCTTTTCTGTCCGGTTCGCAACTTCTATAGATCGAGTATTCATCGCTGTTTGCAGTTAGCCGATTAGCGTGCTTGATACTACTCGGTTGCGTCCAGCTTCCTTAGCGCGATATAGAGCAGTATCAGCATCATGTATCAATGCCTCTTCATTGGCGTGTGTCGGCATCATGATTGCCACTCCGACGCTAACGGTGACCGCAATATTCATATCCCCAAGCTGAAAAGGTTGACCTTCCACATTTTTGCGTATCCGCTCCGCTATAGCGCACGCCGTTTCCAGGGTAACTCCCGGACAAATAACACAGAATTCCTCTCCCCCATAGCGAAATACCAAGTCCTCGCTACGTGCACTGGCTTGCAATAACATGGAAAGTATTACCAGCACTGCGTCGCCTGACTTGTGTCCATAATGGTCATTGATACTTTTGAAATGGTCGATATCGATCATCAGGCTGGCCAGCGGCAGATTGTTTGCCTTGGCAAAGGCCCACTCGGCAGAAAAGGCATCCATCCCGTGCCGTCTATTGGACATCTGTGTCAGCGGATCGGTCATCGCCACATGAGTCAGTCGGCGGTTGGCTCCCGCCCACTCGCCAGCGGAGTTCACCAAGTTATTGCGTTCCTTGATGAGCTCATTTTGCAGTTGAATAATCTTGAAGGCTCCGCGTAATTTTGCTTGCAGCGATAGGCCCGTGATTGGGCGCAGCAAAATGTCATCCGCACCTATATCTAATGCTTGATCAAGGAGGCCGTCATCTTCGCGATTGACAATGAAAATAATGTAGGCGGATTGCCCAAGAGAATTGCCTCGCAACGCTTTGCAGAATGCCGGTCCGTCAATTTCAGGGGCGAACATTTCAACCAGGATCAAATCCGGTTTGTCTTCAAGAGCCACGACCAAGCCATCCGTGGAATTGGATACGGATTTCACGGCAATGCCATTCGTTTCCAAATAAACTGTCATCGTGGAAGATTCAGGTGATTCCGGACTGATCAACAGTAGCGGCTTATTATTCGGCCACGGGCATACCGGTGACATAGATGCCTGTTCTCTTGGCTGAGATGTCGCGAGCAATTCCGCAAATGAGGTAATTTCACGGGTTTGAATTTTTAGCAGTTCACCCCATTCTTGCCAACTTTTGATGATGCCGTCCGCCATCGAGTTCATTTCCTCCGTGCTGATTCCCAATCTGGCGGCTTTAGCGTACAGATTCGGCAACATCGCCCAGCGTGCGCCATCATCAGCCACGCAGATTTCTGCCATAGCGAGTGCGACGTGCAGGGATAATGTCAGTCCATGAACCCGTGATCCATCCTGAAAGCCTGCCTCGTCCGGGGCTTCGCAATGATAAATCGCGGTTGCCAGCATTTCAGGCAACCCCCATTCCCGCAATAATGTGGCGGTCAGTTCACGGTGATCGGTATCAAAGGCCTCATGCTCTAATGCAATCCGTTTATGGATACCCTCATCGGGCGCGGAAATGATTTCACCATACCGATCTGGAAAAATGGAGGCTAGAGCCAGCTCTCCTACAGTGCACAACAGTCCGGCAGTAAAGTTTTCTTCTGCATAAATCTTGGCAAAAGCAGCTAGTGCCTGTGCTGAAATGGCGGCTGCCAGGGAGCGTGACCAAAATTGCTCATAGTTGAATTGAGGGCAATGACCACTACGATGATCATGCAGCACTGAAAAGGCAAGAACAATAACACGCACCCGAAAAGAGCCAAGCATGGTGATGGCCTTCGAGAGAGAAGCGATGGGACGGCTATGACCGAAGGAGGCCGCATTGGAAAATTTCAGCAGCTCCCCCGCAATTGCCGGGTCAGACTGAACCAAACGAACCAGATCGTCAATCTTGTAGTCGTCACGTTGCAGTAGTCTGACGATAGCCAATGCTAAACCCTTAGGCGATGGCAAATGCCCAGAGGCCTTGAGTTTTACGTAACGTACGGGGTCAACAAAACGCATGTCTATCCATCCCTTCTGGAACGCACCTCAGTGGCCGCTTCGGCTGCTATACGTCGCCGGTGTCCGCTTCAGCGTGCTCTTCTACGCCCGGCTGGATCTCAAGTGGGATGTTCCACCACTGCGTGGTTCATTTCGTTGTTACCTCACCTTTACATGATGCATACCCTATCAAATCAGGGGTGGCAAAACCAATCCCACTTATCTGACTCGATTGTTTGGGATGAGTGGTGAAAAAATCCGAATGGACGGTTAAAACTCATTGACGAGCGGTTGTCTTCGCACTCTTTGCCAAAAAGTGCTTTTACTAACATAAACTACAACTGACCTTGGCGACAAGTCCTTTTTTTATTTCTGCCGGGAGTAATTTTTCCAGTGGTAAAATGCTCGGCTCGTTCGCGAACAATAACCCGGCATCATGCAAAACTTTTCCATTCCAGTTACTGATTCCCAGCTTGAGGCGATCAAGCTCCCTCCGCATTCGGTCGAGGCCGAGCAGTCGGTGCTGGGCGGCATCCTGCTGGATACTACGGCGTGGGACAAGATCGCCGATTTGATAAGTGAGCGTGATTTTTACCGTTTTGAGCATCGCCTGATATTCAGGCATATCGCGCGCCTGACCGAACATGCCAAGGCGGTAGACGTGATTACCGTGGCCGAGTCGCTGGAAAACAACGCCGAACTCGACAAAGCGGGCGGGCTGGCTTATCTGGGTTCGCTGGCGCAGAACGTGCCCTCTGCGGCCAACATCCGGCGCTATGCGGAAATCGTGCGCGAGCGTGCCATCATGCGGCAACTGGCCGAAGTCGGCAGCGAAATTGCCACCAGTGCCTACAATCCTGGTGGGCGCGATGCCCGACAGTTGCTGGACGAAGCGGAAAGCCGTGTATTTGAAATTTCCGAAGCCGGTGAACGCGGCAGCCAAGGGTTTGTTCCTATTCCGCCGTTATTAACCCAAGTGGTGGAGCGCATCGAGACTCTTTATGGTCGCGATAACGCCAGCGATGTAACCGGCATTGCAACCGGCTTCACCGATCTGGACACCATGACTTCCGGCTTGCAGCCGGGCGACCTGATCATCGTTGCCGGGCGCCCCAGTATGGGCAAGACCGCTTTTTCCATCAATATCGCTGAGCACGTCGCACTGGAAGTCAATAAACCGGTGGCGATCTTCAGTATGGAAATGGGCGGCACCCAGTTAGCCATGCGCATGATCGGTTCGGTCGGCAAACTCAATCAGCATACCTTGCGCACCGGCAAGCTGGAAGACGATGACTGGTCGCGCATGACTCATGCGCTGGGGCGTTTGAATGATGCACCTATCTTTATCGACGAGACTGCCGCGCTGAATTCCCTGGAATTGCGTTCGCGCGCACGCCGCTTGCATCGGCAAAATGATGGCTTGGGACTCATCGTGATCGACTACATTCAGTTGATGTCTTCCACATCAAGTAAAGGCGGTGAAAATCGCGCCACCGAAATTTCAGAAATTTCCCGTTCGCTTAAAGCTTTGGCCAAAGAGCTGCACGTACCGGTAATCGCCCTGTCGCAGCTTAACCGCAGCCTGGAACAGCGACCCAACAAGCGTCCGGTAATGTCCGACCTGCGCGAATCCGGTGCTATTGAACAGGATGCCGACTTGATCCTGTTCATCTATCGTGATGAAGTTTACAACCCTGATTCACCCGACAAAGGCAAGGCGGAGATTATTATTGGCAAACAACGTAACGGCCCGATAGGCAAAGTCGAACTGACCTTCCGTGGTGAATACACGCGCTTTGACAATTACGCCCATACCGGACAGTATCGCTCCGACGAATAGTCGCGGTGTTTTTAAGTTTGAACCATAGCGGCAGTTCAGTTACAATGCGCAGCCTTATACAGGCGCGTAGCTCATCTGGTTAGAGCGCTTCCTTGACATGGAAGAGGTAGTTGGTTCGAATCCAATCGTGCCTACCAACAAGCAGTATAAAGCAGTCCAAATATGTACACCAAACCCGCACAGTTACTAGCTTTGCGGGTTTTTTCTTGTCCAATGCAAACCATCCACGTTTGTTGGTATCCAGTGTGCAATGTTGGCATATTCGTTGGCATCTGGTATGTTGCTATCACCTGATACCAACAAAGGGGGAAAATATGGCACTGACCGACATTGAGGTGAAGAAGGCAAAATCCACCGATAAGCCCATGAAGCTGACAGACGGGGGCGGCTTGTTTCTACAGGTACAACCTAACGGCTCAAAGTATTGGAGGCTTGCTTATCGCTTCGGTGGCAAGCAGAAAACGCTGGCACTAGGTGTTTACCCTGATGTGAGCTTGGCAGATGCACGAGGCCGCCGCGATGATGCACGTAAGCTGCTGGCGAATGATGCCGACCCCTGTGCTGTGAAACAGGCTCAAAAAGCCGCGAAAAATGAGAAGGCCGCAAATAGCTTTGAAGTGATAGCGCGTGAGTGGCATGTAAGGAAGTCGCCTACTTGGGCAACCTCCAATGCTGATGCGAT
Organism: uncultured Gallionellaceae bacterium; assembly: GCA_964480365.1. Taxonomy (GTDB): domain Bacteria; phylum Pseudomonadota; class Gammaproteobacteria; order Burkholderiales; family Gallionellaceae; genus CAIQPV01. The sequence continues at coordinate 17,549 of CAYZPM010000015.1, forward strand.
TATCCAGCGACTAATAAACGATGCATTTCCTTGGCTGGGGAATAGGCCAATTGCCGACATTACCCCACCTGAATTATTAAAAGTGCTGCGCAGGATTGAAGAGCGAGGCGCGGTGGAAAGCGCCCATCGCATGCGCAACTACTGCGGGCAGATATTCCGCTACGCCATTGCAACCGGACGCGCCGAACGTGATGCTTCTGCCGACCTGCGCGGCGCACTTCCTCCCCCTATTAAAGAACACCGCGCCGCCATTACCGACCCCAAGGCCGCCGCCGAACTGTTGCGTGCCATGGACAGCTATCAAGGCTCTTTCATTACCAAGTGCGCCCTGCGCCTTGCCCCGCTAGTATTCGTGCGCCCCGGCGAACTGCGAAAGGCTGAATGGGCGGAAATTGATCTGGACAAAGCAGAATGGAACATACCCCCCGCACGAATGAAAATGCGCGAACCGCACCTTGTTCCGCTGTCTACTCAAGCAGTGGAAATCCTGCGCGATCTTTACGCACTGACAGGCAACGGGCGTTATGTGTTTCCCGGAGCACGTACCAACGGCAGGCCGATGAGTGACAATGCGATTCTTGCGGCACTACGGCGCATGGGTTTTGCCAAGGATGAAATGAGCGGCCACGGCTTCCGCGCAATGGCTCGCACTATCCTTGATGAAGTGCTGGGTGTGCGCCCGGACTTCATCGAACACCAGCTTGCCCATGCCGTGCGTGATCCAAACGGGCGTGCATACAACCGGACGGCGCACCTTGCCGAACGCCGAAAGATGATGCAGCAGTGGTCGGATTATCTGGACAAGTTAAAGGCAGGTGCGGAAGTGATACCGCTACGCGCATAATACAAATTGTCCACGCACAGTTCCAACTTGAGCAAGAATAAAGACGATAAGCACTTATCGAAGCTGCATATTGGAAAAACTGTGGCTAAAAAATATTGAATTAAAGCAATAAGCAAAGAACACTGGGTTGTCGCAGGATTTAATAATCGTGCCGCCTGTTTGTCATTAAAACAATGACACGAAAATAGTGTTATTAATGACAAAAGAATAACACTTTTGACGATACCCTACCGTAAGTGCTTGTCCTACCATTCGCATCGTTCCGTCGGTTGACGGTGAAATGGAAACGATGCGATGCAATCAAATACACAAGCAACACCAACAAGCTTTTACCGCTTGCCAAAAGTTCGCGAGATATGCGGCGGCGTGTCCGCCTCTACCGTGTGGAACTGGGTCAAGCAATCTGACAAAACCGGCTTTCCTAAACCGATCAAATTATCTTCCAACTGCACAGTATGGGAAGCTCAGGCCATAGAGGCTTTTGCACAAGCTCGCATTGCTGCATCACAAAACCAGTAGGCAAGGCTTGCCATGAATATGCAAGGCAAGATTATAGAACGCCTGCAAATGCGCTGGGAGCGGTTCTCACACCTCGCATTAGACGCTGATATAGCCGCACCGTCATTAATCGAAGTGCTGTGGCTGATCCTGTTGCGACCACACAGAATGCAGTGGGGCGAATAGTGAAACCAGCGCCCGCTTTTCAATGCTATGCCAGCAACATCATTGCAGATAAGCGTTATCGGCTTATGACACCTAGCGAACGTTTTGTGTGGATATCAATTTACCTTGAGTGCTGGCCTAACCGTGCATTACCTGCTGACTCTGCCGACCTTGCAAAATACCTGGGTTATACGGTGGAAGAAATCAAAGCTGGATTGACTGATCGTGTTTTGACGTTTTTCCGAAAAGTTGAAGGAGAGTTGATTTCACCTGAGCTAGAGGAATATCGGGCAACGCTTGAGTTGCGCAACTTAAAGAAGTCGGAAGGAGGAAAAGAAGGCGCGAAACGTAAGCGTGAAAAGGCTCCCGGCGGGTTAGGTAATGCTGAAGGTACACCTAGAGGTAAACCTGTAGGTTCCTTAGAACAATCTAAACCAAACCAATCTAGTCAAACCCAGTCTTCAGGGAAGGGGGATATCCATGTTGATTCATGGGTCGGTGAATATGAAAAAGCTTCGAGGGGTTGTTGATTGAAATATTAGATTTACAGCAAGGCAAGCGAAGCGCGTCAGTCGTTGATTGCCGCCATACCGTACATGCCTGCGGTGGGTGAAGTGTGGTGAAGGGTGTGGTCAACGGGGTCATCGTTGTCCATGCCTTCTCCATACGTTCGGCGGAACGCCGATCATCCACGGCAAAGGCAACGCACTAAAGCTTAGCACTCCGGGGTTTGTGCACAATGGGTTAAAAAGTGAATGCAGATTTAGATAAATATCTGGAGAGGAAATGTCATGGCAAAAAACTGGGCAGAGGAATTGATAACTCGTTTTAAATCTCAAAAAACAAGGACTGACCAGCAGGAACTGATAGTGCTGTTGTATGAGAAGACGGGCAGGACAGCAGCGAACGAAATGGAACTGAATGTTTTGTTGAAAGCTGAACGAGCGAAGGAAAGATCAAAGGCGGCAGAGGCAGCCGCTGCAAAATTGCTCTGTGCTCGCAAGGACGAAGCACGGAAGGTGCGAAATCATCGCTTGATCATGCAAGGCTTGCTGATTGATTTTGCAGGATTAGCAGGGCGAGATAGGGGTGAGATTTTTGGTGGTCTGTTAGCACTGGCACAGTCCAGTGCCGATAAATGGGCAAACTGGAAGCAATCCGGTGATGTGCTATTGGCACGAAAGGAGAAGGAAATTGCGAATGACAAAGTGGTTAAGTGATTTCACGTTAAGAGAAAATATTTTTGGGTGCGCTTTTATCCTCTCAACTTTTAGTTGAGAGGCGCACTTAGCCCTTTCTCCGACGGAGAAAGCGTGCGGCCTCTTCGATGCAATTCTAAACAAAAGAGAAAAACAAAATGGCGTCTTATCACCTTACGGTAAAAGTCGGGAAGCGGGGAGCCGGTGCAAAACATGCTGAATATATTCAGCGCTGCGGCACGTATGAAAATTACAAGGATGGCGAAGATATTGTTCATTCTGAATTTGGCAATATGCCAAGTTGGGCGCAACACTCCCCTTCTGAATTTTTTCGGCACGCGGATTTGCATGAAAGAAAAAATGGTTCCAGCTATCGAGAATTCGAGGCCGCTATTCCAAGAGAATTATCTATCGAACAGCAAATCGAATTTGTGCGCGAATTCGTCAAACGAGAAATTGGAGAAGGCCACCCATACATTTTTGCAATCCACAATCCTGCTGCCGCCTTGGAAGGAGGAGAGCAACCACACGGCCATATCATGTTTTCTGAACGTAAGATGGACGGCATCGAAAGAAACCCAGAGCAGTTCTTCAAGCGCTACAACTCCAAAGAGCCTGCGAAGGGCGGTTGCCAGAAGGAAAGTCAGTTCTCTGGTGGACTGGTTTGTGAAGAACGAAAAGCAGCCATTGTTGGATTGCGGGAGCGTTTCGCAAAACTGCAAAACAATCACTTGGCCATGCATGGTCACGCTTCCCGCGTTGATCATCGGAGTCTAAAAAATCAGGGCAGCGAGCGTCGTCCAGAAAAACATCTCGGCCCAGAACGCAGCCGCGATGTGTCAATCATTGAAGCCATCACAGAATTCCGTTCTGCCAGCCGCGAGGCTGAGCAATCGGAAATTGAAGTCGATCAACAGATCGACATAACCACCAGCCTGACGGCTGCATTACTTGAAAGGAATCAAAATGTCATCAACCGTACTGTCACAAACCAAAGTCGAAAAATCCCTCCTCCCCACCCCGGATATCGCCTGCATATCATGTCCGAGCTCGTTTTGGGTGGAGACAAAGGCGAACCAAGCAAAGTTACGATGTTATTGCCAGAAATTGTCAGAAATAACGTGGGAGCTTGGGATGGAGCCAAAAAACCAGATAGTGAATTGCGACGGATTGACGCAGTAAGCATAGAAGTACCGTCAATCTTGCCACAAGCTACAGTTTCGGATTCCACTACTACATCAGCAATATCGAAGATCGTGGTAGTGGAAAAAAGAAAATCCAAGGCTAGGGGCTGGGAACGTTAATGGGCACGCAGACCTGATCCGCCGCGCAAAGGCGGGGAGTTCTACTGCCCATTTGGACTGCCGAATGGTGTCTTGGCGGCCTTTGGGAACTCTAGTCTACTCTCTGCCGCCCTTTTTTTCGACGCACTGCTCTGATTTTCCCATGCCTGCAACCACTCCTCTCCCGCTCTGATATTTGATGCGAGTCTCTAGATCATCTATGGACGGCATTCGGTCGAGCGTACTCAGGTCGTGAATTGTGTAGCAATGCTGGTAGATTTTTAGCAAAATGTGGCATTCGTCTGCATATATCACTTCGCCGTGGTATACGCCCGATTCTATGTTGACCTCATTTTTCTCGCCTTTTAGCTGCTTGATGTGCACACACATGTTGACCAGCGACGAGGCTTTGAGCTTGTCGATACATGCTAGTGCCTGTGTTGCGTAGACACCATTGGGGTAATTTGACAGGTAGTCTTGGTAGCTATCTACGGTTGCTGTGCTATTGGCATTGTCCCACGCAAGTTGCTCTTGTTTGTTATGTTCAGTGACAACTTTGTCGCCTTTTAAAATGTTGCTCATGTTGTTCACCATGATTGTGAGGCTTACTTCACCAGCGACCGTGCCAACCCTTTTCGCTTTTCTCGAAGGTGATGCGATGGGATATCGTTTGCAATGTTCCTGGTGCAACTGCGGGCATGCCTTTTGGATATTTTACGGTTATTTCGACCGTCATATTGTACAGCTTGACCCCGAATTGATCCATTGCCTGTCCGTCTGTTTTCTTGAAGTTCTCGACAACAACCCTTCCCGAGTTGATGAGCGGCTTGTAGTAGTCAAGCACAATATTTTTGGCATCTGATTCGGATGGGTTCCCCCCATCCGCGATAGAGGTAACCTTGTCACAACCCGCCAAAGAAAAGAGGGAAATCAAAACAACCATCACAGTTAAGCCATTATTTAAACGCATTTAAATTTCCCTCACTTAATTGAAGTTCAAAGTAAAATCAACACAATGATCTATTGCTCACCATTTCTTTACCACTGTTTCGTGGCTGATTGCTGGTTCGCGTATTCTAAGAACTTGTCGCTCCAGAATTTGGCTATTTCGTGGGCTTCATTCAAATCATGTTGGTCGTAAATACCGTGTGCAGATTGTTGTAGTGGTCGAAAATAAAAGTTGGTAAACGTCATTTTGACCTTGCCGTCTTTGGTGTCGACTCTGAGAGAGAAAGCTTCCTTTCCCAGGGAGGTGTCTGTCGCGGCGGTGCCGACAATGCGGCCAGAATCTTTGTCGGCGTCCATATTTGCCAATATTTGGATTTCTCCGAGCCAAGATTTTACGGTTGAGAACAGTTGGCTTTTTGTGTTTCCTGGCACGTTCAAAATAACTTCAATGGGCTGGTTGGGGTTGTCCACCTTTTTAGCATCGTCAAAAAAACCCGCGAAGGCCTGCGAAGAAACCACACCGAGCAATATTGCGGCAAATATAACTTTTTTCATTAGAAGTACCCTTGTATGTGCAAATTGACGCAGTTTGAAAAACAAACACCATTTTTGTCCACATTGGCGCTGCTCTGCAACCCAGATGCTATGTATCGTATATTCTTGTTGCCATGCTGCAGAAACGCTTGCCAATGCTGAAGGTTCGTACTCCTGTTGAGGATTGTAAATACTCTATTGAGTAGAGCGCATTTAGAGAATTTAACAAACACATTGCAGGGTAACTGCAAAATACAACCGGTGTGTTTTATTTTTAGTAATCAGAAACACGGTACATGTACCGTGGCTAATTGCGCATCATAAAGGAATTATGATGGCATGCCAAATCTCTCAAGAAATCGTCAAGACCCTGCGTTGATCGCGCTCGGGAAAGCGATTAGACGTGTCCGTCTATCAATGGGCATTTCCCAAGAAAAGCTGGCACTGTTGGCGGAGGTTGATCGCAGTTACGTTGGGCGGGTGGAGCGCGGTGACAACAACGTTGCAGTCCTAACCCTAGCCCGGCTGGCTCATGCTTTGGGCATTTCCATTGCAAAATTGATGCAGGAAGCTAATCTATAAATGTTTCTTTTCAGGTCAGTCCGTAACTACAGAAAATTAGCCGGACAGATGGGCGCGGTTTTATTGTGACCATATGTTCATGATGTGCGTCTGGAATAGCCACCAACGTCGTGTAGTCACATCACGTTAAATCGCGGCAGAGCGTCATCATGCCGTCGTTACAGCGACCTTCATTACGCCCCATCCTCCTGCACTCTCGTAACGTTCCATTACGCGGGCTATTACTCATTCATCGCCCACGGCCATGCATATCGGTTGTGTCTCTTGCCATCACGGCCAATTCTCCACACACAAATCTAACTACAAATTTAGTCACACCCACTCGGCTGATCGAAAATCCTATTTGCTTGCAGGATTGAAAACCGTATAGCGCATTCCACGCTCGTTTTATCAATCACCGTTTCAAAGCCACCCTGTTTCAACTACCTGGCAGATGTGCGGAGGCGCAATTGCCCCAACAGTCAAGCCGACCGAGGCAGTGCCGGGCTTCGCCCTTCCGCGCTGGCCGCACCACTCGACTTTTTGTGTCGTGTCCATTGCCCACATCTAAGCGCCCGGCTGTCTCCACCGTCGGGTGAGGCGGCTTCGAACCGATGATAAACACAAAACGAAAGGGTACATCATGAACACGCAAATCAATCAATCCAGCAAGCAAACAAAATCTACTTCGCGCTCTTCGCGCCCCAGCGAGGGACATCAACCCGATGTTTTCAACTACTCGAAACTTTCAGACATCGACCTGCTAGGAAAACTCATAGGTGCAGCTCAGGCAAAAAAGATTTACAGCACTGGCGGCAGTTTAAATGCCCTGTTCGCAAGGCAAGAGGCGGAATGTATACCGGCACAATTCCAAGTTGCCCGTGAACTTCTCACCCGCTGGCTACATGAAGAAATGAAGGAAGGCGACGCCATGAATTCACCGCAAGCAGTAAAGGACTTTTTGACCCTCCACTTCGCCGGACAAGAATACGAAAGTTTTGTGGCAATTTTCCTTGATGCGCAACACCGCGCAATCAAAGCATCCGAACTATTCAGAGGCACCTTAACCCAGACCAGCGTTTACCCCCGCGAGATCGTGAAAGCCAGCCTAAAGCAAAATTGCGCAGCGGTAATTTTCGCGCATAACCACCCGTCAGGTGCAGTAGAGCCGAGCCAATCTGATAGAATGTTGACTGATGCCCTCAAGCAAGCTTTGTCACTGGTTGACGTTCGTGTGCTGGATCATTTTGTTGTTGCCGGAAACAAGACAATGAGCTTTGCAGAGCGTGGAATGATTTAACCAGCCGCGATCAATTGTTGGCATTTTTGTTGGTATGTTAAAAATTAAAAAAATGTAAGCATAGCATCCATGCGGGTTTGCGCGATGAATTCAAGTGCAATCGTGCCAGATTTCTGGTTGGGGAAACAGATAGTTGCATTAGACGCAAGCATCATTTGGCATTACCTAATGTAACCGCAAATAAAATTTTTTGCCCTATTTTTCCCTGATTTGCCCTAGCCTATCAAATAGGCTCCCCTAGCAAGTTGTTCAGAAGTTTCTAAGAATCCTATCTCGACCCCATTTTCCGGAACGCCTGTTTTGGATGTCCTGCCGTGAGCATGATTTTCTCAAGTTCAGGTTTCAGAAAGATTCTGTTCCACATCCTGAACTATGGCATAGGACGAACACGGATGGACTATTCCTGCATTTACTTAACATTTATCAAGTAATCCGCTGATGTTTTATAAATATCCTCAATGTCAGAATATATTCTGTTCTCAATAAGCCATTACTGGGATCGTGCAATAACGTCGTATGGCACAACCTGATGGAGATCGCCGCCGATATCATTTATGCGGATTAATTCCGCTACCCTGTCATGACCACTAAATTAAAAAACAAAATTGCACTCTTGATATCAGCTGGAAACACGCTAATTCTGATTTTATTGGTTGTGATTGGCATAGTGGTGATTGTCAGTATGCGTCACCTGTCTTCAATAACCGCAGACCTTTATAAACACCCCTTTTCAGTAAATAACGCAGCACTGGTTGTTAAGTTCAATATCGAACACATTCGCGATCATATGCTGGAGATCGCGTTATCCAGAGACCCTAAAAAAACGGAGGAATTGATGGCGGAACTGGCAACTCTAGATAGGGGTGTCAGAGAGAATTTCCGAGTAGTGGAAACAAATTTTCTTGGCGACCCCGAAAAGGTAAAAGAGGTGCATCGCCTTCTGGATGAGTGGCAAGACATCAGGATACGGACTATAAACTTAGCTGTTCATGGGCAATGGGATCAAGTGGAAAATCTTGTCATGACCTCCAACAAAACAACATTTGGTCAACTTAGTGCCAATGTTGAGTATATCGTCGATTTTGCCAGGCACCGAGCAGAAGCTTTCGCAACGGAGGCTAATAATGAGGCCATGACGGATGCCAGCCGGATAGTGTGGCTGCTCGCCAGTTTTGCCACAGCAATTTTTGTCATTGGATTGGAGATGTCGCGCCGTACATGGCGCCTGATACACGACGAAGAGAGGTCTACTGAAGCGCTCACCCATAGCGAAAGAAGTTATCGCTCATTATTCGACAACATGCTGGAAGGATATGCGTATTGCCGGATGATTTATGAATACGGTCGACCGTGTGACTTTACCTACCTTGACGTCAACAGATCATTTGAACGACTGACGGGACTGAAGGATGTCATCGGAAAAAAAGCAAGTGAAGTCATTCCCGGGATACGGGAATCCAACCCGGAGCTAATAGCAATTTATGGCCGGGTTGCCTTGACCGGCAGCCCGGAACAATTCGAAACACATATCAAGGAATTGGGGATGTGGTTTTCTGTTTCCGTTTACAGCATGGAGAAGGAACATTTTATAGCGGTCTTCAGTAATATTACCAAACGTAAAGACTTCGAACGTCAATTGCTGCTGTCCGCATCAATTTTCCATGCTTCAAGCGAAGCGATGCTCATTACTGATTCAAAGAGTAACATTATTTCGGTTAACCCGGCTTTTACAGAAATAACCGGATACAGTGCCGATGAAGTGCTAGGGAAGAATCCCTGCGAATTTTGTTCTGGGCAGCATGAAGAAGCGTTCTATCAGGAAATATTACATTCCCTGTTGACCGCTAACCATTGGCAAGGTGAGGTATGGGATTTGAAGAAAAATGGAGAAGCCTACGCCGTACGCATGATCATTAATTCGATTTCTACCGATAATGGCTCAGTACCGATTTATGCCGTCCAGTTCTCGGACGTCACCGAGAAGAAGAGGATGGAAGAAACCATATCGAAGCATGCCAATTTTGATTCACTGACGGGATTGGCCAACCGACGCTTGTTCCGTGAATATCTGGAGCAGGAGATCAAGAAAGCCCACCGTTCCCATCATAGTATGGCGTTATTTTTCATCGACCTCGACCGTTTCAAGGAAGTTAACGACATGCTCGGTCACCATTCCGGCGATCAATTGTTGAAAGAAGCCGCAAAGCGCATCGTCTCCTGCGTGCGTGAATCGGATATCGTGGCGCGCCTCGGCGGTGACGAGTTCACCGTAATTCTGTCCGATATCACGGAGGTAAAACGGGTCACTCACGTGGCTCATAGCATTATCCAATCCCTATGCAAACCTTACCGACTTGGAGTAGAAGATATCATTGTGTCCGCGAGTGTAGGCATTACTATCTATCCTAACGATGCCACCGACCCATCCGACCTGTTAAGGAACGCTGACCAGGCGATGTATTTGTCCAAGAGCCAAGGCCGGAACTGTTACCACTTTTATACAAAAGCGATGCAGGAGGCCACTCGAAAACATCATCAACTGGCACAGGATCTATATGGCGCAATGCACGATAACCAGTTCCTGCTTTATTACCAGCCTATTGTGGATCTCAAAACCGGCGAGGTATTCAAAGCCGAAACGCTATTGCGTTGGCAGCACCCAGTCAGGGGCATGATCGACCCCGCAGATTTCATTCCGGTTGCGGAAGAGATCGGACTTATCGATGAAATTGGAGACTGGGTATTTACGGAATCCATGGAGCAAGGCAGGCTATGGTCCAAGCTAATAGGCCACGCTTTCAAGATAGGTGTAAACATATCTCCTGAGCAACTCATGGACCGAGGACACAAAAACGTATGGATTAAGCATGTGCATGAAATGAAACTATCGGGAAAGCATGTTTCAATTGAGATTACCGAAGGAACACTGCTCAAAGATCGTCCAGAGGTAGTCGAGTCGCTGGTCACAATCCATGATGCCGGCATAGAGGTGGCGATTGATGATTTTGGAACCGGCTATTCATCATTGTCTTACCTGCAAAAATTCAAAATCGATTACCTCAAGATAGACCAGTCGTTTACCTGCAACCTTAGGCCTGCTTCAACTGACATGGCATTGTCAGAAGCTATTATCGTCATGGCGCACAAACTCGGCATAAAGGTCATAGCCGAGGGAATAGAAACTGCTGAGCAGCGTGATTTGTTGATAGCGGCAGGCTGTGATTTCGGTCAAGGCTATTTCTTTTCCAGACCTGTTCCAGGCAAGGAATTCGAGAGATTCCTACAACGTAAGCTAGACTCTGGCTTGTTTGCTACGACAAAGTAATGCCCACTTTGGGCTTTGCACCTGGTTTTGCTGGAGGAATATATCCAGAAATCCTGCAAATGAGGGCCTTTATTTCCTTGCCCTTAACAAATTTAGTTGAGTGGCAAAGCATTACCTGATTCTTGGCCTTAAGATCAGCCAATTGGAGATGTACCTCATCCAGTGGAATGCCAACGGCTTTGGCAATATCTGTGTCGAGACATTCACCTTGCTCTTTCAGGTAGTGCAGAATTGGGTTCATGTGCTAGTCGCCAGCGTGGATTTATATTCTGGTTAATCTCCAAGGCACCCGTTAGCCGTTGCTCTTGACCCAGCGCACAATGCCGCCAGTATCCATGGCGCCAGCTTGCCGTGCAACTTCACGTCCATTACGGAAAATTGCAATGGTGGGGATGCTGCGGATATTAAAACGGGCACCCAGATTTTGCGACTGCTCTGTATTAACCTTGACCAGTCGATAATGGGGTTCTAGCTGGAGAGCAGCCTCCGCATAGGATGGCGACATGCTTCGGCATGGCCCACACCAAGGTGCCCAGAAGTCAACCACTAGCGGCAGGTCGGAACGGGTAACGTGCTTATCAAAACTGGCTTCGTCCAATTCAACAGGTTGACCAGTAAACAGTTTGGAATGACATTTGCCACAGGTGCCTAAATCGCTAAGGCGATCGGCTGGCAAACGGTTCACAGCATGGCAATGAGGGCAAACAACATGTAGCGCAGTAGTCATGGCAAAATCCAATTATCAACTAGCTTATATATTGGGTTTGTTTGTAACGGATTCAAGTGTCAACAATTGCGTGCTAAAGAGTCGCTAGGCGGATGCTCATGCGCAGAGTCTTAAAGTCTGCGGCAGCTTTGCCATTAATGTCGGGTTGACGAACTTCGTGTTGTTACATTTCAAAAATAAGGTGAAATTTATAATAAACAGCAGGCTTCCGCATTAGTTATGCGGTTGAAATAATTTTAATTCCTCTGCAATACGGGCAAGCTCCATCAGATTGGATGCACCGGTTTTTTGCATGAGGTGGGCGCGGTGAACTTCCACCGTCCGGAAGCTGATGGCAAGACGAAGTGCTATTTCCTTGCTGGAATATCCTGCGACAACCAGCATCATGACCTCTCGCTCACGGTCAGTAATGCACATGGATTCCATAGTGTTTGTGAAAAGGCGGTGTTTTGCTTCGGCCTTCTGGCGTTCCATGACCTCTTTCATCAACTGCAATGTGTGGGAAGTGAGTGTGTCATTCATGGAAAGCACAGTTTGAATCAGGCCTTCTGTCGCCCCGCTAATTTCCTGATGGGCATGCTGCTTCGCCTGCTCCAGCGACATACCCGATTGCACCGCCAGTACGACATTTGCCATGCGCTTGTCTGAATCTAAAATGTGAAAAATTAGCCAGTGAGTCAAAAATAAGAGCACATCTTCAAGCACTTCACTTAGGGGCTTGCTGTTTTCTTCATCTTTCAGCCTGAGTACATCATCCACAAAACTTCCGTGTGATTTTTTGTGCGCTTCTTCCCAAGAGTCTCCCGCAAGGAACTCGTGCCAGACATTTTCTTCAGTCTGGAAGTGGTAAACAGCATAATCCGCTAGCTCGTTGAAAATGTTGTTCAAGTCGCGTGTGTCGGACTGAAAGGCTAATCTATTTGCCAACTTATTAAGTAAATACACCAATCTTTGATGCTGTTCATCAATCTGGGGGATGCCAGTGGCAAAATTTTCTTGCCAAGGAAAGATTTCAAGTGATTCTTTCATGTCACCGCCCTGATTTATTGCTTGGTTACAACAGTAACAGACCTGTGGAAAAAAACAACGCGCAGGCCTCTGGGGGAACCTTGCATTGCTTGGGTGGTCGTATAATCGCAGTTTGAAAGCAAAGTGCGGAAGTTGGTCGTGCCTGACAGGAAAGTGTAGTTAGCTCATCCGCAGATGCTGTGAAAAATAAAGAGTTAAGAGGGGGGCATATTATGAAAAAATTACTGATAGTAATTCTCGCAATTTTATCAATCTCTCCGGCTTACGCTTATCGTGGTTGTTGCTGGAGAGGTGGCTGGGTGGGTCCAGTGGTGGTGGGCGGTGTTGTTGCTTATGACTTGGCTTATCCATACCCATACCCTTATCCATACCCGTATCCTTATCCATTATATGATCAGCCTCCCGTCTATGTTCAACCTGCTCCAGTTCAGGCTCAACCCCAGCCTCAGCCGCCTGCCCAGTCCTGGTATTACTGTGCGTCTTCAAAAGGTTATTATCCTTATGTAACCAATTGCCCAGAAGGATGGAAGCCAGTACCGGTTCAACCGCCCCAGGCAGCACCCCATTAGACATCATGTCTTGATGTGGACTGGGAGCGTGTAATGTTCCGTTCTATTTTCTTGAGTAACTACTGTTTGGAGGTGGAAATCATGCGCTATTCTATTCTTGCAGTCGCTTTATTGGGTGTTCTTGCGGGATGTACAAGTGTTCCGAGTGGCCCCAGTGTTGCGGTGATGCCTGCTCCTGGCAAGTCATTTGAACAATTTAATGCCGAAGATCAGGTGTGTAGGCAATTTGCCCAAAATTCTATCGGAACATCTGCCAACCAGGCTGCAACAGACAGTGAGGTAAAAAGTATTGCAGTTGGCACAGCAGTCGGAGCAGTTGCTGGGACGCTTATGGGAGGGCATCAGGGTGCCGGGTCGGGTGCAGCCGTTGGAATGTTGGGTGGTGCTGCTATTGGCTCTGGTGAAGCGAATTATAGTGAGCGTGAAGCTCAGCGTCGGTATGATATTGCTTATGAGCAATGCATGTATTCCAAAGGGAACCAGCTCCCTCAAGGGGGCTACTATCAGCCCCGAGTAAGGCACGTTCAACCGCCTGCACCAGCACCAACTTACTACCCTCCACCACCTCCGCCTTCTGGGCAATAAGCCGCAGTTGGAGTGTAGTTCAGGGCAGGTCTTCATATGGCAGTGCCGCTGCCACGCGCGATCTAGCGGACGGCAAGGGCAGTATCATTCGAGCTTCCAGTGTACACGCTGCCAGCCTGGCTGCGCTGGCCGGAAAATAGTTTGGCTGGTGCGGTCGGCACAGGATTTTCAGCAGTGCCTGCACAGTGCTACTTTGTCACTACCTGTCGAATGTCATTTCCCCAGAATTATTTTATCCGACCCTACAATATTTTTATCTGTGATTCGTCTTTACAGGCATGGACACCACCTTAACCCATAACTTGCTGATGGCTGAACAGGATAAAAGCATCACCGAAACTATCCTGCGTGAGAGTGGGCGGCTCAAGAATTTTATCAGGCGGCGTGTCCCTGACCAAGGTGAAGCTGAGGACATCTTGCAGGACGTATTTTTTGAGTTCGTGGAAGCCTACCGCTTGCCGGAACCCATCGAGCAGGTTGGCGCATGGCTCTTTCGGGTAGCACGCAACCGCATCATTGACCGCTTCCGCAAGAAGAAGGAAGAACCGCTGCCTCAAGTATCTGGCGAGGACGATGACGAATACTGGCTTGAAAATGTTTTGCCATCGCCCGATGCCGGAGCAGAAGCTGCTTATGCGAGAACAGTGTTGCTGGAAGAGGTGTATGTCGCACTTGGCGAATTACCGGAAGAGCAGCGCGATGTATTTATCGCCCACGAGATGGAGGGGCGCAGTTTCAAGGAACTGGCAGCGGAAAGCGGCGTTGGTCTGAACACGCTGCTGGCACGCAAGCGTTATGCAGTCCTGCATCTGCGGGCACGGCTACAAACGCTATATGACGAATTCAATCTGTAAAGGAGAAATGAAATGGGTATGAACTGCAAACCGAAATGCTGGGCTATAGTGCCATTGGTAATACTCGGCATCGGTGCACTGGGCTGGGTGGTGATGGCGTTGTGGAATTGGCTGATCCCGACTTTGTTTGTCGGTGGCAGGGATATTGACTATATGCAGGCGTTGGGAGTGTTGCTACTGAGCAAGATACTGTTCGGCGGGTTACGTGGTCACGGTTTTCATGGCCGCTGGCATAGAAACCGCTTAGAGCAGATGACGCAAGAGGAAAGAGAGAAATTCCAGACTGGAATGCGTAGCTGCTGTGGCAGCAAGAACAAACAGGAAGCGTCCTGTTCAACAGAAGCTCACACTGATTAAGGACGCATGGATCTGCCGAAACTGAACTTGCTTGCAGGGTTGCTTGCCATAGCTTTTCGTGCTGCTAGCGTTAATTGCAGCTGAAAATGGACTAGCTAACGCAGGGTATCAGTGACCACAGGTCCGGCGTTAAATGGCGATAAATAACCAGCATAGCGACCATGCAGATAACATCTCCTGCTCCAGCGCGTCGAAATACAACCGATTAGTCCGGAATCGGAATTTTTGTTGTGTAAATGATTTTTTGTCCGGAACTACCATTTAATTTCCCAGGAGTTTCGCACCCCACCAGCAACACAATTAGCAACCCAATCAATAAAGAATTCCTAATCATATATTTGCTTTTCATGTAAGCGTTTGCTCCGCCAGATTGGACAGTATTCGCCACTGTTGAGGGTTCATCTCGATAGACGAATACCCAATTTTAGTCCTGTCCAACCTGAATCGTTAGAATATTATAAGCCTGATCTTGGATTGACTGCACGACTGGTTTCCTACCCTTCATTTCGTCGGCATGAACCCACAGACACTGGCAAGATTGGCTCGTTTTTGCACCGTCTAGGTGCCACCGTCGAACCTGCATCCTCATCAAATTTTTATGAAAAACAAACCGGATGTGTGTAACCCATAGACAAAAATCGTCACTCCTGCACACGCAGGAATGACGATTAAATGGATACGTTATGAAACGAGGATTTCCCTATGGGGACTTTCATTTTTCTTTGGCAAAGTCAGTTCCAATATACCATTGTCATACTTGGCTTGAGTTTTATCCTCATCAATATTGCTGGCCAAAGTAAAACTCCGGTAACTTGAGCCTTGATACCTCTCATGCCAAAGAACTTTTTCGCCTTTCATTTCCTCTTTTTCCTGTTTGATCTCCGCGCTGATGGTAACCATGTTGCCATCTACCGCCACCTTGATATCCTGTTTATGAACCCCTGGAATCTCGGCGTGTACAACATAAGCCTTACTGTTTTCGGTTACGTCCATCTTGATTTGGGGTTTAGCATCCATTTCACGCAGAAACGGACGCATAGCAAAACCATTAAACCAGTCATCAACATCCAAAAACGGATTAAACCGAGTGACATCACCTAACAACGGAGAATGTGGAATAATATTTGCCATGATAATTCTCCTTTCACATAACTAAAATCACTACTGCATCCTCCCGTCAAAAAACATGCAATTCAAAACGTGTTGCTTATGAACGATCAATTTACATTATGTTTCTAAATGACTTTTTATTAATCAACCTACGATCATGTTCATTATTTGTAGCAGTCGAGAAAGCAAAATATTTCAATCTATTGAAACTCCTCAACGCATTGAATAAACATGCTAACAACAATAAATAAAACAACCAGAGAAAGAAAACTCCTTTCCCGTTTCTTAGAGTCCCCGCATCATTTCAAGTTTCATTGCATCACAACAAAAAGATGACCTCTAATTACCTTAGAAAGCAATAAGTTTTCCGGACAATAAAGTTGTGAAACCGGGTGTCGAAAAATGCCTTTGTTGAGCCGTGTGCATCGAACGGTCGGTAACCGGCCAGCCGTCGTCACTCTGGTTTACTATTCATAAAACCGAATCCAGCCGGGCAAGGCGTAATTGGGCATGGTTTTGTCAATAAAATTGCCTTGGGCAATATCACACTAATTTTTCCGTAAAAATTCCCAATCTTGGCGGGGGTTTATTCGTATTACTCGACCCACCAAGGCGTTTATAGTGTTATCGTCTCGTCAACCTCTGATGTGTGCAGAACCATGTCCAACGAAAACATAACTGATCCCGCCGTCGGCAATGCTTTTAATGAATTGTCAAATGCTAGCGAGGTATCCCAACCCGCTACGACTGATGTTGATGGTAGCGACACTTTCGATTTGTCGCGAGAACTTGCCGAATTGCTTGCTTCGTTCACGCCACCAGAGTCGATAGAGTTGCCAAGTCAGACAAGGCAAACTAACGTGATGAGTATTGAAGATGCAAATATCACTAAAGATGAAAGCGTTTACCAGAAGCATCCCCTATCTATTGGCGGCAATATTTTCAAAGAAGAAAATTACCGGCATCCATTGCACTGGCATGCCGCGATTGTTAATAAGAGTAGTGGCAAGCACGACATCTATCATGGACGCACACATGATCTGTCTTTGAATGGGGCAAGCATACTTATAGAGCGTAATGTTTCATTTACGACAGAGGTCGTTATATTACTTTCAATCCCTCCAATGCATCTAGGGCAGAAAAAAACTATCATAGAAATCGAATGTAGTACAAAGTACACCTTGCTGGATTCGGTTCATGGTCAATTTCGTTTAGAAATGAAATTCGTTCATTTCAAAGGAGATGGGAAAAAAATCCTGTCAGACATTCTGTCAAAACGACACATACCAAAGGAAGAGCGAAATCCATATGTTTGACGAAAATACAGGCTGAGCGGCCCGTATCTTTTGCCGAGCAAAAGTTTTTTCATCGCGTCTGTCGTCCAACTCAGACACTTTCATGTTTCATGTATGGGACTTCATCAGAATGCGCAGCCGACTTCAGCTTTACGCAGAATAGGGTTAAGGGTATTCTTGCCAGTAAGGTTGCAGTTGGAAATCGGACAATGCATTCAAATCAGCCGTAGCGAAAATGATAAAAAAGATACCCATAGACCAACTTGAAATCGGCATGTACATCCACGACCTTAACTGCGGCTGGATGGATCATCCTTTCGCACGCAATCGTTTCAAGGTCGATGAAGTCGCCACCCTGAACAAGATTCTTGGAACTGGTGTCGCGGAAGTCTTCATCGACACCGCCCTTGGTGCGGATGTGAGGGTTGCAGAATCAAGCACGGAAAATGTCGAAGAAATAGAGGAAATCGAAGAGCCTTTAGCCGAACCATCCGCATTTATATCGAGCATCATCGTCAGGCTTTCTCCCGCAGAGGAATTCAATCGCGCCAAAGAGCTATATTCCAATGCCAGCAAATTGATACACGACATGATGAAGGACGTGCGGCTTGGCAAACAAATCGCTTTGGAACATTGCGAACCCATGATCGATAACATTGTTGACTCGATGTTCCGCTTCCCCTCCGCTTTGTTGCCGTTGGCTCAATTGAAGACCCGCGATGAATACACCTATCAACATTCGGTTTCCGTGTCCGCCTTGGCGGTTGCGTTCGGACGGGTGTTGGAATTGCCGCTCGATGAAATCAAGGATATTGCTTTGGGCGGGCTGCTCCATGACATGGGCAAAGCGCTAGTGCCGGGGCGCATATTGAACAAACCGGGGAAGCTGGATGATGCAGAATTTGAGGTCATGAAAAGCCATGTAATACACACAGCCAAACTACTAAATGATGTCAATGGTATCAGCGAGATCACTTTCAATGCAGCCGCAGAGCACCATGAGCGTTACGATGGAACAGGCTATCCGCACGGACTGGAAGGCGATAATATTAGCCTTCACGGTCAGATGATCGGCATCGTGGATTTCTATGACGCGATAACCTCCCTCCGTGTTTATCACAAGGGAATACCACCAACCGAGGCGTTAAGAAAATTGTTCGAATGCAACGACACGCACTTTAACCACAAGTTGGTGCAGGCATTTATCAAGGGGATTGGCATCTACCCGGCAGGATCGCTTGTGCGCATGGAAAGTGGAAAACTGGGGATCGTCCGAGAGGTGGTGCCAAACAAATTGTTGCAGCCTGTCGTGCAGCTAATTTATGACTGCAAAAAGTTGCGCCATATCCTTCCCGAAATGGTTGATCTTTCCGCCTCGAATGACAAAATTAAATCTAATGAATCTTTCGAATACTGGGGCATAGATCAGGTGAAATGGGCTACGGCGCACATTTAAGAAACATCTTGAACCAGATCAGCTTCACTCCACCCACAGCAGAATCAGACACTCCAGCAACGGCACCAAATTAATATGGGTATTCCAAAATGACTACAAATCCCATTTCCAAACTCAAAGTAAATGACCGTGTTCTAATTGCTGCGCCTGAAGATTCAATAGCTGCAAAACACAACGGTCAGGTCGGACGCATTACCGGGTTCGTTCAAGATTGGTTTGTGATGGTAAACATCAACGGCGAAGGACTCCGCTTTCGTCCAGATGAACTAAAAATTGTTCCTAAATACCACGAAGGCGAAGTTGCTTAACTGATCTTGGTTGTGTGCAGTTTTATCATGGGTACCTCATGATAAAACGCCTATTGGATATTTTGGTTCAACGCTGCTGCACCCATTCAATCAACGCATCCTGCGCCCATTGTCCTGCCGAGGCATTAGGGTGGTTGATAAAAAACACCATAATCCACTTCTTGCCGCTACGGGATTGCACATAACCGGCGATGGCCTTTACTCCCTCCAGCGAGCCGGTTTTTAGGTGCGCATGATTGCTCGCCGCGCTTTCATGGAGGCGCTTCTTCAGTGTGCCGTCCACGCCGATTATAGGCAGGGACGCTTCAAACTCAGGTTGCAGCGGGCTGCCCTGCGCGGCTTGCAACAGCAGCGCCATACTGTGCGGGCTGATCCGTTCAGCACGCGATAACCCGGCCCCGTTTTCCAGCACCAGCTCGGGAAAATCCAGTTGTTTTTGCGCAAGCCATTCATGCACGGCTTGTTCGCTGCGCGCGATGCTTGCCGGTGCAGTGGAGCTCAACCCCAAGCTGAGAAATAGCTGGCGCGCCATGACATTGTTGCTGAACTTGTTGATGTCGCGTATCAGTTCGGCTAAAGGCGGTGAATAATGAGTAGCGAAAAGTGTTGCGCTGGAAGGAGTCGCGCCGTCGCGCATCTCGCCGCTGATCGTGCCGCCGAGTTCCTGCCACAGCGCGCGAAACACGGCATTCAGATAACTAGAATGCGGCAGCAGGCTGACATATTCTGCACGCTCGCCGCACGAGGCCGGGAATGTGCCCTGTATCGACAATATCGCGTCATTCAGTTGCGGGAAAACAGCATCGTCCCAGTTGGCGCAATCGCCCTGTGCGACTACGGTCAGACGGTTGTCCAGCGTGATGCCAGCCAGTTCGGGTTCGGTAAAGACGCTGACCTTCTCACCATGCGGAATAACGTGCAGGCGGATAGCGTTGAAGTTGAGCAGCAAAGCATCCGGGCCAACGTTGTATGCGCGTACCGGATCATGGTCGAACGCTGCCGGGTCATGCGGCTCAAGCTGAAATGCACTCCCATCCAATATCAAATTTCCGTGAATCTCTCGCAGCCCGCGACCACGCAGTTCTCGCAGCCACAACCAGAATTGTTCGATAGTAAATTTCGGGTCGCCATAACCTTTCAGGATCAAGTCGCCTTGCAGCACGCCGTTTTCCAGCTTGCCGTCGAGCCAAGCTTCGGTCTTCCAGGTATATGCCGGCCCGAGCAGCTCCAGTCCGGCATACGTAGTGAGCAGCTTCATGGTCGATGCCGGATTCATCGGCTGCGTACTATTAATGCTGATGAGCGGTTTGCGCGCATTTGCCTCGCGCACCTCAACGCCGATATCGGCAAGCGGGATATGCGTCTGTCGTAGCGCAGTCAACACGGACGGCGGCAGTGAGTCTGCGAACGCGCAAGGAGTCAGGTTAAAAACCAGCAACAAGCTATAGATTATTTTTACGAGCATCTTTAGCATCCGATCAACCGCAGTTATTACATCTTTGACAAGAATCCGGAATCATCCTTCCATCACTTGCACACTCACCCCCAACTCCTTCCACTGCTTCGCTTCTTCCTGCAAAGCGGTGTCGGTCAGCGGATTTTGCGCCAGCCAGCCGGTAACGAGGGTGAGCTGGAATTTGGCGCCGTTGAAGCGGCCATGCATGTCGGGCAATTCGGCATCGCTGCGGTTGCGGTAGAACAGCGCGGCGAGCCGTAGCGCCATAATCAGTGCGATGTCTTCCTGCGTACCGATAAGGCCGCGCACTTTGTCCAGCTTGCCGCGATGTGCCAGCGCCAATAAGCTCAGGCGAGCCTGTTCTTTTTTGGAGAATCCGGGCATGTCGGCATTGGCGAGAATATAGGCGGTGTGTTTGTGGTAGCCGCTGTGTGCGACGCTGATGCCGATTTCGTGCAAGCTGGCCGTCCAGCCGATCAGACGTAGTGCATCTTCGCTGGCTTGCCCTCCCATGAACTGGTCCGCAAGCCAGTCGGCCAAGTGCGCCACGCGCTCAGCCTGGCGCATGTCTACGTGGTAGCGGCGCATAAATTGCTTAGCGGTGACATCGCGCATGTCGTTGTGGTGGAAGCGCCCGAGCAGGTCGTACAGCACGCCCTCGCGCAGTGCGCCTAATGCTGGCTGCATCTCCTCGATGTCAAGTTCGCAGAATGCGGCGTACATGATGGCAAAACCGCCGGGCAGCACCGGAATGCGGTCTGGCCGCATACCAATCAGATCGAGGCGACGTGCATCGCCCGTACTGAGCAGTTGTTCACGTAAAACCTCCAGTCCAGCTCGTGTCAGTCCGCCATTGCTGTATCCATTCTGTTCGAGCACATCGCACAGCATGCGCGCGCTGCCGGACGAACCCAGCGCCTCATCCCAGTGGCCGCGCGAAAATTCCGTCGTTATGGTTTGCAGTTCGTTACTCGCGGCGAGTTCGGCCTGCCTGAGGTTGGACTTGTTGATCTTGCCATCGGGGAAATAACGCAGGCTGTAGCTGACGCATCCCATATACAAGCTTTCCAGCCGGAGCGGCTCCAGCCCTCTGCCGATGATGAACTCGGTGGAGCCGCCGCCGATGTCCATCACCATGCGTTTGCCATCCGACTGCGGCAGGCCCTGTGCTACGCCGAGGTAGATGAGGCGCGCCTCTTCGCGCCCGGCGATAACTTCGATGGGAAATCCAAGTGCAGCTTCGGCCTGTTGCAGAAATTCAGCGGCGTTTTTCGCGACGCGCAGGGAGTTGGTGCCCACCACTCGTACCGCCTCGCGCGGCAAGTCTCGCAAACGTTCGCCAAAACGTTGCAGACAGACCAGCGCACGCTGTTGAGCGGCCTTGTCCAGACGTTTGTCGTCGGTTAGCCCGGCTGCCAATCGCACCGGCTCGCGCAGGCTATCCAGCATGTATAGCTGGTCATTTTCCACCCGCGCAATTTGTAGGCGAAAGCTGTTGGAGCCGAGATCAACTGCCGCAAGAAAGGGATGTTGTTGCACGAACGGTGGCGCTCCCATTATTTGATCTGGAATAACAGTTGATGGAGAGTTCCGCGTTGCTTCATTGCGTTGCATTTGTGGGCGCGAATTCATTCGCGCCTACGAACCTATCGATTATTTAGTGGAACAACTTTCCTTCCTTTTCAAGAGGAAGGATCGTATATATACAAGCCCCAGTATACTATCAGTTAAGTGTTACGTTTCCATGTCAGATCAAGTTCACGCGCCGCCTTTACGTCGTCCAGCCTGCGCACTGGCTGGGTGTAGGGCGCGCCCTTCACCATCGCCGCGTCGGTGTGCGCCTCGTCGCGGATTTCTTTCATCGCAGCGACAAAGCGGTCCAGCACTTCTTTCGATTCAGTTTCTGTCGGTTCGATCAGCAAGCACTCCGCCACCAGCATCGGGAAGTAGGTGGTGGGCGAGTGGAAGCCTTTATCCAGCAAGCGTTTGGCTATATCCATCGCGGACACGCCGGTGGCATCCTTCAACTCTTTCGCCGAGACGATGAACTCGTGACTGGCGCGGCGCTGCGGGAAAGCGACGGTATAGCCGACCTTTTGTAATTCTGCCATCAGGTAGTTGGCATTCAACGTAGCAAAATCGGCGACGCGGTGCATGCCTTCCGCGCCCAACATGCGCGCGTACACATAAGCGCGCAACAGCACGCTCGCATTGCCCATCCAGGCGGACAGCCGACCGATGGATTGCGGCAGGTCTTTTTCGGTGAGCCAGCGATAGCTCCCTCTCCCTTCGGGGGAGGGTTGGGGAGGGGGTTCTTTGCCCACCACGGGAATAGGCAGGAACGGCAACAAACGCGGCGCGACACCGACTGCTCCCGCGCCTGGCCCGCCGCCGCCGTGCGGGGTGGAGAAGGTCTTGTGCAGATTCATATGGATCACGTCGAAGCCCATGTCGCCGGGTTTCACCTTGCCGAGAATCGCGTTCAGATTCGCGCCGTCGTAATACAGCAGGCCGCCCGCGTCGTGAACGATCTTCTGGATGCCTTGAATCTGTTTCTCGAACACGCCCAGCGTGGAAGGATTGGTCAGCATCAAGCCTGCGGTCTGCGGGCCGACGGCGGCGCGCAACGCATCGAGGTCGACGTCGCCATTGCTGTCAGTAGGAATCTCTTTCACGGTGTAGCCGCACATCACTGCCGTGGCGGGATTGGTGCCGTGCGCCGCATCCGGCACGATGATTTCGGTGCGCGCCGTATCGCCGCGCGATTCATGATAGGCACGGATCATTGCGATCCCGGCGAATTCGCCCTGAGCGCCTGCCATCGGCGTCAAACTCACGCCTGCCATGCCGGTTACGTCCTTCAGAATTTCCTGCAAGTCGTACAGGCAGGCAAGAAAACCTTGCCCCGTACTGTCCGGTGCCAACGGATGACGCGTCACAAAATTCGGCAGCATGGACAGCGAATTGCAGGCGCGCGGGTTGTACTTCATGGTGCAGGAACCGAGCGGGTAGAAATTCGTGTCGATGGAATAATTCTTCTGCGACAGGCGTGTGTAATGGCGCACGGTATCCATCTCGGAAGTCTCCGGCAAAAGCGGCTTGTCAGTGCGCAGCAGCGATGCCGGAATGCCGGTTGCTTTCGCATCGTTGACAGGTGCTTGTGCCGCATTGCGGCGACCGGGATGAGAGCGTTCAAAAATCAGCATGGTCTATTCCTTAAAAACACTGTAGCCCGGATGTAGCGTAGCGGAATCCGGGAATTACCCGCATGCATATACGATCCCGGATTCCATTTCATTCCATCCGGGCTACCGGTTCTGTGGCAGCTCTGTTATTTCAATACCGCGAGCGCCGCGTCGTAATTGGGTTCGTGGGTGATGTCGTCCACCAGTTCTGCATGCAGCACTTTGTTATTCTCATCCAGCACCAGCACGGCGCGCGCGGTCACCCCACTGAGCGCCGTATCGGCAATTTTCACCCCATAGTTGCGCATAAAATCGCGGCCACGCATCAGCGACAGCGTGATGACATTTTCCAGCCCCTCGGCGACGCAAAAACGGCTCATGGCAAACGGCAAATCGGCGGAAATCACCAGCACCACCGTGTTCTCCAGCTTGCTTGCCGCTTCGTTGAATTTGCGCGTGGACGTGGCGCATACCGCCGTGTCCAGGCTGGGCACGATATTCAGCACCTTGCGCTTGCCGACAAAATCTTTCAGCCCCACATCGGTTAAATCTTTAGCCACCAGCGTGAAATCGGGCGCGATCTGACCGACGCTAGGGAAGTCGCCAAATAGGGTTACTGGTGTGCCCTTTAGGGTTACGGCAGTTTTGTTGGAAGTAGGTTTGCTCATGATATTTCCTTTAGTTGATTTTTAGTTTAGTGCTGCGCGCAACGCACCAACATAGCGTTGCAGGTCAGCGTCATTTTTGGTTTCGGTTACACATACCAGAATCGCGTTACCCAGCTGCGGGTAATGTGCGGAAAGATCATAACCGCCGAGCACGCCTTGCGCTTCCATTTTTGCCAGCACTGCCGCCGCAGGCTTGGATAGATGCAACACTACTTCATGGAAGTGTGGGCCGTGGAAGGCGAGTTTCACGCCGTGGATACCGGCTGCCTGCACGGTGAGTGCGGCGGTGTTGGCGTGCGAAGCGGCGGCCACGCGGCGCAGCCCATCCGCACCGAGCAGCGCCATGTGTATGGTCGCGGCGGTGACCATCAGGCCCTGGTTGGAACAGATGTTGGAGGTAGCTTTGGCGCGGCGGATGTGCTGCTCACGCGCTTGCAATGTAAGCGTGTAGCCCACCTTGCCGTCGAGATCCACGGTGCGACCAATGATGCGCCCCGGCATCTGACGCACCAGCGCCTGCTTGCAACACATGAAGCCGAAATACGGGCCTCCGCTGGATAGCGGCGCACCCAGCGGCTGGCCCTCGCCCACCGCGATGTCTGCGCCCTTTGTACCCCAGTTGCCCGGCGCTTTCAGCAATGCCAGCGACAACGGGTTGACCAGCGCGATGGTTAGCGCGTTTTGCGCATGCGCCCAATCGGTGAGCGCGTCCACATCTTCCAGCGCACCGAAGAAATTCGGTTGCGGGATGACCAGCGCGGCGATATCGCTGCCTGCGTATTGTTGCAGGGCTTTTATATCTATCGTGCCGCTCGCGGCATCGAATGGAATCTCGATCAGTTCGATGTTCTGCAATTTTACGATGCTGCGCGCCACGCTGCGATAGATCGGCGAAGCCGTAGCTGGCAACAGCACCTTGCGTGAAGTCTTGTGCGCGCGCACCGCCATCAGGATGGCTTCGGCGAGGCCGGATGCGCCGTCATACAGGCTGGCATTGGACACGTCCATTCCGGTGAGCGAGGCCATCATGGTCTGATATTCGTACAGCACTTGCAGCGTACCTTGGCTGGCCTCGGCCTGATACGGCGTGTAGGCGGTGTAGAACTCGCCGCGCGTGACGATCTGCCAAACCGCAGCCGGAATGTGGTGCTCGTAAGCGCCCGCGCCGATGAAGTTGAGCAATGGGGCATCCTGCGCGGCGCGTTCGCTCATCAGGCGAGTGACTTGCATCTCGTTCATGCCCGCAGGCACTTGGGTGAGCTTACCGCTACGCAGCGCGGCAGGAATTTCGTCAAACAGCGCGTCGATGTTGGGCGCACCGATGCTTGCGAGCATGGCGGCGATGTCGTGTTCGGTGTGAGGGATGAAGGGCATAAGGCAGTTGGTAGTCGTTAGTTATTAGACGTAAGACGTAAGTTGATAGCTGTAATTCGGTGTCGTCCGCTGTGCGGGTTTAACTGCCAACTAACGACTACCAACTAACGACTGTTTTTAGTGTGCTTCGCTGTCCACTACTGCTTGATACGCTGTAGCGTCCAGCAGTGCGGCGACATCTGCTGCGTTGTCCGGCTTCACTTTGAATATCCATGCGCCATAAGGATCGCTGTTGATCTTCTCCGGTGCGCCGTCCAACTCGCTGTTCGTGGCGACGACTTCACCGGACAAGGGTGCGTACACATCGGCAGCGGCCTTCACCGATTCCACCACGGCAACTTCTTCCTTCGCCTTGATCTTGCGACCAACGGCAGGCGCTTCTACGAACACCATGTCTCCCAGCAACTCCTGCGCGTGCTGAGTGATGCCCACGCTGACAGTGCCGTCAGCCTCGGTTTTGACCCATTCGTGGGAGGCGGTGTATTTCAGGTTGCTCGGGTTGCTCATTCAAATCTCCTAGTCATTAGTCGTTAGTTGGTAGTCGTTAGTTGGTGTCGTCGCTGCGCGGTTATTAACTAACCGCTAACGACTAGAGACTAATAACTACCTTACCATTGCGTGCGAATGGATACTTCACCACCTTTGCCGCCAGCATTTTATCGCGAATCGCCACTTGCACTGTGTCGCCGATTTGCACACCGTTCGGCACGCGTGCCAGAGCGATGGATTTTTCCAGCGTGGGCGAGAAGCTGCCGCTGGTGATCTCGCCTGCGCCATGCGCGGTGCTTACCTGCTGATGCCCGCGCAGCACGCCGCGATCCAGCAATACCAAACCGACCAGCTTGCGCGTGGGCGGATTCGCCAGCAGCGCGGCTTTGCCGATGAAGTCGCGCTCACTCTTCAAGTCCACCGTCCAGGCCATTCCTGCTTCCAGCGGGTTGATGGTTTCATCCATGTCCTGACCGTAGAGGTTCATACCCGCTTCCAGACGCAACGTATCGCGCGCGCCGAGGCCGATGGGTTTTACGCCCGCCTTGTTCAGTGCATACCAAAAGGCTTCCACCTTCTCTTTTGGCAGCATCACCTCGAAACCGTCCTCGCCGGTGTAGCCAGTGCGCGCCACAAAATATTCGCCACAATCGGCGGCCTGAAAATTCTGCAAACCTTCGGTCGCGGCCTTGGTCTGGGGCAACACCTGCCACACCTTGGCGCGCGCATTCGGGCCCTGCACTGCGACCATCGCCAAATCGTCGCGCGAAGTGATGGTGAGCTGCCACCCCCTATCCAACTTTCCCCCAGAGGGAGAAAGAGCAATCGTCCCCTCTCCCTTCGGGGGAGGGTTAGGGAGGGGGTCTGCATGTTGCGCAGCCTGCTGTTTCATCCACGCAATGTCCTTGTCCGCCGTGCCCGCGTTGACCACGATGCGGAACCACTGCTCAGTCATGAAATAAATGATGAGATCGTCGATCACGCCGCCGTCCGGGCGCAGCATGGCAGAATAAAGCGCCTTGCCGGGCAAAGTAATTTTGTCAGCGTTGTTCGCCAGCAGGTAACGCAGAAAAGTGCGCACACCGTCGCCCTTCGCATCCACCACGCGCATGTGGCACACGTCGAACATGCCGCAATCGTTACGTACCTGATGATGTTCGTCGATCTGCGAGCCGTAATTCACCGGCATGTCCCAGCCGCCGAAATCGACCATCTTCGCGCCCATGGCGCGGTGTGCAGCATTCAAAGGGGTCTGTTTTAACGTCATATCTGCTTTCTAAAAATGAAAAAGGGCGCAGCACGAACTCGTGCTGCGCCCCATCTGTCCTTGGTACCTGAGAGATTGCGGCAAATGCCGTGTGCCCCTTCGGTGGCTAAAATCCCCTCTCCCCATCCCTCTTCCGCACAGCGGGCGAGGGGGACAAAGACTCGCTACGCGAGTTCAACGATCTTAGCGCTCTCCAGATTTGCCTGATCCAACGGTTCATTGAGCCTGAGCGGTTGCGGGTGTTGCGCCTTCGGCGGTGCTGGGTAGCACACTCTCCCATTGGTCTGAACGGCAGGTGACACTATACCGAAGACGTGAATGCGCGGCAAGCTGGCCTGTGCGAGAGAAACGAAATATCCTGTTCTAAAGCTCGCAATTGGGATACAACTCAAAAAGTTGCACCCCATTATTGTACGCCGCATTATTAAAGTAACTTGCTTAATCAGCATGTTATATGTGCCTGGCGGAGAGGGAGGGATTCGAACCCTCGGTAGGCTCACACCTACGCCTGATTTCGAGTCAGGTACATTCGACCACTCTGCCACCTCTCCGGGGCGGCGCATTTTACCAGTTATGCGAAAAATCAGGCAGAATGTTTACATGGCTAATCCGGTACATCCCTATCTCATCTTGCTCGTGTGGCTGTGTACAGCCCTGCTCACCGCCTGCACGCCACCCGAGCCGACCATAAAACCATGGCGGGAAGAATTGACGGTTATTGTGGCGCAGGGCGAGAGCAGTGTGGACACGGAATTCGAGCAGCAACTCATTGCCCTGTTCGCCAAGCAATTGCAGGTAAAGGTCAAACTTCTTCCCTTGCCGCTGGATCAAATTACGCCATCCCTGATGACAGGCAAGGCGCATATTGCCGTTGCGGGATTACGCGGCAATGAGACGGGGGGATTGCGCTTTGCTTCCTCCTACCAGACCGTAAGCGAGCAGGCAGTGTGTAATGACCCGCCGCAGCGCATGACTGGGCTGGTAGGCAAAACCATCGCCGTAGTTGCCGGTTCGGCGCAGGAAGCGGCATTGCGCGAAGCGCAACAAAAGTTACCCGCGCTGCACTGGGAGGCGCGCCATCAACAAACTGTCACCAGTCTTCTGGCTGAAGTGTCCGCAGGAAAACTGGAATGCACCATCGCCAACGAGGAACAACTGGCGCTGGAGCGCAATTATTACCCCAAGCTGGATGCGGCATTCGACATAGCCACGCCTTCAAAACTGGCTTGGGCGTTCGCGCCGGATGGCGACGACGCGTTGTTTGCGGAAGCGCAAAAGTTTTTTGCTCTCATCAAACAGGATGGCACATTGCGCCGCCTGCTGGATCGCTTTTACGGACACAACGAGCGGCTTGAGCCTATAGATTCGGTCACCTTCATCACCAAGGCCCAAACCGATTTGCCGCATTTACGCCATCTGTTTGAGGAAGCAGGAGCAGTGACCGGAATAGACTGGCAATTGCTAGCGGCCATCGGCTACCATGAATCGCACTGGAACCCGCTCGCCACTTCGTTCACCAATGTTCGCGGCATCATGATGCTGACCGAGGATACAGCTGACCGCATGAACG
The DNA here is from genome assembly GCA_964480365.1 of uncultured Gallionellaceae bacterium. Classification (GTDB taxonomy): domain Bacteria; phylum Pseudomonadota; class Gammaproteobacteria; order Burkholderiales; family Gallionellaceae; genus CAIQPV01. Next base: position 46,505 of record CAYZPM010000015.1, read on the forward strand.
TAACCGATCGTCTCGACCCACGCCAAAGCATCATGGCCGGAGCGCGCTACCTGCAACTGATGAAGGAACAACTACCCCCACACATCGCGGACGAAGAACGCACCTGGCTGGCGCTGGCAGCCTACAATCAGGGGATGGGACACTTGGAAGACGCACGCGTCCTGGCCGCACATAACGGACTCAACGCAGATAGCTGGATGGATGTAAAAAAAATGATGCCGTTGCTTTCACAGCCCGAGTATTTCGAACAGACCAAACACGGTTATGCAAGAGGCGGCGAGGCGGTCGTGCTGGTCGAAACAGTGCACCTGTATTACGACATGCTAAAACACATGGACTCGCACGAAATACCAGATCTCCCGGCGACGCCATTTCACCTGAAATTGCCCGGAGCGATAAATTTCAGCTTGCCTTGATAACTTCCAATCCGCCCATATAGGAACGTAGCACTTCCGGCACCACCACGCTGCCGTCGGCCTGCTGGTAATTCTCTAACACTGCAACCAGCGTGCGTCCCACTGCCAGACCCGATCCATTAAGCGTATGCAGCAATTCCGTCTTGCCCTGCGCGTTGCGGAAACGCGCCTGCATGCGCCGCGCCTGGAAGGCTTCGAAATTGGAACAGGACGAAATTTCGCGGTAGGTATTCTGCGCGGGCAGCCACACCTCGATGTCGTAAGTCATCGCGGCGGAAAAGCCCATGTCGCCGGTACATAGTTTTACTACGCGATAGGGCAGGGCTAATTTTTTCAAGATGGTCTCGGCGTGACCGAGCAACTCTTCCAACCCTTCATAGGATTTTTCCGGGTGCACGATCTGCACCAACTCCACCTTGTCGAACTGGTGCTGGCGGATCATGCCGCGCGTATCGCGGCCATAGGAACCCGCCTCGGAACGGAAGCACGGCGTGTGTGCCACGTACTTCAGCGGCAACTGTTCCAGCGGCACGATGGAGTCGCGCACCATGTTGGTCACGGGAACTTCGGCGGTGGGAATTAGATAAAGCGGAATAAGACTTTTATAAACGCTATCTATTATTAGTGACGCCACATGGTCTTTATCTAATGCCCCAGACTCTATTTTTCGCTTATTCTCTTCTTTATCGCTAAAAGCATTTTCAATTTTTTCAAGAATATCATCACCCAACATCCGAAAACCCAAAATGCCCGTATGCACTACCTTGAATAAATCATCTTCAAACTTCGGCAACTGCCCTGTACCACGCATTGAAGCAGCATTCACCAGATAAGGCACATAGGTCTCGGTATAACCGTGCTGGTCGGTGTGCGTGTCCAGCATGAATTGCGCCAGCGCGCGGTGGAGCCGCGCCAATGGGCCTTTCAGCAGCGAGAAACGCGCGCCGGAAATCTTGGTGGCAGTTTCAAAATCCAGACCGCCCAGCCCTTCGCCGATGGCAACATGATCCTTAACTTCGAAAGCGAATTGCGGAATGCTGCCGACCTTGCGCACCTCAACGTTATCCGTCTCGGATTTTCCTGGCGGAACGCTCTCTTGCGGCAAGTTTGGAATCATGGACAAAAAAGTATCCATTTCTTGCAACACTTGCGGCAACTTCGATTCGAGCTGCTTCAACTCATCGCCCATCGCACCGACTTCCGCCTTGTTTTGTTCTATCTGCTGATTATTGAAGTCAGCCTGATCAGACTCTTCGGTAGCGTTCAATCTGGCTATTTGACCGGCCAACACTCCGATCTGCTTGCTCAGCGCATTGCGCTTGGCTTGCAGCTCCTGCGTTCGCGTCTGGATAGTTTTGCGTTGCGCTTCCAGTGTTTGAAATTGCACCTTATCCAATTCAAAGCCGCGTGTCGCCAGCCGTGCCGCCACACCGTCCAAATCATTTCGTAATGCTTGAATATCTAACATATCTTCTCCGTTTTACGTAGGGTGGGCTGTGCCCACCATGTCGGGCACAGCCCGACCTACAAATTTTTCTTTTTTGCTGCCGCATCCAGCTCGCGCAAATGCGCCAGCTTCTCGGCAATCTTTGCTTCCAGCCCGCGCTCGGTCGGCTGGTAAAAACTCACTTCCGGCATGCCATCGGGAAAATAATTTTCACCCGCCGCATAACCATCCGCCTCGTTGTGCGCATAACGGTAATTTTTACCGTAATCGAGTTGCTTCATCAATTTGGTCGGGGCATTGCGCAAATGCAGCGGCACTTCGCGCGAGCCGTCCTGAACGACGAAGGCGCGGGCGGCATTATACGCGACATACCCGGCATTCGACTTGGGCGCACAAGCCAGATACAGCACGGCTTGCGCCAGCGCTAACTCGCCTTCGGGCGAACCCAGCCGTTCGTAAGTTTGCGCGGCATCATTAGTTAACTGGATCGCGCGCGGATCGGCCAGGCCAATATCTTCCCACGCCATGCGCACGATGCGTCGCGCCATATAGCGCGGATCAACACCGCCGTCCAGCATGCGCACCAGCCAATACAATGCGGCATCGGGATTGGAGCCACGCACCGATTTATGCAGTGCGGAAATCTGGTCGTAGAACGCCTCGCCGCCCTTGTCGAAACGGCGCAGATTTTGAGCCAGCGTGTTATCGAGAAAGGTATTGTCTATTTTGCTCACGCCAGCGGTTTGTGCTGCGTTTTGCAATTGCTCCAGCACATTGAGCAAACGGCGCGCATCGCCGTCGGCGTAACCGATGATGCGCTCACGCGCATCGTCATCGAACACTAAAATACCCGTTCGGGCTGAGCTTGTCGAAGCCTGTCCTGAGTTCCTCTTATCCCCTTCGACAAGCTCAGGGCGAACGGAGGTTAGTGTTTGCTGCGCATGTTCGAATAAAGTACCCAACTCTTCCGCCGACAGTGCATGCAACACATACACCTGCGCGCGCGACAACAGGGCGTTGTTCACCTCAAACGATGGATTCTCGGTGGTAGCTCCGATGAAAGTCACCAGCCCTTGTTCGACGAAAGGCAGAAAAGCATCCTGCTGCGATTTATTGAAACGGTGTACTTCGTCCACGAACAGGATGGTGTGACGTCCGCGCTGTTGCAGCACTTGCTGCGCCTGCGCGATGGCCTCGCGGATATCCTTCACTCCTGACAGCACCGCTGACAGCGGCACGAATTCGGAATCAAACGCCGACGCCATCAGCCGCGCCAGCGTGGTCTTTCCCACGCCGGGCGGCCCCCACAGGATCATCGAATGCAGCTTGCCGGATTCGAACGCCAGCCGTAACGGCCTGCCCGGCCCTAATAAGTGTGACTGGCCGATGACCTCGTCGATATGCCGGGGACGCAGACGCTCGGCCAATGGCGCGGCGGGTGATGGGGAGTCGAACATATCACGCAAAACAACACCCACCACAGAGACACCGAGACACAGAGGAAAAACAAGAGAGAAACGAACCTTCAGTCAACAAAGGCTTTGCTGCTTGTTGAACTTTTCGGTTTGGTTTTCTCTGTGTCTCTGTGTCTCTGTGGTGAAGATTTTTCATCTGTTCATTCGCCCAGCACATCTGCGCCCTTAGGCGGCACAAATTTAAACAAGGTTGGCGACAACTGCGGATTGCGCTGCATGCTGGAAAAACGCAGTATAGTTTTGTGGCCGAAAGCATCGTGCAATTCCATGATGGACAGATTGGACTGCGCGTCGAACGCCATGAGAATTTCGGCAAAGCTGGTATCTGAATTACGCGGCGTGGCTTGCATCCAATCCAGACCCTCGCGGCTATCCATATTTTTCAATATAAAACCGCGCTCGATCTCGTTGTTGCCAGACAGTAATGCAGCCGGGCTGCTGCCCAGCGCGGCATCCAGCTTCTTCACCGTAACCTGATTGAGATCCGTATCGTATAGCCAGAATTTTTCGCCATCGCCTACGATCAGTTGTTCATAGGGTTTCTGGTAGGCCCAACGAAATTTTCCCGGACGCACGAATTGCATGTTGCCGGACGCGGCTTGAATCTTCTTGCCGCCTTTATCCAGGACGTCCTGCGTGAAATTCGCCTGCCCGGAATGGGTGGAGGCGATAAAAGTTTTCAGCTTGTCTATGGCATCGGCATGGGCGGCAAGCGGTACAATAAAAATAAAAAACAGGATGAGTCTCGACACTTTGTAATTAAAACATGACATTACCGCTCTCCGCCGTTAATCGTGAAAACCAGCTTAACATCTTATTAAAGGTTTGCGCATCAACTTGAACCACTATGCCTACAACTTATCCAGCAACTTTATGAAATTTCGCTTGGCTTTATATTTGGCACGCAACAGCGCGATGTATTGCCTGAAATCCGCCGGGATATCCAAGCGCGGCAGAAGTGGCTTGAGTCTTTTTACCAGTTTGATCGCTTCTTCGTAAGCAGAATTGTTGGTCTGTTCAATCGCTGTTTCGATGAGCCGCCGATAGATCGGCACGGCATCGCCCGGATGCCCCTCCTCACGCGTAGCGGCAAGCTTTAGCCATAAACTGTCTGAGATGGCACCCCGCGACGCGGCCTCCCATGCAGCTTCCGCGTTTTTTTCCCACAGGGAGATTTCCACCAGAGCGGCAGCGTTTGATAAATAATAGGGTACCTGCCGCTTGCTCGCCTGTCCGGTAATAAGCTGATCCAGATGGTTGAGCGCTTGTTGCCGAAAGGCCACCCAAAGACCGGGCTTATCCGCGAACTGATGTAATTTCTGATAGTGCGCCAAGCCAGGTCGTTCGGTGAATTGCACCCAAATCAATTGCATTGCCTCATCGTTGCGTTTGCAACGCAAATATTCTTCTGCAAGAAAATCCCGCAGCCGGTTATCCGGCTGCGGGAACGCTTTAAGGCCACGCTCCGCCCATACCAGCGCCTGATCGCGTTTGCGGTGAGTCCGGTAAATTTCAGCAATATCCAAGTATCGCAAGGCGCTCGACAAATCGCGCGATTTCACCGCCACCAAGGCTTCGACATCGCCGGATAATTCGGCGATATTCTCCATGATCCGGGTGATGCGCCAACGAAGGCCATCATAACCGCCACGCTCCGCTTCCTGCGTGAGCGGCCCAATTTTGCACCATTCCTCCGCTGCCAACTGTTTATATCTGGCGGAGCCTTCCTTGCCCAGCACCTTGGAATATCGGCGCAAACTGTCATGGAAAGCGTCAAAGTCAGCGGTCATTTCGAATTTGAATAAGCGCTCGGCAAGCGCCACCGGGTCTGGGCAAGCGGTCATGCATGCCTGGTAGTGCAGTTCACCCAAGCGTTCCAGCATGTCAGTCATTTCGCCGCCATTCGAGTCGTCCACATATTCACAAGCCGCTTCGACGCGGGTGATGGCATACTCGGCCAGTTCGACCAATGCCGCAGCTTTCCCTTGCTGCAACAGCTCGGACAAGGAATCGGCGATGTTTTCAAGGCCTGCCGCGTAAGTTGATGCCTCATTCCAATCCACGTATCCACCCGTATCCACAGCCCGGTCTATGGCCGCGCGAAATGCCTTGATGGTCGAAGCGGGGCCAGCCGCGCGCCGCGCTTTCAGCAAAAGATTTTCATACAGCACATCATCGCGCTTTGCGGTTCCGAGCAGCCACGCCGCGAGCGATTCGGCATCCTGCAAGCTTACGAAATCAGTGATTTCTTTCCATGGATTATTTTTCTTCTGCTTGGCGGATTTCGTCCCACCCACGGGGCCGTTTTCCGCCAGCCATGCCAGACCAACGGCAACGCAATGCTTGCAAAAATTGCCATCCTCTCCATGCGGACAAGAACACTCATACTCAATCCCGCTATCCTCTTCCCACAACCTTACAGAGTAGGAATAAGAGCCCGAGACCCGAGCAGAAAGCATGTTATCGGCCATTTTCATCCGGCTGACTGCACCGCTCTTGAAGTAATCTTCACCACGAGCAAAGACAGCGGAACCAGCGAGTTTTTTCAATATAGCAAGAGATAAATGATCGGTGAGCATAATGGGCGTTTGATCCTTTAACATATAGCCTCGGCAGATTCAACGGAAAACAGTCATTCCGGCAAACTATTTCATCCTGAAACATAGTCTGCCATAATAACGTCATTCTTTGTTTTCGTTCGTTCATCATGGCATCAGAAATACTCACCGATGCGCAAATCAACTCGCTTATAAAAATGCCCAAGCGAATTGAAAATCCAGGTGCAAAAAACCGGACTGAGGGTAAACACGCCCGACGGGATTTTCGGGTTAAGAGCATGGATGACAAGCATGAGTTTGCCTTGTTCGTCCGCCAAAGCACCATGTTGTCGGATAGTTTTTCAGCTGGGTTACGTTGGTTATCCAAAAGTGGTGAAGCCGTGATGCTTGTCCGCTTTAATGGCCCAAGCCATCCTCATTCCAATATGCTGGAGGGTGAGCGCTTCGAGTTTGAACACCACATACATCAAGCCACGGAACGTTATCTTGCTGCGGGAAATAAGGACGAAGGCTACGCGGAAATAACCAAAGAATACAAAACAATCAACGGGGCGATCCATTGTCTTGTTACGCGATGCAACATTACCGGACTGACAACCCAAGCGGATGAACCGGACTTATTCGATTGAACATGAAAATTGAGGATATAAAAAAAGCTGTATGCTCCACTCTTTGCGCAAACGTCAATGTTGTTGAGCGCGACGGGGGGGTGCTTTTCGTCTCGACGCCGTTCAGTTTCTCCGATGGTGATGCCTACTCCATCTACCTAAAAACCTTGCAAACAGGTGGATTCCGCATTACCGACATGGGCGGAACGCTCATGCACCTTAGTTACGAAAACGATATAGACAAGTTCCGCGAAGGCACGCGCGGCAAAGTGTTCAGCCAGATACTTTCTGAAATGGACTTATTCGAGGACGAGGGAGAGTTTTACATTGACACGCCTGCGGACAAGTTGGGTGTCGGCATATTCCATTTCGGCCAGGCACTCACCCGGTTGCATGACCTGACTTTTCTCAATCGTGTTCGCGTTGAAAGCACCTTCTATGAAGACCTGCGCGAAAAACTGCGCGGTTATGTAGATGCGGAACGCATCCACGAAAACTACATCGTGCCCGGCGTAGCCAACGCCAACGACTATCCTGTGGACTACTTCATTGAGGGCGGCACACAACCTCTCTACTTATTTGGCGTTCCCAGCAAGGACAAAACACGGCTTGCTACCATTGTCCTGCAACATTTGAACACGGCGGAAATTGATTTCAACTCCATGGTCGTATTCCAGAACGCGCCCGACATTCCTTCCCGCGACCTCAGCCGCCTGATGAATGCCGCCAATGACATGATTTCCTCGATAGACTCGTCGGACGACTTCGAGCGTAAGTTATTGCGGCGCGTCAAATAGTTTACACCGACTCACCTCAAACAACTTACTCCTGTCTCGCCGGCGCAATCACTTCACGATTACCATTGCTCTGCATCGGCGTCACTACTCCGGCGCGTTCCATCTGTTCCACCAGACGCGCGGCGCGGTTGTAGCCGATGCGCAGATGGCGCTGCACCAGCGAGATGGAGGCGCGGCGCGACTTCACTACGATCTCCACCGCTTGGTCATAGAGGGCGTCAGATTCTGCATCCGCACTGCCGCCTTCGAGCTCGCCACCCGCTTCCTGTTCATCCAGAGAGGTCAACACACCCTCAATGTAATTCGGTGCGCCTTGTGCCTTGAGGTATTCCGCCACGCGATGCACTTCCTGATCAGACACGAACGCGCCGTGCACGCGCTGCGGATAACCGCTGCCCGGCGGCAGGTAGAGCATGTCGCCCTGCCCCAACAATGCTTCCGCACCCATCTGATCGAGGATGGTGCGCGAATCTATTTTGCTCGACACTTGGAACGCCACGCGCGTCGGCACGTTGGCCTTGATGAGTCCGGTGATCACATCCACCGATGGGCGCTGGGTCGCCAGCACCAGATGGATGCCGGAGGCTCGTGCCTTCTGCGCCAAGCGCGCGATCAGCTCTTCGACTTTTTTGCCGACCACCATCATCAGGTCGGCCAGTTCGTCGATGAACACTACGATGAGCGGCAACTCTTCCAGCGCTTCGGGATTGTCCGGCGTCAACGTGAACGGGTTGGTCAATGGCGCACCCGCCTTGACCGCGTCGCGCACTTTCTGGTTGTAGCCGGCAATGTTGCGCACGCCGAGCGATGACATTAACTTATAGCGTTTCTCCATCTCTTGCACGCACCAGTTCAAGGCGGATGCGGCAAGACGCATGTCGGTAACCACGGGCGCCAACAGGTGCGGGATGTCTTCATAAACCGATAACTCCAGCATTTTTGGATCAACCAACAACAGGCGCACTTGTTGCGGCGTAGCCTTGTACAGCAGGCTCAGGATCATGGCGTTGATCGCCACCGACTTGCCGGAACCGGTGGTGCCCGCCACCAGTACGTGCGGCATCTTGCCAAGGTCGGCCACCACCGGCTTGCCCGCGATGTCCTTACCCATCGCCATGGTGAGCGGCGAGTTCATGTCCGCATAAGCCTGCGAACTCAGAATCTCGGAGAGCTTCACCACTTGGCGTTTTGGATTGGGCAACTCCAGCGCCATATAGGCCTTGCCGGGGATAGTCTCGACCAAGCGGATGCTCACCACCGACAGCGCGCGTGCAAGATCTTTCACTAGGTTGGTAATCTGGCTGCCCTTCACGCCGACGGCGGGTTCAATCTCGTAGCGCGTGATAACCGGCCCCGGATAGGCCGCAACCACTTTCACCTCCACGCCGAAATCCATGAGTTTGCGTTCGATCAGGCGCGAGGTGAATTCCAGCGTGTCGGCGGACAGCACTTCGATTTCATGCGTAGGTTGATCCAGCAAATGTAGCGGCGGCAAAGGCGAGTCAGGCATTTCGGCAAACAACGGAACCTGTTTTTCTGCCTCCACACGCTTGGATTGCGGCACTTCCATCACTGGCGGTTCGATGTAGATAGGCTGGTGATCTTCCACGCGCTTCTTTTCTACCTCTACCACGACTTCGCGCTCAGCCACCGCATGGGTGCCAATGCGCCGATCCTGCCACGTTTGCCAAGTGTTGCGCGTCCAGAAATAACTGACCTCAATGAACGTCCCCAGCCAATCGGTAAATCGCAGCCAGGACAGCCCGCTGAACAGGCTGAAGCTCGCAGCCATCAGCGCCAGCAAGCACAGGGTTGCACCGGTAAAGCCCAGCAGGTGCGCCAGCGCATCGCCCAGCACCTTGCCGAGCATGCCGCCGGGAGCGAGCGGCAATGCGACTTTCAGACTGTATAGCCGCAGCGCTTCCAATGCACTGGAGGACAGCAGCAACACAGCGAAACCGGGCAGCGCCAGCCACAAGGTGCGGCGGTCGAACAGACTCTCAGGAGAAATACCACGATAGCCCGCCCACACCCGCTGCACTAAAAACGCCGCCCACCACCACGCGGAAAAACCGAACACATATAGCAGCACATCCGCCAGCCAAGCGCCGAAGACGCCGCCCGGATTGTGCAACACCGCTCCGCTGGCGCTGTGCGACCATGAGGGATCGTTGCGATCATAACCATACAAAATAAGGATTAAATACAAGGCCACGGCAATCAGCAGCAACCAGCGCGATTCGCGTAGCAAAGCTACCAGCCGACTCGGCAACGGTGCGGAATTATCGGCCGTATCGCTCAATGACATGGTGCGTTCCACACAGGTATCATTGTGTTCACGAATTGTGCTTTTTTTCCGCAAGCAGGCCCATGCGTTGCGCTGCCTGCACCGCATCCATCCGCTTGTTCACGCGCAAAGCCTGGAATATCGCGGCAACATGGATCTTGACCGTGCCTTCCGCCAAACCGATGGACAAGCCTATGTCCTTATTCGAGAGCCCTGAGGCAAGTTGCTGCAGCACCTCCATCTGGCGTACAGTCAGGCCGAATTCATTGGTGCGCCAACTGCGCTTGTCTTCCCGCACTTGGATTAAAGCATGCTGTAACAATTGCGGCGGCAGGTAAACACCACCATCCAGCACCAGGCGCAAGGCATGAAGCATATCCTGTCCGGACGACATTTTGGAAACAAAGCCCATCGCGCCGCTGTTCATCACCCTCTCGATGTCGTCGCGCTGGTCGGTGCCGCTCACCACCACCACCGGAACGTCGGGGTAACTCGTATGGAACAATTTGACCGAAGGCGCACCTTCACTGCCCGGTAAATGAAGATCCAGCAAAACCAGATCAAGATCGGGATTGTCTCTTGCCGCGTTAAGTGCATCCGGAAAATTGCCCGCATCCAGAATCTCAACCTGTTCATCCAGTTTGCGCAGGACGTAATGCATTCCATCGCGGAATAGCGCATGGTCGTCCACCAACAGTATTTTCATTCCCTACCCCTAGCCAACTTATTCTTGCGTATCATACATCAAGCGCAAAAAACCTTCCCGTACACCGCGCTTCTAACGGGCCATGCCCAGCAGTAATTGTATATCTTGCACCAGCAATTCGGTGTGCTGGTCGTAAGGGGAAAGCAACACCGTCTTGCCGTTTTTTCCGATGAGATAAGTACCATCTGAATGATCTAGCGTGTAACCGTTCTTTTCTGCATGTTTTTCATAGGTCACAGCAAACACCTTGGCCGCCTGTGCGGTAGCCGGGGCATCACCATACAGCCCCAGAAAAGACGGGTAAAACGAGGGCACATATTTCGCCAGCACTTCCGGTGTGTCGCGTTCCGGGTCGAGAGTGACAAATAGAACCTGTACTTTTTCCGCATCCGGCCCCAGCAGGCGCATCATCTGCGCCAAGTCGGCCAACGTAGTCGGGCATACTTCCGGGCAATGGGTGTAACCGAAGAACAGCACCACCACCTTGCCCCTGAAATCCGACAGGCTGCGCGCCTTGCCGGTGGCATCGGTGAGGCGAAAATCTGCCGCAGCCTGCTCATAGCGCCAACTGATATCAACGGCATGGGCAGGTAAGGGTGGCTCAGATTTGTTGCATCCGGAGAACAGGATCAGCAACAACAGGAAAAGGTTACGCATCATTTTCGGGTTCATTATTTTTCAGCAATCCGATATTTAATTGCGTCGCCGCCACGCGCGCATTCGGTGAAGCCTGATAATCGACCACCCCCAGCAACGGTGCGTCCATACGTTGCTCCAGTGCCGCGATATGGTCACGTAACGCATGCATGTCAGCATCCAATACATTTGCCACCCAGCCCGCCAATCTCAATCCATATGCAGCAATGGAATCGGAGGTAAGCAGAGCATGGTTCATGCATCCAAGGCGCATACCCACCACCAGTATCACGGGCAATTTGAACTGCTGCGCCAATTCGGCGCTATCCTGTTTCTCATTGAGCGGCACCTTGAAACCGCCTATGCCTTCCACGATCACCACATCTGCCTGCGAAGTCAGTTCGCGAAAGGAAGTCAGGATACGCGCAAAATCGATGGACACACCGGCATTCCGCGCGGCGATGTGCGGTGCCGTGGGATGAAAAAAATTATAGGGATTGATCTGCCCATAACTAGCCAAAATATTGCTGGAGGCTCGCAACTGCTTCGCATCCTCATTTTGATCGTTATCATCGCAACCGGCAGCCACCGGTTTCATGCCGACCACGCGCAAGTTCTGCGCGGCGAAGGCATGCAGCAGCGCGCAACTGATCAACGTCTTGCCGACGCCAGTATCGGTACCTGTAACGAAGTAGCTCACTCAATTCTCCCACTGCATAACATGTCATTCCTGCGGATAACCAGCAACCAGATTGGCGTTGACAGGCGACTTAGCTGGCGTAGTTTGCCAGATTAATCGAACAGTCACACAAAGCTAACCTGCGGCTTATTTCACCGTATTTTGATAGTTTAGCCGAATGGCTATGTAAAGTTTATTGACAACCTGATTGAATGGCTATTCCATCAGGCGGGTATCCAGTTTTTGAAAATGTCTCTTGTTTAAGTCTTCTGGATGAAAATTCACGCGACATTCAAGTGGTTGATTTAGATTAACGACGTCTCAAATCACCCAATTTCAGACGTCCGACATTGCGGGAATGGACGGTCAACGTTCAATTAAGGTGCAGCAACCCCCTTGCCTCCTTCTCTGGACAGGCGGGATGTCTCGCAAATCTGGTAAAAGCCGTAATTGCTGCGCATGTCCGCTGCTTCCTTGTACTGTATTTCGTCAGCGCAGGCGTTACACAGGACGAAACCAGGAACCCGGTTGTGCCATTGCCTGCGAAAAATAGCAGCTCCGCAACAGCAGCAGGTGAGCAAGATTGTAGGAGGCAGGTTCATGGTGCGTTACTTTGGTCAAGAACAAGATTTTTCGGCAATCATATCGTGGCTAATAGCCAAGGTTTCTTTTTGTTTCGGTAGGGGCACTAAATAAATGACCTTCCCTTAAAACAAGAAGGGCCGGACTCGCCGACCCTTCTTGTCAAAAATCAATGGGGTTATGGAGCTTACTATGCCAATTCGCAAAAGCCTATATCGTATTCATTTTAGTTAGCAAATTGACGTCTGCAACACTAATAGCCCATTTGGACTAATTACCATGATTTGATTCTGACAGCAAAGCTACCTCGAAAGCAATAGTACATTTAGACTAATCGTGCAGTGATATAGCCGAGCAAAAAGCTATACCATTCAAAAACCCCCTCTGAATCCCAAAAACTTGTAGCAGGTTCAGAGGACGGCTCTTGACCAAAATCAATCACAACCCGTTTAAACCTAAATAATCCATTAGCACCGTCATTCCCGCGCAGGCGGGAATCCAGCGAAATAATACTCCGCGAAGCGGACAAAATCTTATTGTTGGCCCGCTATGCGGGAATTTTTTATCAACTGGATTCCCGCCTGCGCGGGAATGACGAGTTTTCGGTCTAATGAACAATTTGGGTTAAACCCGCTGGATTCCCGCCTGATGGACTAACTAGCCATTCGACTAAGCTGGCATAAAACGCCCGCAAAGTCGCTGTTTATTAACGGGAATGACGATACGTAAATTTCATAATTTAAACGGGGTCTGAATAATCTGCGCACCATCCGCCGTTACCTTGGGAAGGGGCTTCCACGCGTGTCCATACACGATCTCGAAAGTCGCGGGCAGCTTGCCATCGCGGCGATAGTTTTCATAACGCTCTAATACGTGCTGCCATGCCGCTTTGCCCATCATACCCTGCGCGCGCCCGGCGGTGGCATTGTGTGCCCCGATGCCGCGCAAATCCTGCATAACCGATTTTACATCGGAGTAAGTGAGCGTGATGATTTCCATTTCCATCACCGGCTCGGCAAAACCGTTGTGCGTCAACATGTCGCCCAAGTCATGCATGTCGGTAAAACGGCTGACGTGGCTGTGTCCGTCCACGCCATGAAAAGCGCTGCGTAATTCCTTCAGCGTGTCCGGGCCGAAGGTGCTAAACATCAGCAGGCCATCTGTTTTCAGCACACGATGCAGTTCTCGAAAAGTGGCGGGCAGGTCGTTACACCATTGCAGCGCAAGATTCGACCACACCATTCCCACACTGTCGGCGGCCAGCGGGAGCGCTTCGACATCGGCGCAGACATGGCTTTGCTGACTACCGGAGAACAGCTTGCGCCACCAGCCCGATTGCTCGCGCCCCACATTCAACATGCCCAGCGCTATATCCAACGCCACCACTTGCGCTGTGGGGTAACGTTGCGCCAACTGGCGCGCCCCCCAGCCGGTGCCGCTGCCAGCATCCAGAATTTTTGCCGGACTCAGCTTGATGTAATCCAGCCGCTCCAACATGCGCTGGCACACTTCGCGCTGCAACACGGCAGCGGCGTCGTAGTCGCGCGCGGCGCGGCTGAAGGCACGTCGCACCTGTTTCTTGTCTATTGTGAATTCATCCATGCAAAAAATCCGTTATCAGTTCCACAAAAATTTCCGGGTGCGACAGGAACGGCGCATGCGCCGCGCCGGGGATTTCCACTACACGCGCATCGTGCAGGGTCTGTGCCATATAGAACGAGGCCTCTGGCGGCGTCAGTTTGTCGCGCTCCCCGGCGATAAGCAACACGGGCTGGCGGATAGTTGGTAATTCCGCGCGCAAATCTGCGTCACGCAAAATTTCCAGCCCACCGCGCAATGCGTTTATGTCCGGCTCACCGCGACTAAACAGGCGGGAGCGCAAGTCCGCCAACAGTCCGCACTCGTTCGCGCTTCCACGGAGTTGCAAGGCCAGAAAGCGGCGCAAGGTGGCGGCGTGATCCCGTTCCAGTTCGGCAGCGAATTGCTGCAAGGATGACGCCGCCATGCCAAATTTCCAGTCATCGCGCTCGGCAAAGCACGGCGTGCTGGCGACCAGCACCAGACGCCGTACCTGTTGTGGCGCATGCTGCGCCCAGCGTAACGCCACCTGTCCACCCAGCGACCAGCCGCATACGTTGAGCGGTTCGTCGAACTCCGCAGACAGTATTGTAACCAGTGCTTCGAGGCTGAAATCTCCTTGCGGCGCACTCATTCCATGCCCCGGCAAATCCACGCAATGCACGCGGAAATGCTGCCCCAACTGCGGGACGACATTATCCCAGATACCTCCATGCATACCCCAGCCGTGAATCAGCACCAGCGGCGCGCCACTACCGTAACTTTCAACGTGCAAGCTCATGCAAGGCCTTGATCAACTGCATGACATCCTGTTTGCAGTGTGCGGAGGACAATGAAATACGCAGCCGCGCGGTACCCTGCGGCACGGTGGGCGGACGAATGGCGGGTACCCAGATGCCGCGCGTGCGCAAGCCCTCACTCAACGCCACGGCATCCTCATTGCTGCCGATCAACAAGGGCTGGATAGGCGTGGATGAAGACATCAGCGTCCACGGCAAATTTCCCAATCCGGCGCGCAACTGCGCGATCAACTCGCACAGTTGTTCGCGCCGCCATTCTTCCTCGCGCAACACCGCCAAACTTGCCCGCAGCGCGGAAGACAGTGCGGGAGGGCTGGCAGTGGTGTAGATGTAGCTGCGCGCATTCTGCAGCAACGTCTCGATCACCACTTGCTCCGCCGCCACAAACGCGCCTGACACGCCCGCCGCCTTGCCCAGCGTCGCCATGTAGATGATGCGCTGCGAATCCAGATTGAAATGCGCCAGAGAGCCGCGCCCCTCATCGCCCAGTACGCCAAAACCATGCGCATCGTCCACCAGCAGCCATGCGTCAAACCGCTCGCACAGCATCAGCAATTCCGGCAACCGTGCCAAGTCGCCATCCATGCTGAATACTGCATCGGTAATGATGAGTTTGCGCCCGCTATCAGTTTGCTCCAGCAGTTGTTCCAGATGTGCCACATCGTTATGGCGGTAGCGTTTCACCTCTGCGCGCGACAGCAGCATGGCATCGTTGAGCGAAGCGTGGTTTAGCTTGTCGGCAAACACCGTGTCGCCACGCCCCACCAATGCCTGCACCGCACCGAGGTTGGCAAGGTAACCGGTGGAAAACAGCAATGCAGCAGGTTTATGCACAAATGCCGCGAGTTCATTTTCAAGTTGCTGATGTACCGCAAAGTGACCACTCACCAGATGCGACGCACCACTGCCCACGCCATGCTGCTGCGCTCCCGTTTGCAAGGCGGCGATCAGTTGCGGGTGATTGGCGAGGCCGAGGTAATCGTTGCTGCAAAATGAAAGGTACGGTTTGCCGTCCACCTTGATGCGCACACCCTGCGGCGATTCCAGCACGCCGCGCTTGCGTAACAGCCCCTGTGCGGCGCGGTCATCGAGTCGACGTTGAAGTTCGGTGAAGGACATAAGTGTTGTATAGGTGGTTACGTCCATCGGTGGTGAACGTCTCAAATTACCCCATTGCGGAAGGTCAAGGTGGGGTAACTAATATTATTCTACGTTCCCTGTTTTTGACTGTCCACTCGACTGTTGAATTGTTGCTTTAGCTCTCAAGCCACGGCAGTTTTTCATCCGGGCCATAAATGTAGTCGCCACGAATGTAAAAGAGTCCGCCCTTCTTGGGGCCATAAATGTATTGATTTTTAATGTAGTACAGCCCACTGTTTTTTGGGCCGTAAATGTAATTGTTTTGGATGTAGAACTGTCCCGACATCTCGGGTCCATAAATAAACCCATTTTTAATGTAGTATTCACCAGAACTCATTTATAACCTCCGCTATCTGAAATAGAGCCTAGCCATTAGTGCATTTTCTTTATTAGCTCTAAAGTGAGGTCAGACGCTCCGCTAACAACGTTTTTCAATGGGTGACTTTTGCAATAATTATCCATCCACAAGTAAATAGATTTATTATCTGTGACTTTCAAAAAATCAGTACCTGACATCTGTGCAACCCCACTCATAAATCCAAGCATCCAACCTTCATAATACGAATTGAGAGGTGATTTTATTTCACGCTCATGAACCCACGCCCCACAGGTGTCTGGCATTCCTAATGTAATAATCGGTTTTACAACAGGCAATTCAGCCGCATTGCTATTAGTCCAGAATCCAATGGTGAACGCAACCAACATCAGTTTTAAGAATCTCATATTTGCTCCACTTGCTGAGTTATTAAGCTTCTTCGCAACCTGAGTCTTGGGACTTAACTGTTCGGTTCTGGCCGGTCAGAGACAGTTCAGCATTCTACTCGCGAACGTCCTCTCCACCACTATAAGCAGCCGTATTGCTCATTGAACCAGTGCACTGTCGTTCAATGAGGGAAATTGATGTTCAAATAGTAGAAAGGCGTTCTACCGTATCAGGGTAGCGCTCAACCATACGAATCAAAATTGCGGCCTGAGCATTGGGACTTGCTCGGCCTTGTTCCCAATTTTCAAGTGTGCGCTCATTGGTGCGCAGATATCGGGCGAAGACATTTCGTGACATATGCAACTTTTCTCGAAGGTTTAACAATTCTTCTGGGGTAATAGTTGGCACAGATTTCTTTTCGACAACATGATGGCGTAAGGTAATCTTGCCCACGCGTTCAGATTGCAGAGCGTTGAATCCTTCTTTCATTTCTTCAAACAAATTTCGTTTCATTTGATTCTCCTAGCGTCCAGTTCCTGCTTAAGCAATTCCCTAAGGGTTTTGCGTTGCGTAGTTGTTAGATCATCCATCTCGTCTTTGTTATAGACGGTAAACAGCCAAAAATGTTTTTCTGATTGCCACCAGTAGTAAATTACACGAAGTCCGCCACGCTTGCCTTTTCCACGCTTTTGATCGGCAAAGCGAACCTTGCGCAATCCACCTGTTCCTTCAATCACATCGCCAGCTTCAGGATTCTCCATCAGAACTTTCTGAAACTCCCGAAAACTATCGTCGCTCAAATAGTTTTGTCGATGCCGCTCAAACGGTGGCAATTCAATGAATGTGGCTTTCACGGGGATTAATATACGCAAGTTGCGTATATTATGTCAAGTTGAATGTTAAAACTGGACGGTAACCCTGAATGACCGAAAAGGCCGATTCATGCCTGTCAATTTTGTTAATGTTTTTCTGCCAGCGAATACATCCCAAGCTTGTCAAGCAGGGCGCGGTCGCGCTCCATTTCAGGATTGCCGGTGGTCAATAATTGCTTGCCGTAGAACATGGAGTTGGCGCCAGCGAGAAAACACAAAGCCTGCACCTCATCACTCATCTGCTGCCGCCCGGCGGACAGGCGCACGCGCGCCGTGGGCATGGTGATGCGCGCCACCGCGATGGTGCGCACGAAATCCAGCGGATCAAGTTCTTCGGCGTTCTCCAGCGGTGTACCTTCCACTTTGACCAGGTTATTAATCGGTACACTTTCAGGATAAGGATCCAGATTGGCTAGCTGCGCGATCAGCCCGGCGCGCTGAGTGAGGCTTTCGCCCATGCCGACAATGCCGCCGCTGCACACGTTGATGCCGGCTTGGCGCACAAGCTCCAGCGTATCCAGGCGATCCTGATAGTCGCGCGTGGTGATGATCTCGCCGTAGAATTCCGGTGAGGTGTCGAGGTTGTGGTTGTAGAAGTCCAGCCCGGCCTCGCGCAATTGCTCGACATGCTTTTCGCGCAACATGCCCAACGTTGCGCAAGTCTCCATGCCGAGATCGCGCACCGCCTTGACCATTTCCAACACGCTTTCCATATCCTCATCGCTGGGTTCGCGCCATGCTGCGCCCATGCAGAAGCGTCCTGCACCGCTTTGCTGCGCGTCTCGCGCAGCTTGAACCACCGATTCCAAATCCAGCATTTTCTTATTTTCCACACCGGTGGAGTGAAACGCCGATTGGGGACAATAGCCGCAATCCTCGGAACAACCGCCGTTTTTGATGGACAACAGAGTGGACAACTGCACCGCATTAGGGTCAAAGTGTTCGCGGTGTATTTGCTGCGCGCGGTACAACAGGTCGGCGAATGGCAGCTTGAATAGCGCCTCGACTTCGGCAACGCTCCAACTTTTATTCCTTGCGGCAGTTGGAGATAGGTGTGGAGCATGTATAGTTTTAGTTTGCATAGCGGTTAAATAGGTTAAATTGCACAACTTAATATCATCCGCGAAATGGGCACACCTTGTCAATTTTAACCGGTATTTTTTTGAACATCCGCACAAAATTATGGCAGGCATTGCCCGCCCAACCCTGCCTGCTGTGCGGTGCATTCAGCCACAATGGCGCCTGGTGCAAGGCTTGCGATAGCACCCTGCCCTACTTGACGGAGCCGCATTGCCCGCTATGTGCGCTGCCTACCCTTAACGGCGACATCTGCGGACGCTGCCTGAAACGCATGCCGCAATTCGACCGCACCTTGGCTGTCTTTGCCTACGCTTTTCCTCTCGACAAGCTGGTGCAGGCATTGAAATTTGGTGAGCGACTGATGCTGGTGAACGGCCTTGCGGACAGTCTGGCGCAACGTGTAGAAGTGCGTCCGGACTGTATAATAGCCATGCCTCTGCATCCATCCCGCTTGCGTGATCGCGGCTTCAATCAATCACAGGAACTGGCGCGGCGTGTCGCAAATAATCTGGATATTCCGCTGCTGGCACACGCCTGCCAGCGCGTGCGCGACACCCCGCCGCAATCCGCGCTGAAATGGAAAGAAAGGGGAAAGAACATGCGCAAGGCATTCACCTGTACACAAGAGTTATCCGGAAAACATGTTGCCGTAGTGGATGACGTAATGACTAGCGGTGCATCGCTGAACGAAGTGTCGCTTGCCTTGCGTAGCGCCGGTGCGCGTGAGGTGAGTGCATGGGTTATCGCGCGGACACTGCCGCATATCTGATATTTAACCCAGAAAAAACATTTAGCCACAGAGGAATCACATTAAACTGCTCAGAATGCCTCACTGGATTATTTTATAGCGATATAAAATATAAAAGAGTGTTGCCATAACCACGTTAGTGAGCAGCACCATCGAAAGCATCCACAGTATCGTACGCAACAAACTGGCTTTCTTCGTTAGATTTATACCTTGGCTTTTCTGATACTCGACCGGTATTTCATGCTTTCGAACATGACTGTAACTCTCTACCAACGTTTGCTCTTTAGTCATCTTATTCTCCTATATCAATTTCTTGCCGAGTAATGTTCCACTCCAAAACGTCCAACCCATCCGTCCTTGGCACGCGCCTCGATAATGACTTGATGCAATCCCTTGGGAAGGTCGGGAGAGATATGCAAATTGACGCTCATGCGAGAGGCGGTCGTCAGTTCCAGATTCTCTGTTTCAAGCTTATAGCTACCCTCCGGAATTCCCTTAACGGACAGCGCAAGTTGCGCGGGCGCATACATCTTGTTCGAAACTTGCACCCTGTACTCGCTGACCGTAATCCCGGAAGACTTTTCCGATCTGTACGCAACTATGTTATAGGGGGAGTAATGTAAAAATCCCCAAGCGAACAAAGAGCACCCGATCAGGAAAACCATACCAGCCCAACTTAATCTCGAAAACAGTTCATCCACATTGTCACGCCATGTATTGGCGCGTCTCTGTTCGCCAAACTCGAATTGCAGCAGTCCACGGCTTCCTTCTGGCGCATGCAATTTGTTGCATGCGTCTATGCATTCGCCGCAGTTGATGCAGCTATCGTAAATCTTGAACTGGGTCGGGTTGAAGTCGAGAAAACAGGAGGTCACGCAATAGTTGCACTTGGCGCAATCATTGGCACGGCTGGCATCATATTCCACGTGCAGAGTCTGTTTGGTTTTGAATATGTGCTGCCAAATCCGGTATAGACAAAAATAACTACACAGGACATTCCTGATCATGGCTATATCAAGAAAGATGGCAAACACGACCACTAGATAGAGGTAATAAGTAAACCTCGGCAGCCGCAAATCCGGCCTGAACGCAAGCAGGGACCAGATCGCATCGGGCGGATAGAAATACAGAAACGGGATGATCGCCAGGACAAACGAGACAGCCAGCACGACAATAGCAAGGACAAGCCAGTTAGCAGGGTTGTTTTTAGATGCGGCAACCTTTGACTTTTCGCTTTCGATACTGATGCTGGCACGCTTACCCAATAGTTTGTAGGTCAAGTGATTGATCCACTCCGAAAGTGAGTTTTGCGGGCAAGCCCAACCGCACCATACCGTGCCTATGGTCGAATAAGTCATCGCAGCACCCGTGGCCAACATGACCCAGAAGCCCAGCATCAGGTAATAATCCGACCACCATATCTGGCGGTCGAGGATCACAAAATTTCCGGCTTGCAAATCAATCCTGAAAAGTCCGGTAAGCGGAATCAGTGCAATTAGCAAGAGTGCGGCTATTTGGGTTGCCCTTCTTTTCCAGTGATATTTCGGCGAAAGCGCACTCTCCACCTTGATCGGGACTCTTGAAAGCGGCTCATTAATTTTCATGATTCATCCTTACTGTATTTATGAGTAAACCTGCGCAAGAAACTCACGCCTATTCATTCCACGTGTCGAACAATCGATCTATCACCCCGTTGCGCAAGAGTATGAAGAATACCGCAGTACCAACAACTAACCCAATCCCGAACCAATTTGCCAATGTCATAATCTTCTCTCTCTTTAGCTTGTTACAGCGAAGCGGCGCTGCCCCTTTTTCATTCCGAACGTAATTTCTACACGGCCTTTACATTACAACGCAACAGCCTGACAATACAGGTACAGTTAAGCAAATATATTCTTGTACTGTACTGGCTCATTAACCATGACAATTATCAATATAAACTCCAGCGACTCCCTCCCGCTCATCTACCAAATCATTAATGCTGTCAAGGAATTGATCGATAACCGGGTGATTAGAAGTGGCGCTCGCATGCCATCAATCAGAAACTTTGCCTTCGATCATGGCGTGAGCCGTTTTACGGTAGTACAGGCGTACGATAGGCTCGTTGCAATGGGCTACCTGAATTCGAAGCTGGGGTCTGGCTTCTATGTTTCAGCTCGCCCGGCGTCTCATGCATCCATAGAGGGCATCAGCAAACTAGATGGCTCAATTGACGTTGCCTGGCTATTGCGCAATGCGCTGGAAGACCGCACCAGCAAGACCATGCCCGGCGCCTGGTGGCTGCCCGCATCGTGGATGGAAGAAACCGGCATTCAAAAATCCTTGCGGGCGCTCTCTCTAAAGCAAGGCGAATTCTTTACTGCTTATGGAACGGCTGCGGGCTATCAGCCATTGAGGGAGCTACTGCAAGGCAAGCTGTCCTCAATCGGTGTAACAGTTGAAACGTCACAAATCGTTCTCACCTCCGGCGTCACTCACGCAATGGATCTGATTACCCGATACTTCGTGCAACCCGGTGATGCGGTATTGGTAGATGACCCAGGATTTTTCATTTTGTTTGGCGGCTTGAAATCATTCGGCGCCAAGATTGTTGGTGTGCCATGGAATCACGATGGGCCGGATATCCCAACCATGGAAGCCTTGATCAAGGAACACCATCCGCGCATTTTCTTCACCAATACGGTCTTGCACAATCCAACCGGCGTCAGTATCAGCCAGAGCG
This sequence comes from uncultured Gallionellaceae bacterium, assembly GCA_964480365.1. Taxonomy (GTDB): domain Bacteria; phylum Pseudomonadota; class Gammaproteobacteria; order Burkholderiales; family Gallionellaceae; genus CAIQPV01. Next base: position 68,339 of record CAYZPM010000015.1, read on the forward strand.
TGGCTTACCGTATGCTGCAATTGGCCGAGAAATACGACATGATCCTCGTCGAGGATGATATTTATGGGGACTTTCATCCATCAAAAATAACTCGTTTGGCCACGCTCGATCAACTGGATCGCGTCATCTACGTCAGCAGCTTCTCCAAAACACTTTCTGCCAGCCTGCGGGTCGGCTACTTCGCGTGCAAAAAAGAATTAGCCAAAGGCCTCTGTGACATGAAGCTGCTGACAGGCCTAACCACGTCCGAGGTGAGCGAGCGCATCATTTATCAACTCTTGTCTGGCGGGCATTACCGCAAGCATCTTGATAAATTGAGGCTTAGATTACAAGAAATCAGAGCTACCACCATCGCAAGGCTCGACAAGTTGGGATTTACAACTTACGTCGAACCCGAGGGCGGAATGTTTATTTGGGCGAAAATAAACGACGAAATAAACATGACCACGTTGGCAGAGCAAGCAGCTAAAGAAGGCGTTATGCTCGCTCCCGGCAACGTATTTCGTCCACATCAGGAAACATCGCCATGGCTCAGGTTTAATGTTGCCCATTGTGAAAATGAGGCAACTTTTGAAGTCTTATCCAAAATAGTGGGAGGATATGCTCAATAGATGACGAATTGATTTGCACTGTTACTTGTCTCTGTAGCGACAAGCCGGATAGTTCTGTGAAATGACGGATGCGTGGCCAATTTTTGTCATTCACGACTATTATGGGGCAATGAAATATCAGAGAGTATGCAGTTCCCCGCCAAAGAAAATGATACGGTGACGTGTGATTTTAATGACATGCCACAGTTTTATGTTTATCATGGTCAGCGTGGGTTAGCTGCGTTCAGTAGCGCAGCAAAATAGTGTGGGTTGGCACATACGTTATAAAGCCACCTGCACTGATGCACATAAAAACTGCCAGCCACGCGCTGGCGTTTTCTTTTTAGTCTGAAGTTGGAAAAGCTGATTATGAGATGAGGCAACCTGCGCCTGCATCGACAATCTCAGCTTGTTTTCCCTTCACCGCATACGGCATATGAAATACCCTTTGCGACTGTCTGGTAGGCAACATGGATAATGAAGCTCGCCAATCGCCGGATATTCGATATCAATTGGAAAGAGAAATAGTAATGAGAGACATTATCAGCCAATATCGAATCGAAAGGGAACCCTACTACCGAATCGTGTCGGATGAAGTCGCTATATATGAGGCCGCCTATGTTGAGCGCATGCCCATGATGATTAAAGGCCCGACAGGCTGTGGCAAAACACGGTTCATCGAATATATGGCATGGAAACTCCAGAAGCCATTGATTACCGTCGCCTGCAACGAAGATATGACCGCTTCAGATCTGGTAGGTCGATTCCTGCTCGATGCCAATGGCACGCGCTGGCAGGACGGGCCTCTAGCTCTTGCAGCTCGTTTTGGTGCGATTTGCTATCTCGATGAGGTTGTGGAGGCGCGCCAGGATACGACCGTAGTGATCCATCCTCTCACCGATAATCGCAGAGTTCTACCCTTGGAAAAGACGAGTGAACTCGTGCATGCGCACCCTGATTTCCAGCTTGTTATTTCCTACAACCCCGGCTACCAAAGCATGATGAAGGATTTAAAGCAGTCTACCAAGCAGCGTTTTGGTGCGCTCGACTTCAATTATCCCGAGCATGCGGTTGAACAAGAGATTGTTTCCCATGAGACCGGCGTTTCACAGGAGATCGCGGGAAAGCTGGTTTCCATTGCGAAAATGGCACGCAACCTCAAAGGCCACGGTCTGGATGAAGGGATTTCTACAAGGATGCTGATTTATGCAGGCAACCTTATTGCCAAGCATGTCGAACCTAAGAAGGCTTGCCGTGTTGCCTTGGTGTCTCCTATCACTGACGACACGGATATGCGTGACGCACTTGATGCGGCGGTAGCTACGCATTTTGGGTAGTCCAAATGAATCAATTTTTCTCATTGATTGAGCAGAGTTCCGTTGGACGCAGTGCAACAAAATCAGGCAATCTGCTATCGAGCAAGCTCGATGCAGAGTTGACACACGGAGGAACCGCATCGCGTGAAATTGATACGTTTCGAAAGCTGATGGAACAACTAGCCATTCCACTAAGCAATCCAAAAACGATTGCCAAGTGGCTAGTTATCACCACATCCTACGATGCTTGCCGGACTGCGATCTTCCCTTGAGAGCCACTTTCAATCGCCTCGCATACGAGTTGAGAAACTACCTCAGCTCGGCCCCCAGAGAAACCTTAACCACGCCGGATGAGCCACGCGAGAAATCCCGGTTCATCGATGTTCAACGCTGCCTCATGATATATCTGCGAGCCCTGTGGGGCTGCGAATTTGTCATCAAACAGGCCGAGGTGGATTCTGTTGGAGATGATGTCGACAGACCATTCATCGAGTATTCCGTGATCAATTTGCCTAATGCCTTTTATGATGACACGCTGGATGGTGTCCAGCGCGTCACGGGTCTGGAGATCTATCGTGCAGCTGCCGCTCATGCCGCAGCCCACCTCATTTACAGAAAGAAACCTCTCTCCACACGGTCACTCGACAAATGGCAAATCGCCTTGATTTCCATGATTGAGGACGCGCGTGTGGAAACATTGTCTATCCGCAGCTTCCCTGGCCTGAAACGTCTCTGGGCTAGGCAGCATACGGCCTCTCCCCTGAACAACAAAAGTGCTGGCGATTATCTTAACCGCCTTGCACGCGCACTGCTGGATGATACCTATCAGGATGATAATCCTTGGGTTAGCCAAGGGCGGGCGTTCTTTAACTCGGCTGACGACCTGGAAGACGATCAGATTTCCCGTACCATAGGCATTAGACTTGCGGATTCATTTCGGGAAAAGAAAATCAGGTTCAATATCCACTCGGATGTGCCAAGTGCCCCCTACCGTGATGACAATCGCTATTTATGGAGGCGTCAAAGTGTGCCACTGGAATTATTCAGTCCTTTCTTCAGCCACAAAGCTGCCGTAGGCGTCGAAGAAGGTGACAAAGTGCTTAAAAACCACTTGGTGCCAATACCTGACGAATCGGCAAGCCGGAAGCCGGTTTCCGCAACATACTTCTATCCGGAATGGAATTACCGCAGCCGCACCGAGGATCAGTCTTGGGTGACCTTACGGGAAAGAAGCCCCGTGTCCGGCGATCTGAAAATCATAGATAACATTATCGCGGAAAACCAGCATCTCATATCACGCATGAAAGCCCTGCTCCGTGCCATCCGGGATGGGGCGGCCCACCGTATCAGGAAGCTCGAACAGGGCGACGAAATAGACATCAATGCCGCCATCCGGGCCCAGATCGATATCAGACAGGGAATGCCGCCAGATCCCCGGATTATGATGCGTTCGGTACGAAAAACTCGTGATATCTCGGTGCTGATGCTTCTGGATTTTTCCAGATCAATGAACGACAAAGTTCAAGATGGCAAGTACACTGCGCTGCAACTTACCCAACAAGTTAGCATCCTGTTTGCGGAAGCGATTGAGCCAGTCGGAGATCCATTCGCCATCCACGGTTTCTATTCCGATAGTCGGCACTTCGTCGAATATTTCCGCTTAAAGGATTTCGATCAACCCTACGATGAGGTTCCGAAAGCCAGGATCGCCGGCATTAAAGGCCAACGCGGCACCCGCATGGGTGCGGCGATACGCCACGCGACCCACCATCTCAACAATCAGAAATCCAGCAAGAAGTTATTGCTCATCATGACTGACGGTGAGCCATCAGACGTCGACGCTCCCGACCGAAAATATTTGCACGATGACACAAAAAAATCGGTCGAAGATGCCAAACGTAGCGGCATTCATACCTATTGCATCAGTCTCGATCCCGGCGCAGACGAGTATGTGTCCCGAATATTCGGCGCGATGAACTACATGGTGGTCGACCATGTTAAACGTTTACCGGAAAAGGTGCTCCTCGTTTATGCGGGACTTACCCGCTAAGGTCTCTCGCACGTGATCCGTAAATCGCCTCGTTTTTAGGCTAAGTGGTAAAATCAAACGAGCCAACCCGTCAAACCAAAAGAGATTATTTATGCTCAAAATACCGCAATCGATCATTTATGCGATGATTGCAGTTAACATTACCGCATTCACGGTATTGATACAACTGGACATGCTTATTTTTAATGCACCCATAGCCAAGCTTATTGCATGGGCGTTAACTATAGGCAGTTGGACATTAGCTTATAAGAAAAGGAAAAAGTTTTTTATTCTATTCTGATAGCGGGTATCAGAAATTTTGTGTGTTTTATGACTTTCTATTCACAACCAAGGAACTTCGATCCGCTGAATTGCATATCAAAAAACTGCCGACCACCATTCCATTTGCCTTACGCCGAAGGCTCGTACCCTTGAAGCAGAGGCAACTCGACGCGCAATAGAGGTAAACACCCAAGCGCTATCTAGCCTGACAGTTAAGGAAACAAAGACGCTTCTGGATTTGATGCGCAAAGTCGTTGAAAGACAACGCGCGGGACGAAAAGAGCCAGCCAGGATCACCACGAACGGCCTAATGGATTATCGTGGTTAACCAACTTGGCTTCGATGGTTGCCATGCGAACTACAGCTTGGCTTCCTCACCTGTCTTGTCTTTGCCGCGCCTTCGCCATTCAAGCAGCCCCATCACATAACCCGACAGGCAATAGCCAAGGAACAACAGGAACAGGATGCTGGGCGGGTCAACCGAGATGAAAATAAAAAACAAAGCAAACAGGAAAATCACGATGAAGGGTACGCTCTTCCGCATGTTGATCGACTTGAAGCTGTAATACTTCAAGTTGCTCACCATGGTAATACCCGCGAAGGTGGTCAATGCACAGGCATACCAGCGCACTTCCTCCCCAGTGAAATGGTTATCCAGCATCACCCATACGAAGCTCGCCACCAGCGCAGCAGCGGCAGGACTAGGCAAGCCTTGAAAATTATTTTTATCAATGACTTCGATGTTGGTGTTGAAACGCGCCAAGCGCAGGGCGGTGCCAGCACAATATATGAAGGCGGCGAACCAGCCCCATTTGCCTAACCCCTTCAACGCCCATTCGTAAGCAATCAACGAGGGGGCAACACCGAACGATACCATGTCGGACAGGCTGTCGTATTCCGCTCCGAATTCGCTCTGGGTGTGGGTCAGGCGCGCCACTCGTCCATCCAGACCATCCAGCACCATAGCAATAAAAATTGCCACAGAAGCATATTCAAACTTGTTATTCATCGCCTGTACGATGGCGTAGAAACCGGCGAACAGCGCCGCCGTAGTAAACAGGTTGGGTAGCAGGTAGATGCCGCGCCTGCGCAAGTCCATCGGTTTGCGAGTATTTAGTTCGGGCATGGCTATGGCTTGCTAAAGTTCCGCTAGGATAGTGGTCGTGGCGGACACTTTATCACCAATGGCAACTTTTACGGTAGCCGTCAGCGGCAGATACACGTCGACGCGCGAACCGAAACGGATGAAACCGTAGCGCTGGCCGCGCTTAAGTTGGTCGCCTGCCTTCACATAGCACAGGATACGGCGCGCGATCAGCCCGGCCACCTGCACGCTGGTGACATCCTGCCCATCGACTGTTTTTAGCCATACGGCGTTACGTTCGTTTTCTGTCGAAGCCTTGTCCAGATCGGCATTGACGAACTTGCCGGGGTTGTACCAGACCTGCTGCACCGCACCGTCCACCGGGCTGCGGTTGGAATGCACGTTGAACACATTCATGAACACGCTGACCTTGATGGCGTCGCGCTGCAAATATTCGTCGCGAGTGCGCTCGACCTTGACGATGCGTCCATCAGCCGGAGACAGCACCGCACCTGCCTGCTGTGGAATCTCGCGCGCAGGATCGCGAAAGAATTGCAATACGAACAACGCGATGATCCATGTCAGGATAGCCAGGATGGAGCCGCCGAAAATAGTGGCAACAAACGCGATAATGATTGAACCGGCCAGAAACGGCCAACCCTCGCGGGCGATGATGGGGTGGGGATAATTCATAAAGGCAGTTGGTAGACGTAAGACGTAAGTTGGAAGTTTGAGGCGTAAACGGTAGCTGATGACGCAAGTTGCCGGTCGGGTTTGACCTCAACTAACAACTTACGTCTTCCAACTTACGTCTAGTTCTTGCTCTGATCCACCAGCTTGTTTTTGCCGATCCACGGCATCATGGCGCGCAACTGTCCGCCCACGACCTCAATCGGATGCTCGGCGTTCAGACGACGGCGCGCGGTCATTTCCGGATAGTTGGTGCGTCCTTCCAGAATGAACTGTTTGGCGTAAGAACCGTTCTGGATATTTTTCAGGCATTCCTTCATCGCGGCGCGAGCTTCATCGCCAATCACACGATGGCCCGTTACATACTCACCGTATTCCGCGTTGTTGGAAATCGAATAGTTCATGTTGGCGATGCCGCCTTCGTACATCAGATCCACGATCAGCTTGAGTTCGTGCAGGCATTCGAAATAAGCCATTTCCGGCGCGTAGCCCGCTTCGGTCAGGGTCTCGAAACCGGCTTTCACCAGCTCCACTGCGCCACCGCACAGCACGGCTTGTTCGCCGAACAGATCGGTCTCGGTTTCTTCGCGGAAGTTGGTTTCGATCACGCCGCCCTTGGTGCCGCCATTGGCCGCGGCGTATGACAATGCAATGTCCTTGGCTTTGCCGGACTTATCCTGATATACCGCGATCAGCGTCGGCACGCCGCCGCCCTTGAGGTACTCGGAACGCACGGTGTGGCCGGGGCCTTTGGGCGCGATCATGATTACGTCCACGTCAGCAGGCGGCACGATCTGGTTGTAATGGATATTGAAGCCATGCGCGAAGGCCAATGCGGCGCCAGATTTCAGGTTCATTTCCACGTCGGCGTGATATACCTTAGGTGTGGACTCGTCCGGCAGCAGTATCATCACCACATCGGCATTTTTCACCGCATCGGCAATCTCGGCAACTTTGTGGCCAGCGGCCTCGGCCTTGGCCCAGGAAGCACCGCCCTTGCGTAGCGCAACCGTCACATTAACGCCTGATTCTTTCAGGTTCTGGGCGTGGGCATGGCCTTGTGAGCCGTAGCCGATGATGGTTACTTGCCTGCCCTTGATCAGGGACAGGTCTGCGTCTTTGTCGTAATAAACTTTCATGTTGGCCTCTTAAATAAATAAAAATATAGTTGGTAGTTGATAGTCGGAAGTTGATAGTTTGGTTTTGTCCGCTACGCGGATTTTGATTTAACTAATAACTTACGTCTTACGTCTGCCTTCAACTGCCTTTACAACTTCAAAACTCGATCGCCGCGCCCGATGCCGGATGCGCCGGTGCGCACGGTTTCCAGTATCAGGCTGCGGTCTATGGCTTGCAGGAAACTGTCCAGCTTGGAACCGGTGCCGGTCAGTTCGATGGTGTAGGTCTTGTCAGAGACATCAATGATACGCCCACGAAAAATGTCGGCCATGCGCTTCATCTCTTCACGCACCGCGCCCACCGCACGCACTTTCACCAGCATCAACTCGCGTTCCAGATGTTCGCCTTCAGTCAGATCCATTACAGCAACGACATCGACCAACTTGTTGAGCTGTTTGTTGATCTGCTCGATCACATCGTCGGAACCGCTGGTGACGATGGTCATGCGCGACATGGTCAGATCTTCGGTCGGTGCCACGGTAAGCGACTCGATGTTGTAGCCGCGCGCAGAAAATAGCCCGGCTACGCGCGACAGCGCACCGGCCTCGTTTTCCATCAGCAGGGAAATAATGTGCCGCATCTTACAATTCCTCCGCCAATATCACTTCGGACAAACCCTTGCCACCGGGTACCATGGGGAACACGTTCTCGGTCTGGTCGGTACGAAAATCCATGAACACCAGATCATGTTTGCGCGCAAAGGCTTCTTTCAGCGCCGGTTCGACGTCCGATGGCTTGTCGATGCGCATGCCGATATGTCCGTAGGCTTCTGCCAGCTTCACAAAATCGGGCAGCGCGTCCATATAGGATTCGGAATAACGGTTGCCGTGGAAGAACTCCTGCCACTGCCGCACCATGCCCAGATAGCGGTTGTTCAACGCCACCACCTTGATCGGCAGGCGGAACTGTTTACAGGTTGAAAGTTCCTGGATGTTCATCTGAATGCTGCCCTCGCCGGTCACACAGGCAACGGTCGCATCAGGATGTGCCATCTGCACTCCCATCGCGGCAGGCAAGCCGAAGCCCATGGTGCCCAGCCCGCCGGAATTAATCCAGCGGCGCGGCTGATCGAACTTGTAATACTGCGCCGTCCACATCTGATGCTGACCGACATCAGAGGTAATGAAAGCATCGCCGCCGGTGATTTCATACAATTTTTCGATCACGAACTGCGGCTTGATAACTTCATCCGAATTTTTATAAACCAGGCAACGCTTGCCGCGCCACTCCTCGATTTGCGCCCACCATGATGCCAGCGCCGGTTGATCCCGCTGCTGCTTGCTGCTATGCAACACCGCCAGCAGATCGCCCAGCACATGCGCCACATCACCGACGATGGGCACATCTACTTTCACCCGTTTGGAAATGGAGGAAGGATCGATGTCGATATGGATGATCTTGCGTTTTTCCTGATTGAAGTGATTCACGTTGCCGATCACGCGGTCATCGAAGCGTGCGCCCACGGCCAGCAGCACGTCGCAATGCTGCATCGCCATATTGGCTTCCAGCGTGCCGTGCATACCCAACATGCCGAGCGATTGTTTGTCCGTCGCCGGATAGCCACCCAAACCCATCAGAGTGTTGGTAATAGGAAAGCCCAGCAGCCGTACCAGTTCGATCAATTGCCTGGAAGAATCGGACAGGATCACCCCGCCACCGGCGTAAACCATGGGGCGCTTGGCATCCAGCAATAACTGAGCGGCCTGCTTAATCTGCCCAACCTCGCCATGCTGCGCAGGATGGTAGGAGCGCACACTCACCGATGACGGATAGCTGAACACTGCCTTCTGGTTCGACACATCCTTGGGAATATCCACCAACACCGGGCCGGGACGCCCACTCCGGGCTAAATAAAAAGCCTTTTTGATGGTGTTCGCTATTTCATTAACGTCCTTGACCAGGAAATTATGCTTCACGCAAGGCCGCGTAATACCAACAGCATCTACCTCCTGAAAAGCATCTTCACCGATGGCGAACGTCGGTACCTGGCCGCTGATAATCACCAAGGGAATAGAATCCAGATAGGCCGTGGCAATCCCGGTGACCGCATTGGTCACGCCGGGGCCGGAGGTCACCAAAGCCACTCCCACCTTATCGGTGGAACGCGCATAACCGTCGGCGGCGTGTACCGCCGCCTGTTCATGGCGCACCAGGATGTGTTTAATCTTGTCCTGGTTGAACAGTGCGTCATAAATAAACAACACGGCCCCGCCGGGATAGCCGAATACGTGCTCGACCCCCTCCTCCTGCAAACACCTGATGGCTATTTCCGCGCCGTTCAGTTCCATGCCAGACTACCCTTCCATATTCAAGCAACTAATTTTCAAAATAGCCCTGTAAGATAAAGCTTGGGCGCACTTTGGTCAACCCCCAGCCCGCTATAAGAATTGTCCGACCATACCATTAGTGCCGTAATTTGATAGTATTCACTGTTTATTAATTTTGGAGTAAAGCAAACTGGCCAGCCACGACGAACTTTCCAGATTTTTCGCCGAATCCGAGCGCCGCGCCTATAAACAAGCGCTGTTCGCGGTGCGGGACGAACATGCAGCGCTGGACATTGTGCAGGATGCCATGCTCAAACTCGCGGATAAGTATGCGGGAAATCCAACGGAGGAATTGCCGCTTGTGTTTCAGCGCATCCTGCAAAATACTATCCGCGACCATTACCGCAGGCAGAAGGTGCGCTCTGCGTGGACGACCCTGTTTTCATCGTTATCACCGCATCACGAAGAAGAGGAGTACGACCCGCTGGACACCCTGCAGGACAAGGACAATAATAGTCAGGCGCCTGCCCCTGACGCCTCCTTGGAGCAGTCGCAAGTCATTGCCCTGATTGAAGAAGCTCTAATTAATTTACCGGCACGTCAACGCGAAGCCTTCCTGCTGCGTTATTGGGAAGACATGGA